>NZ_JAAKGU010000002.1:0-550955 GCF_011043685.1 Paenibacillus apii | reverse complement strand
TTTTGAAACTGACGATTCATTAATATGAATCTTATAAATTAACGTGTTCCATTTGTTCAGTTTTCAAAGAACTTGCTCCCGGCACTTGAACATTTCGTCTCATGCACAGGAATTATAGAATAACATATTCAACTTCGTTCGTCAACTCTTTTTTTCAATCGTGATTTCAATCTTCATCACAACCTCGCGAGCGACAAGAAATAATATATCATGCCAACAGCAATTGCGCAACCCTTTTTTCAAATAATTTATTCCTCTTCCTTGCTAGAGGGTTAAACGATCAATCTATCATCCTTCCCCGTAATGTTCATTGCGGTAAAACGGCAAAAAGAGTTATCTTAGTTCATATCGATGTGCCCGGTTTTAATATGGAAAGGAGCTGTTATGAGAAATCAGTCGACGTCAACATTAGCCCCGTCAAAATTGGCGGCCGGTGAGCAGCGCAATCTTCAGCAGGCTACAATCTACCGGATACTCCTCGCCGTCAGCTTCGTTCACTTGTTCAATGATTCGATTCAGGCGGTGATTCCGGCGATTTTTCCTATCCTTAAGAGCAATATGCTGCTCTCGTACGCTCAGGTCGGATGGATATCATTCGCGCTCAACGTCACTTCTTCGGTTATCCAACCGATCATCGGCTATGCCGCCGACCGCCATCCGCGTCCAATCCTGCTTCCGCTCGGGATGGGCAGCACCTTAACGGGTGTTCTGCTGCTGGGTTACGCCAATAATTATGTACTGGTGCTTCTTTCGGTTATTCTGATCGGCTTCGGCTCCGCGGCCTTTCATCCTGAAGGCATGCGTGTTGCACATATGGCGGCGGGACTGAAAAAGGGGCTGTCCCAATCGATTTTCCAGGTCGGGGGCAATGCCGGACAGTCTCTCGGTCCCCTGTTGACAAAATGGGTGTTCATCCCGTTTGGACAGATCGGCGCGTTGGGATTCACGGTGATCGCAGCTGCTGGCGTCTTGGTGCAGACCTATGTAGCTCGTTGGTACCGGGAGATGCTGGACGCAGGGTATACCTTTCGCAAAAAAACCGTTTCCCGCGCAATGGACCCTGCCAGGAATAAAAGCATTCTGAATGCCACCGTCATTCTGGTCATCCTCGTCTTTGTGCGGTCGTGGTACGGTCAGGCCATCGGCAGTTACTATACGTTCTATTTAATGGAGAAGTACGGTATGGTGCTGGACCATGCCCAGAATTATATTTTCATGTACTTGGCCGCCGGCGCGGTTGGTACTCTATTCGGCGGTCCACTGGCGGACCGGTTCGGACGGCGGAATCTCATCCTGTTCTCCATGGTCGGAACCGTGCCCTTCGCGCTCGCGCTTCCGTTCGCAAGCCCGTTTTGGGCAGGTGTGCTGCTGCTAATCGGCGGATTCGTTCTTTTGTCCAGTTTCTCGGTTACCGTCATTTACGCGCAAATGCTGTATCCCGGCAATATCGGCACCGTCTCCGGTTTAATTACAGGCCTCGCTTTTGGACTCGGCGGCATCGGCTCGCTGTTCATCGGCCACATGATTGATGCGGTAGGTATCACGAGCGTATTCATTGTCTGCGGCTTTCTTCCGCTTCTCGGACTTCTTGCCCTGCTTCTTCCGGGGGACGGTAAGCTGGAGGAGTGGGCGGCGGAGTAAGCCATGGGAAACTGAACCGCAGGCAAAAAGGCTCATGGCTTCTTTTTAAAGAGAGGATGAGCTTTTTTATGGTAAGCGGAATTTTTGGTGTCCCGGGCAAGAAAAAGAAGGAGTCATGAAAACTGGGTACATTAAGGCTTATCAGAGCCTATCGCCGCGCCTGACGTAAGGCCGGTTCCATAACCCTGGCAAATAAGGCGGCCGCTGCTCCGCTACCTGTGGTCATGTAGTTATCTCGATCGGTTCGGTCAAAACCCATCCACACGGCCGCCGTCCATTCTGGCGTGTAACCGACAAACCAAATGTCACGATTCGCCTTGCGATCGGTTCCCGGCAGATCGAGCTCCGTCGTGCCGGTCTTTCCGGCAACCGGTCGGTTCATTCGCGCTTTTATACCTGTACCTTCCTGGACGACGGTCCGCAGCATGGCAGTCATTTCCCCGACAGTTCGAGTTGAAATCACCCGGGAAGCTGCCGGAACATGCTCATATAACAAGATTCCGTGACGGTCTGTAATTCGGCGTACGGTATAGGCTTCCCGGTAGTTGCCACCGCTTGCGAACACACTATAGGCTTGGGCCATCTTCAGCGGAGATACCCCTTTATGCAGCCCGCCAAGTGCTATCGACAAGTTATTGTCCTCGTCGGTAAGCTCAATACCAAGCTTGGAAGCAAACTGACGCGCATAAGCAAGGCCCGTCTGCCTTAGAAGCCATACCGCTGGGGCGTTGGCGGACTTTCGAAGTGCCGCACTCATCGTTAATTTTCCCGCATAGGCATTGTTGATATTTTCGGGCCGATAGCTTCCGTAAGCGTACGGCCGGTCAGGAAGCACGCTGTCAGGCGTGAACCGCCCGCTCTCCAGCGCGGGTCCGTAAACGATAATCGGCTTAAAGGCGGAGCCGGGTTGGCGGGCGTCAAGTACGGCCCGGTTCAAATCTCCTTCGCGGGGACTGCGTCCACCCATCATAGCCACGATCTCGCCGTTATGATGATTCATAATGACCATGGCGGCTTCCGCCTTGCTGCTCTTGCCATCCGGAGGAAAGAGTTCCTTCCTCGAAAAAGCCTTCTCTAACGCCGACTGAGCTCCTTTATTCATCGCGGTTTCAATCAGATACCCGCCCGTTCGAAGCTCGTTCGCCGATATGCCGGTTACCCGGGACGCTTCGCGGAGCGAGGCCTCCATATAGGAGACGGCGGACGGTCCGGACTCAGCCTCTCCGGGCGGCTCATACTTACGGCGGGCGGCCTCCCTCATTTCGCTGTCGGTGATTAAGCCATCGCGCCGCATGACGCCAAGGACAAGTCTGCGCCGATCCAGCGACCTCTTGGCGTTATCCACCGGATTATAGACGGAGGGCCCTTTCGGAATTCCCGCCAAAATGGCTATCTGCCAAATCTCCAGCCGCCTTAGCTCGGAGACGCCGAAATAGCGCTCCGCCGCAGACTTCACGCCGTACTCTCCTCTCCCCATATAAATTTCATTCAAATACAGCTCCAGGATTTCATTCTTGGACAGCCGCTTTTCCATAGCGACGGCGATGGCGGCTTCATTCAGCTTGCGAAATAACGTCCTGTCCCTGTTCAGATAGAGGTTGCGGGCAAGCTGCTGCGTAATGCTGCTCCCTCCCTCGGAAAGCCTCATCCGAGCGGAATTGTTCACTACTGCCCGCAGAATCCCCTTGTAATCAAGGCCATCATGGTCATAAAAGCGCCGGTCCTCAACGGCAATAATCGTCTTGATCAGAAGCTCCGGCATTTCCTGAAGTTTGGCCGTCAGTCTATAGCCGGAGCCGGGCAAAGGAATTTCACGCAAAGGCGTGCCGTCCGAAGCGGCGATGACGCTGGATTCGGGAAGAATCAGGATATCCGGATGGCGGTGAACGGTAAATCTTCCGTACTCGCACATGTAGAAGAGCGCGATCAACGCCAGTATAGCGGCGAGCACCATCACGTCAAACAACCTGTGCAGGAAGCGGAGAGCGGCAAGACGGCGGCCCCGGATTGTATAGTTACGAGGTAACCGCATATCTCTGTGAACAGCAAATTTGGGCTTCATGAAACAATCAGGCCTTCCAGTGAACGTTCCATGTCCAGCAATTCCACTTTCGCCGATTCCAGGTATGCGTATAGAGCACTCTCGCGGTCCGGGACCTCCGATTCCGCCGCCGACAGCTCTCGAAGTATTCTTCTCGTTCTTAGAACGAGGGCGATCGCCTCCCCGCTGATCCCATCCGCCGTCTCTCCGAATCCGTCGTTCACGCCGCCAGACGGCTTCGGGCAACGGGAAGAGTGCGGCGCCGGGGCTACAGATAAGTACGAACCGGACGGTTCGGGTGAACGCGCCGGAACCGCCGACGGGCGGGGACCCGACGGTTCGGGCGGTCGCTCCGAAAGCGCTGACTGGCGGGGGCCCTGCAATTCAGGCGAATACGCCGGCGCCGATCCGCTTCTGCCGATTCGCTGCAAATTAGCGGCGATTTCACCAAGTTCTCCCTTGGAGCACACTGCGACTTCCGAACCCTTGCCGCCTTCCGCCAGCTTCTCCGATGCCCGCAGGAGCGCCTTCATATCATTGTCCAGCATTTGGGACCGGAGCATATACAGAAGGCCGAAACATGACAAATACAAGACGGCGGAGAGTGGCGTCCGCCCAACAACATTGATAACTCCATTCGACAACCGGGTGAACAGGGCATCCGGTTCCGGCGAATAATAAGTGTACAGCAGGGCAAATATCCGGCGGACGACAAACAACAGGACGCCGCTCAGCAGAGCGCATCCGCCGGTGATATACAAATAGCTGAACCGCACCGTATACAATTTTTTCATAGCTTTTTCCTCCTCGCATTCAGGCAACTGCCAACCTAAAGCTAAAGGATAGCGGCCAAATCTTAAGAACCGCGAGGGTCTTTTCTTAAGAATTTCTTAATATTGGTTCAGGCATCCCTTCTTCGTATAAGGGGAAGCGGGTAATGAAATCGGTCCGGCTCATATCGCTTTCCGCGGAAATGACGCCGTTGTGACGCTCGATAATCCCTTTGGCGATAGCAAGGCCCAGCCCCGACCCGCCGGTATGCTGCGAACGGGAGCGCTCCGCCCGGTAAAAGCGTTCAAAAATATGCGGCAGATCGCTTTCCGCGATCCGCTCGCCGAAATTGCGGATTCGCACCACCGCTTCATCGCCTTCCCGGCTGAGTCCGATCTCCACTCTCTTGCCCTCTTTTCCATAGCGGATCGCATTGGTAATTAAATTCTCATAGGCCCGGACAAGCTCATGGGGGGATGCCATGATCCACAGCCTGTCGGCATTATCCTCTATTCGATATATCATGCCGGCCTGCTCCAGCGCGGGAACCGATTCCTCCGCCAGTTGGCGCATAAATGCCTTCAAATCAAGCTTTTGCAGCGCCAGCGTTAGTCCTCCGCCATTCACACGGGTATATTCGAACAAATCGTCAATCAGCTTCTGTAGCACCAATGCTTTCTGATAGGCAATGCTCACATAGTAACGCATTTCGGCCTCTTCCCGGCAGCGGTCGCGCTCAATGTATTCCAGAAATCCAAGGATAGAGGTGAGCGGAGTCCGAAGATCATGGGAAACACCCGTAATCAGGTCGTTTTTTGCATTTTCCGCCCTTCGTTCCTCCTCCAGGGAGCGCTGCAGCCGCTTGGCCATTTCGTTGATATTTTCAGCCAGAACTCCCAGTTCGTCTCCGGTACGGACCTCGATTCTATGCGCCATCCCCACTCTGGTCATCTGCTGAATGCCCTGTGTGATTTCCTCCAGGTACACGATGATTTTGCGCGTATAAATAAAAAAGAACAGCAAAAAACTGGCGATTCCCACCGTCGTCAGCAAAGGAACTGAGCCAATGTGGTTAATGATCCACCGGAGAATTCGGCGGTACGGGGCATTTGGAGGGCCCGAGTTCGAATAGACCATCGAGTTCACCAACTGATAGCAAGCCGTCAGCAGCGCCGCCGCCGACACGCTGCTAAGCATAAAAGCCAGGATAAACCTCCACCGGATAGTCGCTATATATTTTACGTTCATACGAGTAATCCCGCCTTTCGTCTCATCAGGATGGACTGTCCAGCTTATAACCGACTCCCCAGACCGTTTGGATATAACGCGGACGCTTCGGATTAAGCTCGATTTTCTCACGGATATTGCGAATATGCACCATGACCGTGTTCCCTCCGTCAAGAAACGGCTCGTTCCACAGGTTGCGGTAAATCTGCTCCATGCTCAGCACTTGACCCTGATGACGGGCCAGCAGTTCCAGAATGGCGAACTCCCTGGGTGTCAGCTTAACCTTGCGGCCATCCACGCTGACTTCATGCTTCGCTGTGTCGATAAGCAAATCCTCGAACTGAAGCTCATGGTCGCTTTTGCGGGCGGGGAAATTCCGGTTCCATTTATGATAGCGGCGAAGCTGGGATTTGGCCCGGGCCACGATTTCCAGCGGATTGAATGGCTTGCCGACATAATCGTCCGCGCCAAGGCTGAGACCTGTAATTTTGTCCATGTCGGTATTTTTGGCGGACAGCATAATAATCGGCATATTCCGATCCTCCCGAATTCTAAGGCAGGCGGCAATCCCGTCCATCTGCGGCATCATGACATCCAGAATAATCAGATCCACATCCTCTTGCTCCAGACATTCCAGAGCCTCCAGGCCGTTGTAGGCTTTTAGCAGCCGATAGCCCTCATTGTTAAAATAAATCTCTAGCAGCTCCACAATTTCTTTCTCGTCATCTACCAGCAATATCGTTTCCTGCTTCACAGCGGACAGCCTCCTCTTGTGCCATAAGCATTACCTTCTCATCTTATCAGAAAAATTTCCTTGTATTATTCAACGTCCGATTTTTGCGTTACAATTAATTAAAACTTGAATTATCGACCGGTCTTTCAGATAGGGGGAGAGGCAATGGCAAACAAAGCGCTTGTGCGCATCCGGAAAGGCTATGGAAAAAAGCTCGTTACCATTCACGCATGGAACGCCTGGCTGGTGCTGTTCTTGGCTGTAAGCGGCTTGATGCTGCTGGGCGCTTTTTGGAGGGAATGGCTGGGAGAAGGCCGCGTTTGGCTGAAATGGGGGCATATCCTGGCCGGGCTTGCGCTGCTCGTTCCGGTTGCCTATTATCTGCTGCTGGCGGCGAAGCATTGGAAACGGCTAAATGGGAAACCGGGGCAAAAAGCCAATGTCATCACGGTTCTTGCGCTGCTGCTAGGTTGGATCGTATCTGGTGTTGTCCTCTGGCTGTTCAAAGTCTTCGGCCCCCGGGCGGCCAATGCCGCGCTGCTGGCGCATGATCTCTTCACTTGGATCGGTCTGCCGATCATCATTTATCACTCGATTACCCGCACCCGCTGGCTCCAAGAACCGAACCGGCGCTCGATTGTGCCGGAACCCGGCATCAAAGACAGAGATACTACCGAACGTGTTGAAAAAGGGAGTCACTATCCCCAACCTCTATATACGCGGCGCGGCTTTCTCAAAGCTGCCGTCGGCGCGGGGCTGGCGGTTACGCTCGGACCTACTTTTGTCCGATGGATGGGCCGGTCGCTGCAGCTGCCTGCGTCTGAAGTGCCTGCGGCGGCTAATGCCAACCACCTCCTGCCCGACCCCGTTCCGCTGCCGCAGTCATCCCCGCCGATCGGAGGGGGCGCAGAAGGGCATTTTCGCGTGTATACGGTAACGGACATCCCCTCCTTCGACAATTCGAACTGGTCTTTTACGGTTGACGGTCTGGTGGACAACAAGCTGAACTGGAACTGGGAGCAGTTCGTGAATCTCCCGCGGGAGGTTCAGGTGAGCGATTTTCACTGTATTACGGGCTGGTCGGTGTATAAAAATACATGGGAAGGCATCCCCCTTGCCAAGCTGCTCGACATGGCCTCCGTGCAAAATGGTGCTGCAAGCGTCAAATTTTATTCCGGGGACGGCGTTTACACCGATTCGCTCACTCTGGAGCAGGCGAGGATGGACGATATCCTGGTCGCCGTAATGCATGACGGTAAGCCGATTACAAATGAACTGGGCGGTCCCGTACGCCTGATCGTTCCGCAAATGTATGCCTATAAATCGGTGAAATGGCTCAATCGGATTGAACTGATCGAAGGCGACCATGTTGGCTACTGGGAACAGCGGGGCTATGATACGGATGCGTGGCTGCCGGGGAAAAAGAAAATATAAAGGCCTGTCCGCAGGGAAGCTCTCTCCCCGGACAAGCCGCAAGTTTGAAACGTGTTACTCCTTAATTTCCTCAAATGAAGCGTCGTACAGCCGGAACATGGTCTTGTATCCGGACTCGTCGATTTTAATGCCTACCTCAAGCCGTCCAGTCACCTGGAGCGGACCCGTCTTATGTCTCAGCTTGAAATCATCCGGCACAAATACAATCATAATCTTGTTCCAGTACGTTTCGTCCCCGTTGTCAAAAGGACATTCGGCGCCGGGCTGAGGGATCAGCAGGAACCAGTGCTTTTCGAAGGAGAGCACCTCGCCCATGAAGCCTTTGATGGTTACTGTGCTTTTACTCTCGCTGAGGTCCCAGAAGCGCTCCGAAGGCCGGGTTTGGTCTCCCCCATCAAAAAAATCCGACCAGCCTATGGTTACCGTACCTGACGGGCTAGCTGCATTCGGGCTCTTAGCCGGAGCGGCGGAAGAGGCGGCTTCCGTCTTGCCGCCGTTATTCGTATTGACGGAAGGCGAAGCAGGTTTACGCGTAGGGGAAGCAGCGGCGGCAGACGCTTGGCGGTTGGCGCCGGACGTCTTGGCTGCGGCGCTATTGGCGGGAACAGCCGCAGGCTTGCCAGCGCTGGCCTTCGCCCCACCGGCGGAAGGCGTTCCTTTGGCCGAATTCGAAGCTGCCGTCTTTGGAAGCGGCGTTTGCTTCGCATCAGACGAAGCCGAGGCAGTTGACGCCGGGGACGGTGCCGCAGAGCCCGGAGCGGCGGTAGCGGATGGTTCGGCAGAGCTGATGGCAGCGGTGGCGGAACCCGGGAATGGGGAAGCGCCCGGGGAGTCCTCCGGCGAAGCGGAATTTAAAGCAGCGGCAGAATCCCCGGCTGCCTTTCTATCCTCAATCACCTGGGAATTATTTTGTTCCTCAGCAGATACCGAGGTGTTCTGAACCGACGAAAACGAAGACGCCGACGTCTCTTCCCCATCCTTGCCGCATGCGGACAGCAATAGGGTAAGGCACACAGCCGCGGCGGTCAGAAACTTTTGTCTTGTCTTCATAAGGCAGCTTACCTCCTAAGATTTAAACAAAGCGAGCGGCTGAAGCCGGTACATCCGAAAGGCGGGAATCAGCGAGGCCAGCAGCCCGAGCGCGATCGTTCCCGCAGCAATCCAGCCGTGATCGGCGTTCCACAGATAAGGGTTGATTCGGACTCCCGCTTTGGCAAACAGCACTTCTCTAAAGAGCAGCGCGGACAAATGTCCCGCAAGGAAGCCCGCCGCAAGGCCGGTTAGCGTCAGGATCAGACCCTCACTGATCAGTGTCATCCATACATAACTCTTCGGCTTGCCCAGCAGCCGCAGCAGACCGGCATCTTTGGTGCGCTCCCCGGCAGCGGCGATCAAGGACAACAGAATCGTAATCGCGGCAAGAAGCACACACAGGCCGGCCAATATTTCGACAAGCCGGGAACCTTGATCGACCGCGTTTACCACATCTGACACGGCCTTGCTTGTATATGCAGCCTGTACTCCTCCGCTGCCATCAAGCGTCTGCTTCAAATTATGCGCGCCAAGCAGAGTTGACGGTTTGACCAGAACGGCTGTAATCTCCCGGTCTTCCCCCTGAAGCTCATGAACCGCCCAAGCATAGTCAACAGTAGTGAACACCGCCCGGTCATCCGGAGTGTTCAGCGTGGGCAGGATACCGGTCACCGTATATTTAAAGCCTTCATGTGAATGTTCTTCCTCTTCTCTCTCTTCTTCACCGGCGTGGCTCTCGGCCTCCTCCTCGGCGGAATGATGCTCTCCTTCCTCCACAAGCCCGTGAGCGCCAGCGAACGTATCGCCCACATTCAGACCGAGTGTCTGCGCGACATGCGATCCGACAACGGCTTCGCCTGTTCTAGCATACAGCGCGCCTGCCTTCAGCGTACGGTCACCGTACCGTGTCAGAAAATACTCCGGATCGATTCCGACTACCGGAAATCCATTGTAGTTATCTCCGGTCGTCATGGCATACGCCTTGTCCACGCCCGAATCGCGCCGCGCCTCGTCCAGCAGGTTCGCCGGAATATTCCCGGTAGGCGCGCCGATATGATAGAACGTATTCAGTACAAGCTGGGTTTCGCTGCCCTGCGCGCCAATGACGAGATCGAACGGGCCGTATCCTTTTTCCGCCCCCTGCTCGACGCTGTCCCGGAAAAGCGAAAATAGAACAATAAAAGCGACGGTCGCCCCGATCGCGCAGACGGTAAGAAAAGAAAGAAAAAGCCGATGCCGGATATTGCGCAGCGACAATGAAAAAAGATTCATCCGTTGCTCACCTCCTGATCGCCGCCTCTTCCGGCTGGATGCCCAACATGCTTCCGAACGCGGTTCAACTCCCTAATATCCAGACATTTCGGAAAACGCTCCGCCATGTTCAGGTCATGCGTGACGACAATTAGGGTCTGCTGCCTGGAAGAACTAAGATCGAGCAAAAGCCGCGAAATTTCATCCGCGGTCTCCCAGTCCAGACTGCCGGTGGGCTCATCCGCAAGCACCAGCGGCGGATTGTTCACAAGCGCGCGGACAATCGCCACCCGCTGCTGTTGCCCCCGGGACAATTGGGAAGGCATATGCTTCGCCCGGTCTGGCAAGCCTACTCTTTCCAGCCACTCTGAGATGAGCGTTTTTCTCTGCTTCGCAGGCATACTGGCGTTCATTGCGATTTCGATATTTTGGCTGGCGGTAAGAGATGGAATCAGGTGAAAATCCTGCAGTACATATCCGATGTTCATGGCCCGAAGCCGATCCCTTTGTGCCTCCGTCATGGTGTGCAGCGACTGCCCCTCCAGATAAATCTCACCCTTGTCCTGTACTGCAATTCCGCTGATTAAATGGAGCAACGTGCTTTTACCGGACCCGCTGGGTCCGGTAATCGCCACCTTTTCACCTTTTTCCACCTGCCAAGAAGGAATATCCAAAATCGGCAGACTGCGTCCGTCGATCCGGAAGCTTTTGCTCAGGCCGGAAATTTGAAGCATGCTCACTCCCCCTTACCGCAGAACAATTCGTTCGGAGAGCGAATCCCACTTCAGATTTTTGCCAGTCAACTGGCTGAATGCGGACAGTGGAAGATATACAGTTCCGTTATCGTTATCTACCGTGAAAGATACAGCCTTGCCGTTCAGTGTGGCTGTCAGAGCCGACATGTTGATATCCACCGTGTTTTTGCCAATAACGGCTTTAGAGACTGTCGATCCGCTGCTGTAGGTTCCTCCAAAGGCCTTCGTCAACGCCGCGACAGGATAGAGCACTTCGTTATCGCGGTTGATTTTAAATTTCGGATACAAATATTTCGATTGAAGCTCAGCCGATCTCTTGTCCAGATTGACCCCTACAATGGCAGCCGAAGCTCTGGCGATCTGGGTGTTGTCCACTTGGCCTTTCACTTTACCTGCGATTGGACCATAAGCCCATATGCCGACATCCACGGCGGAATGCCCGTGTCCGGACCAGCCGACCAGCAGTCTTTTGGAAATGACGGCATTGTAGGCGCCCTCCTGCTTGTATGAGGAACCGTCGCCTGCCAGAATCGCCTGTACCTCTTCGTCGGTCAAATCGTTAATTCCGGTATTCTCGGCCACAATGCTGCGAATTTCCTCCGGAGTTTTGGCTTCGGCCAGCTTGCTGGCGATGGATTCCGAAGAATGCTTCTGCTTGTCCCACAGGTCGATATTCAGCTCATAGATATTGTCGCGCGACAAGGACAAACCGCCCGTTTCATGGTCCGCGGTCACGACTACGGATGTATTGCCGTCTTTTTTGGCGAACTCGATTGCGGTCTTAAAAGCGGCGTCGAAATCGAGCGTCTCCTGGATAAGCGTCGGAAAATCGTTGGCATGCCCGGCATGGTCGATCCGGCCGCCTTCAATCATCATGACAAAACCGTTCTTATCTTTGGACAAAATCTTCAAAGCAGACGACGTCATAGCCGCAAGGCTTGGAATTTCTTCATTACGGTCCGGAGTGTAGGCGACATGGGAATTGCCGAACAGGCCCAGCGCTTTCGTCGTGGAAGCCGGGAGAGCCTTCAATGCGCTCGTATTCTCGACAACGGTATATCCCTTCGCTTTGAAATCGGGCAGGATATTTTTATCATTCCGCTTGCCCTTCTCATCCTTCGTCACAAAAAATTGCTTGCCCCCGCCAAACAGCACATCCACGCCGCTATCCAGGTACTGGGTGGCAATGGCCGACTCGTTGTCGCGGCTGCGTACATGCGAGGCGTATACGGCTGGTGTTGCATGGGTGATCCGCGCGGTGGTCACAAGACCGGTTGCTTTGCCGCTTCTCTCCGCAGCTTCAATTACGGAAGCAAAAGGCTTGGCCACGTCTTCATTGGAGACGCTGATGCCCGCGTTGTATGTCTTATGCCCTGTGGCAAAAGCTGTGCCGGCCGATGCAGAGTCCGTTACTACCCCTGACACTACGGTGCCGCCGTCTTCGCCGCGATCCGCATAGGTAGTCGCTTGTCCAACATAGTAAGGGTCGAGGTTGAGATGCTTGACACCTTTTTTATACTGTTCGTAATAACGCGTTGCTGAGATTTGCGCGGGCCCCATGCCGTCGCCAATCAGGACGATGAGATTTTTCGATGGGGCTTTTGGAGCCGTTAGCGTTTTGGAAGAACCTTGAGCCGCGTAGGCGAAGCTTCCTGCAGAAAGGATCAGGCAGGCCAATCCGCCGATTGCAACTTTTTTCAGACCTTTATTCATCTTTTTATATACCCTCCCAGTGGTAAGTAATTCTTCTATAGTCTAAGGGGAGAGTATTGTCTCCATGTAAAAATATTGCCTGACTTGGATTAAATTTGAGCCTTTCTGTGATTACTCAGAAAAAAAAGACCCGCTTCAAGGGTATCCCTTGGAGCGGGTCCATTATGAGGAACGCGATGCTTAGCTTAGATTTAGCCTAGCCTTAAAGAAACGTCTACGGTCTGCGGGGGTTAACCCTTCGAACCTTCAGACGGAGCACCGCCCTCCAGCAGCCGGAGCAATTCATCCTCATCCTCGATGACCGGGATGCCGAGTGTCTGCGCTTTGGCCAGCTTGCTGCCGGCCTTCTCCCCGGCAATGACGAGATCGGTCTTCTTCGAAACGCTGCCGGTGACTTTGGCGCCAAGCGCTTCCAGCCTCTCGGCTGCTTCGTCCCGGGTCAGCTTCTGGAGCGTTCCGGTCAAGACTACCGTCTTGCCGCTGAAGAAGGAGTCGGTCACGACCGGAGCCAGCGCTTCCGGCGCCTTGGCCTGTACGCCCAAATCAAGCAGGCGGCGGATGCCTGTGACCACGAACGGATCGGCAAAAAAGGAAACGATGCTCTCGGCTACAATGCCGCCGATATCGGGCAGCGCCGACAGCTCCTCCGCATTTGCCGTCATGACGGCGTTCAGATCGCGGAAGTGATCGGCCAGCATCTTGGTCGTTGCTTTGCCGGTATTCGGGATGCCCAGCGCAAACAGGAAGGAAGCGAGATCCCGCCCCTTGCTCTCCTCAAGCGCCTGAAGGAGGTTGCTCGCCTTCTTCTCGCCAAATCTCTCCAGCTTCACGAGCTGCTCGAGCGTCAGCTCGTAGAGATCCGCAGGCTCACGCACGTCCAGCTCATCGTACAGCTGGGACGCCGTCTTGTCGCTGAAGGTCTCGATGTCCATGGCGTCCCTCGAGGCAAAATGCGTGATCCTCGCGACGATCTGCGGCTTGCAGTTCAGCTTGTTGTTGCAGAACAGATGCGCTCCCCGCATTTCCAGCGGATAACCGCAGGCCGGGCAGTGGTCGGGATAAATGATTTCCCCGCCGTCTTTCTCATCCGTTACCTTCCCAAGAATTTCCGGGATGACATCATTGGACCGGCGGATGAACACGCGCGTTCCGAGTGCATGCTTCAGGTTCTTCCGCTCAATGTCGCCGATATTGTTAAGGGTGCAGTTCTGCACGGTAACGCCGGCCAGTTCTACCGGTTCGACCCTCGCCAATGGCGTTACTTTGCCGGTCCGGCCCACATTCCAGTCGACCGATTCCAGCACGGTGGTTGTCTCCTCCGCCTCGAACTTGTAGGCGACCGCCCAGCGGGGGAACTTGTCCGTATAACCGAGCACTTCGCGGATACGGAAATCCGTGATTTTGATGACCGCGCCATCGATCAGGTAGTCGAGCCTAGAGCGGCCTTCCTCAATTTCGGCCAACTGCTCCGTCACTTCGTCGAAGCTGTCGAAATAGGCCAGATAAGGATTAACCTTGAACTGGTTGTCGCGCAAAAACTGCATCATTTCCTGGTGGTCGTGAAACTCGATGCCTTCCGAGTAGCCGACATTGTAGAAAAAGGCATTCAGCTTCCGCTCCGCCGTCAGCTTCGGATTTAGGTTGCGCAGCGCTCCCGCCGCGCCGTTGCGGGCGTTCTTCAGCGGCTCCGCCGCCTTCCGGTTGTATTCGGCAAGCACCGACAAGTTCATGATGCCCTCGCCTTGCACCTCAATGACGCCATCCTTGAAGGGGATGGTCAGCGGAACCGATTTGATCGTCTTCACCTGCGCCAAAATCCCTTCGCCTGTGGTGCCATTGCCCCGTGTGGAGGCCTGAACCAGCCTGCCGTCACGATAGGTCAGATTCAACGTCAGACCGTCGAATTTCAGCTCCACGGCATAGCCGGGCTCCGGAAGCGGCTGCTCGGGATTCTTGCTGTTATAGTCATTCACCAGCTTGAGCACCCGGGCGTTCCAGCTGCGGAGCTGTTCAATGTTCTGGGCTTTGTCAAGGCTCCAGAGCGGAGCTAGGTGCCGATGCGGAACAAAGCCCTTCAGCAGCTCGCCGCCGACACGCTGGGTCGGCGAATCGGGCAGGACAATGCCGCTCTCCGCCTCCAGGGCAACTAGCTTGTCGTAGAGCGCGTCATATTCCTTGTCGCTGACAATCGGCGCATCCAGCGTATAGTAGTGGTAATTATATTTATTCAGCTCCGCCACAAGCTCTTCCATCGTATGCATTGCGTCCATGCCTCAGACATCCCTCCGCCATCCCGATTCATTTCCTTCTTCCTCAGCCTGATCCAAAAGCAGGCTGTTTAACCATCCGCGCCATGCCCGGCGCTATGAGCCAGGGCTATCGTGCCGAATCTCTTACTCCACCTTAGTGATCGGCGCAAATCCCGCGAGCAGCCGCTTCACGCCCACCGGCGCCGGGAAGGCAATCTGCAGCTCCATGTCGTTGCCGCTGCCTTTCACGGCCACAATAGTGCCGACGCCCCATTTGCCGTGCGAGACCTTGTCGCCCGCCTTGAAATCGGCGGGGGCACTACCCGCCGGGCGGGACGCAGCCCCGCCCGAGGTCACGGTCACGCGGCTGCGCCCGGCTGCCGCGGACGCCGAAGCGCCGCCGTAGCCTGCGGCGGCGCCCGGCGATGAAGCGGCGGCTCCGCTCCGGCCGCCGCCGAAATTGCCGCGGCCGCCAGCGCCGAAGCCGCGGCCGCCATAGGCTCCGCCCGCCTCGCCGCCCCGGCGGAAGCGGTCGCTGCTCATGACGGTGTCTTCCTTCAGTTCCTCCGGAATCTCGTCCAGGAAGCGGGACGGCGGGTTGGCCGTCGTCCGCCCGAACAGCGTGCGCGCCCGCGCACAGGAGAGGAACAACTGCTTCTCGGCGCGGGTAATGCCCACATACGCCAGCCGCCGCTCTTCTTCCAGCTCATCATTGTCCTGGAAGGCGCGGCTGTGCGGGAATACCCCTTCTTCCATGCCGATGATGAACACGACCGGAAACTCCAGCCCCTTCGCGCTGTGCATTGTCATCAGCACGACCGCGTCGCTGTGGTCCTCCTCTGTATCGTTCATGCTGTCGATGTCGGCGATCAGGGCAAGATCGGTCAGGAAGGAGACGAGCGACTTATCATCGTTATTTTTCTCAAATTCCATCGTCACCGACAGAAACTCGTCGATATTCTCGAGGCGGGAGCGCGATTCAATCGTGTTCTCCTTCTGCAGCTCCAGCTTGTACTGCGACATTTCCAGCACCTTCTCCGTCAGCTCCGTCACCGACAGAAATTCCACCATCCGGTGAAGCGCCAGAATCATGTCGTAGAACTCGACCAGTGCGTTGCGCGTCCGTCCCGCAAATCCGAGGTCGTCCACCGTTTCCAGCACACGGAAGATGGAGACGCCCCGGGATGCCGCTGCGTCGGTAAGCTTGCCAACCGTCGTGTCGCCGAGCCCTCTTTTCGGAACATTGATCACCCGGGTTAAGCTGATGTCGTCATCGGGATTGGACAGCAGCCGCAGATAAGCGAGCAGGTCCTTGATTTCTTTGCGGTCGTAGAACTTGATGCCCCCGACAATCTGGTAAGGGATATCCGATTTAATGAGAATTTCCTCTATTACCCGCGACTGCGCGTTGGTCCGGTACAGGATCGCATGATCCTGGTATGACTTTCCTTTTTTCACATTCTTGCTGATTTCTCCGGATACAAAATAGCCCTCATCATGCTCGGAGTCGGCCCGGTACACCTTGATCTTCGGCCCCTCTTCCGAATCCGTCCACAGCTTCTTCGGCTTGCGTCCGGTATTCAGCGCGATTACGCCGTTCGCGGCGTTCAGAATGTTCGAGGTCGAGCGGTAGTTCTGCTCCAGCAAAATAACCTTGGCTTCCGGGTAATCTTCCTCGAAGTTGAGAATGTTGCTGATGTCGGCGCCGCGCCAGCGGTAGATCGACTGGTCGCTGTCGCCGACGACGCATATATTGTGATGGCTGTCCGCCAGCATGCGGCAGAGCATGTACTGCGCCCGGTTCGTATCCTGATACTCGTCCACATGGATGTACTTGAATTTCCGCTGGTAGAAATCGAGCACCTCGGGCACTTCCTTAAATAGTTGGATCGTCGTCATGATCAGATCGTCAAAATCGAGCGAGTTGTTGCTTCTCAGCCTTTTTTGGTACATCGTATATATTTTGGCAACGAGGCCTTCAAAATAATCCCCGATCTTCATCTCATACTGCGCAGGTGTCACCAGTTCGTTCTTGGCCGTGCTGATCATCGCCTGAACCGCCTTCGGCTCGAATTTCTTCGTGTCGATATTCAGCTCCTTCATGCAGCTGCGGATAACGGAGAGCTGGTCGGTGGAATCCAGAATGGAAAAATTGGACGTAAACCCGATCCGCTCGATATCCTTCCGCAATATCCGAACGCACATGGAGTGAAATGTGGACACCCAAATGTCGCGGCCTTCCGGGCCTACGAGCTTGGACACCCGTTCCTGCATTTCTCTTGCCGCCTTGTTCGTGAATGTAATGGCAAGAATCGCCCAAGGCGGAGCCTTGCGGTTAGCGATCAGCCAAGCGATGCGGTGAGTCAGCACCCTCGTCTTGCCGCTCCCCGCTCCGGCCATGATAAGCAGCGGACCGTCTGTCGTCTCGACCGCCTGGCGCTGGGGAGGATTGAGCCGGGTTACGGCGTCTTGTATATTAACGGATTGCATGTAGGACATGCCCCTTTCTGAATAGCTTAAAACGTAAATTCTATACGTGGTTCTTCGCAAAACTACTATATCATTCCTTGAATAGTTCGGTCTGCTTAACCGCCTCGACTGTGGACAGCGCCCGTTCAATATCGCTATAAACGATGTTTCCTACGACAACCGTATCAGCCAGAGAAGCCGCGAGCTGAGCCTGATCCGGTCCGGCCACTCCGCCGCCGTAGAAAAGACGGGCATGGCTGACGGCATCGCGCACCGTTTTCATGGTCTCCACATCTCCAAAGCTGCCGCTGTATTCCAGATAGACGATCGGCAGCGCCATCAGCTTGTCCGCAACATGCGCACACGCAGCCGCTTCATCGGCCGACAGCCCTGTATCCGCACCGGTCAGGCGGGCTACGGCGGAATTTTCGTTCAGCACAATGTACCCCTCGGCCAGCAGCAGCTCCCAGGGGATAAAATCACCGTAGCGCTCGACGCCTCTTCGATGGTGGCCGATAATCCATGCCGGATCGGGGGTGTTCAGCACCATGGGAATCATGTAGGCGTCAAAGCCGGGCACGACAGCGGTCAGATCGGACACTTCCAGGGCGCACGGCACGCCGTAATCCTGAATTCTGGACAGGAGAAGGGAGGTATTCTCATAGGTTACGCCTGTAGACCCGCCCACCAAAATGGCATCCGTACCGGACTGGCAGACCGCCCTCAGCTCTTCCTCGCCGATATCGCGATCCGGGTCCAGCTTGAACACATGACGCCAGTTCTCAATCATTTGTCGCACCACAGTCATGATCTTCCATCCTTATTCGGGTTAATAAGCATCCAGCTTATACTTCTTATATGTTATGATAGCCGGGTAGACGTGTCAATGAAATGCGAACATTTTTTCGCCTTTTCGGTCAATCCCTACAGCATAAAAGAGGGTTCTCCAACTCTATTGCCCCCAAAAAGACTGACACAATCCCCCGACGTCTTCACCTCGTTCTCGGAGATAAAATCGGTATAAAATCCGTCCACCCCCAAACGGTGCAGCCTGCGAATTCCCTTCATATCGTTGACCGTATGGACGTAAACGCGGGCTCCGGCGTCCTTTAGCCTGCCTACAAATCCGGCACTGGCGCGGTCGGCAGGCATCGTGATATCGACATTCGTTTTTTGAACGAATTCGATGTCCTCCTTGTCGCTGTCCGGGGAATCATACAACGTATAGATGACATGCGGAAAAGCATAAATCCTGTTCAGCTCCTCCAGCTGTAAAAAGCAATTCCCCGCCCACCTTCAATCGGCGGAGCGGGGAAACGGGATGTATGATAGCCTCATTTAGTAAGCATTCTTATTGACAAAACCGTTCCGGATCGTCTTGAAAATAATCCGGATATCGAACAGCAGCGACCAATTCTCAATATAGAAAATATCATGCTTGATCCGGTCTTCGATCGAGGTGTCGCCGCGCAGACCGTTGCTCTGTGCCCAGCCGGTAATTCCGGGACGCACATGGTGCTTGACCATGTACTTTGGAACTTCTTCTTTGAACTGCTCCACATAGTAAGGACGCTCCGGGCGCGGGCCGACGACGCTCATATGTCCCATCAGCACATTAAAGAACTGCGGAAGCTCATCCAGGCTCGTCTTGCGGATAAATGTCCCGAACCGGGTTCGCCGCGGATCACGCTCCGTGCTCCACCCCGTGTCCTCCTCGCCGTCCCGCTGCATTTTCATCGATCGGAACTTATACATCGTGAACGTTCGGCGGTTGAGGCCGACCCGTTCCTGCCGGAAAATGATTGGTCCCGGCGAAGTCATTCTCACTCCTAGTGTCACAATCAGCATGACCGGACTCATGACCACAATAGCGAAGAGCGAGAATACAATATCGAACAGCCGCTTGGCCAACCGGTTGGCCGTCATGTCCAGCGGGATATCGCGCACATTGATCATTGGCATTCCCGCAAAATTATCGAAGTACGGACGCGCAGGCAGGTAGTCGAAGAAATCCGGGATGATCAGCGTTCGAACCCCTGCCCGTTCACAGGAAGCGATAATGGCGGGAAACTTGTGATGCGCATCAAGCGGCAGAGCGAGAACCACCTCGTCGATCAGCATCGTCTCCAGCATCTTTGGCAGTTCGTCAAGCTTTCCGAGAATCGGTTTATAGCGCCTAGACTCCAGCGTATCCCATACTTGGTAATCGTCCAGAAAACCGATAATCTCATAACCGAGCTCAGGGTAATTCGCGAGATTATCATAAATTCTTCTGCCCAGTGTTCCCGCCCCGAGAATGAGCACAAATTGGCGATTCAGCCCTTTTTCCCGGAAGGACTTCAGCATCTTCTTCAGCACGTACCGGTACAGCATGGTCGAGAGCATGATGATGCCGATATAAATGGACAAGTATTGGCGGGAAATGTCGATTTCTCTTACAAAATACATCAGGCCCAGCAGGATGAAGATGCCCATTATATGTACCTGAAAAATCTTCAGGAACTCATCCGCAAACCGCTTCTTCCGTTTCGGCATATACAGGGTGAGCAGAATACCGAGCAGAACGGCGATTCCGCCGTAGATCAAGCTCCAGTAGGCATAAGATTCAGCCGGCATATGGCTCTCGTAAGGCATCCAGTCACTCTTGAATTTCAGCCACCAGGCGAGCAAAAACGCAGCCTGAATGATAATAAAGTCAGCGACCATATAAAGCTGGGTCAAAAATCGCTGGTTGCGGCGAATCATAATCTCACCTCGGCATTGGATTCAGAACTCTTACCGGCGCTGCCCGCGGCCGAAAGACTTGGCGCAGGCTCCTGCTTCCGCCCCCGGACGGTCAGGGCATTGCGCAGAAGCGCCGCGGCGAACTTGAGCGCCACCCCGGCGTAGACCGCCCCATTGACCGCAAAAGAATATTGCCTGCTGTAATGCTTACGATGAAAGACAATCATGGCGCGGTGAAACTCGTAGATGATCTTGAGTGGTCTCCGCCGTGCGCTGCCGCCCTTCAGATGCACGATGAAAGCTTTGGGATAATAATAAATCTTCCAGCCGGCTTCCTTGATCCGGTAACACCAATCCAGATCCTCACCATACATGAAAAAGGTTTCGTCCAGTCCCCCGATCTGCTCGATCGTTTCCCGTCTTACCAGCATGAACGCCCCGACCAGACAATCGACCTCGTATTCCTTGTCAGGGTCAAGATAACCGAGTTGATAACCGTTGAAACGCGGGTTGTCAGGAAACAGCCTGCTGAATCCGAACGCATAATAGAAGGAAGCTGCAGGGGTCGGAAATCCCCGTTTGCACGCCTTATCCAGACTTCCGTCCGGCAAAATCACCTTGCACCCCGAAGCCCCAAGCTCCGGCCGCCGGTCCATCAAGGCAATCATCGTTTCCAGCGTGTCCCGCTGCACCACCGTATCCGAATTCAACAGTAAAATATATCTGCCCGAGGCAATATTCATTCCCTGGTTATTGGCCCGCGCAAATCCGGTGTTCTCCTGGTTGGCAATCAGCTTCACTTGCGGGAACCGCTCCCTTATGACTTCCACCGAATCGTCAGAAGAATGGTTGTCGATCACAATAATTTCATAGGCATATTGGGTTTCCGAGTCATAGACCGACTGCAGACAATCGACTGTCAGGCGGCACGTATTGTAATTGAGAATGATGATGCTCGCATCGATATTCACTTTTGCTTACGCTCCAGACAAAAATAGTAATCTATCGACAATATTATAGCATAAAACCTCCCTAAAATAAGGGAGGCTTTCAGTAAGATTCATCTATTTACTTATTCATTCTCGGGATTGCAGGTCTGCTCGCCGGATCGTTCACGATGAAGCCGAAGTTCATGCTCAATAAATGTCGATACAATGCCGCGATAGATTTGCTCAATAACATCCGGATCGCCGCCATGCTCTGTAGCTGTTGTCCGTACTTTGTCAATTAACTGCTCAACACGCTGCGGAGCTTTGACGGCGTCAGCATCCTTTTTGAATGCGGCCGCTTGATTTACGTACAGATGCCTCTCGCACAGCAGCGCCACAATCTCCCTGTCCAGCCTGTCTATATTGGCTCTTACCTCTTCGATGCTGCCGCAGGATTTCATCGCACTTTTCCCCTTCCGCGTTTCGCTCTCTCCTGAACGGCTTTTCTCTTCTTCCTCAGTGAGCCCCATTCAGCAAAAAAACTCCCCCATGCCTTCAACAACCCTGGCTCCTTCAGCAGCATATATCCGTGGGCGGCAATTTCGTAAGGTAAAGACAGTAATATCGTCTTCGGCAAGGTCCTAATCGGCTCATTCTTAAAAATCATCTTATACCGGTTGATATAAGAGATCCGCCGGATAAACAGCGGCTTCCCGCTGCGGCCCGATGCCTTCCAACCCCGTTCATGGTACCCGATCGCATCCGCGTCATAATAAGCCTTCCACACGAGCAGCCTAGCCCGCCACGCCACATCGACATCTTCCTTATAGGCAAAAAAATCCGCGTCAAAAAACTCGCCGTCCACGCTGACCTCGTCAATCATCCGCCGCGAATACATCGCCGCCGCGCCCGATACGCCGAACACCTCGCCCGACTCCATCCAGTTCTTCGCCGGCTCCCCTGCTCCCCGGTCAAAAGCCCTGCGCGCCTTATTCATCCGCAGCCCCGTACTGTCTACCGTCCCCGGGTCCACCTTGAACAGCAGCTTTCCGGTGGCACTGCCGATTCCGGGATCGGCTTCCATCCGCGCAACCAGCCTGGACACATAGTCCGGCGCCAGCGTAACATCGGGGTTCAGCACCAGCACATAATCGGCATCGCTCGCAGCTATCGCCTGGTTATGGGCGGGGGCGAAGCCGGTGTTGGAGGGATTTTGCAGGAGGTAGAGCGGAAATGGCGGCTGTTCGTCATGGCTGACCGGAATTGTCGTTTGGTCCGTTCCCGCCATCAGATTTCCCATTATTCTTGGGATTACGTCTGCTTTATACCGGGATTGGATCCGCTCCACCGTGCCGTCGCCCGAGGCATTATCCACCACAATGATTTTTTGAATAGGGTAGTCTTGATGAAATGCGGCTTCCAGACAATCGGCAATGTCCTCTTCGCTGTTATAGGTAACGATATGTATGCTTACGGTTTTGTTGTTCGAATTCATTTTACGTCCTTATAATAAATAGGTATTTACGAAGTAATATACTATATATTTTCAACAACGAATACCGTTTTTTGTATTTAATTAAACATAAATCAATGCTAGAATAAACTGACTAATCATTTTTACAGTTTTTTAAAGGAGTCGATAATGTTTTGGACAGCAGTTTAAGTAGTCCTCCTATTTTAGTCTTAGTTATTCCTTGTTACAATGAGGAGGAAGTCTTACCAGAAACTATTAAGCGTCTTACTACGATATTCGATAATTTAATAGAAAAAAACAAGATTGCTTATACAAGCAAAATACTATTCGTTGATGATGGCAGCCGGGATAGAACCTGGGAGATTATCGAAGAGAATAACAAAACCAATACTTTTGTTCACGGTCTGAAGCTCGCCAAAAATGCCGGACATCAAAATGCCTTGCTGGCTGGATTAAATCATGCCAAAGAGTTTTCCGATTGTGTTATTTCTATAGATGCGGATCTTCAAGATGATCTTAATGTTATAGAAGAATTTATTGAGAAATTCAAAGAAGGCTACGATGTCGTTTATGGTGTAAGAAAGAGCAGATCTACCGACACTTTCTTCAAGCGCTCCACAGCACAAGGATTTTACCGGCTCATGAACTCGATGGGTGTTAACGTCGTTTACAATCATGCCGACTATCGCTTAATGAGTAAAAGGGTACTTCACCATTTAAGCGAATTTAGAGAAGTCAACCTTTTTCTTAGAGGACTCATTCCATTAATTGGTTTCAAATCAACTGAGGTCTACTATGACAGAAACGAACGCTTCGCCGGAGAGTCCAAATATCCATTAAAAAAAATGCTGGCCTTTGCCTTTGATGGAATAACCTCGTTTAGTGTAACGCCCATCCGCTTAATTTCCGGAATAGGTTTTTTAATGTTTTTGTTCAGCTTTGTAATTGCGATTTATATTCTCGTCAATAAATTCATCGGTAATACTACTTCGGGATGGTCCTCCCTCATGATTTCAATTTGGTTTATTGGCGGCCTTCAATTGGTTGCATTGGGATTAATTGGCGAGTACATCGGTAAAATATATAAAGAAGTGAAAGCTCGTCCTAAATATATTATCGAAAAAAATACCGTTCATCTGTCGCAAAAAAACAAACAAACCGAAACCAGAGAACTCGTAGGCACACTGTAACATCAATTAAAAAATCTCCCTTTCTAAATATTAGATCGGGAGATTTTTTTAAGTTATTTCTATTGAATGTCCTTTAGGAATGCTTTTAAGCCTTCCCGCCAAGGCCGTATATCCTGGAAACCGTTCGTCCGGATCGACAAATGCTCCATCGCTGAATTGCGCGGGCGCGGTGCGGGGCGCGGAAACTGTTCCGTGGTACACGGCTCCAGCTTGGCGGTAAACTTAAGCCCAAGGATTTCCTCCGCCTCGGCAAAAATCGCCTGGGTAAACTCATACCACGTACAAACCCCAGTATTGGAGGCATGGTAAATGCCATACTTTTCAGTTCCGATCAATTCCAGCAGGAAAGTCGCCAAATCCACCGTAAACGTTGGTGAACCCTTTTGGTCATCCACGACCTGCAGCACCGGTCTTTCCTGGCCAAATTTCAGCATCGTTTTAACAAAATTATTCCCGTACTTTCCATACACCCACGAAGTACGGACGATAAAATACTTGGTCGACAAGGTCTGCACCAGAATTTCCCCAGCTCGTTTGGACTTGCCGTAGATGCTTTTGGGATCGGTGTTGTCGTATTCATGATACGGCTGGCTTCCTTGCCCGTCGAACACATAATCCGTACTGATATAGACCAGTTTCGCGCCAACCTTTTCTGCTGCAACCGTAACATTACGAGTGCCCACAGCATTGATCAAATAGGCAGCATCAATATCCGTCTCTGCGGCGTCCACGGCCGTATGCGCAGCGCAATGAATTATGGCTTCAGGGCCAAATTCTCCAATGACTTCGCTGCACTGATCGAGATCGGTAATATCCATCTCCTGCCGGTCGCAAGCCAGCACCTCATAACCCTGTCTTTCCAATAGCAGCACCGCATCACGACCGAGCTGTCCCGCCGCCCCCGTTACGAGAACCTTCGTCGCCGCCATTACAGGGCATCCCCTAAGCGGCTGCCATACTGCTTTTCGGCATACTTCTGGTATTCACCGGACTGGATGCGGGTCCACCATTCTTTATTGTTCAAATACCATTGAATCGTTTCCTTGATCCCCGTTTCAAACGTATGCTTCGGCTTCCAGCCCAGCTCGTTCATAATCTTCGTTGGGTCGATACCATAGCGGCGGTCATGTCCCGGACGATCCTGCACATACGTAATCAGCGATTCCGGCTTACCCAGCTCCTGCAAAATCGTCTTGACGATATGCACATTCGTCCGCTCATTATTGCCGCCAATGTTGTACACTTCACCCAGCACACCTTTATGAATAACCAGATCAATCGCGCTGCAGTGATCCTCTACATAGAGCCAATCGCGGATGTTCATTCCGTCGCCATACACCGGCAGTGCTCCATCAGCAAGTGCGCGGGAGATCATCAGCGGAATAAGCTTCTCCGGGAACTGGTAAGGACCATAGTTATTCGAGCAGCGCGTAATATTAACCGGCAGGCCGAAGGTTTCATGATAGGCTCGCACCAGGAGATCCCCCCCCGCTTTGCTGGCGGAATAAGGGCTGTTCGGCGTCAGCGGCGTCTCTTCCGTGAACAGGCCGGTCGCTCCAAGCGTACCATATACCTCGTCGGTCGAAACTTGCACAAACTTGGTGACTTTATGCTTCTTCGCCGCGTCCAGCAGCACCTGAGTCCCCAGCACATTCGTCTTCACAAACACATCCGGCTCCAAAATACTCCGGTCCACATGCGATTCGGCTGCAAAGTTAACAACCACATCCACACCCTGGCTAATCAAAGTATCCATTGCCTGAACATCTGTAATATCCGCTTTTACAAACGTATAGTTCGGATGATTCTCTACCGATTTCAAATTTTCCAGATTCCCTGCATACGTAAGAGCGTCCACATTAATGATTTGGTAATCCGGGTACTGCTGAAGCATATACATAACAAAGTTGCTGCCAATAAAGCCGGCTCCGCCGGTGACAAGAAGTTTCATGAGTGACCACCTTCTTATAAAATTTGAATTTAACTCTCGTAGATACTAATTCACCTTATTAAGATACCATAATCAATAATATTCTCAATATATGCTTTTTTCATTTTAAATTACCTAACATTATTTACAAATAAACTCGTTATTTAGCTTAGAGAAGACATTTTAACCTAAAATCGGTGCATATCCATTAATTGCCCAATTGACCAACAAAGCCAGCACATTTATTAAGGCTAATGGCAAAAGAACATAAATTGCCTTCCTCTTATCCAGTTCGTCTAAGTCAGATATCAAATTGGCTATTATTACTATTAATAGCATTGCACTTACCGTTAATGTTCTATTCCCGGATGCATAAATTGTAGGAGAAAAAAACATGATGCCCATAGAAGCGATAGAAGCAAGAAAACAAACCAAAGTAAACTTTCTCTTCTTTGTAACGGCTAAAAATACCACCATAAATAACACTGTATAAATAGTCCAAAAAACATATGGAATTATAGCAAAAACAAATTGAGGACCGGAATTCCAAAGATGCAATAAGCTATAACCAACGTCAAATTTTTTTAATGCTTCAAAATCATAAATAAATTCAACATTTCCAATTAATGCAATCGAAACAGAGCTTATTACTAAAAAAGCAAATAGGGAAACAGTTCTCGATACTAACTTCGATGCATTTTTTTTCTTTATGTAAAAAAAGCATAAGGTAATTATCGATAATAGTAAAATTAAAAACTTCATTTGAATAAACACTTTACTATAAATCCAAATAATTCCTATGTACAGATGGTCTCTTAAACTTAAATTATCAAAGCCTGGAAACCATGTAGCGGTCTCGGCAATAAATCTTCTATGGTTTCCAGGCGCATAAAATGAGAACATGAAAGCCGTCAAATATACTAACCATAGTAGAATTAATCTTTTGTCTAGAATTCTATTCTTCACCAGTGAGTGAAAAATAGCTAGCGCGCCAAAGCCTAGCATGCATAGAGCTACCTGTTCATTAGCTAATATAGCGAGCAGCCCCATACATAACGACAGAAAAATTCTTCCGAGAGTAAATCCCCTTGCTCCCCTCAGTGAAAGATCAGAAAAGGGGATCATTGCAAATACTCCAAGACTGATAGGCCAAAGGTAAACGATGGAACCAGTAATCCATAGAACTCCGGAACTCAGTATACTTGGGCTCAGATAACCGAAACAGACCAAAATAATAATAAATGAAGAAAAGGAGAATTCCTTTCTTATCAGTCTATTAATTCCGTAAGAAAGCAGCAAGATTAGAATCGAATTAATAATCCGCCACATCCAAACCATGCCATCCAAGAAGAAATACAATCCTGCTTCTGCTGACATTCTGCCTGTCCATTCATGATATCTAAAGTCCAAATAGTCAAAAAAGGAAAATTGATTGGATACCTCTTTAAAGTAGAAATCATCACCTGGTGCTATCTTAATAATAAAGTGGTAAAAATAGATAATAATAAAAACAGCAAAAACTTTAAGACTCAGATCATTATACTTTTTTTTATCCATTTCATCCCTCTTCTTAAAATCTTTCAACCTACACTCTTATCGAATATCCATGATCTAACGACAAATTCGGATTGTAATAAACATCAGAATTCAAAGTTTCTCCCCATTTGTCTTTAAGATAATCCGCCTCCCGGTTAAGTCTTTCCAATTTACTATTTGTGTTATCGTACCCTCTCGTCTTTGATTCATGATGTATCAACTGTACATAAGGAAGCCATATGTTAAGATAGCCGGCTTTTCGGATAGATAGGCAAAGATCCACATCGTTATAAGCAACGGATAACTCTTCGTCAAAACCACCTATCTCTTCAAATACACTTCTCTTCACCATAAGGCAAGCGGCAGTAACAGCAGAAACATTTTTCACTGAGATTAATGCTCCAAAATAACCCGGATCGTTTATTGGTCGGTGATGATGCCCATCTCCTGCAGCACGCTGAACTCCCAAACCTAATGTCAAGCCGGAGTGCTGTACAGTATTGTCTGGGTAAATTAAATATGCACCTACCGCTCCAATCTCTTCTCTCAAAGCTGCACCAATCATATCGTTAAGCCAGTTCTCCTCAATAACTTCAATATCATTGTTGAGAAAGAGAAACAGTTCACCTTTTGCTACTGAAACAGCCTTATTGTTCAGTTCCGAAAAATTAAAGGGGGTATTCACAGTTAATATATTTATTTTATTCGCTAATTTCTTCTTCCAGACACTAAAGAGCCGGAACGTTTCCGCTTCTTTACTTCCATTATCCACAATTATAATTTCGTAGTTGTTATACTTAGTAGTTTTATAAATCGAGTCTAGACAATTCGATAAAATAGTCGAATTATCTTTAGTCGGAATAATTATACTTACAAGAGGCTCAGACTCCACATTATAATGAACTCGATAGAAATTTGCATATCCGTCCAGTTCTTCAATCCATCCATTAATATTTCTTCTTTTTAAAGTATCATTGACCGCAGTAAGGCCAGCAAAATGGGTGTAATTTTTAGCGCCTGAACCTGATGCAGTGGATTCGGGAATTGTTCTCCAGTGATAAAGTATCTTCGGAATATGATAAATACTGGACGTTTGTTCAGTCACTCTTAACGCCAAGTCAAAATCCTGGCTTCCCTCAACCCCTTTTCTGAAACGTCCTACCTTATCCACAATGGATTTCCGGTACACTCCTAAATGGCATGTATACATATGAGTAAGAAGCAAATCAGGAGACCAATCAGGTTTAAAGAACGGAGAATGTCTTACTCCATCAACTCCGATTTTATCTTCATCACTATAGATCATATCCGCATCAGGATGTCTATTTATCAGTTTCGCAACCTCATACAATGCATCAACTGACATTTCGTCATCATGATCCAATAAAGCAATATATTCACCTAATGCTATATCAAGAGCTGAATTAGAGGAGTCTGAAATATGACCATTTTCTTCTCTAAACACTACACGAATCCGATCATCTAGTATTTCATATTCACTTAGAACCGTCTTTATATGCTCCTTCTTGGAAGCATCGTCGGACACACATAGTTCCCAGTATGGATATAGTTGATTCCTTACCGAGTCTATACATTTCCTTAGCCAGACTTCGTCCACATTATAAACTGGAAGAATAACCGAAATTAATGGTTTATATTTAAAATCTTCTATTACGGCCAGAGCAGTCATCTTCTCGTTATCACTCAGCGTGTGTTTTTCAATCCAGATCACATAGTCATTAAGAACATTATTCTGATTTATTCCGCCAATTTGCTTAACTTTCTGCCATAATCCCTTTATTCCTTGCCCTTTAATAACCAGTATGCTTTTTTTAAAAATCGCTTTAATATTGGAAAAGCTTAATCCCCTTTGTTTAAAAATTGTCGAAAGGGAATTTATCAGGATATTCAACTTAGTGACTTTCTTAAACTTTAGATCCTTCAGAATAAATCTACTTGCCCTTTCTCCGGGGTCTAATCTCAATTCCATGGCATCTTCAGGAATAAAAAAAATGGTGTTATATCTCATCTTCCCCTTTGGTATCATTGAGAAAATAACACTATTGGCTTCGGAAAAACCCGAGCCGTTATTCCAGTACAGTTTAAGGGGGATAAATTCATCCGATTCAGAGTACCAGCTTATTTCGTTCCACCCATTATAAATTTTTCCTTCTAATGAAAATGCAGGATCGTTCCCTGAAGCAACCCATTCTCCATTATTAATAGCTAAATCAGATATAACTTTCAAATTAATATGGGTCGAGTGAGAAAATATCCCAGCCAATGATGAAAGAATTTTACTCGATCTGTATTTACTGTTCAAAAAAACCTCTCCTTGTTCTACCTTTTTATGGCTTTCCGAATTTCTCTCAGTTTGCTAACAAGTTTCCAACCTTTCGAAGAATATATTCCCTCAAGTTCTCTACTTATTAATTCCTGTTGTACTGTTCCGAGATGAACCTTTTCTTTCTCTTTAACCAGATTATGAAGTGCAGTTTGTAAATCACCCTCAAGTTTGCTAATCTTTTGTTGTAATGAGTCCTGTTCACTATTGATTAAAGCTAACTCGGATTCTTTTTTATTCAACTGGTTATTTAACTGTGTATTCAATTCCTCAATAGTCCTATTTTTTTTATTTATTTCATCAATTATCTGAGTTTTCTCTTCTATTGTGTGTAGTACAGTTTTAAGTTCACTGGTCAACATTTCATTGTTCATACGAAAGAAATTAAATTCTAAATCAGTGACCTTCATCTTTTCATTGAACAGAATATGAATGCAAGGATCTTCATTTATAAAAACAAATATTTGATCATTAACTTCAAAAATAAAATTACCGTCAATTTCCGAATCATATGAAATATTATTAACTTTTAAATTTCCTAATTTAAATACTCCTGCATATTTTGAAGGATCAATCCTAAGAGAGGATATTTCGTTAAATTGAGACAAGTTAAAAAAATATGTTCGATTGTCGTTAGGATTTATCCCTACTTTCAAACTTTCTTCTTCGTTAAATCCATTTCCGGTATCGACGTAAACTTGCAAATCATCAGTCAGATTTTTCTCGCAAATATTTTCTTCTAAACGATGCAGTGACTCTGTAAGGTCATCTATTTCTCGTGAAAAATTCTGACTTCCAGCTATATGCTGAAAATAACTATGCAACTGAAAAAATGTATTTTCCAAAGCGTTCAGTTCTTCAACAAGCTGTTTCGGAACAGAAGACCCATTACCTATACTAATAGTGCTTACATCAGTTGACTTTGATCCTACAACTATTTTTCTATAGGATGTTTCCGAGTAATCGTATCGAAATAAATATTCATTATAAAATGAATCTATCTTCTCCCTATAAGGAATCAAAGCAGGAGTTTTGGCTGCAAAGAAATGAAGTCCCATTAACTTTTCCCAAAGATCAATATTTCCGTGAGATATAAGACTATACTTGATGTTCTTTCTCAGAAAGTGATCTTCGAGTTCAGATTGAACAGGAAGGCCATTAGTAGCATGTTCCTCCAACCAAATGAATCTTTCACCAAACATGCTAAAGTATAAGGTTTCTAATCTGCTTTCAGCGTTCACGACTTCGTCGCTATAAAATGGCGCTGTTATAATAAAAAGTCTAGCGCTAACTCTATTCAATTCATTAATAAAATTTTCTCTTTTGCTCGAAGGGATATGCTCAAATACATCCAAAGCTACAACAATATCATAAGCATTATCTTTAAACTCCATTTGGGTAGCATCGCCCAGAATGTATTTAGGATTCGACTGCAATGTTTCAGGAAGATTAATATCCAAGTAAGTTATTGTATCTGAAGGAAGAAAAACTTCTAAATTTTGATGTTCGTTAGCCCCAACTTCTAAAATACGAAAAATTTCATTGCCATCTCTCAATTTATTGACTATAACTTGAACATGATTGTATCTCTGAAATTGATCAAAGGGAATCGGAATCACTTTAACACTTCCCATCTATGCTTCATATAAATCATTCCTTCAGAAAAATACTTATTAGAAATATTGAAGTGAAGAGCCTCCTGCTCATAATGTAAACAAACCAGTCCCTCATTGCTAAAAAGTCCAACATCTGCAGTAAAGCTACCTCCTAATAACGGCAACTCAGAAATTACATATTGAACCCTATGCCTTCCTATTGTATTTGGTATATTCACTTTCTCTAAATGAGTATTTGGACCAAATATATATTCTCTTTTAGGCGTGTATATCGCAACTCCCAAAAGTAGACTGACTATTGCCTCGACATATACTTCATAATCAATAGTAATCTCCAGTTGATCAAATGTTTTAAAATTATCTTTATTAATCGAAACCTTTGTCACGCAAGCGAGAATATCAGGATTAGAGGGGACAATAAAATCATCCATAAGTTCAGTGTCACTTTCTACCGGCACCTGCTCTTTCCCATCTCCTATATCAGCACTATTTTTCATAAAATCTTCATATAAATCCACAATGTCACTTGACTCTCCTATAGCCTCGACTTTTCCATTTTTCAACCAAACTGCCTTATTACAAAAGCGTTTTACTTGTTCAGGAGCATGGGATACGAATAGAATGGTTGTTCCTTGTTTTTTCAATTCTTTCATTTTTTCAATGCATTTTGTTTGGAACCTAATATCCCCAACTGCCAAAGCTTCATCCACAATAAGTATATCTGGCTCGACATTAATCGAAACAGCAAAAGCCAATCTGGCAAACATTCCACTTGAGTATATCTTTACCGGTTGATTAATGAAATCTCCAATGTCTGCAAAGGAAATAATATTATCAATTTTCCCTTCCATTTCTTCTTTGCTGAAGCCCATCATCAATCCATTTAAATAAATATTCTCTCTTCCAGTATACTCCGGGTTAAAACCTGCACCTAATTCCAAAATTGCCGACACTTTCCCTTTAACTTCAATTTCCCCAAAAGTTGGAGTTAGCACCCCAGTTATAAGTTTCAAAAGAGTAGATTTTCCTGATCCATTCTTGCCCAAAATCCCAATAGCATCTCCTTGTTCTATAGAAAAAGAGACCTCATCCAAAGCTTTAAATTCATTATGATAAATTTTCTTTAATGGAGACATCGCCTCTTTTAAACGATCGGTGGGCTTGTTGTAGAGCTTATATGTTTTTGTTACATTTCTTATATCAATTATTGTTTTCATATTTAGGCTCCTTATAAAACATCTGAAAAATGAGGCTTTAGCTTCTCGAATATTTTGAACCCAACCGTAAACATAAAGAAACAGAAAATCCAAAAGTATACAGTCTCATAAGGCCTTTCAAAAAAAAGCACTTGATTTATAAAGGAATCTCTGTACCCTTGTACAATATAATACATTGGATTTAGCTTAAACAATTTCGCCCAAAAATCTGAAAGCATGCTTACAGGCCAACCAATAGGAGTAAACCAAAAACCAATTTGAACTATGACTGAGATGATCTGATTCAAATCCTTAAAGAAGAGCATGACGGCCGAAGTCAAAAATGTTATAGACGTTACTAATACAATCATACAAATTAAATAGTAAATCAGTTGAAAGTTATAAAAAGTCGGCGGGTAACCATAAAATCCATGCACAATAAATATAAACAGAATGAAAAAAAGTTGTACAAAGCCTGCAGATACTATTTTCACAAATGGAAGTAGCTCGATTCTGAAAAGTACCTTTTTTACCAAGTAGCTATATTCAGAGAAAACATTGGTAGCCCCTATTAGGGCTTCGGAAAAAAAGAACCAAGGAACGATACCAGCAATAAACCAGACAATGAATGGAACATCACCTACATTACCGCTCCGCAATCCTACTTGGAACACAAACCAATAGGTCAGAATTGTAATTAAAGGTTGAATAAACCCCCATAGGATACCTAAGTATGAAGAAGCGTATTTTGTTTTAAAATCATTCTTAGCAAGACTATAAACCAAGTTCTTATTACGATATAAATCTCTGACAAAACTGTATAATCGCTTGGCATTTCCAGCAACAAAATAATAGATTGCTCCAACTAACAAGCTTAGTAGAGCAAGAATAAAGGAATTTCCGATGTTTCCGTGATAGACTGATTGAGTAAATGGCGAGGCATTAAAATAAAAGTATGGATCTCTTCCATTTATTTGTGTTTTTAAATGGTCTTTGTTTAATTCGTTAATTCTCAATTGGTTGGATTCAAAGTCCAATTTTTGTAGGTTAATTCTTGCATCGCTAACAGCAAAGAAGCTTAAATTTCTAACTTCGACGTCAGTGGCAAGTCCATTTCCTAAATCAAGTCGGATGTAATAAATCGCATTAGGTAATTTGATTTCAAATGTCTTCCATCCCCCTGGAGCATCGTAACTTTCTATTTTAGAGTTTGCTTCGCTCCACACATTCTTTTCGGATGAGTAAAAGACTTGGTACTTATCGGCTGCATTTGCCTTTATGTCGAACTTAATATATAAACTAGCAGTTGATTGCTGATAACCCTCCAGCACATAAAAAAATCCAATCATAATTATTAATGAGCTAATTATAAGAATCGAACGTTTCAACATTAATTCTACTACTCCTCGCTTTACTGAGAGCAAACCGCTAATAGTATGCGCTTTTCTCATCTAAATGGTTCAATGTAATTTGTATTAAAGTTTATTAGAAAGAATACTTATGCTAGAATATTGTCGTAACTTACAGGAAAAGGAGATTAAAAAGTTGGCTAATCCAGTATACGGTAAAAAGGCTGCTCAGTCGAGAAATGCCGAAAAAATACCCGACTCGCTTTGGGTGTTGGTGATTGGTTTTATTTTATTTTTATTGTGGGCCCCGTTTCAAGTGGGATTATTTAACGGACAGCAGACGGACTATGAGAAACCGATTTATCTAGCGGTATTGTTCGGGTGTCTGATGCTGTTTCTATGGGTTGGCCTCTATTACAAAAGGTTTAAGCTGGAGGACCAACGTGATTTGCTCGCTGTAGCCGTGCTGCTGCTTCCTTTGACGTATTTCCTGTCGCTCTTTGTCGCCGCTTCGCATTATATGGCGATGAATATGCTGCTGATTCAGAGCATGTACGCGGCAGTCTTCATTGTAAGTCTCTACCTCCTTCGACAAAAACAAGTTAATGTTATCATACAAAACGCCGTATTGACAGTAGCTTATCTGATTGTCTGGTTCGGCCTGCTGAACTGGCTGGGCGCTTGGAATGTGGCCGGCGGGCTGGTTGGCTGGTTCTCGAATACAGTTAGAGGAGGCAAATATCTGGACGCGGTGATGACCGACGCCAACGGTCTGCGTCTGACTTCAATTTTCCAGTATGCCAATACATATGCAGCGTTCCTGATGGCCTTCTTGTTCGTGGCGATTTTTGCGCTGATCCGCTCGAAAAAAGCATACGGCATGCTGATCAACGGCTTCATGCTCGTTCCGATCATCGTGTCGCTGCTGCTGACGCTTTCCCGGGGCGGACTTGTCATGCTGCCGGTGGTATTCGTGCTCCTGCTGCTGTTCCAGAAACCGGCGCGGCAAATTTTGTGGATTATCCACCTTATCATTGCGGGCATTGCCTCGGTAGCAGTGGCCAATCCGGTCACCAAAATTGGTCAGCATCTCAGCGCCGTACCTGACGCTTCGGCGGCTATCAAAGGCTGGGCTTACCTGCTGATCGCTTCGGCGGTTACGGCGCTTCTCTGCTGGGTAGTACAGCGTTTTGCGGCCCCCAAGCTGGAAACGAGTATTGAAAGCTGGTCAAACCGCAAATTCACCAATCTTTGGCTTCCTATCGGCGCAACGGTGCTGGTGGCACTGGCCGCCTTCCTGCTGATCGGCACAAGCGTGCGCAGTGTTTTGCCGGACAATATCGAAACCCGTCTGGAGAATATCAACTTCCAGCAGCACAGTGTACTCGAACGCTTCACCTTCTACAAGGATGCGCTCAAGGTAACCAAGGATTATCCGATTCTCGGCGCTGGCGGAGGTGGATGGGCTGCTCTTTATGAGAAATATCAGAATAATCCATATACGAGCCGTCAGGCGCATAACTTCTTCCTGCAGTATTTGATTGAGGTCGGCATTCTTGGATTCATCGTATTTATGGGCTTTATCCTGTTTGTATTTTATAAATATATCAGAGGCTATATGAACCAAAGGGAAAGGGACGATTACGAGAACGGCTTTTTCTTCCTTATCATCGCTCTCTCGATTCTGCTTCACAGTGTTCTTGACTTCAATATGAGCTACGCGTTTATGGGCTTGCTTGTATTCATTGGGCTTGCGGGTATGGCCGCAGCTATGGATGCTAAACCGCTCACGGTCAAATGGAACTCTTCGGGGCTGCGATTTGGCTATTTGGCCTTGGCCTGTCTGGGAACTTTAGCGTTGCTCTTCGTATCCCTCCGAAATATCGGTTCCGCCAATGCTGCTGCGGATGCCAAGGCGATCGCCCAGACAAGCCAGTCGTATGAAGAAATCAAGGCTCCGCTGATCAAGGCGCTTAAAAACCGACCGAGCCATCCGGAATCTGTGATCATTCTTGCTTCAATGGATAACCAGGTTTACAGCCAGAACCAGAACGAACAGTTCGCGGCCGAGTCCCTCGCCGTGCTGACCCGAGGGTTGGAGGATGAACCGAACAATAAGCAGATGCTGCAGCAGTTAATCGCACTATATGACCTGCAGGGAAAAAGTGAAGAAGCATTAGCCGTTTACCGAGACAACCAGGACAAATATATTTGGGATATCCAATGGTATGAGCCACTTATTACCCGAGCATCCGATTTGGGCACGCAGGCTCATTTGCAGCAGGACAGCGCCAAGGAGCAGGAATATTTCCAGATTGGGCTTGCTGCGTACAGCCATGTAGTTGATGGTGTCGCTTATCTCAAGACACTGCCCTCTGGACAACTTCAGGGTAGGCCTTTCTCGGTAACTCCGTTAATCGCGCTGGGGGCAGGTAAGATTAAGCTGGTAACTGGGAATGCTGAGGCCGCTGCAGCAATCATCCAGACAGGCTTTACAGACAGTTACGCCGATCTTGCATCGCGTAGTGATCTGTGGAGTAGGGCTTGGTACATTGATTTAATCGGCCGCTCTTATGATCTGGGGCAGGCCCCCTATACGCAGTGGTACAACAAATTAATCTCCGCAGGCTCTGATGATCAAGCGATAGCCGCTAACGCGAAGGCCAACTTTAACACTGGGCTTGAGGCATATAATCAGGTCATGAGGGAGACAAATGGCGAAACAAACGCCTTTCCGTCTGCCACTACGTTGGTTGTGGGTAAAATGCAATTTCTCTCAGGTGATGTCCGGACGGCGGTGAACACATTGAAAGCCGGGCTGAGCGAAGATTATTCGGATGCAATTAATCGCGAATTGGCACGCTGGTATTTGGCCGCATTGAAGAAACTGAACAGCGCCCAGGATCAGGATGTATATAACAAGCTTATTGCAGCCGATGCCGGAGAAGCGGCAAAGATTGATGAAATTGCGGCGATGAGGCCCTTATCGTAACCGCCGCTTATACATTTTGTATATGCCAGGAAAAAACGGGTACCGTCCATTGACGGCACCCGTTTTTTGATATGCAGCTATTTTTGAAAACCGTAAACTCTTCCTCAAAACTTAAGCGGGAGTTGTCTCCCCAATTGATCCGCCATCAACATGGCTTTCACCACGCTTTCAGATGTTACGGTAACCGGCATGTTGGTCATGGGCGTACCAGGGGCACAGCTGGCCTCCGCCGCAATCCGGAGTCTGTCCGGCTGTTCCGCCGAAAGATGCATCTCCTTCAAAGTTACAGGCAGCCCTGTACTGCGGTTAAACGATATAACCTCCTCGAGTTCTTGTAAAGGCGCATTCTCGAGAATCAGCTGAACAATGGTCGCGAAAGCGACCTTTTCTCCGTGCATGACAGGCCGTGTCTCTTCCAGCAGGGTTAGTCCGTTATGAATCGCATGGGCGGCGGCAAGCCCGCCGCTCTCGAAGCCAATGCCGCTGAGGTAGATATTGGCTTCGATGATATTCTCCACAGCTTCGGTGAGAATACCGTTCTCCGCATCCCGTTTGGCCTGCGCCCCGTCAGCCAGCAGCGTGTCTCTGCAAGCCTGTGCGAGGGCGTAAGCGCCGATGGCGCTTTTATCCAGGCCGCGACTCCCGGCAGACCGCCGGCAGGCCCGCGCCTCATAGAAGGTCGACAGCGCGTCACCCATGCCAGCCACCAGCAGGCGGACAGGCGCCCCCGCCACAAGCTCTGTATCGACCACCACTCTGTCCGGATTACTCCGCAGATATAAGTACTTATCCAGACGGCCGTCTTCCGTATACAGGACGGACAAGGCGCTGCACGGCGCGTCGGTCGAAGCAACGGTTGGTGCGACGATCAGCGGCAGGCGGCTGTAGAAGCCGACTGTTTTGGCTACGTCCAGTACCTTCCCTCCCCCAACCCCTATAATGACGTCCGCTTCCGATTCCTTGGCCGCCAGGGCGATCCGCTCCACTTCCTTCATGGTACATTCTCCGGCAAAAGGAAGCAGAACACAGGATACATCCCCTTCTTGAAAGCCTCCGGTGATTTCCTTCTCATAATGCGAAAGTACGAACGAATCTGCGATGATATAAGCTTTTTTGGCACCTAGATCGGCGCAATAACGGGGAAGGCTACGGATTTCTCCCCTGCCTTGAATATACTTGGCCGGTGACAGGATACTTCTGGTCAATGTACCCACTCCTAATCAATTAAAGTGTTAACAACGGAAGACAAACCGTACAGATATAACGTTAAAATGGCAGCTCGGGCTATCTCCCGAAACTGCCATTTCTGTGCTGTAGACAGGCACGATAAACGTGCACCGTTTTATTTAATCAAGATATGATTACGATACGGTCTTTGAAGCTTCTTGCTCAATCAGACCTTTAAGATAGACAAGCAGATCTTCCCTGAGCTCCTCATGCTGCAGCGCATAATGGATCGTCGTTTGGATAAAGCCCATCTTCTCGCCAACGTCATGCCGATGTCCTTCGAAGTGGAAAGCCAAAATGCGCTCTACCTCGCTGAGACGCGCAATGGCGTCTGTCAGCTGAATTTCGCCGCCTACCCCCGCCTGCTGCTCGCCAAGCAAATCAAAGATGCGCGGAGTCAAAATGTACCGGCCAAGGATGGCCAGGTTGGAAGGCGCTTCTTCTTTCTTCGGCTTCTCGACAAGCCGGTTAGCTTTGTACACCCGCTCCGCCAGCTCCGTGCCGTCGACAACGCCGTAACGGGAAACCTCTTCCCACGGCACCGGCTGTACGCCTACGATGGACGACTTATACTGGTCAAAGACCTCGATCATCTGCTTCAGGCAGGGTTTGTCCGACTCGACAATATCATCACCCAGCAGTACGGCAAACGGCTCGTTGCCGATAAATTTACGCGCGCACCAGATGGCGTGTCCGAGACCTTTGGGCTCTTTTTGCCGGATATAGTGGATGTCGGCCATTTCGGACGATTTGCGGACGGAATTCAGCAGTTCCCATTTCTGCTTCTCGGCCAGATTGAATTCCAGCTCGAAGGAATTGTCGAAATGGTCCTCGATTGCCCGTTTGCCCTTACCGGTTACGATAATGATATCTTCGATGCCGGAAGCGACCGCTTCTTCCACAATGTACTGGATGGTGGGCTTGTCCACAATCGGCAGCATCTCCTTGGGCATCGCCTTCGTGGCGGGCAGGAAGCGGGTACCGAGACCGGCGGCTGGAATAATAGCTTTGCGAATTTTAGTCATAGTGTGGCTCCTTTGAGTAAAGTTAGATTCCGTTATGTAGAACACATTCATTAGGATGTAAGATCGGTTGTTATACTACTATTATATCAGCTTCATGGGTATATTGTCAGATTTGGTCATGCGAAAGAATGGAAAAACGATGGGGAAAACTCGCAAGAAAAAATGTCGGAAAGTATGACACTATCAAATTTTAAAAGCCCCCGCCAAGATGACGGGAGCTGTAGAACGTTTGAGGTGCATGCGGACCTTTTGGCGAAGTGTTCTGTTCCAATTACTTCATCAGTTACTTGACGAGCTGTCCCCGGGTAACGCCAAGCTGGTTGGTCGCTTTGAGCGTCTTCCAGACCTGGGTTCCGGAAATTTCGCCGCGCAGCGCCTTACTGTACAGGTCAATGACCTCGGCTACCTGCTCGGGCGTCTCTTCCAGAAACTCCACGCGGAACGTCGATACGCCCAGTTCGCGGAAGTTGTTCAGATACTCGGCGCCGGACTGCTCGATCGCGTTGTAAACGGTGTTGCGGCAGCCTTCATCGACACGGACGGGATGGGACATACCGATCCGGTCCTGCAGGGAAGCCCGGTGGCTCTCGCACGGACGGCCGCAGTTGGTAAAGTCGGTTCCTTCGCTCAAAAAGGTGCAGTAGACGCAGTGCTCTGTATGATACATCGGCAGATGCTGGTGGATGACAACTTCCAGCTGTGAAGTGCGGGTGCGCCGCAGCAGATCGACCATCTGCTGGATATTCAGGTCATACGACGGCGTTACCAGGTCACAGCCGGCTTCCAGGAACAGGTCAACCGCTTTGTGGTTGGCGATGTTCAGCGAGAAATCGCCGATGAGCTGCGGATGCACAGCATCCGGCTCTTCCTGCCGGCGGCGCAGGTAATAATACAGCGCGCCGGTATTGCGCACCAGCACCGCATCGGGCTGAAGGCGCAGGATGTTGGCATGGTAGCCGTTCTCTCCGGGCATATGGATGCGCGGCGTCGCCAGCGCGATTCTCGCGCCCGCTGCCCGAACGGCCTCCACCGCTGCCGGGAACTGCTTGATAAATTCAAAGTCGGCGTAGATGAACGTTACGCCGGCCTTCAGGGCAGCCTGCACCTGCGGCAGGCTGCGGCACAGCGCGGTGAGCTGCGCGTCACCGCCGCTGGCAAAGGCGCCGCCCGCTCCGAGCGGGGCGGCTGTTCCCACGCCGTCCGGCCGTGCCGGGACGGCGCTTCCGGCGCCGCGCGAAGCGGCGTCGCCGTACACCTCCACCGCCCGTTTCACGTATACGGGCGGTTTCGGGCGCTCGCCCGCAAGCTGCTCCACCGCGCGGCGGCGGATGCTGTTCAGCTCGCGCATCGGCACGATGACGCCGCCTTCGAGTTCGGCGTCCAGCCGCTCAAGCTGGAAGATCGTGCCGCCGAGGCGGCCGAACTGCTCTTCGAGCAGCGCGGCGTCCATCGGCCGCTTGTTCGCCGTCTCCAGCACAAGCTCGGAGTCGACGCGGACGGTGACGTCCTTCTGCACGTCGGTCCACCAGGTAGAGAGCGGCTCGCCCGCACGGCCCGCCGCTTTGACGTGGACCGGGAATACCCGGTACGGCTTCTCCGTCTCAAACGTCTGGCGCAGCGCCTTGTCCAGCGCCGGGTCGTTCGTCTTCCAGATGCGGTCGCCGACATGCAGGCGGCCAAGGTTGACGTCGCTGCGTCCCGGGATAATATCGACGATCCAGCCTTCCTGCGCTTCGCCCTCGAGCTTCACGCCTTTGCGGCGCAAATCGTAGATGCGGCCGCCTTCCTCTTTTTTCGTGGGATCGCCCGCATCGAATACAATGCCGTCGCCGCGCTTGATCGGCGCTTCAATCCGGCAGACGACTCCGTCGCGCAGAATCTGCTCCACGGTGCCAAGGTAGACGCCCCGGCTTTTGGGAAAGGTGCCGTCCACCAGCTTTTTATTGTTCGTCCCTTCCAGGAAGCCGTGGGTGAAGCCCCGTGAGAAGCTCTGCTGCAGCTCCCGCATTTCTTCCTTGGAGGGCGCCGACCATTTTCCATCGAAATGACGCTTAAGCGCCTTGCTGTACTTGCCGACCACATTCGCCACGTATTCAGGACTCTTCATCCGTCCTTCGATTTTGAAGGAAGTCACGCCCGCTTCAATCAGCTCCGGAATAAGCTCGATCGCCGCCAAATCCTTCGGGGACAGCAGATAAGCGATATCGCCCATCGGCTTCACTTCTCCGTCCACGACGAGGTCGTACGGCAGCCTGCAGGCCTGCGCGCATTCGCCACGGTTGGCGGAACGGCCGCCCCACATCTCCGAGGTCAGGCATTGGCCCGAATAAGAGACGCACAGCGCGCCGTGCACGAACACTTCCATCGGCAGACGGGCCTGATCGCCTATCGTACGGATCTGCTTGAGATTATTTTCCCGGCCGAGCACGACGCGTTCCATCTCAAACGGCTTAGTGAATTCCACCGCTTCCGGCGAAGTAATCGTCATCTGCGTCGAGCCATGAATCGGAAAATCCGGCGAAATCTCGCGGATCAGCTTCACCAGCCCGAGATCCTGCACAATGACCGCGTCCACGCCGGCGTCGACACAGGCCTCGATTAATTCGCGGGCATCCTCCAATTCATTTTCAAACACCAGAATATTGAACGTCAAAAACCCTTTAACCCCATAGCTGTGCAAAAAGGCCATGATTTCCGGCAGCTCGTCCATCCGAAAATTATTCGCTCTTGCCCGGGCGTTGAATTTCTCTACGCCGAAATAGACGGCATCCGCCCCGTTCGCCACCGCTGCGCGCATGCAGTCCCAGTCGCCCGCCGGAGCAAGCAGTTCCACGTCTTCCCTGCGCATATCCCTTTCTTTCATCTATATCCTCCCAAACCGTCCGAGGGACGGGTCTATTCATATTCAAAAAGTCCAGGTGATCCAGACTTCCACGGATTTAAAACAGATTTAAGGTCGTTTAACCTATCTATTGTATCAAATATCACATCTGCATGCTACAAGCTTATCCATACCAATCTTCTACATTATTCTATCACTTGAAACGAAGCAGAAAGGAACTGGAATGGATTTCTTCAAGCATATGGAAAAGAGAAATAGACATCTATCGAGCGTTAAGCGTAAAATATACCTAGCCAAGTTTACTTATACTATATTGTAGTAGGGAGAGCTGACCCAGAAGATGAAAGGCATTATTCTAGCAGGCGGCAGCGGCACGCGACTCTATCCTTTGACCATGGTTACGAGCAAGCAGCTGCTGCCGGTTTATGACAAGCCGATGATTTACTATCCTTTATCCACCCTTATGCTCGCGGGGATCAAGGACATTCTGATTATTTCCACTCCCGAGGATACACCGAGATTCGAGAGTCTGCTGGGCGACGGTTCCCAGTTCGGTATCTCGCTTCAGTACAAAATCCAGCCGAGTCCCGACGGACTGGCACAGGCTTTTATCCTTGGCAAAGACTTTATCGGCAGCGACTCGGTTGCGATGATTCTCGGCGACAATATTTATTATGGCGCCGGTATGCGGCAAATCCTGAAACGGGCTTCGGAAAAACCATCGGGCGCCACAGTTTTTGGTTACCACGTTCCCGACCCGGATCGGTTTGGCGTTGTGGAGTTCAACCAGGACGGCCGAGTCCTCAGCATCGAAGAAAAGCCCGAGCAGCCCAAGTCGAACTATGCGGTTACGGGGCTGTATTTTTACGATAACCGGGTTGTCTCGATTGCGAGCAGCGTCAAACCGTCCAAGCGGGGCGAACTGGAAATCACTTCGGTTAATGAGGAGTATCTGCGGCTGGGCGAGCTGGATGTGGAGCTGCTGGGACGGGGCTTTACGTGGCTCGATACCGGTACGCATCAGAGTCTGGTGGACGCGACCAATTTTGTCAGAACGATCGAGGACCATCAGGGTATCAAAATCGCCGCCCCCGAGGAAATTGCATATATTAACGGGTGGATTACCGAGGATCAGCTGCTGGCCTGCGGCGAGAAGCTGAGCAAAACCGGCTACGGCCAGTATTTGATCAAAGTGGCCACCGGCAGAATCAAATATTAACGCGGAAAGAGTGAAATAGATGAAATTCACCAAAACGAATCTGGAAGGCGTGCTGATCGTTGAGCCTGCCGTGTTCGGCGACCATCGCGGATGGTTCATGGAAACCTACAGCCAGGCAAAATTTCTGGAGCAGGGGATCGATCTGACCTTTGTTCAGGACAATCAATCCTACTCGGCGGTTAAAGGCACGCTGCGCGGACTCCATTACCAGCTGAACCCGAAAGCGCAGACGAAGCTCGTCCGGTGCACGCGCGGCGTCATTTATGATGTCGCTGTCGATATTCGCAAAGGAAGCCCTACCTACGGCCAGTGGTTCGGCATCGAGCTGAGCGCGGAGAACAAGAAGCAGCTGCTGATCCCCAAAGGCTTCGCCCACGGCTTCATGACGCTCACCGAGGACGTCGAGGTACAGTACAAATGCGACGAGCTGTACGCGCCGGATTGCGACGGAGGCATTCTGTGGAACGACCCGGACATCGGGGTAGAGTGGCCGATCGATGTGGTGCCGGTGCTGTCGGCCAAAGACGAGAAGGCGCCGCTGCTTAAGGATGCGAACCTCAATTTCGTGTACAATGCTTAAGCAAGAAGAAACGGCTTCGCCGTCCTCTGAAAGAGGAAGGCATCCGTTTCTCGTAGAAATATAAGACAAAATGATAAGCGCTCAGCTTATAAATTCTTATATTTTGTAAAAAGAGAACCTCCAAACCGCCCTTTTGCGGTCTGGAGGTTTTTTGCGTTTGAAGCATCAAGTACGGTCTCTTACTCTTACTTGCCCTCGTCCGTGAACCGGAACGACTGAAACGTCCGATCCAGCATCGCCTGCTGCGCCTCCGTCGCGTTCGCATCGCCCAGCGTGGCGGTCAACGTATACACGATATCCTCGCGGCTGAAGACGAAGACCCGAATGTGCAAGGGAATGCCGTTCTTGTTGTGTCGCACGGTCATTTCCACCGCCGGTACTCCGGCAAAGGTTGTCTCCCGCTCCTGCTCGATGAACGGACCCTGCGGGTCGCCGGCCGTATTCCGGTAAAATTCTTTAAGCTGATTAACGGTATACTCCATCGAGCCTTCGGGCAGAACCGCGATCTGGAATCTGCCGCCGGTGAACCGGTAATCGACGACCTGCAGGTCGAATATACCCTGGACAGGCGTCCACAACCGGGGCATGTCGATAGAATACCCGTAGGTTTTTGATGTTTTGGTGACGGTTTTATTTTTCAGCGAGGGATAGTCATCCTGCTCCAGGCGGCCGAAGTTCTCTTTGACGGTGTCAAAATCAATCTTCAGCGACGCGAGAACAGCCGCGAATTTCGCCTGATCTTCGTCCTGCCCCGCTGCAGCGGCATATTCTGCATAGTAGCGGTAGCCGTTCTTTAGCAGCAGCGTCTGGTAAACCGTCATCCACCCGCTGCCGTCATTATAGCGGACTTCCCGCACCCTCGCCGGAACGCCGGAGATCTCCGCATCCGTAATCCCCTGCTCACTGCAGGCTTCCGGAACAAAAAGCTCCGCATCCTTCTGACGCAGCTCCTCTTCCCAGCTATCCAGCGTCGAAGCCGGCGGCGCCGAGCTGATATTCAGCTTCAGATAGCTGCCGTCTTTGCTCCCATAGAGGAGATGGCGGTTGTCCATGCTCCATCCGGCGGGGACTTCAAGCGAGATGCCGTAATCGTCACTGCCGGCAGAGCGCATACCGTTCCGAACCGTGGACAGGTCCCTAATTGAGCGATCCTTCTCGTCGAAAGACGGGCGGAACGAATTCAGCAGCCCGGCGTACTTGGCAAAATCTTTGTAATTCTCTGCTTGATCATCGGTCAAATACAGCTTATACAATCGCCCGTTGGCGTAATAAGCGCGGCCTTCCCATAAAGCCCCGGAAGGGTCCTTGCTGACAATGCGGGCATAGGGAACGACAGCCTTCGGAAAAACCTCCCGGTCCAGCACGACCTCGCCGCCGTCCTCAGAGCTGCGCACAAGCTGATCCAGCAGGTCGTCTGCGTCCGAGGCGGCCACCTGCGGCGCAACATGCACCTCCAGATAATAGGCGTTATCGGCGCTCATGAACGAAGACACGCCCTCCTCGCCGCCGCTGTCGCCGATGATCAGCCCGGCCGGATATTGCATGCTCCATTCCTCGTAGCTGTTGCCGACCTTCGTCTTGCCCGCTTCACTGTCAATGCCCCCCTCCGGCAGGCTGCCATCTCCCGAATTTGCCGAATTTGCGGCAGGGAGCGCCACAACGATACTTCCTCCATTACCGGAAGACACCTCCGCACCGATGACCCCGGCGACAAAGCGCAGCGGAACCATAAGAACCCCGTTCACCATGCGCGGCGGAGCGGCCAGCTTTACTTTCTGCCCGTCCCTCCAGGCAGTCGTCCCGCCGATCGTCATTGCGCCTGTATGCGGACCGAAGGTCACTTTAATAACATTATCTTTTGCGAGCGAGACGCCGCTGCCGAACGCTTTTTTGAACACCCCGAGCGGGACCAGGACACTGCCATTCTCGGAAAAAGGCGGGGCGATGACGATACCCTGACCATTCGCTTTGGCTTGCTTGCTGCCCACTTTCAGCGTCAGCATAAGCTTCTCTTTCTCCGCCGCCCCTGCATCGTTCACTGGCAGCATGGCCAGTATAATCAGCGCCGCGAGCGCGGCATGCAGAACTTTCAAGCACATTTTGTTCATATCGGCTCTCCCCGCTTTCGCTTCCCGTTACTCTTCCGTTTTATCATCTGCGCTGCCGCCGTCATCCGTACCCACGATCGGATCTCCCTCACCCAGCACCAGCTTTCGCTGAACGATATCCCCTCCGCTCTGCATGAGCAGCTGTACAGTCTGTCCCGGGCGATAGCTTTTGAACAGCTCATTGATATCGACCGCCGAGGTCACGCGGTGGCCATCGATGCTGTACAACTCGTCGCCTTCGGCAATACCGGCCTTCCGCGCTGCCGCCGAGACCGCCTTGGTAACCGTCAGCGGGTCTTCCGCAGGCAGGCCGACAATGGCGGACCAGCTCTGCTGAAGCTCAAGCCCCAGGCTTGGACGCCTCACTTCACCGTAAGTGAACAGCTGCTTAATGATATAGCGGACCGTTTCGGCCGGAATCGCAAATCCCGTATTGTCCACACCGACCGCCGAATATTTCATGCTGACGATCCCGATGACTTTACCGTTCATATCGACAAGGGGACCGCCGCTGTTCCCCGGATTGATGGCGGCATCACTCTGCAGAAGGCGGTATGAGGCATCGACCACCCGCCCGGAGCCGCTGACGACGCCGACGGTGGCGGAATTGCGGAGCGCAAAAGACAAGGGCGCGCCAATCGCGACGACCTTTTCGCCTACTTTCACACTGGATGCTCCGGCCAGAGAGGCCGGCTTCAGATGGGCCGCGTTGATTTTGAGAATCGCGATATCGCTGAGTTCATCCGCATAATAATCGGTGACGCTGTATGATTTGCCGTCAGATGTCACAACCGTGGCCTTTTGCATGGATTTGATAACATGCGCATTGGTGACGATCCAGCCGCCGCTTGTAAGAATCACGCCCGAACCGTGCACCAGATTGTAGCGGTTGTCCAGCCCCGTATTTTTTCCGCCCTGGGCTTTGCCGATAATGCCGACGACGGACGGAGACACGCGTGCATAGATTTGCGGTACCGGGTCCGCGGCTTGCAGCTCCGCCTTTTTAGAGGATGGGTTCACGGAGGCAGCCGCTGCGGACACGGGTACGCTTAAAGATAGGGCCAGTCCCACGGCAAGGCCGCACAGCAGCAAGCGCGAAGCTTTGTTTCGCATCATACTGAATCTTCCCATAGGTTTATCCCCTTTTTACTGTTCTGTATTATCGCTCGGCCGCCTCGCATCCGAAAAAAAGACACCCTTACTCCCGCAGGCGGCAAAGGTGTCTTTCGGTAAACGAAACTTTTTTTCTGAATCATTCGTGAAAAACCGGTTCTTCAGCTCAGCCAATATTTAACCATGGCATAGTCGGAAATGAGAAAGACCAGCAGACTGACGACTCCGAAGGCAATCGCGAACTTGTTCTTCTGCGGGGCCCTGATCAGCCGGACCACCCCGGTCGCTATGAGCACCGTGAACAAAATCATAAACACATCAAAGGTATGAAATCTGGACGCAGTTGCCGTAGCGGCTTCCGCAAGCAGCATAGCCCTACCTCCTTATCAGGATTGTCAAGCGGACCTGCCCGTCAGCCGCATAGTCCGCCCTTTTGCACCATGCCTTATCACCTCTATGTTACCGTTACCAAAGACGGCGCGCAATAGAATTTTTTCCAAAAACCTATGTACTTGTGACCACATTCATTGACACCCAATGCGCATATTAAATTCTCAAGGGGCCTGAACCGGGAAATCTATCAATCTTCTGCTTCTATCTATATCAACGGGTTTGTCCCTGTTTGAATCTTACGCGCCGCTGCCCCGGCATATACCTAGTTATTTATCAACGGAATCTGGAGATTCCATAAACAATTGTTATATGAGGTATACCTTACTTCACATACGGGAGGGCGTACATTTGATACCATAAACAAATATCACAGGGACCTCGTCGGATTTAGATCAGAAATGAGCGCAAATCAGGCGCAAACCGTCAAGGATTGAAGAAGGAGGCTGCAACAATGGCATACGAGCCGATCTGGACCAAAGAACCGGACAAGCTGTCCAAATTCGAACTGGTCAAACTGGAAAAAGACGGACTGGACGTCATCCGTACCATTATTGAAAAATACGCGCTGGAGGGCTACGATTCCATTCCGGTCGATGATCTGGACCTGTTCAAATGGGCGGGGGTGTACCAGCAAAAGCCGAAGAACGGGCATTTTATGATGCGTGTCCGTATTAACTCCGGCATTATGACTTCCGCACAGGCCCGGACGCTGGCCGATATTTCCCGGCTTTACGGCAGAGAGCTCGTCGATATTACAACCCGGCAGGCGATTCAGTTCCACTGGCTGACGGTGGAGAACTTTCCGGACATCTTTAAACGCCTCGATGCGGCTGGGTTATATTCGTTCGAAGCGTGCGGCGACTGCCCGCGTACCATTGTCGGCAATCCGCTCGCCGGAATCGACAAAGACGAACTGCTGGATACGAAAGCCCTTGTCGATGAAGTGAACAGCTTCTTCATGCTGAATCGCGACTTCTCCAACCTGCCGCGCAAGCTGAAAATGTCGATTTCGGCCAATCCGTATAACAACGCCCATGCCGAGATCAACGATTTGGCGTTTACGCCTGCCATTAAGGAGATTAACGGTGAGGAAGTCATCGGCTTCCATGTGATGGTCGGCGGAGGACTATCCGCCAAGCCGCATCTGGCGCAGAAGCTGGATATCTTCGTTCGCCCGGAAGAGGTGCTTAAAGTGGCGACAGGCGTGGCTACGATCTTCCGCGACTATGGATACCGTGAGAAACGGCACCATGCCCGGTTGAAATTCCTGATGGCCGATTGGGGCGCGGAGAAATTCAAGGACAAGCTGGTTGAACTGATCGGAGAACTGCCTGCACGGGGCGAGGACAAAACGATCGGCTGGCAGGCCGCCTATTTCTATGGCGTGCAGCCGCAGCCGCAGCAGGGACTGAATTATGTCGGCCTGAACGTTCCCGTAGGGCGGCTTAACGCCGATGAGCTAACGCAGCTGGCCGATCTGGCCGACGCGTATGGCGACGGACATATCCGGACGACGATGTCGCAGAACGCGATTCTCAGCGGCGTACCTGACGACAAGGTCGACGATCTGCTGGCCGCGCCTCTGCTGAAGCGTCTCACGCCTGCACCGAAGCCTTTCATCAGCCGTACTGTCGCCTGCACCGGCAACGAGTTCTGCAGTCTGGCTCTGGTGGAGACGAAAAAGCGGGCCGTCGCCATTGCTGAGTTCCTGGACGAACGCCTGGCACTCGAAGAGAACGTGCGCATTCATATCATCGGCTGCCCGAATGCCTGCGGGCAGAAGCAGATCGCCGACATCGGGCTGCAGGGAGCTTTGGTGAAGACCCCTGAGGGCATGGTCGAAGCCTTCGATATCGCCATCGGCGGTACGCTGGGCGGCGGCGCGCAGGGACCGGCCGCGAAGTTCGCGCAGCCGCTTAAAGGGCGCGTCAAGGCGGATGAAGTAGCTGGCGTGCTTGAGCAGCTTCTTCTGTTCTACAAGAGCGAGCGCACTGCCGACGAAGGCTTCCATGCTTTCGCTGAACGGGTTGGCCTGCCGGCCTTCCAGGACAAGCTTAGCTCCATCCTGGCCGCTCCAGCCTCTTGATGGATTATTACTTGGGCTACAAACAAATGACCTCAACCTCCACAGTCTCGTGGGGTTGAGGTCATTTTTGCGCTGTTCCCAGCTAAATTTTTGCATACTTTGGGGACAGCCTCTATTTCCTTTTAAATACCTTCCTTGCTTAGTTCGCTTCCGCCGCCTGGAGCGTCAACGCCTCCGTACGTTCCCGATCACGATGCAAAATCGGCTTCAAATACTTCCCGGTATACGATTCCGGCACTTCGATGATTTTCTCCGGCGTCCCGGTTGCCACAACCGTTCCGCCGCCGCTTCCGCCTTCCGGCCCCATGTCGATGATATGATCCGCCGTCTTGATGACGTCCAGATTATGCTCGATAACAAGCACAGACTCGCCCGATTCAACCAAGCGGTGCAGCACCTCCAGCAGACGTCCGATATCGTCGACATGCAGACCGGTCGTCGGCTCGTCCAGAATATACAACGTCTTGCCTGTGCTCCGGCGGTACAGCTCCGATGCGAGCTTCACACGCTGGGCTTCCCCGCCGGAAAGGGTCGTTCCCGGCTGGCCAAGCTTGATATAGCCGAGGCCTACATCCAGAAGCGTCTGCAGCTTTCGGTGAATCTTCGGTATGTTCTGGAAAAATTCCGTTCCGTCCTCCACCGTCATCTCCAGCACATCGGAAATGTTCTTCCCTTTGTACTTAACTTCCAGCGTTTCGCGGTTGTAACGTTTGCCCTTGCAGACTTCGCATGGAACATAGACGTCCGGCAGGAAGTGCATCTCGATCTTGATAATGCCGTCGCCCCGGCAGGCTTCGCAGCGGCCGCCCTTGACGTTAAAGCTGAAGCGGCCCTTTTGATAGCCTCTGATCTTCGCTTCATTCGTCTTGGCGAACAAGTCGCGAATATCGTCGAACACCCCGGTATACGTTGCCGGATTAGATCTCGGCGTACGCCCGATCGGCGACTGGTCGATATCGATGACCTTGTCCAGCAGGTCAAGGCCGCGAATTTCTTTATGCTGGCCCGGACGCACCTTAACCGCTTTGTTCAGCTCCCTGGCCAGACTCTTGTACAGAATTTCGTTGACCAGCGACGACTTGCCGGAGCCTGACACGCCCGTTACCGCCGTGAAGACGCCGAGCGGAATTTTGACGTTCACATTTTTGAGGTTATTTTCCTTCGCGCCCCGGATTTCCAGCCAGCGCCCGTCGGTCTCGCGCCGCTTGGAGGTAACCGGAATGAACTTGCGTCCGCTGAGATACTCGCCGGTCAGCGAGTTCGGATCGTTCATGATTTCCTCCGGTGTTCCCTGGGCGATAACCCGGCCGCCGTGGATGCCCGCTCCCGGACCGATATCGATGATATAATCCGACGCCAGCATCGTATCCTCGTCATGCTCGACGACGATCAGCGTGTTGCCGAGATCGCGCATATGCGCAAGCGTCGAGATCAGCCGGTCATTGTCCCTCTGGTGCAAACCGATGCTCGGCTCGTCCAGGATATACAGCACGCCCATGAGGCTGGAGCCAATCTGTGTCGCCAGCCGGATACGCTGGGCCTCTCCGCCGGACAGCGTACCGGCCGAACGGCTGAGCGTTAAATAATCGAGGCCGACATTGACGAGGAACCCGAGACGGCTGCTGATTTCCTTGAGAATAAGATTGGCAATGGCCGCTTCTTTCTCGTTTAGGACGAGTTCGCCGAAGAAGCGCTGGCCGTCCCCGATCGACAGATCGGTGACGTCGGCGATATTCTTTCCGCCCACCGTCACACCCAGGATTTCACGTTTCAGCCGTTTGCCTTTGCACACAGGGCATGGCTTGGCGCTCATAAAGCCTTCGATAAATTCCCGGATGCCATCTGACGCAGTCTCCCGGTAGCGGCGCTGAAGGTTCGGGATAATGCCTTCGAAGGGAACGAGCGCTTCCTTCCGCTGCCCGAAGTCGTTCTCATAGCGGAAGCGGATCTTCTCGCTGCCCGTGCCGTTCAGCAGCTTGTTCATATGCTCAGGCGACAGCTCGCTGACCGGGACATCCTGGGGAATATGAAAATGCTCGCAGACCGATTTCAGAAACTGCGGGTAATAGTTCGACGTACTGCCGGTCCAAGCCAAAAAAGCGCCGTCTTCAATCGATTTCTCCGGTTCCGGTACAAGCAGATCGGGATCGACGACCATTTGCGCTCCGAGCCCGTCGCATTCCGGGCAAGCCCCAAATGGACTGTTAAAGGAGAACATGCGAGGGGCCAGCTCTTCCATGCTGAAGCCGCAGATCGGGCAGGCAAAGTTGGAGCTGAACAGCAGCTCCTCCTGTCCAATGATGTCGACGAGGATTTTTCCGCCTGATAGCTTCAGGGCCGTCTCAATCGAATCCGAAAGCCGCGATTCAATATCATCCTTGATAACGATCCGGTCAACCACAACCTCGATCGTATGCTTCTTGTTCTTCTCAAGCTCGATATCCTCGGATAAATCACGCAGCTCGCCGTCCACACGTACGCGTACGAAGCCCTGCTTCGAAATGTCTGCAAACAGGCTCTTATGCTCGCCTTTGCGGCCCGAAATGACCGGAGCGAGAATCTGCAATCTTGTCTTCTCCGGATACTGCATGATCCGGTCGACCATCTGCTCGACCGTCTGTGACGTGATCTCTATGCCGTGGTCCGGGCAGTGAGGATGTCCGACCCGCGCGAACAATAGCCGCAGATAATCGTAAATTTCCGTCACCGTTCCCACGGTGGAACGCGGGTTGCGGCTCGTCGTCTTCTGGTCGATGGAAATGGCCGGAGACAAGCCGTCGATGGAATCAACATCCGGCTTCTCCATTTGGCCGAGGAACTGGCGCGCGTAAGCCGACAGGGATTCCACATACCGGCGCTGCCCTTCGGCATAGATGGTATCGAAGGCCAGCGACGACTTGCCGGAGCCGCTCAGACCCGTCAGGACGACAAACCGGTCGCGCGGTATCGTCACGTCAATATTTTTGAGGTTATGCGCCCTCGCGCCTTTGATGACTATGTTTTCGTTCGCCAACGGTATGTCCTCCTTAATGTGTGGTGCTTATCCTCCCAAACCCTCCCAAGGCTATGCTTCCGAAGCGAGTTTCCCTTCGGAAAACTTTTAGGAGGGCCCCAAGGGTTCCGACCTCTGGACACCCGCAAATTTTTGGTGGGGGGAGGCAGGTTGACTCTGTTTAGTTGCTTCTGTGCAGGAAGCCGCTTATCCCTGCGGGACCGCTCGAACGTTTGCGCTCGCGAGGGTGATTGGTTGTAGTGCGACTGCCGGCAAGGATCGCTTTCCCTTCCGGGATTCGCTTTTCGCTAGCGATTCGTGCGTTTATTTCCACTCAGTCTGCTTGGATCGCTCTCCTTACGGGATACGCTTCGGTCGGCTCAAGCCTCCGGCTCCCCGGCAAAAAGCACGAAGAACGGCCTAAGAATTAGCGCCGTTCGAATAAATGCACATGCTATCGTGATGCCAGGCTTCTCTTCTGTTTACTCGGCCCGAAGCTCCAGCAAGGCGTCGCGCAGCTCGGCGGCGCGCTCGAACTGGAGGTTCTTCGCGGCTTCCTTCATTTCGGCTTCAAGCCGCTGCATCAGGCTCTGACGTTCTTTCTTGCTCATCTTGCCGCCCGCGCCGGTCAGGTAGTCGGCCTTGGATTCGGCAACCTTCGTCGCCTCGATAACGTCCCGCACTCTCTTGTGGATCGTCTGCGGCGTAATGCCGTGCTGTTCGTTGTAGGCGATCTGGATGGACCGGCGCCGCTGGGTCTCGGTAATCGCCTTGTCCATGGATTCCGTGATATGGTCGCCGTACATGAGCACCTTGCCTTCCGAGTTACGGGCGGCGCGTCCGATCGTCTGGATCAGCGATCGCTCGGAGCGCAGGAAGCCTTCCTTGTCGGCGTCGAGAATGGCGACCAGCGAGACCTCCGGCAAATCCAGTCCTTCTCTTAACAAGTTAATACCCACGAGAACGTGAAACGTACCGAGCCGCAGGTCGCGCAGAATCGCGATCCGCTCCAGCGTCTTGATGTCGGAATGCAGATATCGCACCTTGATCCCGATTTCCTTCAGGTAATCGGTGAGGTCTTCCGCCATCTTCTTCGTCAGCGTCGTAATCAGCACGCGCTCGTCGCGGTCAAGCCGTTCGCGGATTTCGCCGATCAGGTCGTCGATCTGCCCTTCCGTCGGACGCACCTCGATGATGGGGTCGAGCAGACCGGTCGGCCGGATGATCTGCTCCACCATCGTGTCGCATTTCTCCAGTTCATAAGGACCGGGCGTAGCCGAGACGTAGACGATCTGCTTGACCTTCTCCTCGAATTCCTCGAATTTCAGCGGCCGGTTGTCGAGGGCGGACGGCAGCCGGAAGCCATGCTCTACAAGCACGGTCTTGCGCGCCTGGTCACCGTTATACATCGCCCGGATTTGCGGAAGCGTCACATGCGACTCGTCGATGACGATCAGCATGTCGTCCGGGAAATAATCCAGCAGCGTATAAGGAGTCGCCCCGCGCTCGCGGAAGGTCAGCGGTCCGGAATAGTTCTCGATGCCGGAGCAGAAGCCGACCTCCTTCATCATCTCAATGTCGTAGCGGGTCCGCTGCTCCAGCCGCTGTGCTTCCAGCAGCTTGCCGGCGTCACGCAGTACGGCCAGGCGCTCTTCCAGTTCCCGCTCGATGTTGACCAGAGCAAGGCGCATCGTCTCTTCCTGCGTAACAAAGTGGGAAGCCGGAAAAATAGCGACATGCTCCCGCTCCCCGATCAGTTCCCCAGTGAGCACATCGATCTCGGTAATCCGCTCGATTTCGTCGCCGAACAGCTCGACGCGAATCGCATGCTCCCCTTGCGAAGCGGGAAAAATCTCGACCACGTCGCCGCGCACCCGAAACGTGCCGCGCACGAAATTGATGTCGTTCCGCTGATACTGGATATCCACCAGCCGGCTTAAGATCTGATTCCGCGGTCTTTCCATCCCCACCCGAAGCGACAGCAGCAGACTGCCGTATTCCTGCGGCGAACCGAGGCCGTAAATGCAGGACACACTCGCAACGATAATGACATCCCTTCGTTCGAACAGCGAACTCGTCGCGGAGTGGCGGAGCTTGTCGATCTCCTCATTGATGCTGGAATCCTTCTCAATATAAGTATCCGAAGACGGGATATAGGCCTCCGGCTGGTAGTAGTCGTAATAACTCACGAAATAATCGACCGAGTTATGCGGAAAAAAATCCTTGAATTCACTCGCCAGCTGAGCCGCCAGCGTCTTGTTATGCGCAATGACCAGCGTAGGCCGGTTCACCTTGGCGATCATCTGCGCAATGGTAAACGTCTTGCCCGTACCCGTCGCTCCCAGCAGGGTCTGGTGCTTCATGCCCGCGCTTAGGCCTTCCACCAATTCTCCGATGGCGCGGGGCTGATCGCCCTGGGGTGTGTACTCGGACTCCAACTGGAAGGTCTTCGTACTGACGACAATATCATTCATTTGCCCGTCTCCCCCTTAATCGTCTAAAATATATGAATATATTAAACCATTCTTATCTCAAATACCGTTCTTCATACGAAAGTGAAAAAAAGGAATATAAGAATACTTGTTCCCGTCAATTATACATGTCCTGCCGCATTCATGCAAACCTAATTATATAGAACAATTAAGGAGTATACCCGATGGATATAACCTCAATAATCGGTATCATTGCCGGGCTCGCCGCCCTGATCGGCGGATTTTTCTGGGAAGGGGGACGCGTGTCAGGCCTCCTGCAATGGAACGCCGCCCTGATTGTGTTCGGAGGCACGATTGCCGCGGTCATGATCAGCTTTCCCGCCCGCACGCTGCGGGACGTTCCGGCAGCGGTGAAGATGGCCTTCGGCCGAAGCCGGACCCGCCTTGACGAGCAGGCTGAAGAGCTGGTGGAAATGGCTCAGATCTCCCGCCGAAGCGGCGTCCTGTCACTCGAGTCCCGGGCGGAGGCGCATCCCGATCCCTTTACACGCGAAGGTCTGCAGCTTATCGTGGACGGCACGGACCCCGGACAGGTTCGTCAAATCCTGGAGCTCGAGATGGACGCGGCGGAGCTTAAAGCTGAACGCTATGCCAAAATATTCGAGGCCGCAGGCGGCTACGCGCCCACCATGGGCATTATCGGAACCGTCATGGGGCTTATCCGCGTTCTCGGCAACCTCACCGATCCTTCGCATCTCGGCCCTTCGATTGCTGTCGCATTCACCGCAACGCTCTACGGGGTCGCCAGCGCCAACCTGCTTCTCCTGCCCATTGCCTCGAAGATCAAGGCGCGGAGCCAGCTCCGGCTGCACGGCATGGAGATGCTGCTTGTAGGCATTCTGTCGGTGCAAAATGGAGATCCCCCCCTGCTCGTACGCAAAAAGCTGGCGTCCTTCCGTCAGGAAGGGACGGATGAGAACACTATGGCGGGAGCCCCGTCATGAGGCAGCGGGGACAGCGGATTCGCCGGCGGGAGAGCCGGGAGGGCCGGGACCGCTGGATGATCACCTACGCCGATCTGATTACGCTGCTGCTGATCTTTTTTGTTGTTTTATATGCCATGAGCAGTCTCGATCAGGAAAAATACGGCAGCGTAATCGCCTCGCTTCAGCGCTCCTTCCAGACCGGGAGCGGCAATCTGGACGGCGGAAGCGGGGTGCTGAACGGCGAGAACGGTCTGAAAAACGGGCAGAACGGCGCCGGCGGCGGCTCTACGGGCCTTCCCTCCCCCTCGTCCGCACCGAGCGCCGGAGCATCAGCCGGAACGGGTGGCGAAAACGGCCAGGCCGGAGCGACACCTGGCGCGGAAGAGCCGCCGTCGCCCCGCGAGCTGGCCTTCCGCCGGCAGGAAGAGAAGCTGGCCGAACTGATGAACGTGATCACGAGGTACGTGAAGGACAATAGCCTCGGCGACCAGATTTTTGTCGCGGACAAGCCGCAGGGCATCGCCATCACCCTCAGCGACCGTTTCCTGTTCGACGTCGGGAAGGCGGACCTCAAGCCCGCGGCGCTCCCCGCGCTGCGCCAGTTGTCCGGTCTGTTCCGCGGCATCGGCGCGACGGTCAGCATCGAGGGTCATACCGACAACACGCCGGTGCTTCCTTCCTCCCGGTATGCGGACAACTGGGAGCTGTCGGGAGCGCGCGCGCTGTCCGTCCTGCGCTTTTTTCTCGACGAGGAAAGCCTGAGCCCCGGCCAGTTCCAGTATGCGGGGTACGCCGATACGCGTCCCGCCGCAGACAACACCACGGAGAGCGGACGCCAGAAGAACCGCCGGGTGGAGATTATCGTCCTGCGGCAGCTGCAGGAGGAATGAATGGCTTTGAAAGCCAAGAGCGTCTTTGAACCAAACGCGCCACATGCCCGACCCATAGCGTAGACTCCCTGCTGAACCCGGTGTAGGACGAAGCCTGCGGGAACAGCCAACTATAACTGAAGCAGCAAAACACGAATAAGCCTGCAAAGCGGATTTTCGGCGGCACCCATTGCCGTTCACTAAAATCGGCTTTTTCGTGCTGCTTTTTTATGCACAGGTTCTCCTGCCCGACCGGACTCAAGGACTTTAATGGCGCCGCCAAGTTTACCTCTTCCTTAATTGCGTTAAGTATCATAATGACTAATCCTAGCCACAATATGCATATACAATTATTAACAACTTTAATCATTAATAACTTTAAGTAGAAGGAATGGCAATAAGCGCTCGGCTTATAAATTCTTATCTTTTAATAAAAGAGGGATGATCCATGAACGATTCGCCATTCACCTGTCCCGATTTCGCTGATCCTTCATTTTTGAAGCGGCATATTCTGGATTCGGTTCGTTTCTACGCTCCCCGCTGCATCGACCATGTCAACGGCGGTTACATCAATTGCTTTCTGGACGACGGGACCGTATGCGATTACGAGACGAAACATCTGGTGGGAATGACTCGGTTCATTTATACGTTCAGCGCCGCTCTGCTGGTTGGAGGGCCTGAGGAGTACCGCGGGGCTGTGGAGCACGGGCTGCGCTTTCTTCGGGAGTACCAATGGGATCATGAGCACGGAGGATATTTTTGGATACTGAAGGGCCGGAATCCGGTTGACAAAAGAAAGCTCGCTTACGGGCACGCTTTTGCCTTACTGGCAGCCTCTACCGCTCTTAAAGCGGGAATCCCCACAGCGGGGGCGATGATCGGTGAAGTCTATGATGTACTGGAGAAGCATTTCTGGAATGAACAGGACGGCCTGTACGCTGATGAGGCGTCCCGAGACTGGTCTGATGTGTCTCCCTATCGCGGACAAAATGCAAACATGCATCTAACCGAAGCGATGATGGCGGCTTACGAGGCTACCGGCGAAAAGCTCTATCTTGACCGCGCCAATACGCTCGCGCATTCCGTCATGTTCAAGCTGCTTCCGCAATCGGGCCAGCTAATCTGGGAGCACTTCACCGCCGACTGGGTAATCGACTGGAATTACAACAAGGGGAATATCAAGAACGAATTTCGGCCTTACGGCTATATTTTCGGCCATTCCATCGAGTGGGCCAAGCTGCTGCTATTGCTTAAGCGGTTGTGTCCGCAAGCATGGCTTGTGCCGCAGGCGGAGCGGTTATTCCGGGAGGCGGTGGATAAAGGGCTGGACCGGCGGTATGGCGGTATTTTTTATTCAATGTCTCCTGAGGACGGACGAATCATCGATTCGGATAAGCGGTACTGGGTCATGGCTGAGACGATTGGCGCTGCCGCCCTGCTCGCCGAAGGCACGGGGCAGCCGGAATACCGGAAGTTTTACGAGGATATTTTCGGCTACTGCTGGACCCATTTCGTCGACCATACTTATGGAGCGTGGTATCAGCTTTTGGATGAGTCTAACCGGAAGTACAACAGCATCAAAAGTCCGCCGCCGAAGACCGACTATCATCCCATCACCAACTGCATAACGGCTATTTCCGTTTGGGAAACCGCAGCAGGCAAGCCTTTTTGAGCGGATACGCAATTCGAATGGGAGCGGCTTTAGGCCGGGAGATTCAGAGGTAATCCAGGGAAATTCACAGGAAATTCATGCGTAATTGAACAGGAAAAAATATACATTGTGTGGAAAGAGTAAGCAAAGGAGATGTTGCGATAGCCATGGCTTCTCTTGTCCGCGCTTTACGCGATCCGAACCGGTGGCGAACTATCGGGGATACCGTTGGCCTGCCATTGGTCAGTCTCGTTTTTCATGCCATTTTTCTAATGTTTCTAATGAGTTTCGGCGGGTTTGTATTTTTCTTAGGGGTCTCTCCGCATCTGTTCTGGGATGTTCCATCAGGTATGCCGACAGGCTGGAGACTTGCGGTGATAAGGAGCTACTTGCTGGCCTTTGGCGCTTTGTACGCGCTCGTCTGGTGCGGGTATTGGTGGATTCTGCGGGCTTTAAAAGATGGCAAGATCCGGACGTTTCCGCTTCATGTACTGGCCGCCTGGCTGCCTCTTCTCGCGGGGGTGTATTTTGCCGATCCGGTCAACAATCCGAATGCCATGATTCCGACCCCGGTCGCCGAGATCACCTTTACGATGAGCACCGCCTTGATGACCGCTTCGCTGTTCCCTTTCTACTCCGCAGCCGTTTATTGGCTGGTGCTTTCCCCCTCTATCCGGAGGCCCCGGAAGATAGGAAGGCTTCTCGGACTGTGGATTCTTTTTGCGGCGGCCTGCTTGTTCCTGGAGCCCTACTTTTGGCATCTGGCGCCATCGATCTACGAGGGAATCGCCGGGTTTCCGACTCGGTAGCGGCAGGCGGAACGGCTGGAAGCAACAAGACGCAAGGCTAAACAACCTCACCCATCATGCAAAAAACAAAAAAGGCGGGCCTTGGTCCAGCAGATCGGTCCGCTGTCAAAAGCCTGCCCAGTAAGACGGCCAGAGTTAGGCGAATCCGCCGCTGTACCAAGCCCGACCGTAGATTCCGGACCTGGTCCGGTGAATCCGCCGCTGTGCCAAGCCCGCTAAAATCCGGCATTGGTCCGGCAAATTTGCCACTGTCCAAAGCCACCCGTGGTGTTTTTTCGTTTATAATTCCGTATGCAATATGGCTCAAATTCCGCCTCCGGCAACCTCAGCAGAGTGGCATTCGCTCTTCCACCCGCCAAAATCGAAACAAGCCGAAAGAGACGAAGCGGAATTTCTCCCTTTTATTTTTCCAAAAAGAGACCTCTTTCCGAACTAAGCTGGAAAATTTCCCTCTTAATTCGGCGCTTTAGCCGGAAATGAAGAAAAAACAGCGAATAAACCGGAGGTTTTCCTGTTTATTGAGCGAATTATCTTTTTTCCCAAAAATAAACCGGAGGTTTTCCCGTTCACTCAGAAATCCGATGCCGGTCCAGGTACGAACAGAATTATCCCATTAACTTATTTAGCCGATTAGCAGGTTGGCCGATTACCGGTCTCCTACTCTCCAACCAGCTCACGATAAGCCGCCGCATCCAGCAGCCCGGCCGTCGCGGAAGCGTAATCGCCCTCGATCTCCACCTCGTAAATCCAGCCCTCGCCGTACGGCTGCTCGTTCAGCAGCTCGGGGCTGTCTTCCAGCGCCTCGTTGACCCGTGTCACCGTTCCCGAAATCGGAGAATATAATTCGGATACGGTCTTGACCGATTCGATGCTGCCTACGCTGTCGCCGGCGCTCACCGCCGCGCCGATTTCCGGAAACTCCACGAACACGATATCGCCAAGCAGATGCTGGGCATGGTCGGTAATGCCTACGCGGACGATTTGGCCCTCGCCCTGCTGCGCCCATTCATGCTCTTCGCTGTACCGAAGATTGTCTAGCACTTCACTCATTTTCGATTGCCGCCTCTTTTCGTTATTGGGAGTCTTAAATTAGTTATAGACTAAGTTATGCCCTTATCAGGTGTCAATATATCTGACAGGAAAATATATTTCATCCGGTTTTGATCGAATTATGTTGACATCGGGATGGGATTCCAGTATTAATGGAGTGAGAATAGTCACATACAACTGCGAATGATGGCATAGGGAGAGACCGTCCCTGAAGACGGCGCCGAAGGAGTAAGCCTTGCACCAAGGTGAATCTCTCAGGCAAAAGGACCTCTGCCGGACGCATCTCTGGAGAGCACCGGGCGCCTGACAGCGAACGGTCACCAACGGGGAAACCCGCTCAAAGCCAAAGCGCAGCCAGAACGGCCGCGACTTGAGCTGAACAGCCGGACTGCCGAAGTCCGAAAGCGGGGTAACTCTCAGGTACAAAGGACAGAGCGAAAGACGAACGAGTGTGCTAATGCTGCGCAATTCGTCTTTCGGCTGTCCTTTTTTGCGCTTGCCACTAGAGTCGCCAACGGGATTCACGCATCTGGTTTTGGAATGGGCTGCAGTGGGAAAGCTACATTTTTGCGGAATACTTGGGCTCGGCACGAAGAAACGCCGGACGGGGTCCCCGCTGGACGCTGCTACGTTTCTTTTGAAAATATATTTGTATTTTAAAAAAAACCACGGGGAGTGACGACATGAGCGCTTTGAAAAGAACGCCTTTTTTCGCCTTCTACTCCGCTTATCCGGAGTCCAGGAGCATTGATTTCGGCGGCTGGGAGCTGCCGGTGCAGTTCGCCGGCATCCAGAAAGAGCACGAAGCGGTGCGCAGCCGTGCGGGTTTGTTCGACGTCTCGCATATGGGCGAATTTATGGTGACCGGCAGCGGAGCGGAAGCTTACCTGCAGCGCATGACGACCAACGATGTTGGCAGGCTCGCGGACGGCCAGGCGCAGTATTCGCTCCTCTGCTATCCGGACGGCGGCACGGTCGACGACCTGCTTGTCTATCGTCTGGGTGAAGGACGCTACATGCTGGTCGTGAACGCCTCCAACATCGGCAAGGATTTTCAGTGGCTTCAGGACCATCTGCCGGAGAGCGGCGTAGAGCTTACGGACCGCTCGGAGGAGACACTGCTGCTCGCGGTTCAGGGGCCGCATGCCGAGCGGATCTTAAGCGAAGTCACCGATGTGCCGCTGGCGGATCTGAAGCCGTTCCATTTCGTGGAACGGGCGGCCGTGTGCGGCGTGGAAGTGCTGCTGTCGCGCACAGGCTATACCGGCGAGGACGGCTTCGAGCTGTACGCTCCGGTAGATGCTGCGGCGACGCTGTGGAACGGGCTGCTCGAAGCGGGCAGCGCCCACGGGCTTATGCCGGCTGGCCTCGGCGCGCGCGACACGCTTCGCTTCGAAGCGAAGCTGCCGCTGTACGGCCAGGAGCTGTCGCAGGAGATCTCGCCGCTAGAAGCCGGGCTCGGCTTCTTCGTGAAGCTGGATAAGGCCGATTTTATTGGCCGCGAGGCGCTGCTGGCCCAGAAGGAGCAGGGCGTTCCGCGCCGCCTGGTCGGCATTGAAATGATCGACCGAGGCATTCCCCGCCCGCATTATCCCGTATACGCGGGCGGCCAGCAAATCGGTGAGATTACGACCGGCACGCAGTCGCCGACGCTAAAGCGGAACTTGGGACTTGCCCTGGTGGATGCCCGCTATGGCGAGATTGGTACGGAACTGGAAGTGGAGATCCGCGGCAAGCGGCTTAAAGCTGCCGTCGTGAAAGCCCCTTTTTACAAGAAAAGCCGTTAGAACCTGCCTGTGCAGGACATTACCTATTCATTTAATCAGCTTTATAATTAATCAGCTTCATCATTAATCAGCTAAGGAGTGAATCCGAAAATGAAGCATCGTTATCTGCCAATGACCGAGCAGGACCGCCAGGAAATGCTGGCGGAAATCGGGATTCAGTCCGTGGAGGAGCTGTTCGCCGATATTCCCGAAGCCGTGCGCTATATGGGCCGGCTGCCCATGTCAGAAGCGCTGAACGAATACGCCCTGCTGCGGTATATGAAGCGTCTCTCGGACAAAAACGCCGACTTCGACAGCCACATCAGCTTTCTGGGCGCGGGCCTCTACGATCACCATGTCCCCGTCGTCATCAACCATGTCATTTCCCGTTCGGAATTTTATACGGCTTACACGCCTTACCAGCCGGAGATCAGCCAGGGCGAGCTGCAGGCGATCTTCGAATTCCAGTCATACATCTGTGAGCTGACCGGCATGAAGGTCGCCAACGCCAGCATGTACGACGGCGCGACGGCCTTGTCTGAAGCGGCAGTTCTGGCTTCCGGCGCCGCGAAGCGCAAGAAGATCATCGTCAGCAGCGCGGTTCATCCCGAAGCGCGGCAGGTGCTGAAGACGTCCGCCGCCGGACTCGGCCTTGAGATCACCGAGGTCGGCTGCACGGACGGCGTCACCGATCTTGCGCTGCTGGCGCAGGCGATTGACGGCGACACGGCGGCGGTGCTGGTGCAATACCCGAACTTCTTCGGGTGCATCGAGAATCTGGCCGCCGCCGGGCAGCTGGCGCATGACGCCAAAGCGCTGCTCGTTGTCAGCGCCAACCCCCTTGCCCTCGGCGTGCTCGAAACGCCGGGCAAGCTGGGCGCCGACATTGTCGTCGGCGACGCTCAGCCGCTCGGCATCAACGCCTCGCTCGGCGGGCCGACCTGCGGCTACTTCGCGGTCGCAGAGCATCTCATGCGCCGCATCCCCGGCCGCATCGTCGGCCAGACGGTCGACCGCAGCGGCAAGCGCGGCTTCGTGCTGACGCTTCAGGCCCGGGAGCAGCATATCCGCCGCGAAAAAGCGACGTCGAACATCTGCTCCAACCAGGCGCTGCTCGCGCTCTGCGCTTCGGTCTACCTGTCCGTTATGGGCAAGGAAGGCATGCGAGAGGTCGGCGGATTGAATATCCGCAAAAGCCATTACGCCGCTTCCCGCCTCGGGGTCATCCCAGGCGTCAAGGTCGCCTTCGGCTCCCCGTTCTTCAACGAATTCGTGCTGAAGCTGCCGGAGGGCAGCGATCCGGGCGCGGTTAACGCCAAGCTGCTGAAAGAGGGCTTCCTCGGCGGTTACGATCTCGGCAAGGACTATCCCGAGCTTGCCGGCCACATGCTGATTGCCGTAACGGAGAAACGGAGCAAGAGTGAAATCGACGAATTTGCAAGCGTACTGGAGGGGTGCTTATGAAACCGGAACAAAGCCTTATCTTTGAACTAAGCCGTCCCGGACGGGCCGCCTACTCCCTGCCGGAATGCGATGTGCCGGCTGAGGAAGGCCTGGATGCGCTGATTCCCGCTGAGCTGCTGCGGAGCGAACCGGCGGCGCTTCCCGAAGTGTCCGAGGTGGATGTCATCCGCCACTACACCGCCCTGTCCCGCCGCAACTTCGGCGTCGACAACGGCTTCTATCCGCTCGGCTCCTGTACGATGAAATATAATCCGAAGATCAACGAGGATGTTGCCCGCTTCTCCGGATTCGCGAAGATTCATCCGTACCAGCCGGAAGAGAGCATCCAGGGCGCGCTGGAGCTGATGCATACGCTGCAGAGCGACCTGGCGGCGCTGACCGGCATGGACGCCGTATCGCTCCAGCCCGCCGCCGGCGCGCACGGCGAATGGACCGGGCTGATGATGATCCGCGCCTATCACGAAGCGCGCGGCGAAGTCCGGACCAAGGTCATCGTTCCGGACTCCTCGCACGGCACGAACCCGGCCAGCGCTTCGGCGGCCGGACTGACGACAGTGACCATTCCGTCCAATGAACAGGGAATGGTCGATCTGGAGGCGCTGAAGCACGCGGTCGGCAGTGACACCGCTGCGCTCATGCTGACCAACCCGAGCACACTCGGCCTGTTCGAGACGCAGATTGTGGAGATCGCCCGGATCGTGCATGAAGCGGGCGGCCTGCTCTACTATGACGGCGCGAATTCGAACGCGATTATGGGCATCACCCGCCCCGGCGACATGGGCTTCGACGTTGTGCATCTCAACCTGCACAAGACGATGAGCACGCCGCACGGCGGCGGCGGCCCGGGGGCTGGTCCTGTCGGCGTCAAAGCGAAGCTGGCTCCGTTCCTGCCCGGCCCGACCGTGGCCAAAACGGAAGACGGCGGCTTCAAGCTTCAAGCAGGCGGACCGCAGTCGATCGGCCGCGTGAAGGCTTACTACGGCAACTTCGGCATTCTCGTCCGCGCTTACACCTACATCCGCACCTACGGTCCGGACGGACTGCGCGAAGTATCGGAGAACGCCGTGCTGAACGCCAACTATATGCTGAGCCGCCTCGCGCCGCATTTTGACGTGCCTTATCCCGGCATCTGCAAGCATGAATTCGTCCTGTCCGGCAAAAACCTGAAGCCATACGGCGTCCGCACGCTCGACGTCGCGAAACGTCTGCTTGATTTCGGCTACCATCCGCCGACCGTCTACTTCCCGCTCAATGTCGAGGAATGTATTATGATCGAGCCGACCGAGACGGAGAGCAAGGAAACACTCGACGGGTTCATCGACACGATGATCCGCATCGTGCAGGAATCGAAGGAAACGCCGGAAATCGTTCTGAACGCGCCGCATACTACGGAAATCAGCCGTCTTGACGAGACGCAGGCAGCGAGGAAGCCTGTGCTGAACTGCTCCTGCGGATAAGCGGGCGGCAGCGCGTTATTAACACAAGGTTAGTCCCTCTTGAACATCCGATCACCTTTCAAACCGGATGAATCAAGAGGGACTTTTTACGTTGCTGAGAGGGGTGTACTCCCTACCTGTTCCCTTTACGCGTCATACTTGGCCAGCAGCTCCTTCAGTTTTGCCCTCATGCAGCCAATCAGCTCCGGCGGTTCCGACACTTCGGCATCGCTGCCAAGGCCGATGAACAGTCTGGCGAAGTAAGGAATTTCACCAATCGGAATATCTCCGTCAATCCAGCCGGTGCCGTCTTTCCGAACCTGCAGCAGCCCCCGCCGTCCCAGCTCCGCCTCGCACACCCTCACCCCCTCCTGGCTCAATTGAACACGGCAGCGTGTATACCGGCTTGTGTCCGAAAAAGAAGCTTCCCAGTTGTCCAGATGAATGCTGCGCAGGTCGAGCGACTTGATTTCGGGGTCCCCTTCCTCCACGCTGATGATCCGGTCGCATCGGAACAGGCGGACCCCGGCGCGCAGGAAGCAGTACGCCGGACAGTACCACAGCCCGCTACTGGCATAAATGCCGATCGGCTGAATGTCCCGGACCGTAACATTCTCCTGCGATTTGTATCCGATCCGCAAGACCTTTTGCATCACGGCCGCCTCAAGCAGCGCCGATAGAAAGGGAGACTCCGCCTGCCTGGCCGGAATGACGAAATCCACCCGGTTCTTCATCTGGTCAATCCGGTCCCGCACGTCGCCGGACATATAATGATAGAATTTGCCGAGCGCCGATGACGCCTCCGTCTCAAAGGGAATGAAAGAATAATGACGCAGGGCGTGGCACGCGAAAAATAGAGCAACCGCCTCCTCCTCGGTAAAAGCGATGGGCGGCAGAATCCGTTCGTTCAGCACCTGATAGCCCCCGTGCGGCCCCACTTCCGAATACAAGGGAACGCCCAGCTCGCCAAGCTCCTGCAAATCCCTTAATATCGTCCTTGGCGACACGCCGAACTCCTGCGCCAGCTCCTTGACGGTAAACTTCCTCTTCCGGTTGACGGTCAGCATTAGCTCCAGCAACCTTTTCGATTTAGACATAGTATCCCGGTTATCATGTGGGGACATGGGCGCCGAGCCTCCTTCCTCTCTTGGGTGGAATCTTCCGATTGTTTTATGACAATACTTGTCACTATTATAGACTACAATGAGAACCGAACCCAAGAGCGCCGCATGCCGCGACCCTCGCTTCTTGAACGAATGATCCGGTTGCGGTGCGCCGCCAGCCAAATCCAAAAATCCGAAAGGTGTGAGCTTATGCAAGCCGTAATTGAAATGAAAGGTCTTCTCCTGCATGAATTGGAGCATATCGTCCGAACCTCTTCCAGTCTGATTGGCAAAATCTCTCCCGGCCACTGGGAATACCGCCCCCGGGAAAATATGCGCTCCCTGCTGGAGCTGGCGCAGCATCTCGTCTCCGTTCCCTCCGTCGATCTGCTGATTCTGCAGGAGCAAGGGCAGCCCGACATCCGCCGGGTAGAAGATGAGATTAACGAAGCCCGGACTGCGGAGAGACTGTCGGCGTGGATGGACAAAGGCTTTCAGGACTTGAAAGCCTACATGGAGGGCTTAAGCGAAGAGGATTTTCTTCACAAAGCCACCAAGCCTTTTTATTTGGAACAGGGGTCGGTGCAGGCGAAATGGCTGATCGAAATCGTCACCCATGCCCAGCACCACCGCGCGCAGCTCTTCAATTACCTGAAGGAACTGGGCTATGAAGTGAATATGTTTGATCTGTACTGAATACCGAGCCGGAGACTGCCCCAGAAAAGGAGGAAAAATAGATGGCCGATCCTATACCAGACCATGATTCCGTAAGCTATCATCGAAAATCCTTTGAAGGTCCAGACACAGTTTTGTCGTATATCGATTTTGGCGGCGGGGGACCTCCGCTGGTGGCTCTGCACGGCCATATGAACGAGGGATTGTTCGCCCGGCGGCTGGCCGAAAGATTCGCCCGCGAATACCGGGTCATCGCGCTGGATCAGCGAGGGCATGGCGAATCCGGCCGTCCCGCAAGCTTTGATAACGACCGTTATGTCGCCGATGCGCTGGCGCTGCTCGATCATCTCGGCATCGATCATGCCGTATTGCTCGGGCACTCTCTCGGCGGCGTCGTAGCTTACCGGCTCGCCGCCCGCCGGCCGGAACGGGTACGGGCGCTATTTATTGAAGATATCGGCGCGGCCGTGGACGACGATCTGGGCTTTGCGGCCGAGTGGCCGCGGCGTATGCCGACCAGAGAAGCGCTGATTGCCGCTCTTGGGCGTCTGGGTCCGGCTTTCGCTTACTCGATGCGGCAGTATGAGGACGGGTGGGGACTGCCATTTGTCCCTGAGGATATGATTCGCTCCCAGCAGAAGCTGAACGGCAGCCACTGGGACGACTGGCTCGCGACTGGTTGTCCCGCCCTGCTGCTTCACGGTATGCGAAGCAGCTGCCTGTCTTACGGGCAGGCGGAAGAAATGGCGCGAAGTAGGCCGAACACGAAGCTCGTCCATTTGGATGCCGGGCACACCATTCATTTTGACGCACCGGATCGTTACCTGGAGGAAATTGAGCAGTTTCTGACCGAGACCGGCACCCATTCTTAGCGGCTTTTAGGAAAAAGGGACAGAGCAAAGGAAGATGAAGCGCCTTGGGCGCAGATCTCCTTTCGCCTGTCCTTTTTTGCGTTTACAGGAAGGTGCCGGCAAGGCAGCCGGCCGTGACCGTCCGATGTCTCGCATACGGACAATTTTCGATAATATTCACTTGATTTATGTATGCAAATTTATGAAAATATTAATGGAAAATAGAGGATTTTGAATGATAACATCGAATTTTAAAAGGCATTAATAACGTTGATATAGATGAATACGGAGGGCATAATGCTGCGAAAAAACAACAATAAAAGTACCCAAAACTCCACCTGGCTCAGGAGAAGCTCCTACGAAGAAATCCGTCCGCAGCATCTGAACACCCAAAGCTTCAGTCCTCTATGGGGAGCCTCGAGAATTGCAGGTATTTATTTTATTATCGGATGTTTATGGATTCTGCTGACCGACAAGGCCGTTTCCGCCCTCACCAGCAATGCCGATTTGATCGCCACAATCAATATGGTCAAGGGATGGTTCTTCGTTTTTATGACGGCACTTCTGATCTTTGTGCTCATTCTTGAAACGCTTAAGCGAATTCGGAAGGTGGAAGAAGATTTAGAGGTATCCTATAAAAATCTGATGAACACCCATGAAAATCTGGAATCCGCATACGAGGAGATCACGGCTACCGAAGAGGAGCTGCGGCAGCAGTATGATCAGTTGATCGAGAATCAGCGCAAGCTGAGCGATAGTGAAGAGAAAATGCAGCATCTGGCCTACCACGACCTGCTGACGGATCTGCCCAACAAACTGAATTTGTACGAGAACGGGGCAAATCTTCTCGCAGGCTCCAGCGGCAGTGCGGCCTTAATGTTCGTGGATATCGACAACTTTAAGTATATCAACGATACGATGGGTCATGGCTTCGGAGACCGTCTCATTGTAGAAGCCAGCAAGAAGCTGCTTTCCATCGTGGGAGATCACGGGGTTATATACCGGTTCGGAGGCGATGAATTTATTATTCTTCTCCATTCCCTGACGGACAAGGGACAGGCCGGTATGATGGCGTCCCGCATTCTGGCCGGACTTAAAGAGGCCGTCGACATCGACAACAGCCTGGTTCACATCAGCACCAGTGTTGGAATCAGTCTCTATCCCGATCATGGCAGCGATATTATGGAGCTGGTCAAGCGGGCGGACATCGCCATGTACAAGGCAAAAGAAGCGGGCAAAGGCAACTTTATCGTGTTCGATAACCCCCTTAATGATACATTTACCGAACGAATGAACATTGAGAAGCAGCTATACACCGCGATGGAACGGAATGAGTTCGACATCTACTATCAGCCCCAGGTGGATCTGGCACTGAACAAGGTGACCGGTCTGGAAGCACTCCTACGCTGGAACAGCCCCGAACTAGGACCTGTCTCTCCATTCAAATTTATTAAAGTGGCCGAGGATTCGCATTTGATTATTCCTTTGGGAAGCTGGGTTCTGCGCAAAGCCTGCGCATTTTTGAAGAATCTTCATGAGCAGGGCTTCGAACATTTGACCATGTCCATCAACATTTCGATGCTGCAGCTGCTGCAAACCGATTTTAATGAGGTGGTCCTGGACACGCTGCATTCCTCCGGGCTTGAGCCCGATTATCTGGAACTGGAAATCACGGAGTCCATATTGATCGAATCCTACGAGCATGTCGGCACCAAACTGAACGAGCTTAGAGACAAGAACATCAAAATTGCGCTGGATGATTTCGGGACAGGGTATTCGTCTTTAAGCTATCTGACCCACCTGCCGATCTCCACATTAAAAATCGACAAGTCCTTTATAGACTCCATTCCGGCGGAAACGAATCAGGCAATACTGCTCGAACAAATGTTGATGATCGGCAAACGGATGAACATGTGCGTCATTGCGGAGGGCGTAGAAAGAGCGGAACAGCTGGCCTATTTGCAGGAGCAGGGCTGCGACAAAATCCAGGGTTATCTGTTCAGCAAGCCGCTCGCCGCGAGAGATGTGGAGCGGTTGTTGGCCGGCTGGGAAAGCTCCGGACTGTTCTTTTCCAAATCGACAGAAACTTGCTGAATACGCCGGGTGTCCGGCAGTTCCCCCTCATGTGCATGAGGGTATTTTTTTGCGCAAAAATAGAGCGGGAATTCTCCCGGTAAAATACCAGGGAATCCCGCTCCGCAATTCATTTCTTCCGCCCTGACGCTGGATGCCGGTTCGGCAATGTCCCGTGAGGCGGTTATTCAGAAGGTTCTTTACAGGTCCGGTTAATTCGTGCCTGCTGCTGGATAAGCCGCCGGTTTCAGCGCTTTTTTGCGCTGCTTCGCCGACTTGCGGAAGTAAAACAGCTCGTAAACGGCAGGCACGATAATCAGTGTCAACACCGTGGCGGCGGTCAAGCCGCCGACGACCACGATGGCCAGACTTTGCGAGACGATGCTGCCCTGCTCGGAATGGCCGAACAGCAGCGGCAGCATCGCGCAGATTGTCGCGATGGCCGTCATCAGAATCGGCCGCATCCGCGTTCCCGCCGCTTCGAGAATCGCATCGCGGATGCTCATGTGCGCTTCATTCTGCTTAACGCGGTCAATCAGCACAATCGCGTTCGTGACCACAATACCGATCAGCATCAGCGCGCCGAATACGGCGGTGAAATCGGGGGTCACTCCCGATACCAGCAGACCGACGACTGCGCCGATGGCCGCGAGCGGCAGCGAGAACATGATCGCCAGCGGAGCGCGAAGCGTCTTGAAGGTGATCACCATGATCAGGTAGACGAGACCGATTGAAATGAGCGCCGTCATCCCGAGGTCTTTGAAATCGCCCGCCTGGTCGGCGGAGGCGCCGCCCGAGATGATCGTTACGCCTTCCGGCAGCTTGACGCTGTCGGTTTCTTTTTTGATCGAGGCCCCGATTTCGGATACCTTCTTCGGATCAACTTCAGCCGTAATGCGAACGTAAGGTTTGCCTTCTTTGCGGTACAGCATGGCGGGTTCTTCCCGAACCTCCAGGCTGGCCAGCTGCGACAGCGGCTTCGGCCCGGTTGAAGTCATCAGTGTAATATTCTGCAGGTCCGCCTGAGACTTCGGCTCGGCCAGAGGCGACAGTACAACCGATGCCGGAGAGCCGTTCAGCTGCATCTCGCCGAGCGGGATCGGATTCAGCATAGCGGCCAGCTGCATCGAAACTTCCTGCGCGTTGGCCTGCGCCGGATTCACGTTGAAGGCAAAGACCGGCTTCGTATCCTCCATATTGCTGGAGATTTTTTGGATGCCGTTAATTGTCTTGACCTTATCCATAACCTGACCCGCCGCCGCAGTAACCTGGGTGAGATCTTCGCCGGCGATGTCAATGTACTCGCTCGTCGAAGCCGAAGGCATAATGCTGGCCTCTTTCGCCGTTAGGGTAGCTCCCTTAAAGGTGTTTTGCAGGCCGCGAACGGTATCCAAGAACGCTTGGGCGTCGGCATCTTTCTTCATAGTCGCGGTAAAGTTGACCGCGGTAGCCGAGGATACGTTGCCCCATTTAGCGGCATCGGCGCTGTTCCCGGATTGCATGATTACCGTCTCGGCCTGAGGTTGTTTAATCAATTCCTGTTCCAGCCGTTTCCCCTGTTCAAGAACCTCCGCAACCGGTGTATCATTCGGGTATTTCAGCTCTACCGAGACCATGCTTGCATCGGAAGCGTCAAGAGCGCCCTTCGGCATGTTCATATAAGCGGCGATGGAAGACACCAGAATAATCAGTCCCAGCGACAACGACACCCACTTATGGTTCAGGTTCCACTTCAGGAAGCGCTGGAAACCCTTGGACGGATCATGCTCTTTCATCGAGGTGTTCCGCAACAGCACGGAGCTGAGCAATGGAACGACAGTCAAAGCGACCACAAGCGATGTCAGAAGCGAATACGTAACCGTTAAGGCAAAAGGCAGCAGGAACGCCTGCAGACTGCCGCGCAGCAGACCCATCGGCAGGAAGACGGCGACGGTCGCAACCGTCGAGGACGTAATCGCCCGGGCCACCTCTTTGGTCGCACTGATCATCATGTCAATGGAGAAGGACTCTTTCTGCAATCTGCGGTAAATGTTCTCGATCACGACAATGCTGTCGTCGACCAGACGGCCGACCGCAACGGCTACCCCGCCGAGCGTAATAATGTTCAGGGTAATCCCGGAGATATCGAGCAGATATAACGTAACGGCCAGCGACAGCGGAATGGAAACGGCCGTCACGAGCGTTGCCCGCAGATTACGCAGGAACAGCAGAATGACGATTGTCGCAAACAAGGCCCCGAGCAGCACTTCGCGCATCATGCTATTCACGGAATCGACGACCATATCCGAGGTGCTGAATATGACCGCAGCTTCGGTTCCCTTCACATCCTTATTGATGCGGTCCACCGCATCCTTTACCTTATTGCCTACGCCGACCGCGTTGGCATTGGCTTCCTTCGTCACTATCGCGAACAGCACATCCTTGCCGTTCGAGCGGCTGACGCTTTCCTGATCGCTCTTCTCCTGAACCGTCGCAATATCCTGCAGCGTTACCCCGGGCGAGACCGGCAGCTTCTTCAATGTATCGATACTATCGATAGAGGATACGACGCTCACGCTGCCCGTCTGGCCGCCAAGCGTCTGCTCCCCGATGGAAGCCGATACGTTCCGGCCCTGAAGCAGGCTGGTAATTTGCTGGACGGACACTTTCTTCTCTGCCATAAGACGCGGGTCCAGCTTAACCGTCACCTGCGGCGCGGTTTTGCCGTACAGCGCAACATTCGCTACTCCTTCGATCTTTTGAAGCTCGGGAATAATCGTAGTCTCCGCAAGTTTCAGATTCTCTTCAGTGATTCCTGCATCGAACGCGAGGGTAACCTCGGAAACGGGAATCATCGAGGTATTCAGCTGAAGCACGAACGGCTTCATCACCCCTTGCGGGAATTGCAGCGCATCGACTGCTTTCTGAACCTCCTGAGCGGCATCCTTCATATTTGTCTTGGAGTCGAAATTAAGGTCCACTTTTGTAAAGCTGTCTCCCGAGGTGGACGTCATTCCCGTCTTGCCTTTAACCGTGGACACGGCCGCTTCGATCGGCTTGGTTACCTTCTCTTCCATCGAATGCGCATTCTGTCCGGGACCGAGCGCCGTTATTGTCACCTGCGGATTATCCGCCTCTGGCATGAACTCCATCGGCAATGAGCTGTAGCTCATCACTCCTACGACGAGCGCCATCGCAATCAGCAGCCCTGCGGCTGCTTTATTGCCGAACGCCCATTTTGTCAACCATGTCATTATTAATTTCTCCTTCCACTCCCCAGTATTGGTGATGCTCTTGCTGTCTGTTTCTTGGTATGTATGTTCAGCTTTTCTCATGATTCAGTTTAGTTTCTTTCCGGCAGGCTTAAAACCGTCGTACGGCGGGTTTGATTCTCAGCCTCTGGACGGAGAACTTCCCCTACCAAAGGATGGGGACGGGGTGCACGAATACGCGAAGCGGACCGTTCATCATGAGGGCAGTCTCCATTCCTCTACCCAACGCCGCGCAAGCTCGATGAATTTATGGACTGCTGGTGAAGCTTGCTTCCGTGAAGGAACGACGATTCCCAGAGACCGGGAGCAGGGCGTTTCCAATTCCAGCATGGCGACCCGGGAGCCTCGGCTCTTCAGGATCATCTCGGAGATAATGCTGATCCCCAGCCCGTTCTCGACCATGGCAATGATGGCGTAATCGTCACCGGCGAGGAACTGCACGCGGGGCTGGCAGGGAAGCTTCTGGAGTACACGCATGACGTCTTGATCACAGCCAGGGGTAGGCATGATAAAAGACTCCTGCTCCATCTGGGCGAACGTGATCCGCTCCATTCCGCTTAAGTGATGCTCCTCCGGTACGATACACACCATCCGGTCCTCTCTGAGCGGAATGGTCTCGAAATTGCCCAAGGCGGGGAGGGACATGAAGCCGAGATCGATCGTGCCGTTCTTAAGCCCTTCCTCGATCTCGTCAAAATCGCCGTTCACGAGCCTGATTTCAATCCGGGGATGCTCCTCCCGAAAGCGGCGGATGATTCCCGGCAGCCAATTGATGGAGATGCTGGAGAAGGTGCCGATCCGGATCATCCCGGCTTCAATTCCATTGATGGCCGCAACCTCCTGCTTGAGCTGTTCGTGGCAGCCAAGCATATTCCGCACATGCTTCAGTACACGCTCGCCATTCGCCGTCAAACGCACCCCCGTCCGGTTCCGGATCATCAGGACGCAGCCGAGTTCGTCTTCAAGACTGCTGAGAGCATGGCTGACCGCGGACTGGGTAAGGCCAAGGGTTTCGGCGGCCCGGGCAAGGCTTCCCAAATCAACAATGGTTTGAAAGACTTCATATTTGAGCAGGCTCAATGATCCCGCCTCCAATAGATGAATTTTATTCAAGAATACCTTTATAAACATTCAATTTATTTAATCCAAATTCAGTTTTATACTAGCTTTTAGAATAAGGATATGTCCAGTGCTGATTTCCGAAAAACGATTTCCTTGGCACATTCGACTGACCCCAAAGGAGCCGGTTACGATGAAACAAAGAAACGCAGATTTACTGATGATGCTTGTCACGTTGAGCTGGGGCTCTTCGTATCTGTTTATGAAGAACGGATTGAATTCAGTCTCACCGTTTAATCTGGTTGCCCTTCGATTCTTTCTGGCCTTCATCCTGTGCGGGGCTGTATGGTTTAAGCGGCTGCGCCTGGCGGATAAAAGAACGCTCGGTTATTCCTTGGTGCTCGGCTTTCTGTTGTTCGCTGTGTCCGCCTCCGTCATTTTCGGCCTTCGCAGCACATCAACGTCCCATGCCGGCTTTCTAGCCAGCTTAACCGTTATTTTTGTTCCCGCCTTGTCGGTGGTTGTACTGAACCAAAAGCCCGGAGCGAGGCTCATAACCGGAGCATGCGTGACGATGACCGGCATCGGGCTGCTGACACTCAGCGGGCCCATGAGCGTAAAGCCGGGCGATTTATTATGCATCCTTGCCGCGCTGCTGTACGCCGTCCATATCCTGGTGACGGGAGCGGCGGCCAAGGTTGCCGATCCGCTGAATCTCGGAATCCTGCAGTTGGGGTTCGCCGGGGGCCTCGGCTTGTTGTTCTCTTTCCTGTTCGAGTCCCCTCAGGTCCCTGTATCCCTGGAAGGCTGGATCTCCGTCCTGATGCTCAGCGTTGTGTGCAGCGCGGCGGGCTACATCATTCAATCAATTGCGCAAAAGTATACGACACCGACCCATACGGGACTTATTTTTGCACTGGAGCCTGTGTTTGCCGCCGCTTTCGCCTACGTCTTTGCCGATGAGCATCTCTCCGTACGCGGCTATATCGGAGCGGCGCTGATTCTATCGGGATTATTTATTGCAGAGATGAAGCGTGGGCGCACGAGTCCCAAGGGGATGGAATCCGCCACTACAAGCAAGCCGCCGGGGATGGCGTTCAAATCGGCAAAGAATTGAAGGCTTCCCGAATGAAAGTTGGAGCTACTCTTCCTGCACCGGCTTGACCTTCTCGCGGAACATGCCTTTCAGCATCGGCGGGGTCACGAGCGTTGTCAGGATGACGACAATAATAACCGAGGTAAAATAATCCGGATGCAGCAGTCCGTTCCCGAGTCCCATCGCCGCAATGATCAAGGCCACTTCTCCCCGGGAAATCATCCCCGCGCCGATGGCTATGGAGGAGTGATTGTTAAATCCGGTCAGACGCGCGCCGAGAGCGCCGCCGAGCAGCTTGCTCAGCACCGCCACGATTGACAGCGCAACGACAAAGCCGATCTGGCCGCCGACGCCTTTGAACGAGACATTCAGCCCGATGCTGACAAAGAACACCGGAACGAACATGGCGTAGGCGATCGGCTCCAGCTTTTCCTGAACGTTGTGTTTATAGTTGGTCTGCGAGACGGCGATCCCTGGCGAACGCGCCGATAGTACCGGCCATTCCGGTCCATTCGGCGAACCAGGAATACGCAAAGCAGATGACCAGCGCGATGCTGACGGTCGCTTCCGTAACTTTTAGCGGTGCCAGCCACTTGAGCATCCGGGGAACGATCAGCCAGCCGGCAATAAGGGCTACGGCAAAAAAGAGCAGCTTTTTACCGATGAGCAGTCCAAGGGAGACCGATTCCCCCTCGCCGAACAGACTCATGAGCACCGCAAGCATAATCACAACCAGAATATCGTCAACAACAGCCGCTCCCAGAATCGTCGAGCCTTCCCGGGAATTCAGCTTGTTCATGTCCTTGAGCACCTGGGCGGAAATGCTGACGGAGGTCGCGCTCAAGATCGCCCCCAGGAACAGCGCATGCGTATAGGAGAAGCCGAACAGCTCCGCAATGCCCATTCCTCCAAAAAGCGGGAGAATGATCCCGCCCACAGCGACGGCAATGGACGACTTCCAGCTTCGCCGCAGCTGGTCCAGATCCGTCTCAAGTCCCGCGATGAACATCAGCAGAAGCACGCCGATTTCGGACATAAAATGAATAAATTCCCCGTCCCGAATCCAGCCCAGCACCGCCGGGCCGAGCACGATTCCCACAATCAGCTTGCCGAGCACGGCTGGCTGGCCCAGGCGCACCGCAAGATCTCCGACCAGCTTGGTGGACAGCAATATCAGCAGCAAGGTTAAAATAAATTCCATCGATCAACGCTCCAATTCTTAGTAAGATGGGAAAAGCCATAACCGATTTCAGTAAAATGCCCTGAAAACGGCAAAAAGGAGCCCTTGGTGACAGGCTCCTCCATAAAACGATAGTTTATTCGGTTTTTTAAAATTATCCCTATAAATATACCCTTGTTTAGAATCATTGTAAGGAGTAGAAGCAAACTAGCTGGGATAATCGCCTATGGTCATACATTTAAAATTAAGCTGTTCAGATCGAAAAGCTCCACCATTGAAGGAGCTAAGTTGGTTATGATTTTTAGTTCAGCGTCTTGTAAACCGGCTAAAGTGCAGGTTTTTTCGATCAGAAGCGTTTGTCAGCAGTATAAACCTCCGATTGTGCAGGAATTTAAGGCTGTGCCAACTGCATTCGAGGTTAAACGAGTAAAAAACTGCATCTTTTCAGGTATTTTATTCAGTGAGGGTTCTACGTCAGAGAAAAGATGTACAATTTCAGGTTTTCTGCATCATTTGGTTCATCGCGCCTCGCCGAAGCTCGTACATAAAACAACTTCTCGGCATCCCTATGCCCCCGCTCGTAGGGCGGCCCTTTCGTTCTCCTGTTCTGCTCCGCAAATGGTACCAAGGTAAATGCTGCTGGCGCTTCCTCAATATTGATACTGAATACCTCCCCTAAAAAGACAAAGAACGCCCCGGCCATTCAGTGGAATGGATCAGGACGTTCGAAAGTGATCAATTTGCCATTACAGCTGGAAGCAGGCAGCTCTATACAGCCGCCTCGTTCGGACGCAGGATGGCGGAGCCGATCGCCAGCAGAACGGCGGCCATCAGGCCCAGCACCGCAAAGGGCAGCCACAGCTCGCTCCAGCCGCTGCCGGTTGCGGCGAGGTCGGCGGCCTGAATCGCCCATTTTTGCGGGACGAAATTGGCGGCCTTCTGCATGAAGTCCGGCATGATCGAGATCGGCCAGAAGCAGCCGCCCAGCATACAGGTCGGGGTCAGGATGAGCGCATTCAGCATGCCCGCATTGTTCGGGTTGCGGATCAGTCCGGCAACCGTGCTGGCCAGCCCCATCGATACGAGCATGAAGGCCGACAGGATCAGAAAATATAGATTTATCGGAAGCTCAAAGTTGTAGTTCAGCACATACCGGCCAACCAGAAGCACAGCGGCGACCTGGATCACGCCCACCGTAAAGCTGCCCAGAAAATTGCCAAGCGCAATTTCATAAGAACGAACCGGCGCGCTGAATATCCGCATCATCGTTCTCTGCCTGCGGTCATCCATCACGAACGAAACGGAGCTGGTAACCATAGCCATCAGGAACATCAGCATAAATCCGGTAACGACACTAAGACTTTCACGGGGGTACAGGTTATAATCGGTCTTCTCGCTGCCAACGAGATGCTGCCCCGCGAGCTGCAGGATGGTGGACAACCGCGCTTCACGCGCAGGAGCCGTACTGACCGCCGCTTCAGACGTCTTAGCCGCGACTGGAGCCTCAGCCTTACCTGCGGCACTTCCGGTTCCGGCTGCGCTTACCGCTAAGGCCAGCTCACGGAGCCGGTCGCCGATTTCCCCGGCTTTCATCTTAAGCGTAATCGACGCTTCAGACGTCTTCAGCTCATAGATATGGATGGGCGGAGCCTGGCCGGCGAGCAGCGAAGCGGTATAGCCCGCCGGGATTCCCAGTCCCGCGCTTCCTTCCTCATTAAGGACTCCGGCGCGCAGCTCATCCTCGCTCTTTTTTTCAATCAGGTTATAATCTCCGGTCTTCTCCAGTTCGGCAATGACATGCGCTCCAGCGGGGCCGCTGTCAAGGTTCGTGTACAGCACGTTCGTCTTATGATCCACGGTACCGCCGGTCATCCATATAATGAAGGAAACAATGACGCCAGGCATAAGAATATAGGCGATCACGCCTTTGCGTCTGCCAATCATCCGTTTGATCAGATTCCAGGCAATGGTAAGGATATTATGCATGATAACCCACCTTTCGGTATGAGAAAAATGCCAAGCTCATCAGCACGAGACCGATCAGCGACAGCATCACGATACTGCCCGAAATCTGCGAAAGCGGTGACTCCAGCATCATCCGCAGGATGCCCCTCATCCCCCAATGATTGATGGAAAACGCACCGCCCGTATTCAACCAGGAATCCGGCAGGGGAGCCATCCCTCCGCTGATAAACGTCATCACTACCGTGAGCCCGGTTAAAATGGAGCGTGCCAGCGCTGCAGTACGGACGAACATGCATATAACGACCGACAAAGTGAGCGAAGCGAAAATCATCAGCAGGCATAACAGCGCCAGCAGCCCCGGGCGGTTGCCCCAATACACGCCGAACAGAAAGTGCGTGGCTATAATAATGGAGGCGCACTGAAGGACTGATACAAGGCCGATGGCGAACATTTTTCCAATAAAGAGCTCTCCTCCCTTGACCGGCATGGAGCCGATCCGGAACAATGTATGGTTATCCTTTTCGCTGTACAGGCTGGTGATCACCATTTGTCCGCACAGAAGCAGGAACATCAGAAGCATCGAAGCCGCGTAATACTGGGAGGCGGTGTAGGCCGGGGCTTCTTCATTGAGCTTGCCGAGTACCGCGGCCGGACCGCCTTCCCCGGACACTGTCATCGCGGGAATCGTCTGAGGTCCAAGCGTCATGGCGGCGGCCTGCCTGTAATTGATGCTGCTTAAGAAATTATCGAACACGGTCGCCGCGACCATATTGTCCGTTCGATTTTTACCGAGAATATATTCAAGCCGCGCTTCCTTCCCGCTCATGATATTCTTGTCGAATCCCGCCGGAACGATAACCGCATAGCTGTATTCTCCTGAACGCAAGCCGCTTACCGCCGCTTCCCGGCTGTCCGCCGTTACCGGTGTAATAATCTCCGTAACCTCCGGCGACTTCAGAAAGCTCGTGATCAGCTGCGAGCGTTCGGAGGGGTTCGCTGCCGCATCGACAATGCCCACCCGGAAAGAATCGATCTTCTGGTCCTTACCTCCATCCATAACGCCGGAAAGCGCCGAACCAAGCAGGAAAATCAGCAAAATCGGCAGCAGAAACAGGTTGATCAGCATGGAGCGGGAGCGGAGGAGCCGCCGCAGCTCATAAGACGCAATCGTCCATATATTAGCCATTGTTCTCCCCTCCTAATCCCGTAAGGTCCGCCCGGTCAGGCTCAAGAATAATGTCTCCAGATCCGGCTCTTCAATTTGCAGTGCCTGAATGACGCCCCCATGCTTGGCGAAAATAAACAGGATGTCCTGCAGCTCGCTTTGGGACGACGGCAAATACAGCTCCACCGTCTCTCCTTCCGCCTCCACCCGGGTCACCCGGGGATGCTGCTTAAGCTCTCGAATCAGTTCAGGCGTGATGCTGCCCGCTTTGATGACGATCTTCTCTTCGTGCGCGACCCGCTCCCGCAGCTCTTTCTCCGTCCCGCAGGCGATAATATGCCCCTTGTCCATAATCGCCACCCTGTCGCAAAGGGTTTCGACCTCTTCCATGTAGTGACTCGTATAGATGACGGTTGAGCCCAGCTTGTTGAGCGCTTTGACCGATTCAAGGATATGGTTGCGGGACTGCGGGTCAATGCCGACAGTCGGTTCGTCCATAATGATCAGCTTGGGGCGGTGCATGATGGCGCAGGCAATGTTGAGCCGCCGTTTCATCCCTCCGGAAAAAGTGGACGGCTTATCCTTGGCCCGGTCCGCCAGTCCGGTAAATTCCAGCGCCTCCTTCACCCGTTCCTTCAGCAGTTCGCCGCGCAGGCCGTACAGTTTGCCGAAAAAGGAGGCATTTTCCCAAGCGGTCAAATCTTCGTACAGCGCAAGGTCCTGGGGGACGAGCCCGATTCTTTTTTTGGCCTCAAGCGGCTGCTTCGTTACGGAAATGCCATCAATGACTATGCTTCCCCCGTCCATCTTCAAGAGGCCGCAGAGCATGCTGATCGTCGTGCTTTTGCCCGCGCCGTTCGGGCCGAGCAGGCCGAATATTTCCCCCTCCTTAATGCTCAGGTTCACATGATCCACCGTCAATTTGCTGTCGTATCTTTTCACCACATCGGTTAGCTGCGCAAGCGCCATTGCTCATCTCTCCTGCCCTTGTATTCTTCATGTTTTCATTGTACCGCAGCCCGAGGGACGCCGAAGGTACGGAAGGTCATGATGTGAAGGTGACTTAAGTCATCTCTTCAGGTAAGGCCAGGGGAGAAGCGCGGCAGTTCTGCTTTTTTGGCAGGGGACGCGTACCGAAGCTAGGGGGATGTGCTAAGATGGAAGGGCAAATTCTATTTTGACCGAAAAGGATGACGATGCGTGACCAAGGAGCTGAAGCTGCTGAGGTACGGACTCATTGCCGTGCCCGCTTTTCTCTCGATGTACGTCCAGGAATATATCAGTTATGACCGGTTCACCCTGCATCTGCTGATCCTTCTGCTGCTGGCGGCGCTGGGAGGGCGACTTCCCGCTCGCTTCACGGCGGCGATGGCCGCGGCGGAAATGCTGTACGCTTCCTGGCTGTGCTTCCGGTACGGAAGCCTCATGGCCCTTCCCTCTCTGTCCGCGTTGCTCGTCTATTCCCGCTTCCTCCCCCGGCCGCTTCCCTTTGTGTTTGCGGTGATCCATCTGGCCGCCCTGAACGCCGCCGTCATGGAGGCTTCTCCACTGATCCGCGCCTGGGTTAATCTTGTGTTTCTGCTGGCTGCCGCGCTGTCCTTCCAGCTGCATTCGGCGGGACGCGGCCAGGAAGAGACGCTTCATCTGTACGACGAGCTGCGGAAAAAGCATTTCGAGCTCGACGAAGCGCGCAGCCGCCTGCTGCAGTTCGCCGCCCAGGTGGAAAATGCCGCCCAGGCCGAGGAGCGGGTGCGGATTTCCCGCCAGCTGCATGACGATATCGGCCATCGGCTGATCCGCGTCAAAATGATGATGGAGGCCGCGCTGCACACGCTCCCCTCCGCTCCCGAAGCGGGCATGACCATGATGGGTCAGGTTCGCGACCAGCTGGCCGAGTGCATGGACGATCTGCGGTTCGCCGTAAGGCGCATCGGCCGGGGGCCGCAGCTTGAAGGGGCCTATGCCCTGGACCGGCTGCTGGAAGAGACGGGACGGGACACGGGCATCGAGACCTCCTATACGGTGGAGGGTATGCCTTATCCGCTCTATCCGAGCCTTCAGGTGGTGCTGTACAAAAATGCCCGCGAAGCGATCACCAACGGACTCCGGCACGGGCTTGCCACCTCGGTCGGCATCAAGGTCAGCTACAGCCCATCCGAGGTGACGATGGAGGTCAGCAATAACGGTAAGGCGGAGATGGAGGCGGATGGAAGCGAGATTGCGGAGGTTAATGGCGATAACGGGGACGATGGAAATGGTGCGGGACGGTTGTCAGGCGGGAATCACGAATTCCCCCTTACCGGTGGGGGCGGCGGCATGGGACTCAGGGGGATGGAGGAGCGGACCCGGCTTGTCGGTGGAACGCTCCGGGTGCGGACCGCTTATCCTTTTACGGTGATAACGACGCTGCCGGTCTACAAACAGAGCGAAATCATTTAAAGCGGCTGGCTGGATCAGTTTTCTTTAAAGGAGGGGAACCGCTATCGTGATAAAAGTAGTGATCGTGGACGATGATTCCTTTATCCGGGAGAGTCTGAAGGTGCTCGTCGGCATGGACCCGGACATTGAGGTGACGGGGGCTGCGGCAGATGGGGGCGAAGCGCTGAAGCTGCTGGAAAGCGGCACGGAAGCGAACGTCGTGCTGATGGATATCCGCATGCCCGGGATTGACGGCGTGGAAGGAACACGGCTGATCAAGCGGAGCTTCCCGCAGGCGGCCGTGCTGATGCTGACCACCTTCGACGACGACGAATATATTATCGAGGCACTCAAAGGAGGAGCCAGCGGCTATCTGCTCAAAAACATCCCCCCGGACCGCATCATCCAGGGGATCAAGACCGTCCATGAGGGCAACATGCTCATTCATCCTGACATTGCCCGCAAGCTGGCGGGCTTTCTGCAACCCGCAGCCGCGGAAACGGCCTCCTGTTCGCTTGACTCCTACGGGCTGACCAAGACGGAGCTGTCGGTGGTCGCGGCTATCGCCGAGGGATACTCCAACAAGGAGATTGCCGCCGAACTCTTCCTAAGCGAGGGCACGGTCAAAAACTACATAACCGAGATTTTAAGCAAGCTGGGCCTCCGGGACCGGACGCAGATCGCGATTTTTTATTTAAAAAATCAGCGGTGATTCGGGCGGTATTTGCAGTGGAGTGATGGATTTATCTAGTGGGGTTGATCCTTGTTGCGGGCGGTGGCGGGAGGGGGCGGGTTATGCGGCTCCCATGCCGGATGAGGCCGCGTGATGCAGTACGTCTGGTCAGGTGCAGACGTGTATGCCGGGGGAGGTCACGCGATACGGTGCTTCCAGTCAGGTGAGGCCGCGTGATTAAGCACATTTCCTGCAATTGTACATCTATTTCTCGTCAAGAATCTCTCCCTAATTCAATTCCTGCAAATGCGCAGGCATTACGCCCACATCTCTCCATTTGACGTGCCGAGCACCAAAATAACTGCATTCTAGCAGCTATTTCCCATGAAGGGGGGGGGATTTCGCCTGAAAAACCTGCAGGTTTGCAGGAATGCTCCGCCTTTCGGATGAACAAACGGCAATGGGACCCCCTTGTTCCCTCGCCGGGAGGCCCCCCGGCCAGCTTTCAACTGAACAAACGGCTATTGAACCTTCTTCTGTCTCTACTTTTGCGATGGACGGTAATTGGTCTACTTCCGGCGTGTTGTTTTAGGCTGCACTCAACCGCGCCAGGAGGGGCCGAGTTATGCGGCACGCATTAGAGTGGCTGAGGTATGCGACACCTATGGAAAGTGGCTGTATCATGCGAACGTATGCCAGGTAAGGTCAGGTTATGCCACTCGCATGCCGAAAGAATCTGCGCTGTACAGAACGCCCGACCAGGTAAGTCTGCGTGATGCAATACGCAGGCCGGGGGAATCTGCGTTATGTAGCGCATCCAGTCGCGGGAACCCGCGTTATGCAGCACATCCGGTCAGGTGAAGCCACCTGGTGCAGGATGCATGCCGGCAGAACCTGGCTTGGAAACAAGCGCCGCCCCTGCTGCGGTGACCGGTTTGATGCTACAGCAGAGGAGCAAAGACACAAAAGCCCGGATTTCCGACGATCTGTCGGAAATTCGGGCTTTTTCATTTCTTTATCGCACCAACAGCGCAGGCCGCGGCTCTTCTTCCCTGCTTTATCCCTTTGCCGATTCCGCTCCGCCGGGGCCGGGCAGCGCCCCGGAGGCTCCCGGCGCGGGAGCCGGTGAAGCGGCCGTCTCTTGCGCTGCTGCCGCCTCCCGCCGGGGCGGCAGCTCCGATCCGCCGCTCTGCCGGCGGCGGGCGCCTGTCTTCATGAGGGCGATGCCGAAGATGCCCGCGGGCTTCTCCGGCGCCGTCGTATCCTCATCCGGCTGGGGCGCCAGAATGACGCCCAGCAGATGATGGTCGCCGTCGTAGATGGCGCGCTGCAGGTACTTGCTCTCGCCGGCGGCGTTCTGCACCTCCAGCTTGCAGAACGCCGGACTCCGCCGCAGCGCCTCGTGCAGCTGCAGCGCCCGGCCGGTCAACGCTTCGCCGTTGACCTTCAGCAGCACCTCGCCCGGCAGGATGCCCAGCTCGTGCGCGGGGCTGCCGGGCAGCACGGCCAGCACCTTCAGGCCGTGCGGCGGATGCACGAAGTAGGGGCTGCGGCGGCGCTCCTCCAGAGCGCCGTACCACACCAGCCCTTCGTGCAGCAGCAGAGCCGCGAGCGCCGCGGGCAGCGTCAGCGGGCTGTACCAGGCGGCCGCCAGGGCGAGGCCCAGCAGCACGGCGCCGTACAGCAGCAGCCAGCCCGAAGCGCGGGCGGCCTTGCGCTGCGGAAGCATGCCGGTCGTCAGCTGGCTGAAGCCGATGATAACCGGCAGCGAGACGAGGCCGAAGCCGCCGCCGAGCAGCGTCTGCCACGGCAGGTCGCCGGCCCCGGCTCCTGCGGGAACGAGCAGGAAGAGCGGCAGCGGCCAGAAGGCTTCCATCCGGTAGCCGCCCACGACCCGGCCGCGCTTGCCTTCCAGAAAGAGCGGCGTCGCAAGTGCTGGTCCCTGCCAACGGGCCAGCAGCGCCTCGGCCAGGTGCAGAATGGCGGCCAAAGCAAGAAGCGCCGGAATATCCATTCCTCTTATCGCTGCGGCCGCTTCACCGCCCAGCCCGCCGGGCCGGAAATCCGGAAAGAAGGAAAGGATGAACTGCAGTATCCCAAGCAGGCCGATGGAATAAGCGAAGCAGAAATACCGTACCCGGAATATAATCAGTACGGCGCTGACCCCCCAGATACAGACGACAGCAGCGCCAGTGACCGAGACGCCCAGCAGCACGGCGGCTGCCGAGACGAGAACACCCGCAGCCAGTCCGCTCCAAACGGCGCGCCAGACTTCATTGCCCCAGCTATGCATTTTGACATGGATAAGCTTCCGCTCCAGCAGTGTCTGCCTGCGGTAATAAAAGGCGATGAACAGCAAAGCGATATAATAAAAGGGCTGCATCAGCATATGCAGCGCGGCATTTCCCAAGCTTGCCAGCAGTTCCAGCATGTCATTCAAACGGATCGTCACGCTCCTTTGGGCTGCGGCACCTCAGTGCGGCTCTTTCTCTATTGGCTCTTTCTCTATTCTAATGGAATCAAACGCTCAAAGACAGGCCTGGCGGATAGAAAAATATGGGCCCAAGCCGTCCGTCGCCACGGTGATCTTAGGTTCAAAAGCTTATATAAAGAGAAAAAGAAGGCTGCAAGCAGCCTTCTTTAAGATTTCGCCGCCTTCGCGCCGATTTCCTTCCGGATCTCTTCTATCCCCCGGTTGCGCTGATTGTCGTTCGCCGGTTTCCGGATCGCCTTGATCAAGGCCGCTTCCAGCGCTTCCGCCGTCTTGGCGTCAATGATGCCGGTAGCCTTCAGCTTGGATGCGCTTTGGAATTTCCGCACCGCTTCCTTCGTGCCGGTATCAAAATAACCGTCTTTCCGCCCCGGCTTGTAGCCAAGGCCATCCAGCATGGTCTGCGCGCTCTTCACGTCTGCATTGTTCATGTTATACTGCAGCGGCCGGCTCTTGTCGATCGGCGACACCGAGAAGTAGTCCGGCTGGGCCACGGCGATATCCGGCTTGATGCCCTTGCCGTGAATCCAGCTGCCGTTCGGCGTCAGCCATTTGGCAATCGTAATCTTCAGCAGGCTGCCGTCACCCATCTGCTTGTCAAAGCTGGTCTGAACCGTTCCCTTGCCGAAGGAGTTCTCACCGATCAGCTTGGCTCCGGCGGACTGCTGCAGGGCTCCCGCCAGAATCTCCGAAGCACTGGCGCTGCCTTTGTTCATCAGCACGGTGACCGGATAATCCTTGCCGCTGCCCTTGGAGGTCGTCAGCTCGCGTTGCTTCTCCTTGTTCTCCACCTGAACGATCGTCTTGCCGTTCGGTACGAACTGCTCGGCAATATCGATGACCACCGGCAGTACGCCGCCGGGATCGTTGCGGACGTCGATAACCAGGCCTCTCAGGCCCTTCTTCTCCAGCTTGTCCAGCTCTTCCTTGAAGCGGTCCGCGGTGTTCAGCGAGAACTGCGTAATCTCGATCACGCCGATGCCGCCCTGTTCCATGGTGGAGTAAACCGTCTCCAGCTTCACATCGTCCCGAACGATCCTCAAGGTGAGCGGTTCAGCAGAGCCGCTGCGCTGGATGACCAGTACGGCCGTGCTGCCTTTGGGGCCGCGGATTTTGGCGACCGCATCGTTCAGATCCATGCCCTCCAGCGATTGTCCGTTCACGGAGACGATAATGTCCTTCGCCTGGACACCGGACCTCTCCGCCGGCGAGCCTTTAATCGGCGACACGACGACGACTTTGCCGTTATCGGAAGACACCTCGGCTCCGATGCCGGTGAACGAGCCTTCGATGCTCTCCTCGAATTTCTCCGCCGTCTCCTTGGCCATATAATTGGAATAAGGATCGCCGAGCGCTTCCATCATTCCGTTAACCGCGCCGTCGATCAGCTTCGTTCGATCCACGTTCTGGTAGTAATTGCTCTCGATCAGGCCGAGCGTTGTTCCCAGCTTCCTCGCTTCGCTCTGCTTTAGCCCCGTCCCGATAGACGGGGCCGTCGCCAAGCTTTCTCCGGCAGCTTGTCCGGATAATAGCGAACCTGTAACGGCCAGCGTCAGCAGGCTGCCGCACAGCAGAGCGGCGATTACCATAAAAACCGCCGTGCTCTTTTTTAACATGAAGCCTTCACCGTCCCTTCTTGTCCATCCTGCCGGTCCTGTAAAGCTGTCGTCCGCAAGAATCGGTCTGACTTCCAGTATATGCCGTAATCCTAAATAATATTTATAATTCCGTGAAACTACAGGTAATCCATCGGCTCGACTGGCTTTCCGTCAATCCGGACCTCGAAGTGAAGATGCGGTCCGGTTGACCGCCCTGTAGAACCCGATTCCGCAATCTTCTGTCCGCGCTCCACCTTGTCTCCCACGCTAACCTTGATTCCGCCTTCGCGAATATGGCCGTACAGCGTCCACATGCCGTCGCCGTGGTCAATGACCACACAGTAGCCGTAGCCGCTCCACCATTCCGCGACAATGACCGTTCCTGCTTCGGCCGCATGAATGTCGGTGCCCTGCGGAACGGCAAAGTCAACGCCCGTATGCAGCTTGCGATCTCCCGTTACCGGGTGAATCCGGTAGCCGTAAGGCGAGGAAATCCGCGCGTTGCCCACGGGCAGCAGCAGCGGGCCGCCGCCGCTGGCGTAAGTGCCGCCCGAATCGTCGCCGCCGTGATCATCGTCCGAATTCCCGGAGCTAGCCGCCGCAGCAGCCCTTTTTGCAGCGTCCGCAGCCGCTCTTCTCGCCGCTTCCGCCTTGGCCGCAGCCGCTCTTCTTGCCGCTTCTTCGGCCTTGATCTTATCCTTCTGGTCCTCAAGCGCGGCCCGCTGACTCGCCAGCTGCACGAGCTTGGCGTTCTGCTCCTGGCTGATATCCTCGGCGTCTTCAATCGCCTTATCGTAATAAGCGATCAGCTGCTGTTTCTCGGCTTCCTTTTCCTTCAGGACGCTTCGCTGGGATTCCAGATCAGCGTACAGCTGCTTAGCCTGAGCATACTGGCCTTCCAGCTCCTTCTTCTTCTCGGTCACGGTCGCCTCATCCCGTTTATGCTGATCCAGCAGATCCTGATCCTGATCGACGATCAGCTTGAGAGAATCCGCGCGGTCCAGAAAATCCGAGAAGCTCGTGGAAGAGAGCAGCACGTCAAGATAAGATACCGCTCCATCCGTATACATGAGACGCACGCGGGATTCGATCAGCTTTTTCCGTGAATCTACCCGTTCCTGCGCGGCATCCAGCTCGGCCGCCGTTGTCTTCAGCGATTCCTCCGTGCTGGCGATTTTGGAAGAAATCTGCGTCATTTCCCCCTTGACCTGTGCGATCTGGCCGAGCACGTACTGCAGATTTTGGTTCGTTTTATTTTTATAATGCTGGGCCTGCTGACCCTGGGCAGAGGCTTTTTCCTGCTGCGCCTTGGCGTCCTGCACATCCTGCTGCAGCGCTTTAAGCTGCTTCTCGATTTCGGCGACGGTCGTCTTCCTGGCATATCCTTCAGAGGGCTGGAACATTACGGCAGACAGCAGCAGTACGGCTAATCCGGCGGCTATTTTTTTCAACTCGCGTTCCCCGTCCTTTGTTCATTAGTGTTCAAGTTTGACCAACGGCTATACTTTCAAAAATTTGCGGATAGAAACGGTGCTTCCCCATATGCCGATCAGCATCCCAAGGCCGATTAGCAGACCGCACAGCTGCATCCAGATATCGTTAAAGGGCAGCAGACTCCACCCCATCAGCGGGTCACCCTTCATAGACGAATTCAGCCCGGTGTAACCGGCATACAGCACTCCAACAGTAACCAGTGAGCCGAGCAATCCGATCAGCGCGCCCTCCACAAAAAACGGCCAGCGGATAAAAGCGTTCGTTGCCCCCACCAGCTTCATGATTCCAATCTCTTTGCGGCGGGCCAGTATGGTTACCCGGATCGTGTTGGAAATAAGGAACATCGACACCAGGCCGAGCCCTGCGACAAAAACAAAGCCAATATTGCGGACCGTACGCGTGATTTTGAACAGCGTCTCAATAGCGCCCTGACCGTATTTCACCTTGTATATCGGCTTCTCCGGATGCGTGTCGTTCAGCGCCTCGATCTTCTTGGCCACAAACGGCACGGTCGTCGGCTCAACCACCTCTACCCGGAATGCGTCGTTCAACGGATTGTTGTCCTTGTCGAATCCTTCCAGAATGCTGTCGGCATCTGGCCCCAAATCCTTGCGCAGCTCTGCGAGCCCTTGTTCCTTGGAGATGAATTCAACCTTGCTCACCTCCGGCATGCCGGCGATTTCGTTCTGAATCGTATCGCGCAGAGCCTTCTGCGTTTCCAGCGTCAAATGAACGTTGATCTGCACCTGGCTGTCCGCCTTGTCCGCCAATGAATTTACATTTAATACCAATAAAATAAAAACACCCAACACGAGCAAGGAGACGACGATGGATGTGATGGAAGCCACCGACATCCAGCCGTTGCGGAATACGTTCTTGAAGCCTTCCCGCACATGCCGCAAGAAGGTTTTAAAACTCATATCCGTATTCTCCTCTCAGCTGGTCTCGAACGATCTGACCGTGCTCGATGGCGAGCACGCGTTTGCGCATTTTGTTCACGATATCGCGGTTATGGGTGGCCATGACAATCGTCGTGCCGCGAAAGTTGATCTCGTCCAGGAGCTGCATAATGCCCCACGACGTCTCCGGGTCCAGATTCCCGGTAGGCTCGTCCGCCACAATAACCGACGGATTGTTGACGATGGCCCGGGCGATGGCAATTCGCTGCTGCTCTCCGCCGGAGAGCTGGGAAGGCTCGCGGTTCGCTTTGGAGCGCAGGCCCACGAGGTCGAGCACCTCGTTCACCCGTTTCTTGATCTGCTTTTTCGGCGCCTCGATAACCTCCATCGCAAATGCGACATTCTCAAAAGCCGTCAGCTTCGGAAGCAGCCGGAAATCCTGGAACACCACGCCGATGTTACGGCGCACATAAGGGATTTTGCGGGGCTTCAGCTTGTCGATATTAAAACCGCCCACGGAAATCTGTCCTTTGGTCGGCGTCTCTTCTCTATAAATTAATTTCATGAATGTCGATTTTCCCGCACCGGACGGACCGACGACATATACAAACTCGTTGCGGTCGATTTTGACCGACACTCCCTGAAGGGCATGGGTGCCGTTGGGATACGTCTTCCAAATATCCTGCATTTCTATCAAGTTATCACTTCCCGATTCTGACATTATCGGCCCCGCGTGCTTCGACAATCCTCCGCGTAAGCTTCCATAAACTGCAATGTACCCGCAACGTTTCTATTGTAACAAATCCGTAACTGCTTGAGTACCCGAAAGTTTTGACGGGTCCGGGCATATATCTGAAATATCACGCCTGCCCCGCGCGTCTTTATAACTATATCGGAATAGCGGACCGTGTTTCTAAAGAGACCGGGCGCGGCAGAACCGGCGCCTTCCCGGCGCAACATTATCGTACCAGAGGAGACTTGCGATGAAAAAATTACATGGCGTCCTGATCGCGTTAATCAGCCTGATTTTGGCGGTTTCGCTCGTATACGGAGGGCTGTATTTATATGCGGGGCAGCTCAGCGTTCCCAAAGGGACGTCACTCGCGGGCTGGAAGGTCGGAGGAATGAAGATGGGCGAGGCGCGCACGGAACTGGAACGAAAGCTGCAATCGCTCCATACGGTTCCGGTCACGCTGACGGCCGGCGGAGAGGCCAAAATCCGGCTGACCCTGAAGGAAGCGGGGGTTTCGTACAACGCGGATTCGTTTCTGAGCGGTCTGGACCGTCTGACGGACGGAAGCCTGCTAGACCGGGTGAAAGCCCGCTACGGGTTCCAGAAGGTCTGGAGCCTTCAGGGCGATTGGGACAGCGCGCTGCTGAAACGCAGCCTGAGCCCCCAGTGGGAGAGCGCCTCCTTCGGCGATCCAGTGAACGCCACCCGCAGAATTACGGAAAGCGACGGAATTGTCTACACGCCGGGAAGCACCGCCCAGAGGGTGGACTGGAACGGATTGGAAGAAGCGATGAGGGCCGCGCTGCCTGGCAGCTTTAGCCAGGCGGAGGCTGCGCGGAGCACGGGAATCGTCGTCGGGCTTCCCCTCAAGACGGTGCAGCCCGATGTGACGCTTGATTCGCTGCAGGAGCAGGGCGTGACGCGGAAGATCACCGAATTCAGCACCTCGCTGGGCTCAAGCGGACCGGGAAGGATCTATAACGTGGAGTCCGCCGCAAAAGCGGTGAACGACACGCTCCTTCCCCCGGGCGGAATATTCGATTACGGCAAAGCGATCGAAAAAGCGGTGAGCACCACCGGCTTCCGCGAAGCGCCGGTCATCGTGAACGGCAAGCTTCAGCCGGGCGTCGGCGGCGGCATCTGCCAGGTGTCCAGCACGCTGTACAACGCGGCGCTCCGCACGGGGCTTGAGATCGTGGAGCGGCGCAACCACTCCCTTCCGGTAAGCTACCTGCCGAAGGGGCAGGACGCGACCTTCGCGCAAGGGTCGATCAATTTCCGTTTCCGCAATAACACCGGCCGTTATTTATTGATCCGATCGGCGGTCCGGGGCCGGACGCTGACGGTCAAGTTCTTCGGCACCTTCCCGCAAAATGTATCGTACACGGTAGAATCGAAAACCGTGGATATCCTGCCCCCCGGCAGCCGAACCGTCCCCGACGCTTCGCTGCCGCGCGGAGCCTCCCGCACGCTCCAGAGAGGCAAAGCGGGGTATGTCGTGGAAACCTATCTCACCCGTATGGTCGATGGCATTGCCGTGGAGCGGAAACGGCTGTCGCGCGACATCTACCGGCCGCAGAAGGCACTTGTCGCCGTCGGTCAGGGAAGCGGGGGGCTGTTTACGCCGGAGCCAACGGAGCGTCCGCTCGTGGAGGACGGTATCCGGAAGGTGAATTAAGCGGGAGCCGGACAACTAAGAAGAAACGCCCGACGGCGTCTTTCAAGACGCAAGTGCGTTTCTCGTAGAAATACAAGGTCTTTTATAAGCGTGAAACTTATAAATTCTTGTATTTTAAGAAGAAACGGCTTCGCCGTCCTCTCAGGAGGAGGGCATCCGTTTCTCGTAAAAATATCAGGTTAAGGATAAGCGCGAAGCTTATACTTTCTGATATTTCGAGAAAGGCCGGAATCGCCAATTTGCGGTTCCGGCTTTTTCATCACTTTTTTCCAATGATTTCATCTGAGCTTTACCTAGCCCGGTGCTTCCCTTAACAATCGGTTGATATACTGGTGATATACTCAAAATTAACTTTAGATTAACATTCGGGAAAGGATGACTTCACATGATGACCACAAAGACAGCATCAACCGCCTCCAAGCTGGCGGAAATCATTCGGCCCGTTCCGGTAGTTCTTGACCGCCGTACATGCCGGCAGGCGCTTCGCACCATGTTTGAGCACCCCGAGTCCAAGTGCCTTGTTCTCTGTAATGCAGCCGGCGAGCCGGTTGGATTGCTGATGAGCGAGAAATTCCTGTTGGCGGCGACAGGCAGGGGCGAAACAGATTCTTTTTACAAAGAGCCGGTAATGAAGCTGGCCCATGTTCATCCGCTGATTGTCGACATTAGCTCTGCTCCCCGCAAGGTTCTGGCTATGGCGCTCGGGCGCAACCCGATGGATTGGAACGACGCCATTATCGTTACGGACGGCGGCAAGCTGGCGGGAGTGGTGTATGTCTCCGATTTGCACGCATTAAGGCCATAGACATTACCCGCTCTCTTTACTACGTTTCTCCTCAACGCAGGCTTTCGCTTTTTGCACTTCCCCGCTTTCCTTCTTCGGCATTCCTGCCCGTTATATTGAAACGTCTCGAATTGGGCGAAACTTCCTCCAGCACCTCTCTTGGCATGACCACGAGCGGGATGATACTGGTTGCCGTCAGGTTATTGATCATGCCCGGATTCCAGGCTATCAATCTCCTTTTGGTGCAATATTGGAAACGGTTTCGAAAGGGGGCGCTGAAAAAAATCCGGCCTCCTTACAGGAGCCGGACGCTAAGCGAAATATGGATGGGCATGACCGGGTCATTGGCCGGCAAGAGCCGTCTGATCGGAGCCCGATTGGGTCCATGTATTTTTGTCCCCGGCCTTATCTTGATCCGCTTCTTCATAATAAGCCGTAAACGACACCGTCGCCGTTAAAATACTGTTCATGCTCTGGGCGGCACCCGGATTCTTCGCGCTCGACCGCTGAAAAACAAAAGAATCCACATTAATGATCCGCGGCAGCATTTGCAGCGCCTTCATCCAGTTGCGGATGCTGGTATAGTCGCCTTCGACGATGGCCGTCATTTTCAATGCTTTTACCGTTGGATAGGCGGCAGTGGAAGCACCGGTCATTTCCTGAATGGGATTTGTATTTCCTGCCGTAAAGCTGATGTCCTTCAATCTGGCGCTTGTCATCGTGCCGATGGCCCGCAGATCGAGAATTAATTGTTCACTGTTATCGCCGCGCGGAAGCTGCGCCAGCAGCGATTCCTTTTCTTCAGCTCCCGGTGAGGAGCTTTGGAGTTTGTCGATTTGGGACTGCAGCAGCTGATTCTGCTCATTGAGCTGTGCAAGCTGCGCCTCCTGTTCGCTGATCTTCCGGCTCGCAGGCTGCAAGCCCAGCAAATAAAAAGCCAGCAGCATCAGGAAAAGAATAAGCACTCCAAGCACAATCGGAGAACGGTATTTATTGATTTGTTCCACTTCCGGCCTCCTCCCCTTGGTTTTCCTGCCCGTTTGTATCTGTACCGTCCGCGTCTTCTTTCGGTTTATTGGGGGTCAGATTTACCTTGTATATGGCGGTATACGATTTGGTTAGCGCCGCTGACGCGGGGCCTGCGCCGGTATCGCCTTCCGTCAGCTTCTGGATCGAAGCGTCCACGGTAAACGACATTTGACGAAGCCGGGCCAGATAGATGGAAGCATCCTCCATACGCGGTACTTTCACAGTCAAATCAATGGATGTGCGGTACGTATAATTAATATTGCGGAGTGCGCTGCCCTGCGGCAGTCCGAACGCCAGCTCATTCAGCACAGAAACGATGTTCATCTTGTACTTCAAAATTTCGCCGATGGCCGCTTTCCGGTTCAGCTGTCCTCCGTCTCCGTTCAGCTTGGCCAGCTCAGCCTGCAGCATCGTCCCCCGGTCCTGCGCACCCTGGATCTGCTCGATATTGTTCGAGATTCGCCCGCGCTCCGCTGCGTAATAAATACCGGTTCCGATCGTGCCAAGCAGCCAAATCCCGGCAAGAGCCGTGGCAATGTAAGGAAACAGCATCGCTTCCCGGTCTTCCCGAGGGTACAGGTCAATCGTCAGGAATCCGCTGCCGCGAAGGGCGGCCCCCACAGCCACACGGTAATCGTTAAGACCCGGATCAGGCACATTCGCGGCAGCAGCCAGCTGTTCCAGCCCGATCATGGTAACATCCTGCTCCGTCAGCGATTGGTGCAATTCCTCGAACAGCTGGCGGCGGGATTCCGGTGCGCCTGCGATGAGTACATTTTTAATACGGGTGCTGCCGTCGTGCAAGCTGTATTGATAAAAGTTGAGCATCCGCAAAATTTCCGCGGTGATCTCCACCACCTGCTCCGGAGACAACTGCTTATGTGCTTCCTCCGATGAGGCAGCCGCTTCCGCCATATACCAGTCACTTACCGAATCAGCGTTGTCCTGCGGCACGGACTGGCTTAAGTCCATCAGGTTAATCGTGCGGATAAATACCGGATTCCCGCTGCGGAACATGTATACGTCGAGCATGGACTGTTCCATGTTAATGAGCATCGTCTCTTCAAAACTTTCGCCCTTCCCCGTGGACAGGCTTCGTGCCAAGGCGGTCGCCGCGATCTCCACGCTGGTTACCCGCAGGCCCGCTTTTTCCAGAATATCGATGTACTCTTGAATCGGCTTACGTGGAGCGGCAAAAACGAGCAGATGACTCTGGTCCTCGTCCACTTCAGTAACGACATAGTCATAAACAGGATTGTCGAACGGCAGATGCAGCCCCGTTTCCACTTCCAGCTTCACGAGCTGCTCCACCTGCTTGTCATTGGTGCTCGGAATGGTCATTTTACGGATAATGATCTGCGAAGGAGGGATGGAGAGGGCAATCCGGCTGCCACGCAATCCTTCTTTCTTCACCCATTGCTTGACCAGGTCAAGCAGCGCGTCGCTTTCCGCCACCTGATTTGCCACGATCATGCCCGGAGGGAGCGGGAGAAATCGTTTCTTGCGGACTTCCCAAGACTTTTTGTTCTTTAAGCTGATGTAGCGGATTCCCGTCTGCTCAATCGCAAGACCGGCCGCCGGTGTACTGAGTCCAAGCATTGAATCGATATTCCTCCTAACGGATGAGCGAGAGATACCCGCCAATAATCTGTGATCCGTAACCGTATGCGAGTAGAGCGCCGAGCGCCAGCCACGGACCGAACGGAACCGGCTGTCTGCGTCCCACAATACCCAGCAGCTGGAGCGTTCCGCCGGCGACGGTGCCTAGAAGACACGCGGTAAAGAACGCGAGCAGAACGTTTGGAAATCCGATGACCCCTCCCAGCAGCGTGAACAGCTTGACATCGCCCATCCCCATTCCGCCGAACAAAGCGAACGGAAGAATGACGCCGCCGCCGAGCACCGCCCCCAGCAGATGCAGCCACAGCGGTCGTTCCGGGAACAGCAGGGTCAGCACGAGCAGAATCGGCAGAAAAAACAGCAGCACTTTATTCGGGATCAGCATGAACTTTAAATCCGCAACCGTTACGATGACGGCCAGACTCGACAGTGCCATCGCGGTGATTCCGCTGCCGTTCAGCCCAAATTTAAGGTATGACCATAGAAAAAGCAGTCCCGTCGCGAGTTCCCCAAGCATATAGAGCGGTGACACGCGGGTGCCGCAGTGGCGGCATTTTCCGCTGGATGCAAGCCAGCTGAAGACCGGGATCAGGTCCTTCGCTCTCAGCCTTGTCCCGCAGCTGGTGCAGTGCGACGGCGGAGCGGTCAACGATTCCCCCGCAGGTACCCGCAGCGCCACGACATTGTAAAAGGAGCCCAGAATCAGTCCGAGCAAGGTGATATAAACGGCGAGAAAAATCGTCATGGCGTGTTCCTGTTCACTTTCTTGATGGTTTTAAAAAAGGAATCGGAATGGTCCGATTCCTGATAGAAATTGATGAATTATTGAGAATATTAATTCGTTGTAGCCGGTTTAGCTGACAAAATCTCAGCGGGTGTAAAAGTCTTCGGATTTGTTACTCCACTTAATGTTAATGAAAAAGTTTCTAATTGCCCAGATGCATTAAAAGTTACAGTTCCACCAGTAATAGCCTTCTTAGAGCTGGGTAATACTAAATTATTATCAAGATAACCTTTGGTTACCAGATCATCATTGTTGGTCCCTGCATCTACAGAAACTGTCTGACTGATAAAGTTCCCCTCTTTTTCACCAATGATATATAGCCGAGCTGCATCATAAATCTGACGGGCAGTAGCCACATCAGCGTTCGATTTTGAATTATTGATGACATTCCCGATCAAAGGTATCGCAATAACCGAAATAATTCCCAAAATCACGATAACCGCCAACAGCTCGATCAGCGTAAACCCCTTCTGATTCTCTTCTTTGCTCAATCTTTTCTTAATTGCATTTGCCAACATTTCGTTTCATCCCCCTTGATAAAATGTGAGTAAGATTAATCCGGTCTACCCCATATTGCTGTACAAACTGAACATCGGCAGCATGATCGCCGCCACGATAACTCCCACCACTCCTGCCAAAAAAGCAATGAGCAGCGGCTCCAGCAGCGACTTCAATCGGTCCACCGTGTTCTCCACATCCATCTCGTAGAAGTCCGCCACCTTGGAAAGCATCTGGTCGAGCGCCCCCGTCTCCTCGCCGATGGCGATCATCTGCGTAACGAGCGGCGGGAAGACCCACGCTTTTTTGAGCGGATCGGACAGCGGGTTGCCCAGACGAAGCGAATCGCCCGCACTGCGGATATATTTGCCGATAACCCGGTTGCCGGCGATCTCCTCTACAATGCTCAGCGACTGCAGGATCGGCACCGAGCTGGCGTAGAGCGATGAAAAAGTCCGCGTAAACTGTGCGATCGAGCCCTTCTGGTTCAGCTTGCCGAACACCGGAACCTTCAGCTTCGCATAGTCGATGGCGTAGGCTCCTTTTTCCGTCCGTTTCGCAACCTGGAAGGCCGCTACCAACACAATGATGCCAAGCAGCCAATAATACCACTGGCCCTGAATGCTTTGGCTTAACGCCAGCACCAGCTTCGTAATCGCCGGAAGCTCGGCGTTCATGGACTCGAACATCGTGACGAACTGCGGCACAATGGCCCAAAGCAGGTAAATGACGGCCGCCACCGCCATAATGGCCACGGTGATCGGATACGTCAGCGCAGACTTGATTTTCTCGGTTGTCGTATGCTGCTTTTCAAAATACATCGCCAGCCGGTCCAGCGTTCCCTCCAAATCGCCCGACTCCTCGCCCGCGCGCACCATGCTGACAAACAGGGAAGGAAAGATCTTCTTATGCTCCTGAACGGCCTGAGAGAACGCGACTCCGCGCATCAGGCTGGAATTGACGTCCTGCAGCGCTTTTCTCAGCGGCTTGCTGTCTGTCTGCTCCGCCAGAATGCGGGTCGCGTCGATAATCGAAACCCCGGCCCGGATCAAGGTCGCAAACTGCCGGCAATAAATAATGAAATGAATCGTCTTTACCGGATTTCCGATATAAATATCCATCGAAAGGATGGAATTCTTCTGCTCATTAAGCGAAAAAACGGTAAGCCCCCGCTTGCGAAGCTCTTCCATCGCCGACGGCTTGTCCAGTGCGGTCAGCTTTCCCTTGAGCTGTTTGCCGCCGGATGTCCGGACTTGATACTCAAATTGTGGCATCGGTCCTCACCTCCGCCAAATAAGCCTTGGCCGCCTCCGGATGAATCAACCCGTACGATAAGTAATCGCGGATGGCCATATCAAGGGTATGCATGCCAAGCGAGCGTCCGGTCTGCATGATGTTCTTGATCTGGTGCGTCTTCTCGCTGCGGATCAGGTTGGAGACCGCCGGCGTGTTCACGAGAATCTCTGTCGCGCATAGACGCCCCTTGCCTTCGGTTCGCGGGAACAGCCGCTGCGAAACGACGGCCAGCAGCACGGAGGCAAGCTGCAGGCGAATCTGATTCTGCTGATGCCCCGGAAAGGCATCGATAATCCGGTCAATGGTCTGTGGCGCATCGGTCGTATGCAGCGTCGCCATGACGAGATGCCCTGTCTCCGCAGCAGTAACGGCAGCCGAAATCGTCTCCAGATCGCGCATTTCCCCGACGAGAATAACATCCGGGTCCTGGCGCAGCGCCGCCCGCAGGCCGTTCGAGAAGCTGGCCGTATCACGGCCGACCTCGCGCTGATCGATCAGGCAGGTGCCGTGGCTGTGCAGAAATTCAATCGGATCTTCCAGCGTCACAATATGCTTGCGCTCACTCTTGTTGATATGGTTCAGCATCGCCGCAAGCGTGGACGATTTCCCGCTGCCCGTCGGCCCCGTTACCAGAATCAGGCCCTGAGGCTTCAGCGCAAGCGATGACAGCACCGGCGGAAGCGCAAGCTGTTCCAGAGTCGGGATTTCCGCCGGAATACTCCGGGCCGCAATGCTGATCCCTCCCCGCTGCCGGTAGACGTTGATACGGAACCGCACACCGCCTTCCAGCGGATAAGAGAAGTCGAATTCGCCTGCTTCCCGAAATTCTTTTTCCTGTTCAGGACCCAGCAGATCGAGCGCCATCTTCTCCGCCTCGGCCGGACCGACGAGCCCGCCCTCCACGTTATGCAGCTTGCCGTCGATACGCAGCACCGGCGGAGAGCCGACCGAGATGTGCAGGTCCGACGCCCTGGAGGAGTAAGCCATATGCAGCAGCTTTGTAATCTGCCTTGAATCGGACAGCATCGTTATTCTCCTCCTGTCATTAATGCGAGACCGTTTCCCGCAGCACTTCCTGCAGTGTCGTCAATCCCTGGGATACCTTGAGAAATCCGTCTTCCATCAGTTGAACCAATCCCCGTTCCTTCGCCGCACTCCGCAGTTCTTCCACTGAAGCCGAGTTCGTAATGAGCTGACGGAGATGATCGTCGATCGTCAATACTTCCTGAATCGCAATTCGCCCGCGGTAACCTGTCGTGTTGCAGCTTCCGCAGCCGCGGCCCCGGTGCATCACTTCCCGCTGCAAGCCGTACTTGCCCAGCATGATTGATTCCTGCTGGGACGGCACGTAGGTTTCTTTGCAGTCGGTGCATATTTTGCGCACCAGCCGCTGGGATACGACGCCGATCAGCGACGAAGCGATCAAGTACGGCTCGACTCCCATATCGCGCAGCCGCGAGATGGTGCTGATCGCATCATTCGTGTGCAAGGTGGACAGCACCAGATGTCCGGTCAGCGAGGCCCGGATGGCGATCTCCGCCGTCTCCGTGTCCCGGATTTCCCCGACCATGACAATATTCGGATCTTGACGGAGTATGGAGCGAAGCCCCGCCGCAAAAGTTAATCCGATCCCCGGGTTGACATGTACCTGGTTGATTCCCTCCAGCTGATACTCCACAGGGTCTTCAACCGTAATAATATTGACGCTCTCTTCGTTCAGCTGGTTTAGCGCCGAGTACAGCGTCGTTGTCTTGCCGCTGCCTGTCGGCCCCGTGATCAGGAGCATGCCGTAAGGCCTGCCGATCATCGCTTTAAAAGCCTCGGCGTTTCCTTCGCTAAACCCGAGATGTTCCACCGATTTAACCCCTGTGCTCAGGTCGAGCAGCCGCAGAACGATCTTCTCGCCATGCATCGTCGGCAGGGACGATACACGGATATCGACCATCTTGTAATCGAACTGCATCTTGATCCGGCCGTCCTGGGGCAGCCGCCGCTCGGCGATGTTCAGGCGCGCCATAATCTTCAGCCGTGCCGTGATGAAGCCCTGCATCTGCTTCGGAATCAGCCGCTCGGTGCGCAGTGTGCCGTCGATCCGGTAGCGGATGGCGAGATTATTTTCGCCCGGGTCCACATGGATATCCGAGGCCCGAAGCTGCACCGCCTGCTGGATCATCTGGTTGACCAGACGGACAATCGGCGAGTCCTCGTCGGTAATTTCCGTTTCCTCAATCTCTTCCTGGGAAGGAAGCTCCCCCATCATCTGGGTCATGGAATCGCGCATGCCGTAATGCCGGGCGATCGCCCGCTGCAGCTCATCTCTTGTGGAGATCGCGGGCTCAATCCGGAATCCGGTGCTCATGCGCAAATCTTCAATTGCGAAATAGTCCAAAGGGTCCGCCATAGCCACCATCAGCTTGCCGCCCTCTTTCATAAAAGGCAGAACTTGATAGCGTTTGGCCATGCTCTCGGGAATAATCTGCGTAATCGCAGGGTCAATATGATATTTGAAAAGGCTTACGTGCGGGATGCCCAGCTGGAATTCCAGCACTTCGATCAGCTGCTGCTCGGTAATATAGCCTTGTGAGATTAACAGGTCGCCGAGCTTGCGCTTCGATTTGCGCTGTTCGACAAGCGCTTCCTCAAGCTGCTCCTGCGAGATGATCCCGTTCTCTACCAGCAAGTCACCAAGTCTTTTTTTCACAATGGCCAACGCAAACTCATCTCCATGCCGTGTAGTGTCTAATTGTTTATCGGCTGCAGGACTTTTAAATTTTAGTAATTGGAGTAGGCAATTCCCACTACATTTTCACAAAAAGGAACCGATAAATCTCTTATGTATTTTTTGTTTCCAGATAAATGGATAAAATTGGTTAGTACTAAAAAATATAGTTCTAAAGTCTTGTATATCAGGGACATTTTTCACAGCTTATCATTGCCTATCAGTGAAAATTATCCTAGAATGATATATAGCATATAATAGGTAGTTTTACAATTGAAATCACTTGAAATTCATAGGATTTTAGAAAAATATGAAACCTTTTGTCAGAAGGATTTTTATATGGAAACCGGGGAGAGATTGTGTTGAAGCTTACCAAATCCAGAATTTTTTTATTACTGTCGTGCCTTGCCCTTCTGGGCCTTCTGGCGATGCCTATTATGAGTCTCGTGCAAAAGGTCAATGCAGACCCCTTTGTCTATACCATCCGCATGTTGGAGGTTACTAGCAGCGGTGAGAGCGATCTCGATTCGTTAACCGCCGACAATGTACACGTTGACACTATAAGCATGAACCGGTTTGTTTCGCTGCGCGATGATTTTGACGGAAAATACGACGCGGTCTATATCGGTGAGGGTGCATCCGCTCAGAATGGCGGTTCCGGAAAATCCGATGACTTGATCGACATCACTGCTCTGAAAGCAAAGGAAATTACCGAGTACTATATCAATAAAGGCCTTCTCGTTATTTTAGACACCGGGTATTTGGAGAGCCCGACCAGCATCCTGTACACTTCGTTCAACAAGTATCGTACCGATCCTGCGAGACCAAATGTCCGTTTTGTCGGCGGCAGCGAATTAAGCGCGCTCATTAAAGAAATTAACATCGGGACCACCGACCTTCTCCCCCTGCTGAAGCAGCGCCCGCGTCTCACCATTACCAATAAGAGCGACATTACCGATTATAGCCGAAATCAGAGTTACCTTTACCAGCCCGGCGACACTCTGGATTTTAGATTTAATGCAGCCAATGTGGAAGATTTGAAAACGCACCCGATTGGGGTCAAGCTGTACATAAGCCCGGATAAATCGGTTCCCGTTAAGGAGTCGCAGGTCGTAGCCGTTTCAACTTTGGATCAAAGCCCCAATGGAGAGATTGCCTATAAGCTTCCCGATGCGGCATCCGGCTTGTTGTACTGGAAGCTGGAGATCACCGACCACTTGAGTGCCAATAAATTAAAAGATTACGACAGCGGCGTTATCCGGTTCCGGGGTAAGCAGAAGGTTGTGAATATTTTGCAGGTAGTGCCGTCTGTAGGCAACAGTGAGCGGTCGAGCAGCCTGAAAGACCCCAATAACATGAACCAGAGTTATTTGGATACGAAAGATTACAAATACAACATTACCGTCAAAACAGACTCCGAGTTTAACAATGAAATCGCAGCCAGGTATGAACGGGATGGCACCTACGGGCTTAACGGCGTTTACGATATGCTGATTCTCGGCTTCCGGAACACCGGAAATACTGCCCTCACGGATCAAGCTGCACAAGCCGTTCTGCAATACGCCAGGGATACGAAACAGAGCGTTATTTTGGCAAGCGACGCGGTGTATCACGGGAACAGCCCTGCGGCCAGAGCATGGGAACAATATTTTTTGGATCTCGCCGGGCAGATTGATCCGCAGAAGAACTCTGACATGAATGCTCCTTACGCCGCCAAATCGGTCAAACCCGTCAACGACGGTCTGCTCGCCCATTATCCGTTCTATCTCAGCACGCTTAATGACCATAACCAGCAGACTGATATCATTACGCCGGATATTTCCACAGCCCATAATTCGTCCTATCCGATTAACTTGGAGGACCCGTCGATTATTCCGTGGTATAACGTGATCGGTGCGGGTCGGGACAGCGAAGACAGTGCGAATCATTACTATACCTACAGCAGGGGCAATATTACGTATTCCGCCACCGGACATATTTTGGGAACGCCCAGCAATAGTCACTTCCCGGATTGGGAACAACAGCTGTTCGTTAATATGATGTATAAAGCGTACGCTGGTTCCAACCATAGACCGGAGATCACCGTTCATTTACCGCAGCAGAACGATACGGTGCCTACTTATCAGAATACAATTACCGTCGACTATAAGGTCGAAGATCCGGACCCCGAAGATCAGGAATTATATACGACTGTCCGTTTCAAATCGAATGGCGAATATTTAACGGAACCCGGCATGCCTGAAACCCAGATACTGTCAGGAAAAACAGTCCATGAAACCTTCGCCAATCCGCTTCCAGACGGCGGGCCGCTGACCATTGAAATCGCCGCCCGGGATAAGCAGGGGGCGCTGGCCGTGGCAAACGTTAATATCACGGTCCTTAAGGCATCCGCCAATCTGGAGCTGACGCGTACACTGTCGTCCAACGTCAGCGCTGGCGGCGAGGTTGCCAAGGATGAGGCGTTTACCATTACGTACTCGGTGAAGCCGAAGTCCATTCCATTCGATCAGGCGGGGACCTCCAATCAATCCTCAGAGGCGTTGACCATCTCGGATATCCGATTCCTTGAGACATTGCCTGCGAACCTGGATCGAAACGGCGACTGGCCTGAAGGGATCAGCGTTTCCGGCAATGCGTCGTCCGGCTATACACTGAGTAAATCGCTGGGCAGCATCACCTATACATTGAAGACGGTCGACGGGGTTAAGACCTACGTGCCTGACTCTCCCGACCCCATCGTCTTCAGCATTGATGTGCGGGCAGCCGTGGCCAAAACGTATCATTTTGACACTTCCGAAGTCAGCTTTGTCGACATCCATCCGGTCTCGGCGGCATCACCGTCACCCTTGTCGTCACGGACTACCCTTTCTTTTCCGAAGATGACTGTGATAGCGGTCGAAAGGAACACCCGCACATTGAGCCTGACAGCCGACAAGGATAAAGCAGTCGTTAACGAAAGCGTGGCTTTGACCGCGGCTTATTCTCATTCGAATGATACCGGCGTACGGTATACGTGGAGCGCCGTGGATAACACGGGAAAGAGCGTTCCGATTACAGGCAGCCAGGGATCGGCCAGCTTCTCCGCAGATAAAACAGGTAAATACACAGTCACCGTCTCGGTAACCAGCGATCAGTCTATCGAAGACATTACCGCAACCAAGGAGATCACCGTCGGGCTAAACTCCCTGACCATCGGGTACCTTTCAACGGTATATGTCGATAATACGATTACGTTGACCGCGATTCCCGATCCGGATGCCGATAAGGAACAATATGAATGGCATCTTGTCAATGAAGCAGACATCAACTACGGCGGCTTCACCGATAATCAAGGCGGGACCAAAGCTGATGCTACCGGTAAAAAGGTAGAGTTTAAAGGCATCCAGCCTAGTGCTGGCGTCCAGATTGTTGTGACGGCAGCCGGTATCACAAGCCCTCCATTCACGATCAAGGTATTGTCCGAGCCGAATTTGGAATTCTCACCGGATTACGGAGAAATTAGCATTGATCAGTCGTTCAATCTCTATTCGTTCCTGCATACGATCAATCCTTATGGCGATATTCCTTCAAGTCTGGCTGAAAAGCTGGTCTGGAGAATCGAAGGCAATCACGAGGCGCCGGCGGTTACGCTCCAAGTCAAGGATAAGACCACCGTCATGATCAATGGCATTCGGGAGGGGACGGAGAGAATCAAAGTTTCCTATTCAAAAGGAACGGGAGAAACCGTAACCGCCTATTATACGATTAAGGTTATTGACCCGGCTAAGGCCGATCATCGTTACTGACAGGGCCGAGCATATATCCCTATAAAAAACAGCCGGTTGAAGCGTAGCTTCAACCGGCTGTTTTGATTTTCATTGCCGTTCATTCCGCTCTCTATAACTAATTACTGTCCCCGGTCTGATCCGTCTCCTTCGCCAAGGCAATAAGCTCAATCGGATCAAGATGAATATTGACCTGGGTCACTCTCGGCAGCCCTACCCGCTGATCGGCAAAGACATCCTCATTATAATGGATCACGAAGCGTGCAGCGGATTCTTCCTCCTGATGCTGTTCCTCAAACAGAAACTCCGGCTGTCCCGGACTCGGGTAGACCCTGCCTACAACTGCATTAATCGTCAAATCGCCTTTGGCAAAAAATCCGCCTTCGAGCGAGAAGATGGAGCCCACTCCGTATAACTCGGCCGTACTGTCCGTATAAAAGAAGCCTTTCAAACGAGTCGCCACATCCCTAAATTCCTCAATTCGGTTGATCAGCACGGACCCTTTGGATATAAGCACGAGTTCTTTATCATTTTTGCCGGAAATGTTGGCGTTCACAATGTCTGTACTCCCCAGAACGAACATCGTGGAGTCGAGCTTGACCTCTCCCTTGATGTGTAAATTGCCTGTAACGAGCATATTCGCTTGAATCGTTGAATTGTCCACGGTCAAGTCCCCATTGACAATGATCCAGTTCGACTCTTCGCTGCCCTGGGCCTTGTCCAGATCCGTAATTTCATTATAGGTGGCGCCATCCAGGTTCAGATTTCCATCGATAATGGTGCTCGCATTGAGACTCGTAAGTCTCAGCTTGAACCCTCGAACGGCCGCATCATACAGCTCCTGCTTCTTCCACTTCAGCTCGTCCGCAGTCAAGGTGGTATCAACCAACTGATCATAATCGCTCAATGCGGGCATTTTTAATGTGGTCATGTTTCCCGAAGGCTCCTGAAGCGATGTTATCAATCTTTCGCCTCTTTGCGTGGACGTTTCGGAGCTGTCTTTGCCCTCTGCACCATAGTAAATATCAGCGAACGTCGCCTTATTATCAGCTGATCCCGAGGCTTCGGCGACTTTGTCCAGAAAAGAATCCTCGACGTCAATTTGCACAAAAGTGGACTGCTTCTTGACCTGTGATTTCTCGTACACCTGCTTCACGCGGTCATCCAACAGGGAGTACGCCTCTTTATTGGACACCGGAATCTCCTTGTAAGCCGTACCGTCCGTGGAATACCGCATATCCTTGAGCGACTGCACCTGCGCTTCTCCTTCTATCCTTGGGTACAAGGTCGTCTTGGTCGATTCGGTAAAATATTTATATTTGGCCACCTGGCTCAACATCAGCCGAATCCCCGCATAAAGCTTCCCTTCGATATACGGCGCGCCGTTCAAATAGACCGTTCCCTCGGAACCGAGTGAATAATTCAAAAAGTCCGGAAACGTTGAGATCTCCGCTTTCTGCTGCAGTGTCCGCACAACGCCGTTGACCGTGGCATTCGCCCGGATGACGATCACATACTTGCTGCTCGTGGAGGCGTTCTCCAAGGTAATGCTTGTAATTCCGTTAGCCGCGCCGTTCAGGCTTGTACTGGAGATGAACCCGTTCTTCCCAGCGTTAAGGGACCCCAGAAAATCGTGGATCGACTGGTTCAGCTCTGCCTGCGGCCTGCCCATGTAATCCTGTATTTTTTGGTTCACATCTGCGGTTACATAGGCCATCACTTCATCAATTTTTTTCTGGGCCAAATGGATGCTCTGCACATCGTTCTCCCGCGTTTCGGTTCGTGTGGCCCCGCCGACTGCGGCGCTGAGCACACCGACTCCGAGAATCGTGAGCAAAAGGACAATGAACATGACCAGCACAAGAGCAGAGCCCTGCTCCGAGGACAATCGCTCCCCTATCCGCCCAAGTCTCATGTCCGTACGATCAGAAGTACCGCTCCTCCGCATGTTGTACACCGAACCTCCTAAAATCCGAATTGACTGCTCATCTCCAGCCTGTCCTCTTCATTTCCTTGATATTTCAGCACCAGCTTGATTTCAATGGTTCCGGATGGATAGGGAGCGCCCAGCGGCGCGGTTCTTCCATCTGTCTGGATGAGCGTAATCGTTGAGCCCTCCAGCTCAGACTGCACGGCTATCGGGGAGCCGGAATCCGCGCCGGTGCCGTCCGCTGCAATAACAATCTCACTGCCGCTTACGGCGATGATCTCCGGGGCGGCTCCGCTTTTGGTCAGCTCAATGCCGCCGGCTGTGTTCTGCACCCGCTCGGGACCATAGGTGTACAGCTTCGTAATGATGGTGGACATAATCAGATCGGCCTCGTCCCGCAAGGCGTTCTGCACGGTAATTTGGTGGTAGCTTCGCATGCCGAACATCGTCACGCCGGAGATCAGTCCCGCAACCATGGCAAAAATCGTGATCGAGCTGATCAATTCAACCAGGGTAAAGCCCCGCTCCTGCTTTTTTAGGCGCCTAACGAATTCGTTCATCGGTTATATACCCCTCCACCTCTACAATATTGGCAGATGGACTCCCGGCATCCGCGCGTGTGACCCTCACTTTAACCGGCAGCAAGTAGCTCCGGACGGATAACTGGTCAAGGATGCTTGAAGCAGCGCCCGTTGGCCTGGGCTGGTTGCCCCATACACCCGGCTGATACACGATATCGATGGTGTAAGAAACGCCATTGATTGTCGGATTCAGCACATCGGCCGGCGACCCGGTAAATTCATCTGGAAGGAGCAGACACGATCCCTGAGCGCAGTCTCCTCCTTTGATGGCAACTTCGGCGCCTTCTTCGGCGACCTGGGCTTGTCCGCTGAAATAATTTTTTACCGCATCGAAATCCTGCTTTTCCATATAAAAAAGCGCGTTCCGCGCCAGATTAACCATAATCGTCTTGTTCTGGTTCGATTTCGAGTAGGACATCGCATGGACGAAGTATGACGTCAGGACCAGCGAGACGATGGATAAAATCACAATCGCCGCCACCACCTCGATCAGGGTGAAGCCCTGCTCCTGTTTGAGTCCGAACCGCATCGTATTTTCTCCTCCGGATCACATGATGATTTCGCGTTTGTACATAGGCCTAAGACCTAGACCTCTTATCATTATATGCGGAGAGACCTAAGACCTACAATAAGTATTACCGAGAGAATCTGGCACTCCCTACAATATATATCGGCAAAAGACTATGCTATGATTTGGCTAAAGAGGAGGATTTGATGATATGGCTTTGATCGAATGCCGGTTTTATTCGGAGACCTTGGGCCTCAGCACGTCCATGACGGTCATTCTGCCGCAGCGGACGATGACGCAGATTGGAATGGGCGGGGTTACCCGGGGAACCTCCCTTCATCCGACCTTATATCTGCTGCACGGCTTATCCGATGATGACTCTATTTGGCTGCGCCGCACATCGATTGAGCGCTATGCGGCCGACATGGGAACCGCGGTTGTCATGCCTCAGGTGCACCGCAGCTTCTACACGGACATGGCAGCCGGGGGCAGCTACTGGACCTTTATCAGCGAGGAGCTGCCTGCGCTGGCGCGTTCGTTCTTTCCGCTGTCCGCCGAGCGGGAGGATAATTTCGTGGCGGGTCTGTCGATGGGAGGCTACGGGGCGATGAAGCTGGGGCTTCGGAAGCCGGAGTCTTTTGCCGCCGCAGGCAGCCTGTCGGGAGCGCTGGATGTATCGCAGTTGTATGCAAGACACGGTCACGTGATGTCCAAACGGGAATATGAATTGATCTTTGGCAAGGAGGATATCTTGGGCACCGACGAGGACCTGTTGGCCTTAATCCGCAAGGTGGACGCCTCAGGGGGACCGAAGCCGCTGCTCTATCAATGCTGCGGGACGGAGGATTTCCTGTACGAGGATAATCTGCGTTTTCGCGACGCCGCCTTGACGACTTCCTTGTCCTTAACTTATGAAGAGGGTCCGGGAGCCCACGAATGGGGATACTGGGATGCCAAAATTCGGGACGTGCTGGCCTGGCTGCCGCTGAGAGGATAAGTTCATTTCGAGAGGATAAATCCGCTTCGAGAGGATACATTCACTTTAATAGGATACATTCACTTCGAGAGGATACATCCACGTATTAAAATGGCTGCTCTTCTCCGTTTCATAGTGGTCTCCTCATCTCCACAAACCGGGTGCTTTTCCGGTGCAGTCAAAAGTGCTATAGTACATCTTTTTTTCGTTGATCCTTTGGTCGATCGGGAAAAAGGCTGCGAGCGTGCAGGAATTTCAGGCGATTTCGGTGATAGCGGTTGGTTAAACGCAGAATACCTGTATGCTCGCAGGAATATCCCCTCTTTAATTAAAAGCGTTGAAAAAGGATGTACGGTTGCAGGTTTTTGAAAACAAAACAGTCCCCCATTCAGATACGCCAGTTCGCGATAATCCCCCCCTAAAGAAAAAAAATGACATTCAAACGGACAACCGCTTGAATGTCATTTTTAATTCAATAACCCGTGATGGCCCCTTGATTCGGCCTTGGGTCCGGCATCGCAGGATTAAAGCTTCGCTGCAAGCTCCGCTACCCATTTTTTCGCTTCGAGCAGACTCTCTTCCGCCCGTCCAATCGCCGCCTGCACCTGTACGGTTGCCGTACCGCCGTACACGTTGCGCGCGTTGACGACCGCTTCTGGCTGAAGCACCGCATAAATATTCTCGTCGAACAGCGGCGAGAACTGCTTGAATTCGTCCAGCGTCAGATCAAGCAGGAATTTGCCTTCATTGATGCAGTACAGCACCGTTTTTCCGATGACTTCATGCGCCTGGCGGAACGGCAGCCCTTTGCCGACCAGGAAGTCCGCAATATCCGTCGCGTTGGAGAAATCGGTGTTCACCGCCTCCCGCATCCGTCCCTTGTTGACCTTCATCGTGGCGATCATCGGCGCGAACAATTGCAGGGCGCCTGTCAGCGTCGCAACCGTGTCGAACATGCCTTCCTTGTCTTCCTGCATGTCTTTGTTGTACGCGAGCGGCAGAGATTTCAGTACCGTCAGCAGGCCAATCAGGTTGCCGTAGACACGGCCGGTCTTGCCGCGCACAAGCTCGGGAACGTCCGGATTCTTCTTCTGCGGCATAATGCTGCTGCCGGTGCAGAAGGCGTCGTCTAATTCCACGAAGCTGAACTCCGTGCTGCTCCACAGCACCAGCTCTTCGCTCAGGCGCGACAGATGCGTCATGATCAGCGAGGCGTTCGCCAGGAACTCAACGATAAAATCGCGGTCGCTGACAGCATCCAGACTGTTCTCGTACACGCCGTCAAAGCCGAGCTGCTCCGCCACAAAATGCCGGTCGATCGGGAAAGTCGTTCCCGCCAGCGCTCCGGCGCCCAGCGGCAGCACATTGATGCGCTTGTAGCTGTCCGTCAGCCGCTCAGCGTCCCGGCGGAACATCGATACATAGGCGAGCAGATGATGCGCGAACAGAATCGGCTGGGCCCGCTGCAGATGCGTATAACCCGGCAGAATCGTCTCCACATTGTCCTTGGCCTGCGTAATCAGTGCTTCCTGCAGCCCATGCAGCAGGTCTGTCAGTTCCACGACCCGGTTGCGCAAATACAAATGCATATCCGTCGCCACTTGGTCGTTTCGGCTGCGTCCCGTGTGCAGCTTGCCGCCGACCGGTCCGATCTCCTGAATCAGATGCTTCTCGATGTTCATATGAATATCTTCATCCGACACGGAAAATTCGACTTCGCCGGCGCGAACCTTCTCAAGCACCTTCTGAAGTCCCTGCTTAATCGTCTCTACATCTTCCTGCGGCAAAATCCCGCATTTGCCCAGCATCGTCACATGCGCCAGACTGCCCTGCACATCTTCTTCCGCCAGCGCTTTATCGAAGCCGATGGAGGCTGTGTACTCCTCCACAAGCTTATTTGTTCCTTTGGTGAAACGTCCACCCCACAGCTTGCTCACCGCTTAATTCCTCCTTCTCAAATATGCCTCTTCCGTGTGCCTTCATGGAAAAACCCGGGCTTATGGGAAATCTATTTCCGCTCCCTAGTCCCGGGTATATCTTATTGCTTAGGTTGCCTTATTTCGCCGATTCGGCCACTCCTGTGGAAACCTTCAAGCGCAGCGCGTTCAGGCGGATAAAGCCGGTAGCGTCGCCTTGATCGTAGGCCTGCGTCGGATCGGCCTCCATCGTCGCGATATTCGGATTGTACAGGCTGACCGGGCTCTTGACGCCGGCCGCGATAATGTTGCCTTTGTACAGCTTGAGCCGTACCGTGCCGGTTACGTTCTGCTGGCTCTCGGTCACAAGCGCCTGAATCGCTGTGCGTTCCGGAGCGAACCAGAAGCCGTTGTACACCAGCGTGCTGTAACGGGTAATCAGGCTGTCGCGGACGTTCATCACTTCACGGTCCATCGTGATGGACTCCATTTTGCGATGCGCGGTGAACAGGATGGTGCCGCCCGGAGTCTCGTATACCCCGCGGCTCTTCATGCCGACGAAGCGGTTCTCGACCATGTCTACACGGCCGATGCCGTGCTTGCCGCCCAGCTCGTTCAGCTTCTCCATCACCTGCAGAGGCGCAAGCGGCTCGCCGCCCAGGGCAACGCAGTCGCCTTTCAGGAATTCCAGTTCGATATACTCCGGCTGATCCGGAGCGTCTTCCGGCGCGTTCGTCAGCAGGAACATTTCCTTGTTCTCCGGCGCGCTGGCGTCGAACCACGGATCTTCGAGAACGCCGCTCTCGTAGCTGATATGCAGCAGATTGCGGTCCATGGAATACGGCTTCGCAGCCGATGCCTGAACCGGGATGCCGTTCGCTTCCGCGTAGGCGATCATTTCCGCGCGTCCCGGGAACCGGTTGCGGAATTCTTCCAGACGCCAAGGAGCGATCACCTTGATGTTCGGAGCAAGTCCAGCCGCGCCAAGCTCGAAGCGGACCTGGTCGTTGCCCTTGCCGGTCGCGCCGTGAGCAATTGCCGTAGCGCCTTCTGCAATAGCGATGTCGACCATGCGCTTGGCGATCAGCGGGCGGGCGATACTGGTGCCGAGCAGGTACTGCCCTTCATACAGCGCTCCGGCCTGGAACATCGGGTAGATGAAGTCCTTGGCGAATTCCTCACGCAGGTCGTCGATATAGACTTTCGACGCGCCTGTGGCGAGCGCTTTTTCCTCCAGACCGTCCAGCTCTTCCTTCTGGCCGATATCGGCCGTAAAAGCGATAATTTCCGCGTCATACGTTTCTTTCAGCCATTTCAGAATGACTGAGGTATCCAGGCCGCCGGAATAGGCGAGCACGATTTTTTCTTTTGCCATTACAAATGTCTTCCTTTCTGCTTAAGGGATTTCTCGCTGTGCTTATGTCAAGTCAAGGACGGATTAGCCCATCAGAGCGGCCATCAGCGCTTTCTGGGCATGCAGCCGGTTCTCCGCCTCATCAAAAATAAAGGAGTTCGGTCCGTCGATAATTCCGGCGGTCACTTCCTCGCCCCGGTGGGCCGGCAGGCAGTGCAGGAACATGAAGTCGCTCTTCGCTCCTTTGACGAGTTCCTCGTTCACCTGGTAATCCTTAAATGCCGCTTCCCGTGCCAACTGCTCTTCCTCGAAGCCCATGCTGGCCCATACATCCGTGTAGATGACGTCGGCATCTTTTACCGCTTCTTCCGGACTGCGCGTGATGACGATCTCGGAGCCGGTCTCTTCGGCAATTTGCCGCGCCTTGGCCACAACGGCAGCATCCGGTTCGTAGCCTTCCGGTCCAGCAACCGACACATGTACGCCAAGCTTCGCCCCGCCCAGCAGCAGGGAATGCGCCATATTGTTGCCATCGCCGATGTAGGCAAGCTTCAGGCCTTTCAAGCGGCCTTTGTGCTCATAAACCGTTTGGTAGTCCGCCAGCACCTGGCATGGATGCGCCAGATCGCTCAGGCCGTTAATGACGGGCACCGAAGCATAGCGCGCCAGTTCTTCGACCTTGTCATGCCCGAATGTGCGGATCATGATGCCGTCCAGATAACGCGACATGACCTGCGCCGTATCGCTTACCGTCTCGCCGCGTCCAAGCTGAATGTCATTCTTGCTCAGGAACAGAGCATGTCCGCCCAGCTGATACATGCCAACCTCGAAGGATACGCGCGTGCGTGTAGATGATTTTTCAAAAATAAGACCGATCGTCTTTCCCTTCAGCGGCTGATACACTTCACCGTTCTTCTGCTTGCGCTTCAGTTCGATCGCCAGATCGATCAGATACTGGATTTCTTCCGTCGTGTAGTCGTCCAGCTCCAGAAAATCCCGGCCTTTGAGCTCGATCCCCTGTGTATTGCCCGTGACGCCCTGACCCATGAATCCGTTCCTCCTTATTAATCTTGCTTAAAACTACGCAAATATATCAATGCTTGCAGGCTCTGTCGCTTAAGCCTTGTGTTCGTTAGCATAAGTATGAATGAGTTCCGAAAGGATGTCCACCGCCTGATTGATTTCTTCCTTGCTCACGTACAGGTTCGGCAGCAGACGGATGACATGGGTTCCCGCCGTGACGAACAGCAGCCCCTTGGACTGCCCGGCCAGAACGATGTCTGACACTGGAGCTTGGCACTCGATGCCGATCAGCAGACCTTTACCGCGGATGTCCACCACGAATGGACAATCAGCCAGCTTCTCCTTGAGCAGCCCGGTCAAATACTCGCCGGACTCGGCCGCGCGCTGCGGAAGATTATCCTCCAGCATCGTCTCGATGGTCGCCGCTATAACCGCCGTCGCCAGCGGCGTGCCGCCAAACGTTGTGGCATGGCTGCCCGGAGTGAACGCCTCGCGCAGATAGCCCTTCGCCAGCATCACGCCCGCCGGGAAGCCGCTCGCAATGCCTTTGGCAACCGTGAAAATATCCGGCTCAATACCGTAATACTGATGCGCGAACAATTTGCCCGTGCGGCCCATCCCGGTCTGCACCTCATCGACGATCAGCAGAAGGCCATGCTTTTTGCACAGCTCCACAACGCTGTTCAGGAACTCCGGCTGCACTTCAAGCACGCCGCCTTCCGCCAGCACCATCTCCAGCATGATCGCCGCTGTGTTCTCGCCGATGGCCGCCTCAAGCGCCGGAAGATCATGCAGCGGTACGGTCACAAAGCCCTGCGGCAGCGGCAGGAAGCCGTCTTTGACCTTATCCTGTCCCGTTGCCGTAAGCGTCGCCAGCGTGCGCCCGTGGAAAGACTGCTTGAATGTAATGACCTCGTAACGGCCTGTGCCTTTCACCTTCTGGTGGTAGCGGCGCGCCAGCTTGATCGCGGCTTCGTTCGATTCCGCTCCGCTGTTGCAGAAGAACACCTGATCCGCGCAGGTATTGGCGGTCAGCAGCTCAGCCACCTTGTCCTGCCCAGGGTTGTGGAACAGGTTGGACACATGCCACAGCGTGTCGATCTGGGCTTTCAGCTTCTCTCCGACCTTCTCCGGAGCATGCCCGAGGCTGGTTACGGCCAAACCGGAGGTGAAATCGAGATATTTATTGCCTTTATCGTCCCATACCCAGCTTCCTTTGCCTTTAACCAGACTGATATCAAATCTCGCATAGGAAGGAAAAACATGTTCCAACTTCCCGGATGAAACCGGCTGACCCGCCGTGCTGATTCCCGTTCCCGTGTCTGCCGCCTGCTTTTCCTTCAAAGAATGGCCCTCAACCTGCGTAAGCTTGCTCATTTCCATTCACTCTCCCCCCGCACACGCCGCTTGTCGCGACTGCCGGCATGATTTGATTTGCCCCGAATCCAGCAGGCCTCTCGGCGTTCCGTATAATCCCGTGCTATGCCGTTTGCCTGCTTTTCCGCTACTTTCCTTAACCCCGCACGATCCGTGTGCCGATAATCTCTCCAGACAGTACCCGCCTGAGCACTCCCGGCTCCTTGCCGTCGACGATAACGACCTCGGATACGCTGCCCTGGATGCAGTCTACCGCGGACCGGACCTTGGGGATCATTCCCCCGTAAATCTCGCCGCTGTCGATCATTTGATCGATCTGCGCAACCGTTACCGAAGGGAGAACCTTTTTGCTGCCATCTTCCGCTGTCGTCAGAATGCCCGGCACATCCGTCACCACAATCATCTGCGGCGATTGCATGTAGGAAGCGACCGCACCGGCCGCCGTATCGGCGTTAATGTTATACCGCTGACCGGCAGCGTCAACGCCAAGCGGCGCAATTACCGGAATGTAACCGAGCGCCAGAATACCCGCCACAATTTCCGCTTTCACCTCGGTCACATAGCCTACGAGTCCAACCTCGTTACTGTTCGCTACGGGAGCTGCTGTTATGAGGTTGCCATCCACGCCGGACAGGCCGATCGCCCTGCCGCCGCTCCCTTGAATCCGCCTTACAATCGCCTTGTTGATGCTGCCCGACAGCGTCATCTCCACGACGTCGAGCACTTCCTCGGTCGTCACCCGCAGGCCATTCACAAAGCTGCTCGCAATGCCAAGACGAGCCAAATTGTCCGATATCGCCGGGCCACCGCCGTGAACGATAACCGCCTTGACCCCATCCTCCTGCAGATGCCGAAGCTCATCAAAAAAAGAGTCAGGAAGCGCGGTCAGTGTACTGCCGCCGCACTTCATCACGAACATTCGCTCATTGCCCGCGCTATTCTCTTTGAAAGCACCATTTTGCGTCATGAGTTTCGTTATCCTTCCTTATCAAAGGCTGAAATATGCCTTCTAATATTTTTAAAAAGGCCGGAAACAGCCGTCTTTAAGTCCGGTATGCGGCGTTAATCCGCACATAATCATAGGTCAAATCGCAGCCCCAAGCGATGGCGCTGCCCTCGCCGTCCGCCAGATTTACTGTAATCAGCGTGGTATCGCCCTGCAAATAGGCCAATGCTTCCGCTTCATCAAACACGACCGGCTTCGACTGGCGCAGCACTTCGATATTTCCGAGCGAAATATCCACCTTGTCGACCGTGACCGGAACACCGGCCCTGCCGACTGCGGCAATAATCCGTCCCCAGTTCGCATCCGCGCCGAAAATAGCGGATTTGACCAGGCTGGAGCCAACGATCGTCTTCGCAATCGCCCGGGCAGCCGCTTCGTCGGTCGCCCCGCTTACCCGCACCTCGATCAAATGGGTCGCGCCCTCGCCGTCTCGGGCAATCGCCATCGCAAGATGACGGCACACATGCGTGAACGCCGCTTCAAAAGCTTCCCAATCCGCATGCCGCCTATCCAGCTCTTCGTTGCCGGCCAGACCGCTGGCCATCGACACCAGCATATCGTTCGTGCTCGTATCGCCGTCTACGGTAATCATATTGAAAGTCGTGTCCGTCGCCTTACGCAGCAGCGTCTGAAGCGCCTCCTGCCCAATAACGGCATCCGTTGTCATAAAGCCGAGCATGGTGGCCATATTCGGATGAATCATACCGGAGCCCTTCGCCGCGCCGGCGATCAGGACTTCCGTGTCCCCGATTCGGACCTTCACGCAGCATTCCTTCTTCACCAGATCGGTCGTCAAAATCGCCTGGCAGAACTCCTCCGCCCCGTCCGCGTCGCCTGAAAGCTTCGCCGGAAGCGCGGCCAGGCCGTCGCGCACGCGATCCATCTTCAACAGCTCGCCGATAACGCCAGTCGATGCAACCGCCACTTCGTCCTCGCTTACTCCCAGGTGCCGGGCGGCTGCCGCCCGCATTTCATAGGCATCGGCTTCGCCCTGCTCTCCGGTGCAGGCATTGGCGTTGCCGCTGTTGACCACAACCGCGCGCAGAACGCCGCTGCCGAGACTCTCCCGCGATACTTTGAGCGGGGCTGCCTGGAACAGATTCGTTGTATATACCGCCGCTGCCGTCGCCGGCACCTCGCACAGTATGGCGGCGAGGTCGTTGCGGTCGGTTTTTTTCAAGCCGCAGTGCAGGCCTCCGGATGTAAACCCTCTCGGTGTCGTAATGCTTCCGCCTTCCACGACGGTGTACAGCTTCTCGCTCATGTCTTGTTTCCCGCTAAGCTTTACGGATACACAGGCGTGTAACCGAGCCCAAGGGTTTCCTCCCATCCCATCATTAAATTGAGATTTTGAATCGCCTGCCCCGCAGCGCCTTTTACGAGGTTATCGATTACCGAAATAATCGTGACCCGGCCTGTGCGGGCGTCCGCCGCAAATCCGATATCGCAATAATTCGACCCGCTGACTTCCTTCGTCGCCGGCCAAATTCCGGCATCCCGCACACGGACAAAAGATCTTCCCTCATAATAGTTACGATATAAATCGACAAAATCCTGCTCGCTGTAAGCTCCGTTCATCCCTGCATACATCGTCGCCATAATCCCCCGTGTCATTGGAACGAGATGCGTCGTGAAGGTTACCGTCACCGGTTCCCCGGCAATCTCTGTAAGAGTCTGCTCAATTTCAGGGATATGCTGATGCTTGTTGATCTTGTAGGCTTTGAAATTCTCATTCACTTCCGCATAATGAACGCCCACGTTCACGCCGCGTCCGGCGCCCGATACGCCCGATTTCGCATCAACGATGATGCTCTCCGGCTTAATCCATCCTGCCTTAAGCGCCGGAATCAGACCAAGCAGCGTCGCCGTAGGATAGCAGCCCGGATTAGAGATGAACTCCGCGCCGGCCGCGCGATCTCCAAACACCTCACAGAGGCCAAAAACCGCCTGCTGCAAATAACTCTCTTCCGGAGCGGGATGCTTGTACCAGCGCTCGTATTCGCCGCCGTCCTTCAACCGGAAATCGCCGGACAGGTCAATGACCTTAAGCCCCACCTCCAGCAGCTGCGGAGCGAGCTTGGCGCTTACGCCCGCTGGCGTCGCCGTGAACACGACATCCGCCCTCTCCTTTATCTCCGCCGCATCCACGCCGTCCAGATTTCTATGAAACACGCCGGTTAAATGCGGGAACCCATTTTCAATAGGCTCTCCCGCACTTGAAGAGGAAATTACCGAGGTAATCTCCACCTTCGGATGCCCCTGCAGCAGCCTGATCAGCTCCACGCCACCATATCCCGTCGATCCCACAATTGCCGCTCTTAACTTGCCTTCCACCGTCATCTCCCGGCTCCCTTCTGCCTTTTCTCTCCATTATACCGGATAAATCGCCTTATCCGCCGTCCTTAGAAATATGTATTATTATACAACCGGATTAATATAAATACAACAGATTATGTAACATTTATAGCCTGCTGCTATTCCGGCTTCCCCACCCTTATCATGTGCCATTTCCACCTCCCACTATTGAAAAAAAGAAACGCCGCTTCTCCTAATATTTATAGGAAAAACTACGCTTCTCTCTTGAATCCTTCGCCCAGCACCTCATGTGCGTCGCTGATAATAACGAATGCTCCGGGGTCTACCGACCGGACAATCGCCTTCAGCCGGGTCGTCTCATTCTGTCCGACGGCCACCATCAGCACCGTGCGGTTGTCGCCGGTATATCCGCCTCGGGCATCCAGCCTCGTCAGCCCCCGGTTCAAATCATGCAAAACCGCTTCCGAGATCGCCTCGGTATGATCCGAAATAATATAGGCTACCTTGGTGTAGCTAAAGCCGACTTCCAGCGCGTCGATGACCCGGCCTGTGACGAACAGCCCGATCAGAGCGTACATGGCCTGCTCCATCCCGAGCACGAATGCCGCCAACGTAATCACCGTACCGTCCAGCAGGACGACGGACAGGGAGAAGCTGAAACCGGTCAGCTTCTGGATAATCTGCGCCAGAATCGTAAGGCCCCCTGTCGATCCGCGTCCGCGAAAGACAAGCCCGAGACCGAGTCCGACGCCGATTCCTCCGTAGATCGAAGCCAGCAGAGGGTTTGTAGTCGGCACCGGGCCGTCTTTGGTCAAGTAGATAAACAGCGGCAGAACAATACTGCCCAGCAGCGACCGGAGTCCATAGCTGCGGCCCAGGATGAGCACGCCAAGGATGAAGAGCGGGATATTTAGCGCCCACTGGGAAAAAGCCGGCTCCGCCCCGAACCACGCCTTCGCCAGAATCGACAAGCCCGATACGCCGCCGGAAGCGATCCGGTTCGGCAGCATGAACAAGTTGAAGGCGAGCGCAGTAATGAGCGAGCCGACGGTGATCATGGTTGTATCCGCAAGATGGCGGAGCGGACCGTTCAGCGGAATAAGCGGCGGCCTGCCCCTTGTTTTCGTTGACGTCATCCGTTACTCCGCCTCGGTCTTGATCTGGCTGCGCAAATATCCGTCGATAAAAGCGTCAAGATCGCCGTCCATGACGGCGCCGACGTTCCCGGTCTCCACCGATGTGCGATGGTCCTTGACCATGCTGTACGGGTGGAATACATAAGAGCGGATCTGACTGCCCCAGGCAATGTCGGACTGCTCGCCGCGAATCTCGTCCAGCTCGCGCTGCTGTTCCTCGAGCTTGCGCTCATACAGCTTGGAACGCAGCATCGTCATCGCACGTTCCCGGTTCTTGATCTGGGAGCGTTCATTCTGGCAGGTAACGACTATGCCTGTCGGCTGGTGGGTGATCCGGACCGCCGAATCGGTGGTGTTGATATGCTGGCCGCCGGCGCCGGTGGCCCGGTACGTATCAATCTTCAGATCCTCGGTGCGGATCTCGATGTCGATGTCTTCATTGATTTCCGGCACCACATCGCAGGATACAAAGGATGTATGCCGTCGCCCCGAGGCGTCGAACGGGGAAATGCGTACCAGACGGTGAACGCCTTTTTCCGCCTTCAGGTAACCGTATGCGTTATAGCCTTTGATCAGCAAAGTTACGCTTTTGATTCCGGCTTCATCGCCCTGCAGGTAGTCCAGAACCTCCACCTTGAAACCGCGCTTCTCGGCCCAGCGTGTGTACATCCGGTACAGCATCTGGCCCCAGTCCTGAGATTCCGTTCCTCCTGCGCCCGGATGAAGCTCCAGGATGGCGTTAAGCTTATCGTAAGGCTGATTGAGCAGAAGCTGCAGCTCAAATTCTTCGAGCTTACCGGTCAACGCATGGACATTCGTTCCGATCTCGGCAGCCAGTTCCTCGTCGCCTTCTTCTTCCGCAAGTTCCGCCATCAGCAGCGCATCGTCATATTCCTGCTGCAGCTTCTGGTATTGATCCACACTGGATTTAACAGCGTTCATTTCGGCAATAACGCCTTGCGCCTTCTCGTTGTCATCCCAGAAATCCGGAGCGGCCATCTTCTCCTCGAAGTTGGCGATCATTTCCTGCTTAAGGTCTAAGTCAAAGAGACCCCCTAAGGTTGGTTAATTTCTTGCCGATTTCGCGCAAGTCTTGCTTTACACTTGGATCAATCATGTACTCACTGCACCTTTCGATTAAAGAAATGTTTATATTCATCAAGAAGAAACGGCCGAGCCGCTTACGGGAATCTCCCCGGCCCAGCCGTTCCTCATTTTCATCATACCGACTTTCATCGGCGGATTAATCAAATTAAGCATTTTGTCCGTGGCAGTTCTTGAATTTCTTGCCGCTGCCGCAAGGACAAGGATCATTGCGTCCCACCGTGGCGCCAACCGCAACCGGACGCTTCTCGGCAGGCTCGCCATTTGTCGAGATTTTATTCTCTTCGACAACGGATTGACGCTCCTGGTTCGTCTCGATGTGAGCCTTCATGATGTAGGTCGCCACTTCTTCCTGGATGGTCGCCGTCATCGCATTGAACATCTCAAAGCCTTCGAACTGGTACTCCCGCAGCGGATCGGTCCCGCCGTAGGCACGCAGATGAATCCCTTGGCGAAGCTGGTCCATCGCGTCGATATGGTCCATCCATTTGCTGTCGACGGCGCGCAGCACGATAACCTTCTCGAATTCGCGTACGAGCTCGGAGCCGAGACGTTCTTCGCGGGCTGCGTATTTCTCCAGCACCTTCTCGAAGATGAATTCCACGATCTCGTCGGCTTCCTTGCCCCACAGATCATCGCGGGTGAGGGAGCCTTCGTCAAGGAGCTTGCTGTTCACATAATCAGCAACTTCCTGCAGCTCCCAGTTCTCGGGGATGTCGTCGCTGCAGTGCGCTTCCACAACCCGTTCGATGACCGGACGGATCATTTCCACGACGATGTCCTTAATATTCTCCGATTCCAGAATTTCACGGCGCTGCTTATAAATAATTTCGCGCTGCTGGTTCATGACATCGTCATATTGGAGAACCACTTTGCGGATGTCGAAGTTATTGCCTTCGACCCGTTTCTGAGCCGATTCAATCGCACGGGTAATCATCCGGCTCTCGATAGGCTGGTCCTCTTCAAACCCGAGGCGCTCCATCATATTCAGCACATTATCCGCGCCGAAGCGTCTCATCAGTTCATCGCCCAGCGACAGATAGAACTGCGTCGAGCCCGGGTCGCCTTGGCGTCCCGCCCGGCCGCGGAGCTGGTTATCGATCCGCCGGGATTCATGGCGCTCGGTACCTATGATATGCAGTCCGCCGAGTTCCGCCACGCCTTCGCCCAGAATGATGTCGGTACCGCGGCCCGCCATATTGGTTGCGATCGTCACAGTGCCGGGTTGTCCCGCATGCGAGATGATTTCCGCTTCCGCCGCATGATGCTTGGCGTTAAGCACCTGATGCTTGACGCCCTTGCGCTTCAGCATTTCCGAGACGCGCTCGGAGTTCTCGATCGATACCGTACCAACCAGCACCGGCTGGTTCTTCTTATGACGTTCCACAATCTCCTCGACAACGGCGTTAAACTTGCCGTTCTCGCTCTTGTAGACCACATCCGGCATATCCGCGCGCTGGTTCGCCTTGTTCGTCGGCACCTGGAGAACTTCCAGTCCGTAAATTTTCTTGAATTCCTCTTCTTCCGTCTTGGCCGTACCGGTCATGCCGGCCAGCTTGCGGTACATGCGGAAGTAGTTCTGGAACGTAATCGTAGCGAGCGTCATGCTCTCGTTCTGTACCTGGATTTCTTCCTTTGCTTCGATCGCCTGGTGCAGGCCGTCGCTGTAGCGGCGTCCCGCCATCAGGCGTCCCGTAAATTCGTCAACGATGACTACTTCATCGTCTGTCACCACATAATCGACATCCCGGCGCATAATGACATTGGCCTTCAAGGCTTGGACGATATGGTGGTTGAGCGTAACATGGCTGTGGTCGTACAGGTTCTCGATACCGAAGGCTTTCTCGGCAATCGCCACGCCTTTTTCCGTCAGTGCGACGGATTTCACCTTAATATCCACTGTGTAGTGCTCTTCCGGCTGCAATCTCTTCACGAAACGGTCGGCTGCATAATAAAGCTCCGTCGACTTCTCGGCTTGTCCCGAAATAATGAGCGGCGTCCGCGCTTCATCGATCAAGATGGAGTCCACTTCGTCAATGATGCAGAAAAAGAGCGGACGCTGCACCATCTGCTCCTTATAGAGCACCATGTTATCGCGCAAATAGTCAAAACCAAATTCGTTGTTCGTGCCGTACGTAATATCGCAGGCGTATGCATTCTGTTTATCGGCATGGTCCATGCCGTTCAGGTTAACCCCGACCGTCATGCCCAAGAAATTATATATTTGTCCCATTTGGGCGCTGTCACGCTGGGCCAGGTAATCATTGACCGTAACGACATGCACGCCTTTTCCAAGGAGAGCGTTCAAGTATACCGGCAGGGTGCCGACCAGCGTCTTTCCTTCACCTGTCTTCATTTCGGCGATCCTGCCTTCATGCAGCGCCATCCCTCCGATGAGCTGCACATCGAAATGCCGCATGCCCAGCGCACGTTTCGAAGCCTCGCGCACGGTTGCGAAAGCTTCGGGCAGAAGTTCATCCGCCGTCTCGCCTTTTTCAATCCGGGCCCGGAACTCCTCAGTCTTGGCTCTCAATGCTTCATCGGACAGCGCCTCGAATTCAGGCTCCAGCCCGTTAATGACTTCGACCGTCTTCAGCAGACGTTTGACATCGCGTTCATTCGTGTCGCCGAATATTTTTTTAACAAGTCCTAGCATGGTTAACCCCTTTCATGCAACACAGATGGTGGAACCTCAGCCCATCCTCACAAAATTGAAAGGGCCGCTTAACCTCATCGATTCCGCTGCTTCATAAATTGTAACAGTTTGTAAGGGATGCCGCAATACAAGCAGAAGTTACCTGTATAGGCATACCTTCATATATATACGCACAAGAGCCCCATTCGCTTCATGCGAATAAGGGCTCGGGATTTTTTTCATAAAGATGACATTTCAGCTTATCCAAGGATACCCTCGAAAAGAGGCAGCCTTACTTACCGATCAATTCAGGTCAACCTTGTTCAATCAAACCGTATTTGCCGTCATTTCGTTTATACACAACGCTTACTTCGGAAGTGTCAATGTTGGAAAATACAAAGAAATTATGTCCCACCATATTCATTTGCAGGATCGCTTCCTCCACGTCCATCGGCTTCAATGTGAAGCGTTTGTTGCGCACAACCTCCAATTCTTCATCCTGTTCTTCCACGGCGACGGAACCGCTAGATCCGCCTTCTACAAATAGCGTCTTCAAGCTCCCTTCCTGACGGAATTTCCGGTTGAGTTTGGTTTTGTGCTTGCGGATTTGGCGCTCAAGCTTGTCCACTACCCCATCGATCGAAGCATACATATCATCGCTGCGAACTTCCGCGCGAAGCGTGACGCCGGCCAGCGGGATCGTTACTTCCACCGTATGAAGACCACGTATAACGCTGAGGGTTACGAAGCCTTCCTGGGTAGGGGGCGCATCGAAATACTTCTCAAGTCTGCTGAGCTTCTTATCAACATACTCTCTCAAAGCGTCGGTCACTTCAATTTGTTGACCTCGAATGCTGAATTGCATGGGCACTCCTCCTTTGCACCTTCATTATACCAAAACGTAAGCTCCATGTAAAAAGTTTAAAATTGTGTAAATGCGCTTTCAAATGTAAAAAAAGACCTGAAGCGACAAGGCTCTCAGGTCCGCGGGTAAGTCCTCTGATATCGGTTGTTGAGCTTTCTATTCCGCAGTATTTTACTTGGTCTGCACGGTGACGACTTCAACCGGCGAATAACCTCCACTGCCGTTGCCCGCTACAAGATAAACCTTGTATTCCTTACCGCTGGCAAGACCGGTAATGGTAATAGGAGTTCGGGTCCCGGCCGTAACACTCGAAAGCGCTCCGCGCCAGCCGCTGCCCACAGCCGTACCCACAGCGTTTTGCCCGTTCCATACCTGTACGGCGTTAGGAGCTGCGGCTCCCGTGGTAATCGACGGGTCGGACGGAATCACGACATAACGGATTTGGCCGGACGGATTACCGGCAGAGCCGTAAGTCACATAAACCACCGATGTAACGGTTGTCGATGTCCCTGGCGCGGCGTAAGTGATTCCCGTTACTGTGCTTGCCGCTGTCTTGAAATCCACTCTCGCTACGCTCACAGACTTATTGCCGGAATTATCAACCAGGATCATGAATGCGGAATAATTCGTACCGGCCGTAAGTCCATATACGGAAAAGGAAACGGTACTGCCGGCGGTCGTGGACTTCAATCCTTTATTCACCACGGTTACGCCGCTTCCCGCCGAACCGAGGTAAATCTCGTTAACGGTTGGCAGCGCTGCCGAACCGGCTGCGACCACATAGTATACCGAGCCGGTAACGTTGGATGTGAAATAGACGTCTGCCGTTACCGAACCGACATGGCCGTAAGTCGCTCCGCTAACAGTAGGATACACGACCGTGCCGCCTCCTCCAGTAGACGATGTCGGAGTAGGCGTTGCCGAAGGTGCTGGCGTCGCAGTAGGCGTTGGTGTCGCACTTGCGCCGCCGGTATAATGGGCGGACGAGTTGCCAACGATGATCACCGCTTCCGCGCGGGTCAGCGGCTTCTTCGGTCCGAACGTACCGTTCGGATAACCTGTAATAATCTTCAGGTTGGCCACAGCCGCAACCGAGCCACGGGCCCAGTTCGAGATTTGTGCAGCATCCTTGAATGTCGTTGACGTTGCATCGGTGCTAAGGTGCAGTACCTTCGCCGCAATGACCGCCGCTTCCTGGCGTGTAATCGGATTGTTGGGGTGGAAGGTGTTGTTTGAATAGCCGTTGATATATCCGGCTTTAACCGCCTTCGCTACCTCACTGTAAGCCCAGTTTGTGGTCTTGACGTCCGTAAAGGTAACCGTTGCTGTGTCCTTAAAGCTGAACAGACGATTGACCACAGCTACAAATTCCGCCCGTGTAATCACTTTGTTCGGCTTAAAGGTACCGTCCGGATACCCCGTCAAATATCCTTTGTTCAGCCAGTCCTGCACTTTGCTCTGCGCCCAGTGCCCTTGAATGTCCTTAGGCGTCGATGCGGCGGATGCGGCTCCAAGCGAGCCGAACACCATTCCGATTCCAAGAACGCCGGTCAGAAGACCGCGCCAAAACTTTTTCATGCTGTCATTCACTCTCCTATCTTTGTGGTGGGAATAGTCATAAGTAAGACAGAAGAAAGCTCAACAATTACCCATCGCCTAAATTCTAGGAGTAATTAACAAATTCCTGCTTGTTTTTTACAAATGATGTATTTTATCAAAAAAAGAAACAAAAAAGACCCCGGAATATTCTCCAGGGTCTTACGCTAGCGTCGTCTCAATTTGCTAACCATCTACCGTATATGTAGGTCGGCTATGCCGGATGATTATAATTTGATTACGTTAGCTGCTTGTGGTCCGCGTGCGCCTTCCACGATATCAAACTCAACCGACTGTCCTTCTTCCAGAGTTTTGAAACCTTCGGTTTGGATCGCGGAGAAGTGAACGAATACGTCGCCGCCTTCTGCAGTCTCGATGAAACCGTAACCTTTTTCTGCGTTAAACCATTTAACTTTACCTTCCATTGCTTGAACATTCCCTTCATCATCAAATGAACGTGAGTCTTGCTCACAATTCTGACTATACCACCGCGAGTTCTCCATTGTCAATTGGAAAAGAAAATGGTTACCTTCAATTATTTCCCATGCAATATTTATACAATGAAACAAACGCGATAATAAATCAAAAGAGGAACAGATGAGTAGTATTACCCAAGTGTTCCTCCGATTGAAACAGTTATGCGAAATTATTTTTTTCGGTCCATTAAAATGCTCTCCGGGGTATAGCCGGCTTCGTAGGCGCTGCGCTGGGCTTTGGCCATGCTTCGCTTTTGGAGCCAATTCTGGGCTTCCAAACGGAGCGTGTTCATTCTGGCGAGAATTTCGGCGTCACGTTCTATGATGCGATGAATTTCCTGTTTCTGCGCCGATGTCGGTTGACAGGATGCGATTCCCTCAGTGATTGCATCGACAATTTTCTGACGCTCCTCCACAAAAAACTCCAGTTCCTCGTAAGTTGTTTCGTGAAGACGGAAGATGATAGGCTCAGTAAGTTGACGTAACTGCTGAATAAGATTATCCATTTGCGCTTTCAGCCTGTGTTGGGTTGCCAGCCAACTTGGATGCCTGCAGCCAGGTTTCACGAAGCTCAGTCAGGTAACCGATCGCTTCATTTGCTTTTTCTTCATTTTTTCGGATATTGGCTTCAACAAGAAGATGGTTGGTATATTCATAGAGCGAATACAAATTTTTCGAAATCTCATAGGTAAAGTCCAGTGTGGACATTAATTCGCTAACAATAGTTTGCGCTTTGCCAAAATTAAGGCTTGTCTTCTCAAAATCTTGTTTTTTCAGAGCGTCCAAACCTGTGCGGACAAAACGAATTGCTCCATCATACAACATGATGACCAGCTGCGCTGGGTTGGAAGTCTGCACTGAAGATTGCCGGTATTTTTCATAAGGAGATGTAAGCATATGTTTCACCCTTTAATTTTAAGATGCTCCCAGGCTGGATAGCAGGTTGGAAGACTGTGAATTCAATTTACTAATGGCGGTCTCCATTGCTGTGAATTGCTGATAATAGCGTGTTTCGGCATTATTCAGGTTGGTCTGCATCGTACTGATTCGAGTGTTATACTCTTTAAGCTGCTTGCCCATAACACTCTCTTCCTTGTAACTGCTGGTTAGATCGCTGGAGAATTTGTTGGTTCCCACTCTGGATGCAAGGCTGTCCAAGGAACTGTTAATTTTGGAAGCAAGCTTATCGAAAATTCCATCACTCGGAGCAATGACGGTGCCTTGGAATAATTCCAGCACTCTTTGCGGATTATCGGTTACCGCCTGTCTCAGCTTGGTTTCATCCAGAAGCAGTTTCCCGCCCTCGTAATAACGGCCTGTCGTAATCCCTACCGAGCTTAGGTCTCCCATTTGCGTAGAGATCACCTCGCGCATAGTAGATAGAGCGTTTCTGAGAATATCGTCATTTTTCAAAAGGCCGCTTTTAGCCTTGGCTGTCCAGTTCGTGATATCGTCATCTTTCATAGCAGTCTTCTGCTCATCGGTCAACGGCGCAAAATCTCGGTACCTTTCTTCCGAAATCTTGGTGTTTAACACACTAATCAAACTGTTATAGTCTTCAACAAATCCTTTGATCGTATCGATTGTTTTTTGCGGGTCGGTTGTTAGTGTGATGCTTGCTTTGTTCGTGTCCGCCGCACCGGGATCTACGGTTGGATCAGCTGCGTTAATTGTTGTTGATTGTAAAGTCATCTGAACCCCGTTCACGGTAAAGGTGTTGCTGTCTTTATCCATCTTGGTCCCGTTAATGAACGAAATGGAGTTTACGCCTGGCTTAACATCCGTTGTGACTCCGAGGGGCGATGTGTACTGCTGTATACCTTTGAATGCATCAAGAAGGGTGTTATCTCCCGGGTCCGCTCCAAGGTTAACCGTACCGGCCGAACCGGATGTCTTGGAGGCCAAAATGAGCTTGCCGGTCAGCTCGTCAAAACTTGCCGTGACCTTGGCATCTGCGTTGGAGTTAATTGTCGACATGATTGTGGAGATTCCTGTCGAACCCTTAAAGGTAAAGGTCTGTTCATTAACCTTTAGCTTATACTCTTTGTTCTTATCCGCATCTGTGATCGCAGAGATCGGTGTCCCGCTCGCTGTAGCATTGGCTTCGGCCAAGGTTGATCCAGTTGTAAGCCCCGTGCCGGCCCCTTTAGTCTCCAACGTTGCCTTCGTAGCCAGTTGGGTGACACTTACACTCATATCGATCCCTGTTGCATTCGCAGAGGCTTCCGCTTTAATTGCGGCAGTATTTCCGCTGACTACCGCTTGCTTTGCATTCATCGCTGTGGAAATGCCGTATTTGCTAATCAGCTTGTTCGAACGAAAATCAACAAGTTTACTGTTAATCTCGCGATAGCTGTCTCTTGTCCATTCGAGCACCGTTTTCTGCTGATTAAGCTTATCCAGCGGAATTCGCTTGGCCGTCATCAAGCTTTTAACCATACTGTCTATATCCATACCTGAAAAGCCGTTAATACGAAGAGGCATTTCTGAACCTCCTACCCTTAAATTTTCTCATCAATTAAAATGCCGGCGATCTCCATCATTTTAGCTACCAGGTCCAACGTCTTCTCAGGCGGGACCTCACGAATAAGCTCTCCCGTATCCTTATTCAGAACCTTAACCATAATATCATGCGTCTTCTCGTGGACACTGACTTGCAGTATCGTCTCAGGTCCCTGCAAAGCTTTAACTGCCCGCTCAATCGTCCGAATGAGTTGTTCTTCGGCGATAGTTACATTAACTCCTTGGCTTTCTTTAAGGGTTAAATCCTTAGCGTCCTTAATTGGAGCACTTTGATCAACCGGCTGCACCGGCCCTTTGCTTGACGTTACTGCGGGTCTGCTCTGCCCACCGGATGGCGGATTAGCAGAAAGAGAAAACTGAACATTCATAAGGCCCTGACCTCCAAATAACCTCACTTATTGATATATATATCGGTTATTTGCAGGGATTTTTTAGGATTAGAACTATATTATAAGAATTTATCTTGAAAAATAAGAAACTTGAATTATAAGAGTTTATACTTCCTGGTACTATAAGAAAAAGTCCCGGGCAGATGCCCGGGACTTTTATACTGATCTTTATAGCGGATAAGCCTGATAAATTAACGGAGCAATTGCAGAACGCCTTGCGGTTGTTGGTTAGCTTGAGCCAACATAGCTTGAGCTGCTTGAGCAAGGATGTTGTTCTTCGTTTGTTCCATCATTTCTTTCGCCATGTCCACGTCACGGATACGGGATTCAGCAGCAGTCAGGTTCTCGGAAGCTGTTCCCAAGTTGTTGATCGTGTGCTCCAGACGGTTTTGAACAGCACCCAGTTTAGCGCGCTCGCTGGAAACTGCCGAAGTTGCTTTGTCCAGAACTGCGATAGCTTTGGAAGCATCTTCTCTAGTGGAGATATTCAGAGCTGCTTCAGCTTTCACATCGTTAGTGCCGTTAGTAACGGTGTTTTCAGTAGTGAAACCAGCTTGCCCAGCGTTACCAGTAATACCCAGAGCAGCGGAACGCACGTCATTGATTGTCAGAGACATCGATTGACCTGTGTTAGCACCGATTTGGAATTTAGTGGAGAAACCAACTCCTTGTGCGCCAGGGCCAACAACTTGTTCTACGTTTTGGACTGTTTCGGTTCCAGCATATCCCAGTTGTGTTAAAGCAGCACCTGTACCATCGACTACGGAAATATCTTTACCTGTCTCGGAAATAAATTGAATTTCATTGTCTTTAGACAGGGAAGCAGTTACTTTGCTTTCCAGTCCAGCTTTTTGAAGTGCAGCATTCAGATCTTTAACAAGATCATCCATAGCTGCTTTAGCTACATTTGCGTCAGTATTTTGAGTGTCATATACTTTTGCTGCAGTTCCGGAATTTAAAGTAACTTCAACTTCGCTGTCGGAGCCAACTGTAAATTTAAGGGATGCGCCAGCAGCAATAGTAACATCGGAACCACCTAGAGCTGTTCCACCTTGCAGACCAGCACGCTCAACAGTGGTTGGATCACCTTTCACTTCACCAACTGCATTTGCTGTTGCGGCATCAGCAAAACCGAGCATAGCAGCTGCCTCATCATCACCTGCGGTTACTTTAAGTTCAAGCGTGCTTGTGGAGCCAGAAGATTTAGCAGTGAAAGTGATTGCCGAACCACTTGCGTCAATATCTACCAGATCACTAAGTTTAACTCCACCAGATGTCACGTTTTTCAAAGAATCTGCAAAGGCAGCTTTCGTGGTTGCAGTATTATCTGTGTTTAACACAGCAGAGAAATCGAAGGTTTGTCCATCGATGGTGAGTGAAGCTGATTGTCCTGTAGTATCAGCCCCTGTATAAGCTGTTACCCCTGCAATCTTAGCGCTAGTAGCTTGAGTAACTTTGCCGCTTTCTCCCGAACCGATACCGCCGTTCAGCAATTTTTGAGTATTGAACTCAGTTGTGTTGCCGATACGGTTGATTTCGGAAGTCAGTTGGTTCATTTCGTCTTGCAGCGCGCCACGGTCAGTATCTGTGTTCGTTCCGTTTGCAGATTGGTTGGCAATTTCGCGCATACGTTGCAGGATGCTGTGAGTTTCGCTCAGTGCGCCTTCAGCCGTTTGGATCAAGGAAATGCCGTCTTGAGCGTTACGGGAAGCTTGGTCGAGACCGCGAATTTGGCCGCGCATTTTCTCGGAGATTGCCAGGCCGGCAGCGTCATCGCCAGCACGGTTGATGCGAAGACCGGAAGACAGTTTCTCGATATTTTTGTTCGTGTTAGCTGTGTTGATGGACAGCTGGCGGTGAGTATTCAACGCCGCGATATTGTGGTTGATAATCATTTGGAATTTCCTCCCTGAAATTTAGTTAGTTCCACATCCATGTGGTAAACGCCAAACCATTAAGGTCGGCCGCCCTGCCGGTCAGCGTCTAAACTATATATCGTCAGGGACTCATGGACTATTTAGAGTTATTCGAAGATTTTTTATCTTTTTTACAAAAAACAAAAACAGACGGCTCTCCTCAGTCACGAAAGCAGTCTGTCATTGTATACACACAAATATCCTCTAATCAGATTAATAGATGGTAATTAGCTGAATGAATCCGTACTCTTCCTCGTAATGGAATCCCAGAGAGTGATTCCCCACTTTGTAGTCAAGCTCGTAACCGCCCTCTTCTTCGTTAAAATATTCCTCCCCAGGATTACCAAGCCACCTTTTTACATTGGAAGGGGTAAGATTACGTTGATCCGCAAATATATTAAATATCATGACGTGGGAATTGGCGTTAAGATCATGCAAATAATCATTGAAGCCTACTGCATAATGGTCAAAAAGATAAAAGGCTCCCCATTCTCCATTTTCTTTAAGCTTTGCCGCGTTCAGCTTGTCTTTTACCGACTTGAAGGTCATGCCCAGCTTGATTTGAGGATTTGCCGGTAAATATCCGCTAAATGCAGCTGATTTGAGACTATTCAAATAGTCGCGGTCCCCGCTTCCTGAATTAGGCCATGCTGCCTGCTCCACATATCTGGTATCATCCAAGCGCAGCTCAAGTTTACTAATATTCAGCTTAAAGGTGTTAACTGCATACTTGGTCTTGCTGTTGTCATAGGCTTTGAATTGGACTCGTGATTTCGACAAGATACGGATGCCGTCTCTTCGGCTCGCCGGATAATAATCGTCCATTTTCTTACCGTTATTATTCATGAATTTCAGCGGTTGAAGGACGCCCGATCGAATAATGAACGGATGCGCAAGATTGAAATTGGAGCTGCCCCATTCTGAAAGGATCAACATGTCCGGCATGGAAGCTCCACTGCCTTTTACGGTATAATGCCAAGTCTGCGGCATAGTGATTTCACGCAGCTCAAGATTGACCGATTGAACGATGCCATATTGCTCTCCGTTCTTTAGCAGAGCCGCACGATATGTACCCGTATAGCTTTTGTCACCCACCTTGTTATTGGTCCAGTAGTCTTGCTCTTCCAAGGTAGACATTTTCTCATCACTTGCAAAAATATAGACCGTATACGGTGTTTGAAAGGCATCCCGCAAGGTAAACGATAGACGGCTTATGCGTTTCAGCTCTTCGGCAGCAATCCGGTTCTTCCCTTCCGCTGCAGCCTCAGAATGAGTAGGCACAAGCCATAATATAAAACATGCAGCGATCAATACAAATACCCCATGTAGGCATTTGTTTCCTTTCGGATGATTCATCTTGCTCTCTCCCCGGTAAATACTTAATCTGTCTATTAGAAGATCAATTATTCGGCCCACGAAGCCGATGAATTAGCGCATTCAAATCTGATTGCTGAGGAGCGGCCGACTCACGGTTGGCCTCCTGGATGGAAAGATAAACTTCTTTTCTGAAAATATCCACATGTTTAGGAGCAGAAATGCCTACTTTTACCGTGTCTCCTTCAACACTTAAAATCGTCAGCTCAATCTGGTCTTGGATAACGATGGTCTCTCCTTTTTTGCGGGAAAGAACAAGCATTTTATCCACCATCCTTTCCGTCGATAACGGGCTGTTCTTGCAATAGGTTATGTTTCGTATGATAAGGGGCTTTATGCAGCACGATTTGTTTGCCGGTACGTTTGGCAGGATTCAACACAATAGGAGCTAACAGATTAACCGTCGACTGTTCAATCTGTTCCTTCAATGTAATGATACAAGCAACCATCACTTCCGTTTCAATTTGCAGTTCCTCCGCCTCATCATCAGGCAATTCAAATTCGTATGAGGGATAGAAGGCAAACGGATCACCCAACAAGAAGGAATGTCTTTGTTCCTTCACTGATTGCAATACCCAGAATGGAGTATCCACCATAGCAATCAAGGCAAACTCCGTATCTTCATCGAATCCGGGAATTCCTTTGGGGAAATGATAAATCTGCTCTTCTTTCACTTCAAGCTCCCCCCAAGTCAGCGTTTCTATAATCAAATTGTTCACTCCTCATAATCGGATATTTAAATAGTAGAAAAGCTATAGAAGCGCTCTCCGGCACATCTATAGCTTGATAGCTACATTTGAACATTCAATTCCGGCGGAATAAACTGCACGGAAGCATAATGCTGCATGTATATATCTAATTTGCCACGGGTGTATTCAATCTCCGGCCGATTGTTCTCCACCGCAACGTCAACCTGAGCAGGTGTAAACTCAATCTGCGGCGCTCTCGTCTCGAAATGAATGTCTACATTATCATAGGATGCAGGACCACACGGCTCCGGGAACGAACGAGGTTCCGTATCTAAACCGTAAACTTCCGCTATGGTATTCCCCGGTTTAAAAAATTCCGCCATTCGGTTTCCGTTTTCGACTTTTTGCGCGAGATTTTGTAGATAGAGTTGCTGGATACCCGAATAAATCCGCTTGTTCATATCCAGCACACTCCCCCCGTTGTAGGCCGCCCGTGCTCTGGATTGATCTATGGTGAGTTCAGGCCGGAAGGATTGGGCATGAAGTTCACCTGGGGTAGTGGTAATCTTCATATTCGGTTTGTGTTGTCTTATAGAGAACGAGCCGAGATCAGCATCTATACCTAAAACAGCAGGAGTCTGGCGTATTTGCAAAATTGACTGCAGCAACGATAGCCACCTCCATTATCTGATGAAATCAACCAGCGAGGTGGAAATAATTTTGGCACCCACCGACAAGGACGCATTATATATGTTTTCTTGAATCTTGGACTGCATAATCAAGCCCTCATAATCGGCATCCTCGGTTTTTGCTTGCAGATCCGTAAGGTTAATGTTCAAATCACTAAGCCGATCCCGTATTAATTCCACACGGTTGGTCTTGGCTCCGATTTCAGCACGGGAGGAGAGAATTGTTTCTACACGCGTGTCGATTTTGTCCAACTGGCTTGAAACTCCGGTAAGATCGCCCGATGTCAACGAATTGGAAATATTGTTAATAATAGTGAATATATTGTCCGCATCTCCGGTATGGCCAAACACATCATTCCCAGTCATATTAATCGGCATCTGCACGCCTTCGCCTACGATGTACTGAATCTGGCCTGAATCCGTGGTAATATTTTGGGACACATCATATGTTCCATCTGCACCCTTAGCAAAATCATAGGGCTTTGTATTATACTGCTCACCATTAAATATATATTTGCCGTTGAGCTTGCTGTTGGCAATGTCTACAAGCTGCTCCTTAAGCTGCAGCACTTCTTGATTGATGCTATCCAGTGCAGACTGGGGATTACTGCCTGTGGAAGCTTGTACGGTCAACTCCCGTAGACGCTGAACGACATCTCCGGCTTGTCCCAGCACCGTATCATTATAATCCAGCCAGGAAAGTGCGCTGTCTACGTTCTTCGTATACTGCTCATTTGAAGAAAGCTCAGCCCGGTAACGCAAGGAATACGTAATGCCTACAGGATCATCGGAGGGCTTGTTGATTTTGCGTCCGCTGGACAGCTGCAGCTGCGTATCATTCATAGTACGGGCATTCCGGTTCAGATTAAGCAGCAGCTGCGAATTCATCATATTGGAGGTGACCCTCAACATATGCTAGTCCTCCTTTATCTTCCGACGGTGCCGGTAGAATTGATTAATTTATCAAGCATTTCGTCATAAGTTGTCATGAAACGGGCGGCGGCGCTATACGCATGCTGGAACACCAGCATATTCGACATTTCTTCATCCAGAGATACCCCGCTGACCGATTGACGGCGAGAGTTCACCTGTTCAACAAGATAGTCGGCATTATCTGCCTGACGGGCTGCTTCCTGAGATTGAATGCCAAGCTGTCCAACCATCGAGCTAAGGTAAGAACCGACCGTCCCTGTCTTGGAACCATCTGGCGTAGTAAACGTTTTGTTATCCTTCAGATTACTCATCAGAAGCGCAAGGGTATTGTTCCCCTTAATGACCTGGGGATTCCCGGAACTATCCAGTACTGTACGCAGCGATGTTGCAAACAGGGAAACATCAGCCGCTATATCTTCATTCAGCTTGATATTACCGGCATTGATTGTGCTGCTGCCATCCGAGGTTGTAAAGAAGGAACGGCCTGAGCTTCCGTCCATGGCATAACCCAGTTGATGCAATCCGTTCAATCCTCGGACTACAGTCTTAACATCCTCGTACAGGGCAGCCCCCTTAGACATGGCTTGGCCTGCCGCCAAAGTGACCACTGTTCCGTCCGTTTGCTTAATCTGAGCATCATTGGTAAGCACAGTTCCCTCTGGAAGATTGGAACCGGCAGGAAGCGTGATTTCCACACTGCCATTAGCAATCGTGCCTGCCATAGCATCAAGCTGATTCTTGTAATCAGCAACATAATTTCTGCTGGAGAAAATCATGCCATAAGCTTCACCAGCCCTTAAATCTCCCGAGGTAAAGGCATCATTGAGAAATGCACTGTCTACAGTAGCGGGATTTGCCGCCCCCTGAACAAGCGCCCGTGTTCCCGAAGAAATGTTATAGCCTGCATCGGTCTCTACAACGGTGATGTTGACAATCTTGGATAGCTTATCCGTCAGCAGGTCGCGCTGATCCCGCAAATCATTAGCATGGTCACCCATGCCCTCAATCTTGGTAATCGATCGATTCAGATCGGTTATGGCGTTCAAGTAAGTCTGGATTTCTTTAGATTTAGTATCAACGTTCTCATTAAGATCGCTATCCAGATTACTCAATTGGGTACTCATATAGTTCATGGCATCCGTAAGAGATTGCGCAGTTTGCACTACAATTTTGCGTGCGGTGGGATCCTCTGGATTCTTGCTAAGGTCGGACCAAGACTTCCAAAAGTTATCCAATACTGTTCGAATTCCTGTATTTGACGGTTCGTTCACAATCGCTTCCAGCTTATCGAGGGTGTCGGATTGAATGCTCCAGTTGCCATGAGCAGCATTCTCTCCGCGGTACTGTTCATCAAGGAACATCTCGCGAATCCGTTCGATGGAGGTGAATTCCACCCCTGTACCCAATTGCCCGGGAACGGTTGAATTTGTTAGTCCATATGCTTCAATTGGACTTGCTGCTTTCATATTAACACGCTGGCGCGTATAGCCTTCCGTGTTGGCGTTAGCAATATTGTGACCGGTTGTATTCAGGGCGGCCGTTTGAGTAAAAAGACTTCGTCTAGCCGTCTCTATAGAATGAAAAGTAGATGTCATGCTATTTGCTCCTCCCTTGTGATTGTTGCAGCAAAACGGTATTCTGTCGGCTCAATTTATCCCCGCGCGTCAAAAAAACCTGGCCTTCTTGCCGCGTTATCCCGATTGGCCGGGTGTTGGTAGGTAATATCCTGGTTCGGTCTGCCGACAAGCAAATCCAGGGAGTAATCTATAAATGCAAGCGACTGCTCAATCAGCCTCTGATTCAGTTCATTGGCTTTCTTCAAGCGATCCAGCGTATGAGCAAGCTGGTCTTGAATATGCAGCAATTTCGCTTTGTCTTCAGGGTCAAATACAAGTCGGGAGAGCTCGGTAAGGGTTAAGTTAAGGTTGGAACGAATTCCAACTTCCTGCAGGAAGGCATAAGTGGCTTGGGTTCGCTGCTCCTCCAACTGTCCAACAAGCTTAACAAGCTTGGATTCCTGGTTAAGGATTTCAATGAGACCTTCAACCTTATTGTCCATTATGGCTTGTTTCTTTGCAGCGGCCAGATCAAGCATTTGTAAATGTGTCTCGTCCAGCCGCTCGAGAAATTCAATCAATGCTGTAAGTCCCATGGATGATTTCACCTAATTCTCAGAGGATTGCTTAAAAAAGGGGGCGAGTTTCTCGGCGAGCTTGGATGCGTCTACTTGATAAGTACCGGCGGAGACCTGCTGCTTCAGGCTTTGAATTCTTTGGGCTCGTTCGTTGTCGGCTTTACCACTGTTCTGCGCTTCCAAAAGCTTCATGGCTTCCGTGGAAATGGTTACCTCGTCTTTGGGTGTACTTTTCTTCATCTGTTCCTGCCTTTGTGATTCCGCATTCCGTTGGTAAGGATTAATCGGATTAATTCGTCCGCTTTCGTTGATCTTCACAATTAACACCTTCTTTCGATTATAAAAAGGCCGATAATCTTTACTAAGTTTATCGGCCTTGATTGAAACATACTTTATACCTGAAAGCGTATTTTTTGTATAAATTATTGGCCGCGCAGCTTATCTACCGCCCTGTAAGCTCCCTTGGAATCCTTGCGAGAAGCTTCCGAAGCGGCGCTTTCTTTCGATGCATTCATTAAGTCTTGGGTCAGTCTGCTGCGGCAGCTGTCGCACATATGCCCTTCCCGGATCAGCGTTCCGCATACCTCGCAAGGATACATGATATTCGGCGCATTGGCGATGGAAATTCGTCCCTCCCGGATAAAGCGGGTGATTTCCTTAATCGGGATGTCGGTGGCATCGGAGAGTTCTTGAATATTGGCGCCTTTATTCTCCCGTAAGTATTTCACGCAAATCTCATACTGCTTCTCCAGTTCCTTAACGCAGGACTGACACAGTTCCATAACATTCTTGACGTAGATCTTGCCGCACCGCGGACAATTATCGATATTCATGATTTGGCAGCGCCCTTTCTTTCCAAAATAATCCGTCAATAGACTGCTTGTGCTCCTAGATTACATGATTGAGCCCGTTTCGTCTATGCCTTCCCCATCCTAAGAAAGGATTGCCCTTACGAACGGGCCCAGGTCAGGCTGTAAATTTCGGCCTCGCGGCCGGCGGACGATACCATCTTCTGCAGCACCTCCGCACAAGCGCGGATGGTACTTCCCGTCGTATAGATATCATCTAAAATTATTATTTTTAACGGAGGCGAACAAGCCGGGAAATGTCTGGTATTTCCCGAGTTGGAGCGGGCGGAAAATAAAAGCTTTTCCGCAAATTCACCGGTCCATGCCGGATTCGGGACAAAAGCGCGCCGCATATCGGCAAGCCGTTCCGCCCGGGTCTTAAAGCTCTGTTTGCCGGTATGATGGGCGCGGAGCAGCAGTTCCATGACGGGGATATTGCGGCGTGCCGATAGGAGCTGCGCCAGTCTTTCGGCCTGATTGAAGCCGCGCTCGGCGAGCCGGACGCCGCTGACTGGCACAGGCACTAGTAAATCCGCCTCCCACCCGCGGGCATTGCCAGACCGAGCGGCGTAAACGGGCAGCGGCGGATGCTGAGAAGATGCTGCCGGAAAGCTTAACCGTGACAACAGCACCTTCCACCCCTCAGGCAAAGCCCGGAAATACTGCCCAACAGCAGCGGCCACTCGTCCGGGTTGGACCTTCGCAGCCATAGCCATGTCCCCTTCCCGCTCGGGAATCGCCAATGTCTCCATTTCCGCTTTAAGCATACCATAAGCCTGGTCCAGCATGACTCCAAGCACTTCGGCGAAACGTTCATCTCCTCTGTATTTATACCTTCCGAGCCATTCACGCATCTCACTGCTGTAGGCCACCGCACTCCGGTTGCGTATCAGAGAGGACGCGTCGTTTCCGCGCGCACAGTCGGGGCAGCCGACATGCCGGCCGCATTTGGGGCAGCGGGGGCGAATAATCCACGGAACAGCCGCGGCACAGTGCTCGCAAATGCCGGGCAGCCGGGACGAGTGCTTTCCCTCCCGGCCGCACGCTAGGCAATGATCCTGCCCCGGGGCAAGGAGAGAATGAACGCGCTTAAGCCAGCTTCCACTTATCATTGAACTCCCCCCTTGTTCAGGTAGCCCTTATGCCGGGCAATCTTGTTCATTGTCCGAATCTGCGCGCATGCGCCGCGCTGCGAACGGTTCCACTGCCTGGAAGCGAACACGACTCGGCCCTTAGGGTCGTCCTTTGAGCGGCCGGCCCGTCCGGCCATCTGAACGAGCGAAGCCTCGTCAAAGAGCCGGTCGTCCGCGTCCAGCACGAACACATCGCTGCGCGGAACGGTGACTCCTCTTTCCAGAATAGTCGTGGTTACGAGTACGGAGATTTCCCGGCGGCGGAAAGCGGCGACCTTGTCCACTCTTTCGGGGTCCTGCGAAGAGGTTCCTTCGATGACAGCACCGGGCAATGCACGGCGTAAAAGCGAAAGCAGTCTGTCGATCTGCACAATCCGGGCGACAAACAGGAAAATTTGCGCCTCACGTTCAAGCGAATGTTTGAGCGCTTGGATCAGCTTAATCGGCAGCCGTCCGCGCTTCAGGCAGTCGCCGACTGAGGGCATTTTCAAATGCTTCGGCACCGGAAGAGGAAAACCGTGGAACCTGACCGGCACTCTCGCATGGTTCAGTCTTCCCCGGCGGACCTCCCGCTGCATTGTCTGAGGCGGCGTAGCAGACAAGTAAATAAACGCTCCTCCGGGTTTGCACGCTCCTTCAGCGGCAAAAGCGAGCATAGGATCGTTGTGGAAAGGAAATGCGTCCAGCTCATCGATAATGACCAGGTCGAAGCACTGGTAGAACCGCAGCAGCTGGTGCGTGGTCGCGAGGGCCAACCGGCCCTCCGCCCAGCGGTCCCTGCTGCCGCCATACAGCACGGCGATGCTCTCCGCCGGGAATGCCTTGGCGAGCCGCGGCGCCAGCTCCAGCACGACGTCGCGCCGCGGCGTCGCCACGAGCGCCCGCCCGCCTGCGGCGAGCACGGCCTCAAGGAGCGGGAAAATCATCTCCGTCTTTCCCGCTCCCGTCACCGCCCAGAGCAGGAACCGCTCGGGGCGCCCGGCCGCGGAGCCCGCGCGCGGCTCCGCGAGGAACCCCAGCGCAGCGCCGGCGGCCTCCGCCTGCGCCGCGCTTAACCCCCACCGGTGCCGCAGCCCGGCGGGGTCCATAGCGGCCGTGCCCCGCACGGCCGGAAGCGCTGCGCCGCGCAGCAGCAGCGCGCAAGCCCGGCTGCGCCCGAGTGCGAGGCAGGCCTCGCAGTAGGCGCAGCCGGCCAGGCCGCACGCGGCGCAGGCCGTGCGGCCCGTGGCGGCGCTGCCGCAGCGCAGGCAGCGCGGGTGTGCGGGCGCGGCGGCGAAGCGCCGCGCAAGGCGGCCGCGCAGGGCCGGCAGCCATGCGGCCCGGGCCAGCGCGCGCCCCGGGCGTTTCACATACCCGGCACCCTCTCGCCCGGTCCCTACTCCCCAGCCCGCTCGCCCAGCCGCTCCCCTATCCCTTTCATGCCCGTCTTCCCTATGCTCCACCCGCCCGGATCTCCCCAGTTGCTTGTCACGCCCAACGTCTTCTCTCAGCCCTGCTCCCCCAGCCCCATCCCGCTCCAAGCTTCCCGCTTCCCCCGCAAGCTCCGCCCCTACTGCGGCCTCCAGGCGCAGCCTGCCCTGCAAATACGCGAGCTGCGCCGCGCTCCGCCAGCAGCCCAGCAGCTCGGGGCGGCGCTCGGTCAGCAGCGCTTCCACTTCGGACTCCAGGAGCGACCGGCCCCGCAGCGCCTTGGCAAGCCAGTCCGCATAGTCCAACAGCTTGTGCGGATGGAGCAGATCCCGTTGATCTGTCCCCGTCTGCTCAGACTCTTGTTCCGGAACACCCGGACTATCGCCCCCAGCTCGCAGAAGCTCCTCCTCCTGATCCAGTTCCGCTTTCAGAATCTCCCGCGCATAGCTTGTCCAGGCCGCTTCGCTCCACCGCTCCATCTCCTTCCGGTACGTGAAGCTCCTATGCAGCTTTACCGCCCAGCCCAGCGGCAGGGAAACGCCGAGGAAAATCACCCTATCCGCCGCAGGCGTTACCTCGTTTTCCTTCCAGCTCAATTCCCCCTTCCACCATAAGACATCCACCCTTGGATCAATGGACAGATACGCCTCCCAGCCATTGCTTTGCTTTACCGTATACACTGCCGCCCTCATGTGCATCTCTCCTCTTTTTATAGGAATCCACGCAAAAAAGCACACTCCCCTATTTTAGGAAAGTGTGCTTCACCAAGAACTCCGATATGGTATTGTATCCTTTAATCGGCCAGCGATTACATCTTGCTGCGTTTCGATTGAAATCCCCTGCTTCCTACAGCCCGCATGAACGGCAGCGGAATCGGATGCTCCGGTTGCCGCAGGTCAATCACGGTATCTTCATCTCTCCGCAGTGACTGCGCTTTCTGATCTGCTTGAAGATAACCGTCCATTCCGTGCGCCATCCGTACATCCAGAGAACAACCGCCGTCCCGCAGCCCGGAGACAATCCGCAGCGTTCCATCGCTGGAGCCGTCGTCCATAAAGGTTACCCGCAGCCGCTTCCCTGTCAGAAAAGACTGCAGTGTCATCGCGCGGATCACCCCCTCCACCACGGATTCATGATTGCGGGCAATCAGAATGTAGTGGAGCCATTTTTCCATTTCGCCGGACGCTTTCATCTTGTCGCGGAATTTAAGCGCATGAACGCACATTACCGCAGATGCATACACAGCTCCGATCCAGATCAGCTGGGCCATCATGGAGATGCACCTCCTCTTATACCAACACTATATGCCGGCAAAAGAGAAGAGGTGACTTGCGCGAAATTTCGCATACCGTAAGCTTTAGGGGTTATTTTACAGCGTTACCCAGCCGTATTTGATCGAATTGATAACCGCTTGGGTGCGGTCGTCGACCTCCATTTTTTGCAAAATGCTGCTGACATGGTTTTTGACCGTCTTTTCGCTGATAAACAAATATTCGCCGATCATCTTGTTGCTCTTTCCTTCGGCCATCAGGCGCAGCACTTCGGCTTCGCGGCGCGTCAGCGGATTGTTGTCGCCTGCCACGAATTTGACTCCCGCTTCCTTCACCGAGGTTTCGGCAATCGCGCCCGCTTCGTTCAGGTAAGTCATCCGCCGAAGCTGGTTAATCAGCTTGCCCGTCACTTTGGGATGGATAAAGGCGTGCCCCTCGCATACCGAACGGATCGCATTGATCAGCGACTCGGCCTCCATATCCTTCAGCAGATAACCGTTGGCGCCCTTGCGCAGCGTTTCGAATACGTAGCTTTCATCGTCATGGATGGACAAAATAATCACTTTGACGTCGGGGAACATTTCCCTCAGCTTTTCCGTCGCCTCCACGCCGTTCTCGACCGGCATATTGATATCCATCAGCACGATGTCCGGTTTATTCTGGTTGACGAACTCAAGCACCTGTATGCCGTCACCGCATTCGCCTATGACCTCGATGTCTTCCTCCATATTCAAAATACGCTTGAGTCCTTCTCTAAACAGCTGATGATCGTCAGCCAAAAGTACTTTAATGGGTGTCTTGCCGGGGTTTTGGTTCTCCATTACACTACTCCTTTCCCTTCTCCACGTTCGTTGGAATATGGACAATGATTGCGGTTCCTTCATTTTCGGCAGATTCAATTTCCATTCTTCCTTCCAGCAGTTCCACGCGTTCACGCATCCCGACCAGTCCGAAGCTTTCTCTGTCAATCTGCTCTTTTTTCATTTTCTGCACATTGAAGCCTATTCCATTATCCCTGACAACAATTTTGATCAACTGTGCCTGATATGTAATTTCCACCAAAACGTAGCTGGCACAAGCATGCTTTGCCACATTGGACAGCGCCTCTTGAATGAGCCGGTACACGGCTGCTTCCATAGCTGACGACAGGCGGTGCTCCTTGCCTCTGGTTTCAAAAGAGGTTCGGATCTTATTCTTCTCCTCATAATCATGAACATACTTGCGCAGCGTGGGAATAAGTCCCAAGTCATCCAAAGCCATCGGACGCAGATTAAAAATGACCTTGCGCATTTCCTCGAGGCTTGAACGTACCTGTCCTTTCAGATCTACTATTTCGTTCTGGACCAGTCCAAATTCCTGCTTCACGAGCATTCTTTCCACAATTTCTGTTCGGAGCACCAGGTTGGCCAGCATTTGAGCAGGGCCATCATGGATTTCGCGGGCAATCCGCTTGCGCTCCTCTTCCTGGGCCAAAATAATTTTGAGCCCGATGATCTGACGGTTCTTGGCAGATTCGACAATCCGCGTTACATGTCCCAGTTCTCCGGACAAATACTTCAAGACCACACTCATTTGCGAGCCGATCGATTCCGCCCGCTCCACCGAGTTCTCGACGCTCCGGACCCGCTTCTGCAGCTCGTCTCGCCGGTTCCTGAGGTAAGCTTCCCTTTCCCTGCTCATCATAAGCTCAAGCTGCAGCTCCGTCGCCTTCTCGTAGGCAATCCGGATATCTTGTTCTGTATAACGAACAAAATCGCGGCTGACCTCTGTTAACCGGATACGTGACCGGCGGTAATCGACCTCCAGCTTGTCTACCTTCTGCAGCATTTCATCCGTCTCCTGCCGAACCTGCTGCAGTTCATTGTTGAGATTTGCAAGCTCCTCGCGGGCCGCTTGCAAAATCTCAAAAATCTGATACTTGCTGTCTTCCATTACGTCAATCGTATTCTTGATTACGCGGTCAATGGCATCGGGTTGGAATTCCACGGACAATGGCCCCATTTCTATCGAATCATATTAAGGCACGCCTTTATATTAACATATCATGATTCGATCGTTACGGTCTTCGTTTCCTGTTCCCATTTTACGGTGAGTCCAAGCTGCTCGGAGACCAGGCGAAGCGGGACTAAAGTCCTTCCTTGTAGGAGTAAAGGCGCTACTTCTGCGCTTTGCCGTACGCCATTTAGGACAAATTCCTTCTTGTTTACCGTAAGGTCCAAAGCTTTGGAGCCGCGGAGAACCATAATCTTCCGGGTGACCGGGTCCCAGGATGCGCTGCCGCCAAAAGCGTCCAACACATAGCGTATCGGCACATAGGTTGTTCCATTCTGCACCAGCGGCGCCGAGTCAATGGCTTTCTTCGTTCCGTTGACCGTCAGCGTCTTCTGGCCGATCGTCATGGACGCCGTTCCCGTAGGCAATCCCGCCTCGCTCGACAGCGAAGGCATGGTGAAGGAAATGTTGTCAAAGGCCACGGTGCCCGTCTTGGCGCGTTCATCCTGTCCTTCCTCGACATTCACGACATACAACCGTTTCAGCGCTGCCGGGAATTTCATTCCTGAACCTGACAGGTCAATATCAAGCTTCTTCCATCCAGTCCAGTCGATGGTTTTGGCAAGATCTACATAGACTGTTGCTCCCCCGGCATCCGTAAATTCGGCACGCAGCCAGTTCAGGCTCTTATCACCCATCACATCAAGCGACATCGAGGTCGCCGCCGCCGGAACCGATTTGCCAGCCGTCCCGTTGAATTGGGCGTAGGCGTACATCTTGCCCGTACCCGCGGTCATATCATAGCTGAGGTTCAGAACCTTCGACCCGGCGTGGTCTTCACTGCCCGCTGTAATCGAAGCCGTTCCCAGAACAGCCGGATTATTTGTAGTAAAAGCGATCGGATAAGCGACATTTTCAAAATCCTCCCACGGGGTTGCCGCGGCTGTCGTCAGCACAATTGCCGTGCTGAACCCGTCGTAACGCGCAATGGCATAACCCGTCATCACTCCCGCATTTACCGAATTCACGGTCAGCTTGCCGCCCTGCACACTTCCCTTGAAGCCGACAAACTCCCATTTCACTGCAGAATCCGGCACGCTGATGGAAGCGCCGTTTTTGACAACTGCGGTAATCGGAACCGGGATCGAGGTCCCTGCCTTCAGCGGACCGTTAACCGTTCCCGCCGTCAAACGGGTCAAATCGTCTCCGCCAAGCACGGTAACTGTCGTTGAGGCGCTTACCGATCCGCTGGTCGCGGTCACAGCGGCTGTTCCCGGCTTCACAGCCGTCGCTTCGCCTCCACTGACGCTTACGCTGCTGCTGCTGGATTTCCAGGAGGGGTTCCCGGAGGCGACGTCAATCGGGTTGTAATACGTATCGTAACCTTTCAGCGTATAAGATGCTTTCTGACCGATGAGCAGGACGCTGCTGCCGCTGATCTTGATCCCTTTCACTTCTCCCTGCGGCGCATTGGTATAGACACCAACCCCGTTGACAATGCTGCGCTGCTCCGTGCCGTATTCCGTATCGAACGAGAGGATTGTTTCGGTTTCGGCCAGCGGCCGGTCGACCATTGTCGTTGAACCGCCGCCATCCAGGTTGAGCCCTTTATATACGCCGACGCTCGTCATAAAGGATTGCAATTCGGAGAGGGACATCCCCGAGCTGCTGTCATTCTTCTCCACCGCGACAATGTAAGCGTAGCGGCCGTCCTGGGAATACCCAAGCGCCGTTCGTGCCCGGTAGCCGCCGATGCTGCTGACGGAACGGGAGAATGCCGCCGCCTTCCCTTGATCCACCAGAATCGTGTGCCCGCCGATCATCATCTGCAGATTTGCCGGATCGATGGTTTCCCCTGTTGCTGCTGAGCGAAGAGAATAGGCCGCTGTCAAAGGCTGTCCAACCTGCAAATGATCGGCAACGAACTGTGCAGCCGTTCCGTGCGTCCGCAGAATATAGGCGCCCGCCGGCACCGCAATCGGCAGAGCGGTATTTCGGCTTGAAATTTGCGTAATAATCCCATTTTCGACCAGCACCTCGGTCGGGGAGGTAGAACTGTTTTTCGGCCGTTCCAGCGCCGTCCAAGCATCCGTATAAATATACGCCGCATTGACATGACTGTAAGTCGAAGCCCCGCCTTCCGGATTGTATGCCCCCTTGTTGATTCCCGCCAGTGTAAGCTGCGAGCCGTCTGCCGCCGTTATCGTCCCTTCGAACGAGAATTGGTCGATGATCGGCTTTCTGTCAGTCGTCAGGGCAAAAGCATAAAGTCCATTTAACTGAGACGGGGTCGATACCAGAGTTCCCCCCGATACTTCACCGCCGATCGGCGCACCTTCACCTCCGGTATTGAAATAATCTCCATTTACCGCCGCTACCGCACCCGTCTCTTTGGCCATTCCGCCCGTGCTCTGGCGCGTGGTCAGCTTACCATTTTTTCCAGTCATGACGTCTATAGAGACGTAAGGATTGTTCAGATCCACGCGGATAACATCTGCAAGGCCGGTGGCTTTGCTGCCCGAGCGGGTTACGGTATATTTGTATTTCAGCTTCGTTGCACCCGATGTAATGATTTCTTCACTCACTTTGGTTGCTGTAAAAGAGGAAGCGGCCTCTGCAATTGACGAGAAGCCCTGCCGGAACTGCATCGGCTCGCTGCCGATGACCGGCATGATCCACAGCACGCCCGCGAGCGAAGCGGCTACCCATTTGGCGGCGACAGTTTTTCTATAGCTCCCTGGTTTATCATTTCTAGTCTGGTTCGACGAACAACTGCTATTCATTCAAAGTAACTCTCCCATCTCAAATATTCCCCCACCGCGTTCCCCTTACATAATTAATAGACTAAGTTTTACCGAAAAAGTTACGAAATTGACACCAAAAAATATTTTAACCTCCATTTCGGGCATAAAAAAGGCCTTTTGCATACAGACAGCTCATGATGACTTGTCCATACAAAAGGCCTTTTCTTAGATGTTTTGCAAGATAAAATCCATCCCGCTTACCAAAATTACAGACCGGCTTGCTCTCTGAGCAATCCCGCTTTATCCACACGTTCCCAAGGAAGATCGAGATCAGTGCGTCCAAAATGGCCATACGCCGCCGTCTGCTTGTAGATCGGTCTGCGCAGATCCAGCATGGCAATAATTCCGGCCGGGCGAAGGTCAAAATTGTCACGAACCAGCTTAACCAGTTGTTCCTCACTGACCTTGCCTGTGCCGTATGTATCGACGTTAATGGAAACCGGGTTCGCTACGCCAATCGCATAAGCCAGCTGAATTTCGCATTTGTCGGCAAGTCCGGCGGCAACCAGATTTTTCGCTACATAACGCGCAGCATAGGCAGCAGAACGGTCAACCTTTGTCGGATCCTTGCCGGAAAAAGCGCCTCCGCCATGACGGGCATACCCACCATACGTGTCGACAATAATTTTCCGTCCGGTCAGACCGGCATCCCCTTGAGGTCCGCCAATAACAAAACGTCCGGTCGGATTGATAAAATACTTCGTCTCGTTATCCAGGAGTTCATCCGGCACCACCGGCAAAATGACATGCTCCTTGATATCCTTCTGGATTTGTTCGAGTGTAGTTTCCTCGGCATGCTGTGTGGATACAACGATCGTATCAACACGAACAGGCTTATCATCCTGATATTCGATCGTAACTTGCGTTTTTCCATCCGGTCTCAAATAATTTAATGTTCCATCCTTGCGGACTTCGGACAACCGGCGGGCGATACGGTGAGACAGAGCGATCGGAAGCGGCATCAGTTCAGGCGTTTCGTTGGTTGCGAAGCCGAACATTAATCCCTGGTCGCCTGCACCAATATTTGCGGTTTCTTCCGAAACCTGAGCAGGGTCACGATTTTCCAGCGCCGCATTAACTCCTTGGGCAATATCTGCGGACTGCTCGTTAAGCGAAGTCAGCACAGCACAGGTATTATAGTCAAAGCCGTACTTGGCCCGTACATATCCGATTTCCTTGACAGTATTACGTACGATAGCCGGGATATCAACATACTCCGACTTCGTGCTGATCTCTCCAATAACGAGAACAAGACCGGTAGCAACCGATACCTCACAGGCTACGCGCGCATAAGGATCGTTTGCAAGAAACGCATCCAGAACCGCATCGGAAATTTGATCGCAAATCTTATCCGGATGTCCTTCGGTAACGGACTCGGAAGTAAACAAATGACGTCCTTTAACAGGCATAAACTCAACCTCCTATATAATAGGTAGAAACTGCTCGGGCAGTCGCCATATTCAATCTTTTTTTGCATAAAAATTCATATAAGTGCACAACTTAACCCGTCAAAAAAATCAACCTTTTCCAAATGGAAAAGGTCGGTTTTCCTCAAATGTCATATTAACTTATTTGCGTTGCAGTGTCAATCAATGCCCTTTGGTGCAAGCCTGTTGTCACCGATACGCTCTATGAGAAAAGGGCTTGCTCGGCCTGCTTCACGAGCCGCTTCGTAATTTCGCCGCCAACCGAACCGTTATCCCGGGACGTTAAATGTCCGAGATAAGGGGTTCGGGATGCCGCGGAAACGCCGCCCAACATTCCCAGTTCCGAAGCGAACTCCGTATCCGCTCCAGCACCGGAAGTGGGGCCATAAAGACCAAATTCGGCTGCAATTTCGAACTGCATCTGCTTCAGCATTTCCCGGCTTTCAGGAACAATCTTGCGATTATTACGTGCCATAACTGCACCTCCTGTAATTGTTGTATAAGTTACAGGATTATTGTGCTCAGCCTATCTTTCTTGCAGTCGCTGTAATGTTTGTTGCTTTTGGTTAAGGACTGCAGCATTGCTAAATAACAGGTTATAAGTATAAAACAAATCCAATTAGCCAAAAATAATAGACGGGTGCCCTTTTGAGACCCGCTAAACGATGGTTACGGGACGATTACTTTAATGTATACCCGCCCCGAACCATAACAACCAATCCAAGAGTTTGGCCGTCTTGTACGGTAATTCCCCGTCCATCCCTTGGAAAAGATAATAGATGGTTGGTGGGCGCTGACTGACCATTCGTCAAATCCAAACCGTCTGTCAGATCGGCTACACCGTTGGCGTCCTGAGTATATATGACGGCTTTGCCAGCTCTAACAATGAACTCAGCTCCGGCGGAGGCGATTAAAGTTTGTCCAGGCTTCACATCGACAATAACACTGGCAGTTCCGCCTCCCGAAGCAGGAGCCGGAGAAGCAGTGGCTGTGGCAGTCGGGGCTGCAGTGGCCGGAGTTGAGGTTGGAACTGGCGGTTTGGTAGCTGCCGGAGACGGAACGGTAACACCCTGAAGGGCTTTTTGGATCTGCTGATCCACATAACTCTTGGTCACTACCGGATCATCGGCCGTTCCGGGCTGATTTCCCACATCAGCTCCTTGAGCTGTATTACTAACAATTGAACCTGCCCAAATACCGCCTGCCAGCAATACTGCGGCAAACGTTATTTTCCATAGCGGTTTCATGCGAGCCCTCCTTCTAATGTAGGTATAAAAAAAAGAATAGCCTCCGAAGAGGCTATTCTTGCTTCGGCTAGGAAGCTAATTATTTACCAGAAACTTGAGTTCCAGTAACGATTTTATTTCCTGTAGCGTCAGCTGCATCAGCACCAGAAGCAACAGTTACAGAAATCGAGGAAGCATTGTTCAGGTTAGTTCCGCTAAACTGAACATAGTATTTACCTTTGTCATTACCAGCCGTTTGTTTAACAAACGAACTTGGTGTAACAATGGTATCATCGATTTTGAAGACAAGGTCTTCTTTCTCAATATTCACCAGATCTTCGGAGAAGCTTACAACCAGAGTTGTGTTATCTCCGGAAGAGATTGTAGCGCCAGTCAGAGTTGGTTTCACTCCGTCTTTCAGAAGAACATTTTCAAATTTAGGAGTGATAACATTGCCGGCTGTATCAGCGATACCGTTAATTACAAATGTAGCTGTTTTGGTTTCACTTACGCCAGTTGCCGGAATATTAACCGTTACATTGATAGGATCAGTTGCCTTCTTGGAGCTGGTGTAATCCGTAGTAACGTAAGAACCAGCTGGCAGTGCCTTACCGTCAAAGGTGTAGTTGTTGATATCACGAACAGTAGTCAGATTAATACCGTTATCGTCAGATACGCTGAAAGATACTGTTTGATCATCAACGTTAGAAGGAACGGCCGTCACAGTAGCAGATACAGTTGGTTTAGTTGTGTCTGTTGTAGAATCTGCAGTGACAGTTACCGGAATAATTGAAGCGACAATGCTGTTAGCTGCTCCGGCAGTATCCTTAACGAAAGCGGCCGGTACACGAAGCGTATAGCTTCCAGCTGCCAAGGTATACTTGTAAGTCAATGTTGTTCCGCCATCGGACAGACTGTAAGTATTGCCAGTTACAGTTGTTCTAGCGCCAGTTGCATCGTTAATCAGCACCAGATCACCAGAACCATAAACTACTTTCTCCGAGAACTTAATAGCAAGACCAGATTTGGAGTACGTAGCGCTAGTAACTGTAGGAGCTGCAGTATCCTTCGTGAAAGTCACTGCTTGAGTAACCACAGAAGCCAATGCGTTCTCCAGAGTATCTTTGATGCTTGTAGGGAACAGGATTGTTCCGGTCCATGTTCCGCTCGAACCAAAGGTTACCTTACCTGCAGGCGCAGTCAGTGTGTAAGTTTTAGCATCGCTGCCTTTCTCAACTGTAAAGAACCCTTGGTTTTCTCCGTTTGCATTCAACAGACGGACTGCATTGTCGAGAGCACCACTCTTAATGTTCTTGGTGAACACAACTTTAACGGTTTGTTCGCCAGTAACAGTCAGGCTAGAGATTGCAGGTGCAACCACATCGGAAGTTACGGCAACCGTAGATTTGAATGGATTTGGCGTAATGAAGTTACCCGCAAAGTCAGATACGTTAAGCAGGGATACTTCATAGGATTTACCAGCTTCCAGCGTTCCAGCTGTCAGTTTCAGCTCGTCAAGCGGAGCGTAAGTATCACGGGTAACGGATGCAGCAACACCGTTAACATAAGCAATTACACCTGTCGATTTAACCGGCTCGCTGAATTTAACTGTAACATCTTTAGTTGTAGTTTTAGCTACAGAAGTAGCGGATACGAGCGAAGGAGCCGTCTTATCATCAACCGGCAGCAGAGTCGTGTAGTTTGGAATTTCTTCGCCAGCAGTAGTCTTGATTGCTTTGGAAGTAGTAACTGTGTATTGACCTTTCAGGTACTGGTTAGCAGCGAAAGTAATCACAGCTTCTGTTCCTTCATTAGTCAGAGCCACGTCTGCAGTGTTAGGAGTAACGGCTTCAGCTCCGTTCAGGTTAACAATGCTTACAACGCCGTCAACGAGCGAAGTTACACCATAAACCGTTTCGGAAATTGTGCTGGAATCAATTGCGCGATTGAACTTCACAACCAGTTGCTTGCTGTTCGGAGCAGTTACGGAAACTACCTTCGGAGCAGCCAGCGTTACTTTAGCTGTGTAGTCGTGGTCGTTGTATTTGAAGTTGATTGTTGTTTCAACACCTGCAACCAGAGGAGTTGTCAGGGTAACTGTAGTTGTTGCTTTATCGGAGAAAGTCACCAGCACGCTAGTTGGGCTCAGTGCTTCTGCAGATGCCACTACAGGAACAGCGGACAGTGTGCTTACTGCATAAGCTGTTTCAACTACCAAAGAACGAGTTGCAGTGCCTTTGAAGTTGGTGCTTGCAGTGATCAGGCCTTTGTTGATTAAGGCTTGTGCGTAACCTTTAGCCCATGCGGATGCGTTGTTGTCGGTAGTAGTAGGAGCTTCCAGTTTCAGAGCGCGGAACAGTACTGTTGCCACTTCTTCAACTGTTACTTTACCTTTGTAGTCGAAGATACCTTTTACAGTATCTTTACCTTGCATCAGGTTAGCTGCAGTAACAGCTTCGATGTAAGGAACTGCCCAGTTCTTCGCGTTGTAACCTTTGTCTTTGTAAGACAGTTTATTTTTCACTTCAGTCAGGTTAAACAGTTTGGTTACGATCTTCGCGAACTCTGCGCGAGTCAGATCTTTTTCCAGATGAGCTTGGCCGTCCGGGTATCCGTTCAGGATGCCTTTCGCTGCCAGAGCGTCGAATTTTTGTTGCGGAGTTGTTGCTGTTTCACCAAATGCTACAGAGGCAAACATCGAGAATGCCATTGCTGTAGACAATGCTACGGACAAAATTTTCTTCATAACCTTTTTTTCTCCTCCTTGAACATTCATGAACTGAGAATCTTGTTTAGTTGGGTAGCTCATGTCACTCATTAGCCGATGCACCCCCTTTCCCGAGTTGAGCAAGTTAAGTATAAATGATGTCTGTGACGGGTATCACAGAAACTGGTAAATAAATTCAAGGCAAAATAATACTAGATTCCTAAATCTACCTTAGTATTATACAATGTGCCTTAAGTCACGTAAAGCTAATTTTTCCAAGTGGTCAGCTAGCTTTACAGCCATTCAACTAATGATCCGCTGTTGTAATGACTCTACATCTTTAACGCAGGAGTTTCACAAAAGTTGCGGTTCACTCAAAAAAAATCTGAAAATATATTTTTGCGCCGTTTTTCCATTAGATGAATCACTTGTATGTAATACAAACTATTGTTAACTTGGTGAGCTGCGAAAAACAGTATATCACGCTATTTCCACAAAATAAAAAGAGCACCGAATCGGTACCCTTATATTAGCATTGTTATCTGATTTTCATGGAGAGCTGAATCAGTTCCTGCCGCTTCTCAGGGCTGGAGTTCACGTTATTATATAAAGCGTCGATTGCCTCACGATTATCGCGGTAGCTTTTCTCATGCTTGATCGTGGAGTGCGACCAGTCAATCAATGCATTTTCCGCAACCACAAGATCATTGTATGCATCATGAAATCCGGTCGCTTGAACAAGCTCCTCCATAACTTCCTGGGTAATTTCCTGCAGCGCGCGTTTTGCCGCAATTTCCTTTTCCATTACTTTAGCTGTATTCTCAAACTTGTTTTTGGCTTTCATGTAATCAATCTGGGCTTTGGATAAAATCGGTTTCATCTAGCGTTCTCCTTCTTGCTTGAATGTGTACTTTCACCTTCTTACGTCATTGTAACGTAAAGTACGCCACATTTCAAAGAATTGTAATTGGAAACTGCATAACAGAAGCCCCTCTCCCAATGCCGGGGAGCAGAGGCTTCCTTCACTTCATCCTGACTCAAAAATAGGCTGGTTATAATTTCTTCATCTTAATCATCATGCCCTGAGCCATAACCGCCGCGTCGGCCCGGGTGAATTTAGCCTGCGGGTCAAACCGGTAGGTCACCTTCTTGGCGCCGGCAACCAGTTTATTGGGAATGCTGGAAATGACGCCGGCTTTGTACACCGCCAAAATGGACGGCACAGAGTAAGAAGAACTGATGGACCCCGTATCTGTGAACAGCTTTTGCAGGGCGGCCAAATCCTTGTCTACCGTGCCAAGCTTCAGATTCATCGCCCTTGCGATCATCACCGCTGCATCTTCTCTGTTGAGAGTGCTGTTAGGCGAGAATACCCGCGGTGCGGTTCCTTTAATAATGCCTTTGCGGACAGCTGTTTCAATGTAACGGTAATCCCAATGGTAGTCGCTATACTTCACGACATCGGCGAAAGTCAGGTTATTCGGTTCGTAATCCAGTTGAATCCCCATAACCTTGACCAGCATCGTTGCAAATTCGCCGCGGGTCATATTTTCGTAAACGCCAAATTCGCTGGAATCCTTAGCATTCATAATCCCTTTTGCCATCATTGTCTCCAGCTCGTTGCGAGCATAGGCGTGCGACACGATATCATCATAGCTGTACCGAAGACTCATCACCGTATAATAACCGAATCCGTCAAATGTCGCGGTGATCGTCTTGCTGCTCGTATTGATTTTACCTCCCATGTTATACCAGGTGCCGTCGACGTTCTTCCAAACGGATATATTCGAGGTTGCGGCGTTGGCCAGACTTGGATCGTACTTCAGCGTAATGGTTCCCTGCTGGGTCGGCTCGAGCCATTTACCCATATGTCCGAGATAAAATTCATTGCCTGTCTTGTACGGATGAGAGGAAATGACCGTTTCATAATCATTAACCGAATTACTTGCTACAAAATAGCCCGGATCAATCCAATACAAGTTGGAGGCATAACCATAATGCAGCTTCGGAGTCAGATACGTGGTTGCCAATGAATTCGCACTGACTTCTTTCAGCTTGCCATCCTGATAGTTTCCGCTGCTGTCGGTTTCACCAACCGGATTATACTGCTTGACGGTACGTCCATCCTGCTTATCGGCGATACCCAGCAAAATATATTGATTATTAAAAAGGTTGATCTGGCGGGTATTCGTCGTTCCTGGCGTCGGTGTCGCATCCCGCAGCAAGGTTCCCTTCGGAAAGTTAAGCGTAACGGCATTTTGGAATGCGGTCAGCTTGCCTGATGAATTAAGAACCGATTTTAACTGCGACCCCTGGAGAACCTCGTCCGAATAAGTGACGCTGAACGAGCCGTTCGTTTTTTGGGTGCCTGTGTTAATCGTAAACTTAAACGTATTGGGACCTTTTTTCAAATTCTTCATTTCAAGCCGGAAAATATCTTTCTCGCCTTTAACCATAGGGGTCTTGCCGATTACGATGCTATCCGCGCCTTCCGCCTGAATGCTGACATTCAGGAAGTTCTGCTTGATGATGCTTTCGTTCGGCAGCTTGGGCGACAAAATATTGTATGGAGGCATTTCACGCGTAATTTGCAGCGCTTGAGACACGGTCGACGTCTCCACACGTGCGGTTACCACAATGGTGCGCAGACCAGTCTTCGGAAGGCCCTGCCCGCGAAGCGTGAATGTTCCTGCCTGATCCACCGGCACCGAAAGATTTACGGTTGTAGGGGAATAGGTCCATTTGGAGCCATCCCAGTTAGCCACAGCCTTCTGCGTTCCGTCCACCATAATGACAATCTGTGTAGCATTACTGGTCACAAACTGAATATCCGCACTGGTCTGATTGGTCGTGTACGCAAGGTTTGCCGTTTTGACAAACAACTGATCGGGATCAGTGGTCTCGTTGACAGGGAGCGGGATCAGCCCTGCCAGCGAAGGCAGATTGTCCGGGAACAAATACACGGTAACGCTCGTGGAAACCGGAACCCCGTTGGCTACACCGGAAATTGTAATTTTGTTCGGTCCGGTGACAAGCTTATTATTGACTGTGTTAAAGCTGAACGAATTCGTATTGCTGACCATGGACGTTGCCAGGGAATTGTTCGAGCCGTTAATCGAAATCACAGCCGAGCCTATATCTCCGGAAGGGAAATTGACCAAATTACCGGTCACGGCCGTAAATGCATCATTGGTTTTGAACACTTGATTATAATAAAGATTTGTCAATTCGATATAGGGTGCGGATACATAGTTTACTGTATAGGTTTTGGAATCCACAACCGTGCTTCCGCTCTTCAAATCAATATGAAGCGTCTGTTCGCCGGTAGGCAGTCCGGTAATTTCAAACACTCTGTAACCGTCGGCGGTTAGGTAGCTGTTCTTGCTGAATACCGAAGTCGCGACCGGGCTTCCGTTCTTATAAGTGGTAAGTGAAAGACCGTTCACCACTGTATTGGTCGTCTTGTCGGTTTTGACCAGCAGCCAGAGTGGTAGCTGGAACAGATCCGTGTTGCCGCTAAACGAGCCGGAAGACGTATAGGATACGACACCGTTGTTGACACTTGGGCTATATACTTGCTGCACATCCGTAATATACGACGTGGCTGCATTGCGGAAATCAAATTTGACCGGAGTAATGCCCTTGCCGTCATAGCTTCCTGTAAAAATAATCGTATACGCGCCATTCACCGAAAGAGCCGGCACATCTTCAACCGAGGTGTAATTAAAAGTAATAAAACTGCCAGACGACGTAGGTGCAGATACAGTCGCCGATTTGCCGGTTACCAAATCACTTCCGGTTGTCGTATTCCGAATGGAATAAGTTAACGTCGTGAGATTCGTCACGCCTGAAGTGTCAGGAACTTTAAAGGTAATGGAGCCGCTCAGCTTTCCGCTGGCCGATGTAACCACATTACCGGTGTCTACCGCCGTGCTGCCGATCTTCGTGTTATTAGGGGTACCGGAATCAACCGGGGCATAAATCACTTCCCGGGTGACGGAATAGGTACGCGTACCGCTATCTGTTGTTGCCACAAAGTTAAGTTTGTTATATCCCACATTAAGCTGGTAATCGGCAATCACAAATGTGGTGCTGCCGCCATTGTACATTTTGGACGAATTCATCATGACTTCGGAGGCGTTTGGCGCTTGGAGCGTTAATGTCAGCCCGGCATTATTAACGAAGGTTGGAGAACCTTCATTCAGCGGCGTTCCGTCCGGAAGCGCAATATTATAGATGGCAGGCACATTTGAGAAATTGACAAAAGCTTCCCCGCTTGCCACGCTTCCGTCCGAGGTCGTTCCGAAGACCGTTATGCGGTTAAGCCCTTGGCTCAATTTAACGTTGGGGAACGTGAAATATTTCTCATTGGAGATGGTCGGTTTCACATCCGCTCCGCTTGCGCCGGGGACCTCCGTACCATTCACAATACTGTCAACCTTATAATAGATACTGTCCGGGGATACGCCATTGAATGTACCCTCGACATCGACCGTGCTGGTGTTCACACTGGTTGGAGAAGTTTTGCTTGTGCTGAATTTGGTAAAGGTAAAATATTGCCCTGTGGCGGCATACGCCGCTCCCGATGCCGAAAGAGTCGACAGCAGGATTACGGCCGCCATAATGAAACTGCCTATCGACTTGAATCTGTTTTTCACGTATGAAACCTCCTACTGCTATTTTGGTTTGGGTCTAGGACGCAACATCTTCCGTGCTTAATCCATCCTCTTTTATTTTATCGGCTAAGCTCAACCTATTAATTAGCAATTTTAGCAGAACAATAAAAAACCCCATTCAAATGAATGAGGTTTCAGGAGAAATATAAGTCCAATAAAGACGCTTCATTATATATATCAGGATTTCGAGCCTTTCTCTGCGCTTACTTTCAAAAATACCCGGGAAAGGAAACTCAGCAGCGGCTTCTTGGTTTGTCCAACCAAACCGATAATCTCGGCCCCGATCTGTAGGAAGAAGAGCATCACACAGATGACTACAAATGTAACCCAGTTCGCTTCATACATAGCCGATGAGGACTGGATAACAGCCAGGATTCCAAAGAAACCGGCAATACCGTAAATGATGAGCACCGTCTGCCGGTGGCTGAAACCCAGCTCGCGGAGGCAATGATGCAGATGGCCCTTGTCCGGAGCAAAGATCGGCTTCTTCTGGAGCTTGCGGCGCACGATCGCGAAGAACGTGTCCGACAGCGGCACACCAATAATAAGCAGCGGCGTAATAAAGGAAACGACGGCGATCTGTTTGAACCCGAGCAGCGCCAGCATAGCCAGGCAGAACCCGAGGAACAGGGAACCCGTGTCGCCCATAAAGATTTTGGCCGGATGGAAATTGAAGAAGAGAAAGCCCACGACGCTGCCAAGAAGCAGCAGACAGATCATGGCAACCATTATATTACCCATCAAGAAGGCCATTGTTGCAATCGTCGCAATAGCGATACCCGAAACACCTGCGGCCAGCCCGTCCAATCCGTCGATCAAATTAACGGCGTTCGTGACGCCGACAATCCAAAAGATCGTAAGCGGAATAGCGATCCAGCTCTCAAGCGAAGAATAGGTATTGTTAAAAGGAATATTCACAAAGTCCACGGTAATATTAAAGCCGAACACGACGATGCAGGCTGCGGCAATTTGACCGAGCAGCTTCACTTTAGCCGATAACTCAAACTTGTCGTCAAGGCTGCCAAGCAGCACAATAAGACCTCCGCCGCTAAGCAGCGCCTTAATGAAATTAACATCCCGTGTCGAGAAATCGTAAGGAACAAACGGCGATATGGCAAGCAGTCCTAACACAAACGCCAGAAAAATACCCAGGCCTCCAAGGCGCGGCATAATTCTCGTGTGCACTTTGCGGGCATTCGGCACATCCGTGGCGCCAATGGCAAGAGCGAATTTCTTGACAAGCGGCGTCAAGCATAGTGCAAGTCCCATGCATACGATAAATCCGGCGATGTATATGATTAACATTGGTCTAGTCAACCCCCATTTCTCTACCGCATTGAATTATACTCTGTTCCAAAAACAAATTCCAATTCCGTTTTCAGGCGATTTTCGATAAATATTCGTGAAAAATCCGCTTTTTATCCGTATTATGTGACGCTATCTTTTTCCCGCATCACTTTTACTGCGAATTTCGGCAGCGCAAGCATTCTTTTGTAACGGGTCGGCTCTTTGAGAAGGCGGTAAAACCACTCCAGACGAAGTTTTTGGAATACTAGAGGCGCCCGCTTCGTTTTGCCGGAAATAACGTCAAAGCTTCCGCCGACCCCCATCATGACCGGAATGCCCAGCCCCGATTTATGCTTCGCGATCCAGGGCTCCTGGGTATCGGCGCCCCGCGCGACAAACAAAAGATCCGGTTTCGCCTCTACGATCGCCGCGACGACCTCATCATCCTCCGTCGGACCGAAGAATCCGTCGCGAAAACCGGCAATGGTCATCCCCGGATATTGCATTTGTAACCTGCTCGCCGTCTCGCGAATCACTTCGGGGGTCGATCCAAGCAGATAGACTCTCCAGTGATAGTGTTCTCCCTCTTTCATCAATTCATGTAGCAAATCGTAACCGGGCACCCTTTCCTTGACGGGATTGCCGCCGCGTTCGGCCGCCCACACCACTCCCGTGCCGTCGGGAACTACCAGTTCCGCGGAAACCATGATCTCCTTATAAGCCGGATTGTCCAAGGCGGCCATAACCATGATCGGGTTCGCCGTGATCACCTGATGCGGCGTCCTGGACTGAATGGCTTCAATTAAATAGGAGACAGTTTCCTTCATATCCATCTTGGAAACAGGTATACCAAAAATCGTTACCGTAGGCACTGCGCCTGCGTCTTTCACTATAGATCACCCTTTATGGCTTAGATATTCAACAATTCGCCGGGCGGGAGCTTCCGCCTCATGGATTAAAGCGTCAATCGGTATCTCCCGCTGCTCCCGCCAAGCCGCTTCGTCCTTCAGAAGCGTGACAATCTCACCGGCAAGGATTTCACTGTCCAAGGAAGCCGTTGTGCCGACGGGACGGCTGTCGATCCGGCTTAAAAAATGATCGATCTTGGGATCGTACGATATCCCGATCAGCGGCACACGCCGTCCGGCGGCATAAATGAGGCTGTGCAGCCGCATGCCGAGCAGCACGCTGCATGCCCCGACTTCGCGCAGCATAGTCTGCGGATGGTCGGCTTCTTCGCTTAGGCTGATGGCACTGCCGTTTTCAGTGATATTGCCAAGCTTGTCTATACAGTATTTCGACGCCTCCGTATCGGAAGGAAGATGGAACGGCAGAAACCGCAGATGCACCGGAAGGGTGCGGCAGACCTGCCGCAAACCCTCCGCGATGGCATCCAGCTCCCGCCGGTCCTTCTCCCAGTAACGCACGGAGACACCGATGATCGGGAGATCCGGTCTCTCCAAGCCGGTATCGCCGCCGGAATCCGCCACCGGCTGCCCCTTAAGTTCGCGACCGGGAGCCATTTCTTCCGGCAGCGTCAGACCCATGACGGGATCGGGCACCACCTGCACATCGCCCTGCCGAAGGCCCATGGACACGAGCAATTCCCTGGATTGTTCATCACGCACTGACACGTAGGTGCATTTGCGGAATACCGATTTGATCATTGGATGGAACAACTTCCGCTGGACCGGACCGATTCCCTGGGCATAGATAAAGGTCGGTTTGCCCATCCATTGGGCGATCTTGATAACGCCGAGATAGTACGGAATCGACTTGCCGCTTGTCACATCCTGCAGCAAGCTTCCTCCTCCGCTGATCAGACCCGAGCTTTCACCTATAGCCCGGCGAACCTCTGCCAGCTTCATGCGGTGCACCGCCTCGACGCCGTAAGTGGCGGAAGTCCATTCCGGATCGATGGACAGTACAACCGGTTCAATCGATATCCCCGCCGCTTCGGATTGGCGCTTCAAAGCGATCAGGATCGATTGAAGCACCGCTTCATCTCCGCTGTTGCGGAAGCCGTAGTAACCGGAGAGCACTATTTTTTGAGCAGGGGCAGCCATCGTTTCCAACATCCTTCCGCAATTTGCCATACGATTACCGCAATTACGCCTAGAATAAGCCCCAGGCCTAGACCAAGCAGACCGCGGACAAGCGAAATCAGAACAGGCGAATGAATATGCGCGAACGTATCCACCATGGAGAGCTGGCCGATTACAGCAACAATCATAAGATAGGCGGCGTTCCGGTATTTAAGGGTCAGAAAAGAGCCAAGAATAAACAAAGGATGAGCGAGCAAAAACTCCTTACTGCGCGGTCTCACGCCGAAGCTATTTTCCATAAAGTTCCGGAAGGCCAGCTCGTAGGAACTGGCGGTTCCGCTGTTCCCGGTACGGCTTAAATAATACAAGCCTATTATCCCGAGCACCCCAGCGGCAATAACCATCGCCAGCGTGACCGGCGTTCTTAACAGCTTGCCCGTTTTATTCAGGGCGAACTCGCCACGGTACAGGAGCACATAAATGGCCACAAGCCCGATCGGAGCGATATGCAGCAGACTGACTCCTCTGAACTGGTTCAGCACCAGGCTGTAAGTAATATTATTCAGCAGAGCGATAACGAAAGGCACCGCACTGAGTGAGATTACGGCTGTCTTTACGTATAGTACAAGGCTTTGAACCAACCGCCGCTGCGGATTCATGATTCCGTGCACGGACCCGGAATGTCCTCCCCGCTCCGTTGTCGATCCCTGAACGGCCAACTGGGGACCGGATCGGTTGATTTTACGAACGGCCAGCACTGTCGCTATGGTCGGAGCGCTGATGGCAACCGCAAGAGCAAGCGCTTGTTCAAACAGCACAGGTTTCACAAGCAGCAGCCCCGCGCTTCCGACCAATCCGAACACCCAGGCCAAAAGCGTCAGCCACGGGATGAAATAAGAAATCATCAGCGACACCATCGCCACGGCTCCGATAACGGCGACTAGCTTGAAATAGCGTTGGAACGGCGAGTCTACAACCTCGAAAGCGGTAGCTTGTCCCAGTGTAAAACCGTTGGCCTCGATCTTGTCGATCGCTCCGCCCGGCTCGCTCAGACTGGTCACCAAATTGTCCACCGAATCTTCAATCTGCGCCTTGGCGGTATTTCTTGTAGGGGCGGTGTTCAAGTACAACATGCGGATATTGCGGTCCTTGGTCGCGAGCGCAAAACGGTCTGCGATGACATCCGGCTTCAGCGTCGAATCATTCTCGCTCAGTGAATACAGCCGAGTCACATTGTAATCGAGCAGAAAGGCAAGCTTGTTGAACCCTTTCTGCTGCTCTTTGAGATTCTCGATGGTCGCTATGCCGATGCCGTTCTGTTTCAACAGCTCCGCAAAGGAAGCAATGCTCTGCTTGTCCTCATTGTCGTTAAACCCTTTAACCGAATCGCCTTCGAACAGGATTCTCTTGACTCCAAGGCTTTTAAACCGTTCAATCAGGCGATTCATCGCTTCTTCGTTATAAGGAAGGGAGTCCACAAGCCGGGGAACGATATGGAATCCCTTATCATGCAAAGTTAAGAGCGTTGACTCGTCCGGCGCCATCGGTTTCAACAGCGCATCTTCTACCGGAGTTTTAATAATCAAGCCCGGCTGGCCGCGAAAGCTCCAATCCTCCACCGGAGTTCCAAGATTGTCAAACGTATCCCGAATCGTCGGCGCAAGCGCATCGGCGTTGTCTTTGCTTGTAAAAAGCACATACGTATAATTCTCGTTCTCCGGAATGACGCCGTCCGTCAGGTTGGCGATATCTTGCGCACCCCAATACATGACACGGCGGGCTTTGCGGTAATCCTCAAGTGTGCTTTCATATACAGCCATGCTCTGTACGCCGGCTTCTTTAAGCCGGTCCAACTGCCGGGATATGTAGTCCTGAGGGTTGGCCCGATAGCTCGCGGCGTCCACGAGATCCCGATAATCGAATACAATTTCCACCGTCTTGGATGATTTCTCAGTCTGCAAACGGTCATAGACCACCGGCAAAGCTCCAATCAGGCCAATTACAACCACGATCCACAGCCATTTCCGGGAATTCAGGTTCCAACGCTGCCATTTGTGCTGCACCACCAAAAGCTCCTCCTCTTTCTATAAACGAATCTCTTTACAAAAGACAACCCCACAAAGTGAGGACTTGGCTTCGAAGCCTGCTCAGGTACTTTGCGGGGTCCCCGAAAAAAGAAAAGGCTTCGCCCTTCATATAGAAGAGCGGCACCCGTTTCCCGTAAAAGAGATTCAAATGATTCCTTATTATTTACTCAAGCCGTCTACTCGTCCCATGACTTCCCCGGTGAGAGCGGCAACCTTCGATTTGGCATCCTCAAGCGACTCACCGCGCACAGCGAAGTATACTTTAATCTTGGGCTCGGTGCCCGAAGGCCGCAGGCAGAACCAGGAGCCGTCGGCAAGCAGATATTTCAGCACATTCTCCTTCGGAAGTCCATTCAGCCCGAGAGAGTAATCCTGCACCTCGTTTATGCCAATACCCGCGATCTCTGAAGGCGGGTTCTGCCGCCAATCGCTCATGATACCCTGGATTTGGGCTACCCCGTCCTTGCCCTTGAGCGTTCGGGATTCCAGGCTTTCGAGAAAATAGCCGAACTGCTCATAGAGCTCCTGCAGCACGTCGTAAAGGGTCTTACCTTGCGCTTTGTAGTAGGCTCCCGCTTCCGCGATCAGCATGGAGGCCAGAATCGCATCCTTGTCGCGGGCATAGTTTCCTGCAAGATATCCATAGCTTTCCTCATATCCGAACAGATATGTGTATTCACCCGACGTTTCAAACTGCGTCATTTTTTCACCGATGTACTTGAAGCCCGTCAGCGTGTTAAACACCGTTGCTCCATAATGACTGGCGACCGCAGCGCCCATTTCGCTCGTTACGATCGTCTTGACTACCGCGCCATTGCTAGGCAGCTTGCCCAGCTCTTGCAGCCGGCTCAAATAGTAGTGGATCATCAGCGCGCCGGACTGGTTGCCGGACAGAACAACGAATTTCCCTTCCGGGTCGCGCACGACGGCGCCCATCCGGTCCGCGTCCGGGTCAGTCCCGATAAGCAGGTCGGCCCCAAGCTCCTCGCCCAGCTTGATCGCCAGCGTAAAGGCTTCCCGCTCCTCCGGGTTGGGCGATTTCACCGTGGAGAATTCGGAATCCGGCTGTTCCTGCTCCGGCACGATAACCACGTCGGTAAAGCCGATCTTCTTCAGTACACTGCGCACTGGAAGATTGCCTGTTCCATGCAGAGGCGTATATACGATTTTGAATTTGCTTCCCAGACCGCCGGCGATATCCGACTTGCCGACACTGACCGCCGCAACGGTATCGGTGTAGGCTTCGTCTTCTTTCTCGCCCAGCCAATGAAGAAGTCCGGCAGCTTCAGCCTCTTCCTTCACGGCGCGTTTAACAGCGTTAAAGGAATCGACTTGGAATATGTAGGAAATCACCTTCTCGGCTTCATCCGGTACAAGCTGACCACCTTGAGCATTATATACTTTATACCCGTTGTATTCCGGAGGATTATGACTCGCCGTAATGACGACCCCGCCTGTGGCTCCCAGATGGCGCACGCTGAAGGACAGCTGCGGTGTGGAGCGAAGAGAAGGATACAAATAAGCTTCGATTCCGTTGCCTGCCAGAACCAGCGCGGTTTCCAGCGCGAACTCCGGGGAGAAGCGGCGGGAGTCATGAGCAATAACTACAGATGGACGGCCCTCGCCTTTATGCTGCTCCAATATAAAATTGGCGAAACCTTGAGTTGCTCTTGCTATCGTGTAGCGGTTCATCCGGTTGCTTCCTGCGCCGATCACGCCGCGCAAGCCGCCTGTTCCGAATTCCAAATCCCGGTAGAAACGTTCTTCCAGTTCCTGCGGATCATTTTCCAGCGCCCGAAGCTCCTGCTTGGTGGTTTCGTCAATCGATGGATCTTGCAGCCAGCGTTCCAGGATTTCTGCAGCTTTTGGACTCAATTGGGTCATAAAAATCTCTCCTTCTCCAGGTATGATTTAATTCAGCGCAAACATAATTTCGCCTTCGGCCACAACTTTGTCTTCCACTTTGGCAACTGCTTTCCCTTTGCCGATACTTCCTTTAAGACGTGTAATTTCCACTTCGAGCTTCAGGGTATCCCCCGGCACTACCTGTCCGCGGAAACGGAAACCGTCCAATCCCGCCAAAAAGCCGATCTTGCCGCGGTTGGCTTCCACGCCCAGGATCGCTACTGCCCCAACCTGCGCGAGAGCCTCCGTAATCAGTACGCCGGGCATAACGGGGTAGCCTGGAAAGTGCCCTGTAAAAAAGGGCTCGTTCACCGTGACATTTTTAATGCCTACAGCCCGTTTCCCCATTTCAATTTCGATGATTTTGTCCACCAGCAGAAAAGGGGGACGATGGGGGATAATTTCCTGAATTTGGTTGACATCCAACATGTAACCTTGCTCCTTCCGGTTCGAGAGAAGGGCCTTGAAAACAGCCTCTCTTTGATAAAGGCCTCTTATTCCCGCCAGCATGCATAAATAAAGCTCCCTTTGGCAAGAACTATACTTATCCTTCACCGGCTGCAGAAGTGGAGGTTGAGATAAGGGGCTACTCCCGCTGAAAAAGCGGAGAGGGGCCCTTTTTGATCTCCAAAGCCCCCAATCATTATACATTTTCCAGTATAAAAAAGAAAACTCCCTTGTACAAGTGTACAAGAGAGTGCATTGTCCTGGTCTTTACGGAGCAAACACCAAATCATATACGTGCTTCCAGGTGCTCCATTGAAACACATCACTCAATTCCTTATGGCCGAGGACGACGTAACCAGCTGTCAGACCGCCGCCCAGGGATAGCACCAGAAGCAAAGGAATCAGAAACCATTGAATGATTGTCCATTTCGATCGTTTGCGCCTGATCGGCGCATTCTCTTCGGTCTGCTGTTCTTGTTTCAAACGATCCTCTTTCAGACGCCTCATTCCCTCACCTACCCGCGCATATTATTTGCCAGACCAAGCATTTGGTCCCCGGAGGAAAGGGCCTTGGCGGCAAGCTGATACGTGCGCTGAATCTGCAGCATTTCCGTCATTTCTTTGTTCAGATCCACATTGGACTGTTCAATCCAGCCCGACCGAACGGCCACTCCAGCCTGCTCACCGGGTCTTCGTTGTACGAAAGCTTGTCCCGCCGTCACGCCGCCCGCAAGGACAAATCGGCCTCCGTCGACCGCCTCCAGCACCTCGCTATTATTCGGTTCGACCAGCATCAGACGACCTGCTAAAGCCGGCGGGTCATTCTCGTTACGCTTCATCCATACATTGCCTGCCTCGTCAAAGGCCACGCTTGTTCCCGCTTGAACCGTCAGCGGATTCCCCTGGGCATTCAGCACCGGATTGCCCGTATTGTCAACTAGCATCATATTGGCCGGATTGGCGTTATCGGGCGTAAAATGGAAATCCCCCTGACGGGTATACGTCGTTTCGCCGTCCACTTGAACGGCGAACAAGCCGTTTCCTTGAAGCGCCAAGTCGCTCGGATTGCCGGTTTCCTTCAGCGCTCCCTGCTCCCAGCTCGTGGTGATCCGGGGAATCCGCATCCCGAAGCCGAGGTCAAAGCCGAGCGGCATGGTGCGTCCCGCAAGCTCGTACTCCTTCGACTGCTGCTGAACCCGGGTCAGCACATCTTCAAAATTACCTTCCTTACTCTTATAGCCTGCCGTATTGACGTTGGCGATATTATCGGCGATAAGATCGAGCCGCTGCTGAAGGGCGGCCATAGAGACGGCCGCACCGATCGTGGAATTGTTCATCGATCCTTAACCTCCTATACTCTGCCGACATCGTTGACGGCCTTTTGCAGGCTGCTGTCGTAGAACTGGATGACCTTCTGGTTCGCTTCGTATGCCCGGAAAGCCGCGTTCAGATCCACAGCTGCCTGCGTTGCATCAACATTGGAGCCTTCAATGTATCCTTGGCGGACCTGCATATTATCTCCCGCATTCGCATAACGCACTCCCGCAGCTGCAGCATCGGCGACGTGAAAGACACCATTTCCGTCACGCACCAGTTCCTGCGGTCTGGTAACGATACTGATTCCGAGGCGAACGCCGGATGGAGCGCCGGTCGAGGCATCAAGAAGATTGCCTTCCCCGTCTACCTTCAGGTCGCCCTCCGTACCACTCAGTATCACCGGTTGACCATTCGTGCCAAGCACCTTGTACCCGCCGGAACTCAGCAGTTCACCAGCCGGACTTACGGTAAAGCTGCCGTTTCGCGTAAAGAACGTATTTCCATCGTTATCTTGAACCGTAAAAAAAGCCTGCGGCTGGTAAATCGTTTCGCCTTGATTGCTGATATATTTGCCGGAGCCGTCAAAAACGATATTCCCTCCCGTGGCTGGGTCGGTCAGACGCAGATCGGCAGACAGCGCAAAATCCGTGGTCTTGCCGCTCTCGATCAAATCGCCTTGCAGATACTTGGATATGGACTGCTCGGCGAACACGCCCGTGTTCATTCTGCCGATCGGCTTCATCGTTCCGCGCTCCATAGAGGAGATCAGCACTTCCGGGAAGGAATGGCTGACGCTTTCGACCTGCTTGTACCCCGTCGTATTCAGATTGGCTATATTTTGCGTAGCCGTATCGTGTCTGCGCTGCTGTGTCACCATGCCGGCAGCCGCCGTATATAACCCTCTTATCATAAAAGGCGCTTCCCCTTCCTAAGAACCGCAAAAGCCCGAATTCCAACTTATGAACCTATACCTGAACCCTATTCCGTATACACCGATACCTTATATATCGGCTGCTTAAAACTTTTTCTTAACAACCTTATCCAAATGATCCAGCAAAATGCCCGTTCCCTTCACAACGCAGTGCATCGGGTCTTCCGCTACCCAAACCGGCACGTGCAGCTCTTCGGAGAGCAGCTCGGTAATTCCGGTCAGCAGCGCACCTCCGCCGGTCAGCACGACGCCGCGGTCAATGATATCGGCCGACAGCTCCGGAGGGGTCCGTTCCAGCACCGTCTTCGCCGCAACCACAATGGACGATACCGGGTCCCAAAGCGCCTCCTGCACCTCGGCCGACGTAATCGTCAAAGTCTGGGGAAGCCCGGTCACCATATCGCGGCCGCGGATATCCATTTCCGCCTGCGTGCCGCCGGGGCGCACGTTGCCGATCGCAAGCTTGATGTCTTCCGCCGTCCGCTCACCGATGAGCAGCTTATACTTTTGCTTGATATATTTTAAAATGGATTCGTCGAACTTGTCCCCCGCAACTTTAATGGAGGAGGCGGTAACGACGTCGCCCATCGATAATACGGCTACATCCGTCGTTCCGCCGCCGATGTCGACGACCATATTTCCGCTCGGTTGATAAATATCCATGCCCGCTCCGATCGCCGCGGCTTTGGGCTCTTCTTCCATGAAGACTTCCTTCGCCCCGCTGCGTTCGGCCGCTTCCCGGATCGATTTCTGCTCGACAGACGTAATATTCGTAGGGGCGCAGATCAAGATGCGGGGACGAGAATACCAGGTGCGGCCTCCAACGCGGTCGATGAAATACTTCAGCATCGTTTCGGTAATTTCAAAATCGGCGATGACGCCATCCCGGAGCGGACGAATCGTCGAGATATTGCCTGGGGTGCGGCCGACCATACGGCGCGCCTGCTCTCCCACCGCAAGGACCTTCTTCGTGTCGCTTTCAAGCGTGACCACGGAAGGCTCATCCAGAACGACTCCTTTTCCTTTAACATGAATAAGCACATTAGCTGTGCCGAGATCGATTCCGATGTCCTTGCTAAGCATAATGAAAGAGCCCCCAAAGTATTATTTTAGATAAGAAAAATGAGTTAGTGCCAAATTTTAAATTACCATACTTTAGGGGGGGAATTCAATGGATTCTGTCTGAAAATCACTTTAAAAATCCGATAATATTACGGCTGCGCCGCAACGGCCACCTCCCGTTTTTTCCCCGTGTTCTTCTTGTATTTGATTTTGGTGGCCTCGCCCCCCCGGAGATGACGGATGGATTTGTGATATTCAAGAATGTTCTTCACCTGATCGGCCAGATCAGGATTGATTTCCGGCAACCGCTCGGTCAAATCTTTATGCACCGTGCTTTTGGAAACGCCGAATTCTTTGGCTATGGTCCGGACCGTATGCCTAGTTTCCACGATGCAGCGTCCGATTTTGATGGTGCGTTCCTTGATGTAATCGTGCACGCTCCCGCCTCCCAACTGTGGATAGTTTGGTACATTATATGAGGGGCGGGCCTATATATTCGCGCTTTAACGGGATGACAAGCCGGTGCAGGCTCATTTTATTTGCGGGACAACCGTAAAATAGCCCTAAAAAGCGGGGACTATGCGCCTATAACGGGAGACGAAACACGAAAAAGCAGGAGGACGAGTGTCCCCCTGCCTTGGCTTTCAGGTTTCCATCTGGCTTACTTTTGCGGAAGAAGGTCCGAAGGATTGACGACCTTGTCGTCCTGATACACCTCAAAATGCAGGTGATTTCCCAGATTCTTCTCGATCTCATTGCGTCCGGCTGCGGCTAGCGTATCGCCCTGCTTCACCTGGTCGCCCTGCTTCACTTTGGCTTCTCCGAGACTTTGGTAAACGGTCTTCAGATTGCCTTGAGTCACTTCGACTACCGTACCGAGTGTAGGCACATCCTCGACCCGGGTCACTTCGCCGCTGATAGCGGCTTTGACGTCAAACGTCTTGTTGTCTTCGCGGGCCAGATCAATGCCGGTGTTGGGCGTAAAGGTATCGCCGTTTTGCACCATAGCCTCGATATGATTCTCTTCGGTGCCGTTCTCGTCATAATACGGCTTGACGACGTCCACGTCGCTCGGGTTGGCCACCGGCCAAGCCAAGCTTTCCGCCGAAGCGGTCACTTCGAGTGCATTCGGATCCTTGCCGGCATCGGCGGTTGTATCGCCTGAAGCCCCCACATCTTTGGTTACGACGGCGGCGGTGTCTGTCGAAAGCGGCTTATGGCCGGCATCCTGATAGACCCACACCAAGGTTAGTATAATTGCCGCTGCCGCTGTGTAGACTGCCGGAAACACCCAACGTTTGGAGAACAATCTGTTCCACGAAGAAGGCTGGCTGCCGGTTTCTCCCTGATTGGTTTTGAGAGATTCTTCATGGGATGGTTTGTTTTTGTTTTGTTCATTCATTTGCTATCACCTCAGTAACCATTGTTACCGGGCGGTTCGCTTTTATACGTTTCTTTCACTTTATTTTTTCAAAAGAGTTGAGACTTGCGTAAACGATATTCCGCTGTAATAGTGTTTGAGAATTTGCGTCGCCGTGGAGCCCTCCTTCGCCATCCCGTTCGCTCCCCACTGGCTCATGCCGACGCCGTGGCCGTTGCCGTAGGTCGTGATGGCGATCTGCCCCTTCTTGATCGTCCAAGTGAACTGGCTGGAACGAAGCCCAAGCCGCTCCCGCACCTCGCGTCCCGTAAACACCCGTCCGTCAATCGAAATCTCTTTAATCCGGTGGCCTGCGGTAAGCGACAGCACCTCCAGCTGCGGCAGCCCTGCGGCAGTCCGCTCCATGGAGAGCGGTTTTAACCGCCCCGACGCGCCTGCGGATGAGGCCAATACTCTCTGCGCACCCTGGGGTGCGATTCCGCCTAAGCCCAGCTTCGCTCTCAGCTCGGAGAAAGTGAAGGTGGCGGTAGACTGAAGCTGCGGATTCACTTCCCGGTCCCAAGGGCTCGCCACGCTCCGCAGATAAGGCACGGCGGCCTTCCAGTAATCCTCCGAATTCTCCGTATACCCTCCGCTTGAGGCAAAAAAAGATGCCGTAATCGGCTCCCCTCTGTACGTCATCACGATGCCGCGCGTCTCGCGAACCGCGCGGCGGAGCTTGGCCAGGTCGGCCCCTCGGCCGGCCTTCGCCCAGTCCCGCTGCAGCACGGCGGACGAGACGTAAGCCTGATGGCTTACGGTGTCGGTCACATCCGCTCCGGCAGCGGGAACCCCGCTTCGGTCGTCCGCCCGCAGGCGGCGGACGATAAAGGTGCGGGCCGCGATGGACTGCGCTTTGAGCGCTTCGAGCTCAAAGCCGGCCGGCATCTCGGCCGCGATCACGCCGGTGACGTAGTCCTCCAGCGGCAGGGTCTCGATTTGTCGGGTACGCGACAAATACACGGACACCTTCGGCTGCGGGGCTTCCGCCGCAGCCGGTTCCCGCGCCGCGGGCGCGCCGGAGGGCTGCGGCGTGGGAGGCGGCGCGGGCGGGTCGTGCCGCAGCTGCACGACCGCCAGCGGCAGCAGCAGCGCCGCAAGCAGCGGCGCGGCCAGCCAGGCGGCGGGTAACAGCCGCCTGGACCAGCCCCTGGCCGGAAGCCTGCGGCTCCGGCGGGCGGGTCTCCACCGCGCCGGCTTGCGGCGCCAGAGGCGGAAATCTTTCATCTCTTTCTTCTCCCTTCCTGAATAACCTCGTACTACATCATATGAGTCTCAGACAATTGATAGAACGACAGGATTCGAGAGAAGAAAGAGTTGGAGCCAGCAAGGACCGCCCTCCGGCCTTAACTGGCTTCAATAATGACCCCGTAGCTTTTCTCAAAAAAAAGAGGCCCGCCATATAGTTATGGCAGACCTCCCGGTTATGAAACGGTTTGGAGATTTAAACCCAGCTCGGTTGAACCTGAACCTTGAACAGGGGCTTTGCTTCCTCGGCAGCGCCCTTGGACGTTTCGGGTTTGAGCTTTTCTTCTGCGGCGGCTTCGGCCGGACTTTCGTCCAGTGAGACGCGCCAAATGTCCGCGCCCAGGCCGGACAGCTTCTCCGCCAGATGCACATAGCCGCGGTCAATATGATGCGTGCCGCTCACTTCCGTCGTTCCCTCTGCGACCAGACCGGCCAGAATAAGCGCCGCTCCCGCACGAAGGTCCGTTGCGCAGACCTTCGCCCCGACCAGACGGGCATCTCCGGTAATGATGGCGGAGCGCCCTTCGATCTTGATTTCCGCATTCATCAGCTGGAATTCGTCCACGTGCATGAAACGGTTCTCAAAGACCGTCTCCGTAATGACGCTCGTTCCTTCCGAACGAAGCAGCAGCGCCATCATCTGCGACTGCATATCCGTCGGAAAGCCCGGATAAGGCAAAGTCTTCACGTCGACAGCCTTCAGCGGCTTGTCGCTAATGACGCGTACGCCGTTGTCGCCCGGAATAATGGTCACGCCCATTTCTTCCATCTTGGCGATAACCGGACCGAGATGATCGGCAATCGCGCCTTCCACGTACACGTCGCCGCCGGTAATCGCCGCAGCCACCATATAAGTTCCCGCTTCGACCCGGTCGGGAATAACATGATGTCTTACGCCGTGCAGGCGCTCTACGCCTTCAATCCGAATCATGCCGGTGCCTGCGCCGCGAACGACGGCGCCCATGCTGTTCAGGTAGTTGGCCAAATCGACAATCTCCGGTTCCTTCGCCGCATTCTCGATCGTTGTCACGCCTTCCGCCAAAGCGGCGGCCATCATAATATTCTCGGTTGCGCCGACACTGGCCACGTCGAGATAAATCTTGGCTCCGCGCAGACGGCCGGTGCTTTTCGCTTCGATATAGCCCTGACCGAGGCTGATCTCGGCTCCAAGGGCTTCAAACCCTTTCAGGTGCTGGTCAATTGGACGCGTACCGATCGCGCAGCCGCCAGGAAGAGAAATGCGCGCACGGCCCAATCGGGACAAAAGAGGTCCCATCACCAAAAAAGAAGCCCGCATTTTGCGTACCCACTCATAGGGCGCTTCAGAAGTGGATAGGTTTCGGGCATCCACCTGGATGATATCGTTTTGATATGTAACTCCCGCCCCCAGAGATTCCAGTACCTTGCTGATCGTAATTACATCATCTAGCGGAGGCGCGTCGACAATGACGCTTTCTCCTTCTTCAGCCAATAGAGAGGCGGCTATGATCGGTAGTACGGAATTTTTAGCGCCGCTTACTTTCACGCTTCCGGTCAATCTTTTGCCACCGCGGACGATAAATTTACTCATCTTTCGGTTCCCTCCGCGTCCATTATTTTCTCTGACATTCGTGTCATTCTCCATATCCTTGCTTGTTTGAGTAATCAATTTAGTTAAAAATCAATTTAATAAGGCTTCGATTTCCGCTGCTTGGCCCCGGTCTTGCGTGGGACACTTCTTAGATTTAAGTTTTTACAAAAAAAATGTAATTATGCGGCGTTTTTTGGCGAAACCGGCTATGACATTAATAACCGGACCGTCCGCAATTAAAACATATGACGTATTTGAACACTGTAGCCCAGGTAATCCAGCAGGAAGCCCGCCACAAAATGTCCCAATACAATAGCCAGCAGCAAATGAAGCAGCCGCCCTTGCGGGCTCTTGGGATATCTTATGATCAAATCAAGCTTTAGGTTCTGCAGGGCCCACCAGGATAATGCCACACACAGCAGCGATACAATCATTGACATCAGCCCGCTGATTCCCAGAGAGCCGGTTAATTCGTTTATCATGATGTTCCCCATCCTAACCCCCCAAACCTAGACTTGCTCGGAAATCGACTCTTATATCATACTTGCGTAATGCAAAAGAATCCAGTACTTTTACATTTTTTTAACTCAAATCCTCCAGGTAAACGCTATCAGACCCAATGTCCTTTCAGAAGTTACAAAATAACATCTTTTGTTATAGATTTTCCAGCCTAAAAATTACATTCTGTTCATCAAAAAACTCTATAAGACTCAAAATTTCAGAGCATAAAAAAAAGCAGCCCGGCATATGGCCAGACTGCATTTTCATTTATTTTTGTCCTTTTCCAGCGGACACTTTAATCCGTGTAACCGCACGCTGCAGTGCGAGCTCAGCGCGGCGGTGATCGATGTCGTCCTGCTTGCCGCGGGACTGCAAGCGCCGCTGCGCCCGTTCCTTGGCCGCCTCGGCACGTTCAAGATCGATATCGCTCGGCAGCTCGGCGCTTTCCGCCAGCACGGTCACTTTATCCTTATGCACTTCAATAAAGCCGCCGTGAACGGCGACCGTTGTCACACCGGCGTCCGATTTGATGGTCATCGGTGCAACCTGAAGCGGAGTTACAAGCGGAACATGTCCCGGCAAAATGCCCAGATCGCCTTCTATCCCACGTACGGTCAAGCTGTTAACCTGCTTGGCAAATACGAGGTGATCCGGCGTGACAATTTCCAACAAAAAGGTGTTCACTTCGAATTCCTCCTCAAAGCTTCAGGTTACAACGTCTTCGCCTTTTCTACAGCTTCCTCAATTGTGCCTACGTATAGGAACGCCGCTTCCGGAAGATCGTCATGCTTGCCTTCCAGAATCTCCTTGAAGCTGCGGACAGTTTCCTTGATCGGTACATATGCACCTTTGAAACCGGTAAACTGCTCCGCCACATGGAAAGGCTGCGACAAGAAGCGCTCTACCTTACGGGCACGGGCCACGATCAGCTTATCTTCCTCGCTCAGCTCATCCATACCGAGGATGGCGATAATATCCTGAAGCTCGGTATAGCGCTGCAGCAATTGCTTAACGCCCTGAGCCACATTATAATGCTCTTCGCCGACAACATCAGGAGCCAGAATCCGGGAACTGGATGCCAGCGGGTCCACCGCCGGGAAGATCCCTTTCTCGGAGATTTTACGCTCCAGGTTCGTCGTTGCGTCCAAGTGGGCAAACGCCGTTGCCGGAGCGGGGTCGGTGTAATCGTCCGCCGGAACGTAGATCGCCTGGATGGAAGTAACGGAGCCTTTTTTGGTGGAAGTGATCCGTTCCTGCAATTGGCCCATTTCTGTTGCCAGCGTCGGCTGGTAACCTACTGCTGAAGGCATGCGGCCCAGCAATGCGGATACCTCGGAGCCCGCTTGCGTGAAGCGGAAAATGTTATCGATAAACAGCAGCGTGTCGCGTCCTTCCACATCGCGGAAATATTCCGCCATCGTCAGACCCGTCAGCGCAACGCGAAGACGCGCGCCCGGCGGTTCGTTCATTTGTCCGAACACCATCGCTGTCTTCTTGATAACGCCGGAGTCGGTCATTTCGTGGTAAAGGTCATTACCTTCACGGGTACGCTCACCTACGCCCGCAAATACCGAGATACCGCCGTGCTCCTGCGCGATGTTGTTGATCAATTCCTGAATCGTTACCGTTTTGCCTACGCCCGCGCCGCCGAACAGGCCGATTTTACCGCCTTTGGCGTAAGGTGCAAGCAGGTCGATAACCTTGATTCCGGTCTCCAGAATTTCCGCCTGTGTCGACAGCTCGTCGAATGTCGGAGCCAGACGGTGAATCGGGTTCTTCTGGGATTCGCCGATTTCCTCGCCGTTATCGATCGTATTTCCCAGCACGTTGAATACCCGGCCGAGTGTAACATCACCGACGGGAACCGAAATCGGGGCTCCCTGATCGGCAGCTTCCAGACCGCGAACCAGTCCGTCCGTGGAGGACATGGCAATACAGCGTACCAGATTGTCGCCCAGATGATTGGATACTTCCAGTGTCAGCTCGTTCTGACGTCCTTGCTCCGGGCTGGCTGCGATCTTGATGGCATTGAAGATCTCGGGCAGTTGGCCGCGTTCAAATTCAATATCGACAACCGGACCCATAATGCTAACTACGCGTCCTACGTTCATCTATGTTTCCCTCCTTGAAAACTGTTACCCAAGAAGAAACGTCCGCGCCTTGTTCCAAGGCATCGTTCCTTACTCTTCGAAATAGAAGACCTGTTTAAGCGCCCGGCAAATCCATTCAAGCCAGGAAGCTTACCTGTTCTCATATATTAGCTTTGGGCGTTTGCACCCGCTACGATCTCGGTAATTTCCTGAGTAATAGCCGCCTGACGGGCACGGTTGTACGTAAGCGTCAGGTTACCGATCATTTTCGAGGCATTCTTGGTCGCACTGCCCATTGCCGTCATCTTGGCGCCGAGCTCGCTGGCTTTGCCGTCGAGGATGGCGCTATAAATCAAGGTCTCCGCATACTTGGGCAGCAGAACTTCAAGCACGCCTTCCGGTGACGGTTCGTATTCATAGCCCGCTTTAAGCTCATGACCTTGAGTTTCTTCCTTCTTGCCGACTCCATCCATCGGAAGAAGACGCTCCACCGTCGGAATTTGGCTGATCGGATTGACGAACACGTTATAGCAGATATAGATCTCATCGAACACGCCTTCTTCGAATTGTCCTACCGCGGCATAGGCGATCGACTTAATGTCGGAGAAGGAAGGGGTGTCGGAAAGCTCGGTCACTTCCTCGACGATCGGATAATTGCGCCGGCGCAGGAAATCGCGGCCTTTGCGGCCGATGACAAACAAGCCGTATTCATCCTTGGACTTATGACGTTCCTGGATAAGGGTTGTCACTTTCCGTAAAATATTGGCATTGTACCCCCCGGCCAGGCCGCGGTCCGAAGTGATGATGATATATCCTGTTCTCTTGACGGGACGGCTTACCAGCATGGGGTGCTGGATTCCTGTGGTACCGGCAGCGATATTCGACACGACTTCTTTCAGCTTCTGCGAATAAGGACGGGCCGCTTCCGCTTTCTCCTGCGCCTTTCTCAGCTTGGAGGCGGCGACCATTTCCATCGCTTTGGTGATTTGTCTGGTGTTCTGAACGCTTTTGATTTGACGTTTAATATCACGCATGCTTCTTGCCATGATTTCACCACCTTAAAGCTTTGGCGAAGCCAAAGCTATCTTCGTAAGCATTCTCTGTGCTTTGGCGAAGCCAAAGCTGTCTTCGTAAGCATATCTGCAAGCTTTGGCCTAGACCAAAGCTTGCTTCAATACTCCCGTTACCTTATCGATTGCGCCAGTCCAGTTCTTAGCTGGCGGCAAAACCTTTTTTGAACTTCTCGATAGCAGCCTTCAGCGCCGTTTCATTATCAGCCGTCAGATCCTTCGTTTCCGTAATGGATGCGGCAACTTCAGACGCGTTGCTGTCTATATAGGAAAGGAATTCTTTTTCAAAGCGTCTGACATCCTTAACCGGGATATCATCCAGATATCCTTTGACCGCTGTGTACAAGCTGATTACCTGATGCTCGACGGAAAGCGGCTGGCCTACACCCTGTTTCAGGATTTCCATCATCCGCGCGCCGCGGTTCAGACGGGCCTGCGTCGATTTGTCCAGGTCGGAGCCGAACTGGGCGAACGCCTGCAGCTCACGGTATTGGGCAAGATCCAGACGGAGCGAGCCGGCAACCTTCTTCATCGCTTTGATCTGCGCCGATCCGCCTACGCGGGATACGGAGATACCGACGTTGATCGCCGGACGCTGTCCGGAGTAGAACAGGTCGGACTCCAGGAAGATCTGGCCGTCGGTGATCGAAATAACGTTCGTCGGGATGTATGCCGATACGTCGGAAGCTTGAGTCTCGATGAATGGCAGAGCGGTCAGCGAACCGCCGCCAAGTTCATCGCTGAGCTTCGCGGCGCGTTCCAGCAGACGGGAATGCAGATAGAATACGTCACCAGGGAATGCTTCGCGGCCCGGAGGACGGCGGAGCAGCAGGGACAGCTCACGGTAAGCGGCCGCCTGTTTCGACAGGTCGTCATAGATGACCAGAACGTGCTCACCCTTGTACATGAAGTATTCGCCCATTGCGCAGCCCGCGTACGGAGCGATGTAGAGCAGCGGGGACGGCTCGGAAGCCGAAGCGGTAACGACGATCGTGTACTCCAGCGCACCGTGGCGGCGAAGCGTTTCAACGACCTGCGCAACCGTGGATTGTTTCTGTCCGATGGCAACGTAGATACACTTCATTCCGTTGCCCTTTTGGTTAATGATCGCGTCGATGGCGATAGCCGTTTTACCGGTCTGACGGTCGCCGATAATCAGCTCGCGCTGTCCGCGGCCGATCGGTACCATGGAGTCAATCGCCTTGAGACCTGTCTGCATCGGTTCGTGTACCGATTTACGCTCGATAACGCCCGGTGCGTTGTTCTCAACCGGACGGAATTCCGTCGTTTCGATTGGACCCTTGCCGTCCAGAGGCTGGCCAAGCGGGTTAACGACACGGCCGAGCAGCGCTTCGCCGACGGGAACCTGCATGATGCGGCCCGTGCGTTTTACTTGATCGCCTTCGCGGATTTCCGTATATTCACCGAGAATAACGACACCGACGTTGCTTTCCTCCAGATTGAGCGCCATACCCACGACGCCGTTGGAGAATTCGAGCAGTTCGCCTGCCATCGCATTTTCCAGACCGTATACGCGGGCGATCCCGTCGCCGACTTGAATGACGGTTCCGACTTCGGCTACTTCAATATCGGATTTATATTGTTCGATTTGACTTTTAATCAAAGTGCTGATTTCTTCAGGTCTGATGCTCAAGGTAGCTCACCCCTATCTTCTATGCTTATCGTTAAAGGATTTTTCCAGACGATCCAGCTTACCGGCCAGACTGCCGTCGTATAGCGTATCACCGATGACCACTTTAAGTCCGCCAAGCAAGCTTTTATCGACTACATTGGTAGCCCGGATTTTCCGGCCGGATAAGGTTCCGAACTCTTCGGCGACAGCCTTCATTTCCCGTTCGTCCAATTTGTAAGTGGAGTACACGGTAGCGTCGGCCAATCCAAGGCTCTCGCCTTCGATCTTGATGTAACTGTCCAGAAGGTCGGAAAGAATGCTCATTCTGCCGCGCTCCACGAGAAGTTCAAGCGTGTTGATTACAAGCGTCGAGAGCTTGCCATTCAGCGTGTTTTTGAGCACCGCAAGCTTGTCTTCCCCCGAAATCTTCGGGGTGCTGATGAATCTTTGAAGATCTGAATCCGAAGCCATCGCGGAAACCAGAGCTTTCAGCTCTTCTTCCACTTCCAGCGTCTTCTTCTCTTCAAAAGCCACCTCGAACAATGCCTTCGCGTATCTTTTGGCAACTACCGTATCCTGACTCATGATCTGCCCCCAACCTCTTTGAGGTACTGATCAACGAGCTCCTCCTGCGCGGCATCCGAGCTGACTTCCTTCTCCAGCAGCTTGGATGCGATTTTTACGGAAGCTGCGCCAAGCTCGCTGCGCAGAGCTTCGACAGCCTTGTTTTTTTCATTCTGAATATCACGGACGGCCTCTTCCTTGATACGGGTGGCTTCCGCTTTGGCTTGCTCAAGCAGCTGTTCGGTCTGCTTCGTGCTTGTCTGTCTGGACTGCTCGATAATTTCATAAGCTTCTTTGCGGGCTTCCTGAAGAGCCTGTTTCTGCTCCTCCACGTAGGCGACCGCCTGCTCCCGCGTCTGCGAGGCTTCGTTAATCTGCTGCTGCACAAGTTCTCGCCGCTTCTCCATCACGGAGAACAAGGGACCGAAAGCATATTTGTTAAGCAGGAAATACAAAATCAGAAATGCAATCAGCGCTAGGACGAGCGATGTGATTGAAAAATGCACTAATGGTCACTCCTTTCCGATAACTTCATTAGCCCTTGCCGGACAAGCTTTAAGGCCAAAAAGAAAGCGCGGAGGGCCGTGGCCTTCCCCGCCAAATGTTATTTGATCAATCTAATTATTAGACTCCTGCAGCCGCATAGAAAATAAAGGCAAGAACGACACCGATAATCGGCAAGGCTTCGACCAGAGCGACACCGATGTACATAGTTGTTTGAAGCGTTCCTCTAGCTTCAGGCTGACGGGCGATACCTTCTACCGTCTTACTTACAATCAGACCGTTACCGATACCGGCGCCAAGCGCGCCCAAACCTACCGCGATAGCTGCCGCGATAAATGCCATAGCTCCCATTTGAAAAATCCTCCTTAAAGTTGTGTGTAATTTCAATATATTAATTTACCGGCATGCCAGGGCATGCCAGAAAGTAACTAATGCTCTTCATGTGTTTCAATGGCCTGTGATATGTACAGGAAGGTCAGCATGACGAAGACGAAAGATTGAATGGAGCCGACGAAAACACTGAAGCCTTGCCATACCATCAGAAGCGGAACGGAGGCCACAAATCCGATAGCGCCGGTGGATCCCAGCTTGATTAACTGTGCGATAAGCACTTCCCCTGCAAAGATATTGCCGAAAAGACGCATGCCATGCGTCAGCAATTTGGAGAACTGTTCAATCAGGTTAATCGGCAGGAAAACCGGGAAAGGTTGAAGATAATGTTTGAAGTACCCCTTGGTGTTGCGCGTCATTCCGAGAAAATGAACGATCAGGAAGATCATTCCAGCCAATCCCATGGATACGGAAGCATCTGCAGTCGGCGATTTCCACCAAGCCACCTCGACCTCGGCTTCTACGCCGGGATTTGACGCATGAAGCTTGTCGATTGCCTCGACCACATTCACCAGCGGTTGTCCAAAGAATGTCGCCTTGCTCGCGTCATGATAGCCGGTAACAATACCGAACGGAAGTCCGAGCATGTTGGCTACAAAAATAAACAGGATCAGCGTAAGCCCCAAAGTGAGGAAGGGCTTGCCTTTCTTCAGATCCATTGTGCTTGCCATCATACCTTGAACAAATTCAACCAGCCATTCCAGAAAGTTCTGCATCTTGCCAGGGTTCTCAACAGAAAGATTCCGCGTCGCCAATCGGGCAATGATAAAGACGATGGTGCAGGTAACGACAAGCATAAGCACGATGGACAGGTCAACATTCAGTCCAGCCACTTCAATGATCGGTGATAAATGCATGTTTCTCACCCCTTTCTATCAGAGTCTTTGCGGTTTTCAGACATCAGTAAAAAAAAGCCTACAATAGGGAGTACAAAATATCCGGTCATTAGACTGGCGAGCACCGCGATCTCATTGAAGTAATGAGGAAATTCTAGCGCCAGCACGATAGCGAGGATTGAGATGCAACTTCTCACCCCAAAACCCAGCGAAGCGCGCTTTTTGCTCTCGCCGGTTACGGATTTACCGATTCCTTTGACTTTATGAGCCATATAAAACACATTTATACAGCTTACAATGGCACCGAGAACGACTCCGTGAAACACAGTGCGCCGATGAGGCATCAGCTCCGCGATAATCAAACAAGCCGCGACAATCCCCATAATGGTCAAGAACATTAGCCTGTTGATTCTGGATTCATCGTTCATCGCTATTCCTCGTCGCTTTCCTTATGAGCGCCACAATGCTGGCAGCCCCCGAAAGCATGCCAAAAAGAACGCAAAGTCCGACCCATAATCCGGTATTTCCCCACTTGTCGCCAATCCATTTGCCAAGATAATAACCCCCAATGGTGCATCCGGCAAGATCAATGCCGATTGCGCTGACCAGACTCATGGTCTGGAAGGATTTTCTCAACCAAAGGTTGTCATTATTCGGTTGTTCAGGCTGTTTCATAGTACCCCACCCTTGGAATTCCAATTCATTTTACTGAATGTTACAAGAGTTTGTCAAACTAACGCAGCAGCGCTAAAAATCAATGAAAGTATGAAAATAATCACAGCAAAACATTACAAAACCATATAAACCGTACAGTTTTACTGTATGCTATTTAAAACTCTTTCACGGTTTGACGTTGGAGGTCTCCGAATTATTTGTGAACATTCTGTGAAACTGCTCCGGACGCTCTTCATTTATACCAAAATGGTGCAAAATCGCACTGACAATTCGTCCGGATGCTTTACCGTCTCCATACGGGTTGGCGGCCCGGCTCATGGACTGATAGAGATCCTGATCAGTCAACAAAGCATGTGTCCGTTGATACACCTTCTCCTCGTCCGTACCCACCAATTCGAGCGTTCCCGCCTCGATGCCTTCCGGGCGCTCCGTAGTGTCGCGCAGCACGAGAACAGGAACTCCAAAAGACGGAGCTTCTTCCTGCAAGCCGCCGGAATCAGTCAAAATCAAGTGGGTATGCGGATAAAAATTATGCAAGTCCACGACATCCAGCGGATCGATCAGCTTAATTCGGGGATGATCGCCCAAAATCTCGTACGCCGGTTCCTTAACCGCGGGACTCGGATGCACGGGATAGCAGATGGCGACATCTTCGAATTCATCAGCAATTCTTTTGACGGCACGGAAAATATGACGGTGCGGTTCGCCTTGGGATTCCCTGCGGTGCGCCGTCATCAAAATAAGTCTTTTTCCTGAAGCCCAGTCCAGTACCGGATGCCGGTAGCCCGGCTGTACGGTATATTGAAACACATCGGTTACCGTATTGCCTGTGATATAAACACTTGATTCTTTTTTGTTTTCATGTCTCAAATTCCCTGCCGACCAGTCGGTCGGAGCGAAGTGCAGATCGGCGAGCACACCGGTCAGCTGACGGTTCATCTCCTCCGGATAAGGGGACAGCTTGTTCCATGTGCGCAGGCCCGCTTCCACATGCCCAACCTGAATTTGCTGTAAAAAGGATGCATAGCTTGCCAAAAACGTGGTCAGCGTGTCGCCGTGCACCAGTACAAGATCAGGCTTCGCCTCCCGCAGTACAGGCTCCAGCCCTTGAAGAACCCGGATCGTAATTTCGTTCAGCGTCTGCCGGTCCTTCATGACATCCAAATCGTAGTCGGGGACAATGTTAAATACTTCAAGCACCTGATCGAGCAACTGACGGTGCTGGGCCGTCACACAAACGAGCGATTCGATATGCTCGGGATGCTTTTGAAGCTCAAGCACCAGCGGAGCCATCTTGATCGCCTCGGGACGGACGCCGAAAATCGTCATTACTTTAATCTTGGACATGATCCATTTCCTTTCTTCTTCCGCTTCGGGTATTCACTTCGTTCCGTACAGCCGGTCGCCGGCGTCGCCAAGGCCCGGCACGATGTAGCCATGATCGTTCAAATGGTCGTCAAGCGCGGCAACATAAATGTCAACATCCGGATGGGCTTCCTGGACAGCAGCAACGCCTTCGGGAGCGGCGATCAGATTCATCATTTTGATCTGGGTGCACCCGCGGTTCTTGAGCGAAGTAATAGCTGCGATCGCGGAACCTCCGGTGGCCAGCATCGGATCGATGACGATCAGCTCACGCTGCTGCACATCGGTAGGCAGCTTGATATAATATTCGACGGGCTGAAGCGTCTCCGGGTCGCGGAACAGGCCGACATGGCCCACCTTCGCCGCAGGGAGCAGCTTCAGGACGCCTTCCAGCATCCCCAGACCGGCCCGCAGGATCGGGATAAGTCCCAACATTCTTCCGGAAATGACCTTGCCCTGCGTTTCGGCGACCGGAGTCTGCACTGTAATCGTTTCCAAAGGGATGTCCCGCGTAATTTCATAGGCCATCAGAGTAGCGACTTCGTCCACATGTTCTCTAAATTCCTTCGTATTAGTCCGCACATCGCGTATAAAAGTCAGTTTGTGCTGAATCAATGGATGATCGCAAATCACCAATTTTCCCATTCACTTGTCCCTCCGGTAGTTGTAAGTCTTATGCAAGCCGAGGCGGGGCTGCCCCTTTCGCGGCTAAATCCTGTATATTATATCATCACTGGAAGCGCATTTCACCTAGGGAGGGCGGCAGGCCGGGATGGAGAAGCCGGATTCGCGGTTCGTCCTACTTTTCACACTTTTTTCATGATTTTTCTTGAAAGTTACATGAACTTTCTGCGCACTTTTCTGCAATTTTCATTCCTTTAACAGCGCATTCCTGTGAACGTTCTGTTAAGAAGACATGGATGCGCCGTCCTTTTTGGTGCTGCATCCGTTTACAGACATAATTATGGAAGTATCATCCCGCCCAACGAACAAACCGCTCTTTAAAAAAAGCCTCCGCAGCCGGTCAGACGGACATGCAGAGGCTTTAAATGAAACGCTAGGGGCGATAGGCCTTGCCCCGTTTAGCAGCGATTAGTATTGCAGTTCAGGGTAGATCGGGAAGCGCTCGGTCAGCGCGGCAACCCGGCTGGCGGCGTCTTTCAGTGTCGCTTCGTCCTTCGGATTCTTGAGAACGGCGGCGATAAGCTGGCCGATCTCGGTCATCGCCTGCTCGTCCATGCCGCGCGAAGTAACCGCAGGCGTGCCGATCCGGATGCCGCTCGTAATGAACGGGCTGGTCGGATCGAACGGAATGGCATTTTTGTTAACGGTGATGCCGATGGAATCGAGCACTTTCTCCGCATCCTTACCGGTAATGTTCAAATTGCGCGTATCGACCAGCATCAGATGGTTGTCGGTTCCGCCGGAGACGATATTGACGCCTTCGCCGATCAGAGTTTCCGCAAGCACCTTCGCGTTCTTCACCACGTTCTCCGCATAGGTCTTGAAGGACGGCTGAAGAGCTTCGCCGAAGGAAACGGCTTTGGCCGCGATGACGTGCATCAGCGGACCGCCTTGCGATCCCGGGAATACGGCCTTGTCAATCGCCGCAGCCCACGGCTGTTTGCAGAGAATCATGCCGCCGCGCGGCCCGCGCAGCGTCTTATGGGTGGTTGTGGTCACGAAATGAGCATGCGGAACAGGGCTAGGATGCAGTCCGGCGGCTACCAGGCCGGCGATATGCGCCATGTCGACCATAAACAGCGCTCCGACGTCGTTTGCAATCGAAGCCAGCGCTTCGAAATCGATCGTGCGCGGATAGGCGCTTGCGCCAGCGACGATCAGCTTCGGACGATGCTTGAATGCGGCTTTGCGCACTTCGTCGTAGTCGATAAGGAAGGTGTCTTCCTGAACGCCGTAAGCGACAAAATTATAGAGTAAGCCGGAAGCGTTAACCGGGCTGCCGTGCGTCAGGTGTCCGCCATGGGCCAGGTTCATCCCAAGCACCGTATCTCCCGGATTAAGCGCGGCAAGGTATACGGCCATGTTCGCCTGCGCGCCGGAGTGCGGCTGCACATTGGCATGGTCGGCGCCGAACAGCTGCTTGGCACGGTCGCGGGCCAGATTCTCGACGATGTCCACATCTTCACAGCCGCCATAGTAGCGCTTGCCCGGATAACCCTCAGCATATTTATTCGTCAATACGGAGCCCATTGCCTCGATGACAGCCTCGCTCACGATATTCTCCGAAGCGATCAGCTCGATATTGGCCTTCTGACGCTTCAGCTCTAGTCCCATCGCTTTCAGTACTTCCGGATCACTCTTGCGCAATTGTTCCATTGTTCTTGTTTCCTCCCTGAAATTAAGTTTATGAGATGGGATTTATCCTTCCCTAATCACACAGCTTCGAGCCGCTTTCTTCCTGCTTCCGGTACACGGCGCGCTCGCCGCCGATCAGCGGCGGACGGGTGTAGGCCGCATTCACGCGGGCTTGTCCGATATAGCGCAGCGAAGGCCGGAATGGCACGGCGACGCGGCGCAGATGCATGCCGATCAGCGTCTCGCCGATATCGATGCCTGCATGAGCCTGTACCGTTTCGGCCAGTACGGGATCAGTCATTGCCCGGTAGGCCGCGGCGCCCATTGAACCGCCGGCCCCCGGAATCGGCACCGCCGACACTTCGGTCAAGCCGAGCTGCTCCAGCAGCTTCCGTTCCATTACAATGGCCCGGTTCAAATGCTCACAGCACTGAAATACCGGGGAAAACCCGAATCGCTCCGCAGCCCGGTTCACCCCGGACAACAGCTGCTCAGCCACTTCCAGCGCGCCGCCGGTGCCGATGCGCGTACCGGCCACCTCGCTCGTGCTGACGCCGACAACCAGTATCTTGCCCGGCCCGATCCCGCCGGCTTCCGCCAGCTCTTTCAGCACGAGCAGCGTCTGTTCGGCGATAGACAGGTCCACCGCAAGGCCGCTTCCGCCGCCGGACGGGTCAGGGGCGGCAAAGATTTTATCCTCCGCCCGCTTTCCGTAATTTTTCACCGTTTTACCTCCTCAGAGAACCAAGTTGTCTGATACGGTCAGGATAACATGCCCGCTGCCTGCTCATTCATAGATTTTAAACAAAAAAGAGCAGTCCGCAGACAGCTGCGGAATTGCTCTTTCGCCCAGGCGACCGGCCGTTTATTCCGATGCTCCATCGTGGTTGGTCCACACTTGTCGCCAGTTACACCGGAACCGATTATTTGTCTATATCTTAAATCATGCTGCCCGGAAAATCAACCGCAGCTTGCTAATATTTTTACAGCCGATGCAAGGTTTCAAGCTTATCCAGCAGCTTGTGCAGTGATGAACGGATTTCCGCCGCCGCATATTCATAGTCCTCGCGGCTTCCGCCGAACGGGTCCATAATGTCCGCGCTTGGTATCCGCTGGCGGATCTCGATAATCCGCTGCAGATCGGCTGCTTTCGGTTCCTGTCCCAGCGAAGCGGCCAATTCCGTTCCGGCATACAAGCTGTCAAGCTCCTCCAGATCCCTGCGGACCGCGTCCTCATCCTGCACGTATTCCTTCAGGGTAAACGTCTTGGATACCGCCTTGGGAAAATAGTGCAGCACATGCCGCTTATGACTCTGGGTGAGGGTCAGCACCAGATCGGCCCAATTCAGCAGCTCGCCCGAAAGCTGGGAGGATGTAATTGAGTCGTTAACGCCTTCATCCCGTAATATGGCCGCCGCATGCCTTGACATCGGCGTTCCGGAGATCGCGGAAACCCCGGCGGACCGCACCTCCAGATTGACACCCCGCTCCGCCGACAGTTTACGCATGAGGCCTTCAGCCATTGGACTGCGGCAGGTATTGCCGGTGCAGACGAATAAAATATGAAGCATGCTGATCACCTCCATGGGATTTACTCTTTTGCCGCTATTGTATCAGAAGATGAACAGCAAGCCAAACCCAAGCAGAATCGCCCCGCCGAGCGCTTCCCCATATTCTCCGAGCCCGCGGCTCACACGCCGCCCGAGCAGCAGGCCGGTGACCGACATAATTCCGCCGCAGGCCCCGAAGGCCAGCACCGTCAGCAGCACATGGCTCACAAATACCCCAAGCGACAGGCCGACCGAGAAGGAGTCGATGCTGACGCTGAGCGAAATGAGCAGCATTCCCCACAGCGTACGATGGTCCATCCCTCGCATTTCATTGCTCTCACCGGCGCGGAATGAACCCAGCACCATATGACATCCCAGCGCGACAAGCAGGCCCCCGGCGGCAATTCCCGCTACCCGCCCAAGCAGGTGTCCGACATAGTTTCCGGCAACCAGCCCCAGAAGGGGCATCAGCACATGAAAAAAAGCAACGAGCAAGCCCATTTGCAGCACATGAAGAAGACGGATGCCTCTCATTCCGATTCCTACGCCAAGCGAAAAGGCATCCATGCCCAGAGCGATCGCCATGATTGCAATGGTTACGATCTGGCCCCAACCGGCCTGCACTTCCCCCATGCCCATTCCCATACCTCCATGTCCGAATCTCTTGTACAACCACGATATGCGGACAAGAGGACAAACATTCTATAAATTGGAAAAGGGAGGGCTATTCGGCGTCAATCACGCGGCCGGCGGCGGCCTTCATCAGCCGGTTCATAATCGCGGACCCGAGGCCCGTCTCCGGGCAGGCTTCGGCCAGGATATAAGTCGCCCCCGCTTCATCGAAGCGCCGCAGCGCGGCATAAAGGGAGCGGGCGGCCGTCTCCGGCGAGGCCAGCGGGCCGAGGGAGACGACGCAGTCGGCGGCGCCGGCGGGATACAGGGACAGATGCTCCTCGAAGAGGAGCATCCCCGTCTTCTCGCCGCGCCCGCGGGCCGCTGCCAGCAGGCCCGCAGCCGTCTTCGCCGCGCTCGCCGGCGAAGACCCGCGCACGACGCCGAGCCAGCCCCGCGGCGCGTAGTGCGCGTACTTCATGCCCGGCGCGCGCGGAGCCGGGCTTCCGCCCCCCGCCGCCGCGTCCGGGGCGGCGGGGCGGTCCAAGGCCTCCGCCGCTTCCAGCGGAGGCGTGAAATCGGGCGCCGCCGAAACGCCGGTGACGGCGGCTTCCCCCGCGACGGCCGCCAGCTGCGCGGCCGTGATGCCGCCGGGCCGGAGCACGGCGACGGAGCCGTCCGGCTGCACCTGCACGACGGTCGACTCCAGACCGACGCCAGCGGCGCCGCCGTCCAGCACGCCGCCGATCTTGCCGGCCAGATCGTCGAGCACATGGCCGGCCAGCGTCGGACTCGGCCGTCCGGAGCGGTTGGCGCTTGGAGCGGCGACCGGGCATTCGGCCGCGGCCAGCAGAGCCAGCGCCACGGGGTGGTCCGGCATGCGCACGCCGACCGTGTCCAGCCCCGCGGTGACGCGCGTGGACAACACGCCTGCCCGGAGCGGCAGCACCACGGTCAGCGGACCGGGCCAGTAGGCATCCATCAGGGCCGCTGCCACCGGAGGCACCTCTGTCACAAGCTCTCCGAGCGCCGTGCGATCGGCAATGTGAACAATCAGCGGATTGTCCGATGGCCGCCCCTTGGCCTTGAAAATTGCCTCAACCGCCTCCGTGTTCCGCGCGTCAGCTCCGAGCCCGTACACCGTCTCGGTCGGAAAAGCGACCGTCCCCCCCGCCTTCAAGAGCTCTGCCGCTTCCGCAATCGCCGCCTCGTCCGCCGGGTTCCGTTCCCGTCCGGCTTCCCTCTCCGCACTGCTCAGCTTCCAATACTTCGTTTCCATGTTCCCCAAGCCTCCGTTTGTTCAAGAAGAAACGGCTGCGCCGCCCTGTTAAAGCAGGGCAGCACCCGTCTTTAAGTAATAGTCCCTCAAACCGAACTTTCGGCTCTGCGAGCCTGATCCGGCAACAAGGAGACCTGAAAAATTGAACGGCCCCACCGCGTGGGGCCGCTTATCTATAAGAAAATAGTAACATATACGGCGGCAAAACAATAGAATTTATGCCCACAAGCTGCTAAGCCAGTGTCCGATTTTGATCAGCAGGTCCCATACAAAGAACCGCACCTTCGGCTGCTCTCCGGCGGCCCCCGCCTGGACCGCAGAATCCGGCTGCCGATCGCCCGCCGGCGCCGCTTGGCCCTGCTTCACTTTTCCAGAGCCGGCATTCCCGTCCGCCGACACCTTCACGGCCTTGGCCTCCCCTGCCGGTTTGGCCGCCGCATCGCCCGAACCCGCGTCGATGAAGCAGAGCGGCGGGAACAGTACGCACCACCAGTTCTGACCCTTTCCTTCTCCCAGTGTTACGCGAAGTGCTTCATATTCTCCGGCAGGATACACCGTTCCCCCGTACAGCTTGGTTGGAAACGGAACAACCCCCAGCTCCACCTTAGAGCCATACTCAATGCCGCGATTGCGCAGTTCCCCGCCCACCAGTTGTTCCAGCTCCGGCAAATGCTCGCGTATCACGGCCCGCGCCTGATCGAGGCTTTGCGGGTCCTCAAGCTCCGCGACCCACCCGTTCATCTGCTCCACAATTTTGTCGCGGATCTGCCGTTTGACCAGCTGATCCCCCGCGCCGTCCGAGTTGGCGAGAATCCGCAGCCGGATCGATTCCTGCGGAATAAGCCCTTCGCTTACGGCGGCATCGGTTTTTTGCCCTTCCCAGGCCATCATGACAAGCATAAAAATACAAATTAAAATGGCAGTATACGTAAAAGTCTGGCGCAGCGAATCTCCGGAAAATCCTTTTTTGACGTTCATTCGGGATACCCCTCTCCACTAAGCTTCATGTCTGTCAGTATCCCCGGAAAGCAAAACGCCCAAACCTATGAATCTATTTATTTTTGCCGCCCGCATGTACACCGTTCATAGAGTATCGACCATACAAAAGGAGGAAGTCCTTTGAATCAAGCCATCCGCTATCCCGCCCCTCTGCTTCCCGGCGGAATCATTGCCGTTACCGCCCCTTCCAGCGGAATCCGTCCGGAGTATACCAGCTTGTTCGAGAAGGCCGCCGATCATGTGCGGGAGCTCGGATTTATCATACAGGAAGGCGCTGTGCTTCGCTCCGAAGCCAAATTGGCCCTCGCCCCGGCGGCTGACCGGGCGACTGAACTCCAGGCCCTGCTGCTAGATGATAAGGCGGGTGCCGTCATGCCTCCATGGGGAGGGGAATTTCTGATGGAGATCCTGCCTCTCATCGACTGGGAGAAGCTGCGGACGGCGCCGCCAAAATGGATGATCGGCTACTCGGACACCAGCACCTTTCTGTTCGCCTACACCCTGATGACCGGCTGCGCTACCGCGCACGGCACGAATTTCATCGATCTGCGGGCCCGTCCGATGGATAACGTGACCGCACGATGGCTGGACGTAGTAAGCACAAGGGAAGGCGGGTCAGTTGTCCAGACCTCGTCGGCCATGCATCAGTCCGCTTGGGACATGACCAAGCCGGGCTTTACCCTGGACACTCCAACCCGCTGGCGGTCCATCGCCCCGGGCGGGGGAGGCGGAGATGATCCCGCTGTCTCTTTTGGCGGCAGGCTCATCGGCGGCTGCCTTGAGACGCTGACCACGCTGATCGGCACGCCCTACGCTCCGGTGCCTGCCTTCATCCGCGATTACTGCGGCGAGGAGGGCACGGTCTGGTTCCTGGAAAGCTCGCAGCGGAACGCGGGCGATATTCACCGGCAGCTGTGGCAGATGAAGACATGCGGCTGGTTTGAGAACTGCCGCGGGCTGTTGTACGGCAGACCGGCGGGATACTCGCCCGTGCAGGACTTCGGCCTCGCCGACTCTCTGGAGCAGTTTGCCAATGAGCTGGGTATCCCGGTCGTTTACGAGGCGGATATCGGCCATGTGCCTCCCCAGCTTACACTCGTTAACGGAGCTCTCGCGGCCGTAACCGCCGGGGGCGGTAGAGGCAAGGTTGCCATGAGCTTTAACTGACCGGATAATGCCGGTCATAAGCACAAAAAACCGCTAGTCGCCTTCATTTAAGCGTTCTAGCGGTTTTTTATTTTGTTCGATTATATTCTTTTCAAAAGTGCCCGGGTCATCCCTGTTTGGCCGGAGCCGCATAAGACGCTTTTGGCAAATCCTCTTCTTCTTCCTGCCCGTACAGCTTCACGCTCATCACAAGCCCGATGCTCGCCATATTGATCAGCAGGGAGGTTCCGCCATAGCTGATGAAAGGCAGGGTAATTCCGGTCAGCGGCATAAGTCCGATAAAAGCGCCGATATTCTCAAAAATCTGGTACAGCATCATGGCCACAATGCCGACGATGATGAACGGTCCGCCCCTGTCCCTGCATTCGAGCGCAATCAGAATCATCCGGTGAATCAGAATAAAGTATAGCAGCAGCAGCACAGCCGAGCCTACAAAGCCGAACTCTTCCGCAATCTCCACGAAAATCGAATCCGAATAGGTGTAAGGAACCCGTTCCGTCTGCACCGAGCTTCCTTCCATGTAGCCTTCACCGCTCATTCCGCCGGAAGCGATCGCGAGCTTGGCGTTTTTCGTATGATAGCTGGCCTTCGCCGTTGCTTCATCGGGAACCAGCCACGGATCGAACCGCTCCACCAAGTGAGGTCGGTCGAGTGTGTCCGACAGAAAATGCGTCACCTGGTCATGATAATGGATATAAGAGAAAATCCCGCCTCCGGCTACCCCACCGATCGCGACTAGTCCGATCAGAGCATGGGAAAATTTAACATTTCCGATCCAGAGCAACCCGCCCAGAATGACCAGATAAGAGAGCGCGTTCCCGAGATCGTTTTGCATCAGAACGATCAGGAAGGGCAGCATCGTCAGCATCCCAAGCGGAACGACGTCCCGCCAGAACAGAAGCTTGTTCTTGTTCTTGCGAATAAGCACGAACGCCAGAAACAGAACCAGAATCAGCTTAAACAGCTCAGCTGGTTGAAGGCTGAAGCCGCCGAATTTAATCCATCCCTGGGCCCCGTTCTCTTCGGTTCCGATAAAGCTGACCAGTACTAGAACGCCAATACCAAAGATATAAATATACATGGCATGCTTGATCAGAAGGCGGTAATCCAGGAATAACAGCCCGAAAAACGCTACGAAACCGAGGATATAGTATTTCAGCATTCTAATGTGAAAACCGTCCAGGCCTTGCCGGCCATGCGTCACACTGTATATGGAGAACAGACTGATCACCATCAACAACACAAGAACCACGACGATGACACCGTCGATTTTTTTAAACTTCTGGAGCAATGCTCTGCCTCCCTGTGGTTATGCTGGCTTTGTCCTGACTTCGGACAATTTACAGGCCGCTGACTTTATTGTAAGGGAATGGGGTGAAAAATACCACTTTCGCTGCGTTCGCGCAGTTATCGCGCAATGCCGATCACATGGCGCGGAATCCCCGCGAGATCGGGCACAGTCACGATCTCGCTCCAATGCCCGGCCGCCTTCAGCATGGCGGCCACTTGCTCCGCCTGCCCGAGGCCAAGCTCGAAGCCGACGAGGCGCGGTGGAGCCGGGAGCAGCGGCAGCTGCTCCATCATGCGGCGATACGGGTCCAGCCCGTCCTCGCCGCCGTCAAGCGCCGTGCGCGGCTCATGGTCGCGCACTTCGCGCTGCAGCCCGGCGATATCTCCGCCGGGAATATAGGGCGGGTTGGAGACGAGAATATCCGTCTCCAGGCCCTTGAACGGCTCGAGCAGGTCGCCGAGCCGCAGCTCCACCGCCGCGCCGAGACGCTCCGCGTTGCGGCCAGCCACGGCCAGGGCCGCTGGCGAGATGTCGCCGGCGAGCACCCGCCACGCCGGCGCTTCGGCCGCCAGCGTGACGGAGATCGCGCCGCTGCCCGCGCCGATGTCGATCACGGTCAGGCGCCGCCCCGGGCGCGCCGCAGCGTATCCGCCGCCCGCAGCCCGCTCACTCGCATCGCCCTTCGCTCCGCCTAGCTCACCTTCATCGCCCACGCCCTCGGCACGTTCGCCCGGCTCACCTGCATCGCTCGCGCCCGCTGCCCGCCCGCCAGCTACGCCCTGCGGCCACAGCTCGGCCGCATACCGCAGCACAGCTTCCACGAGCAGCTCCGTCTCCGGCCGGGGGATCAGCACATCCGGCGTCACCTCGAAGACGCGGCCGTAGAACTCCTGCTCCCCGGTAATATACTGCACCGGTTCACCGCTTGCTCTTTTCGTTACGGCGTACTCCCACCGCTCCCGCTTCTCGGGCGGAAAGGGATCGGCCAAGGCCATATAGTAAGCCGCCCCGGACAGGCCCAGCGTATGCTCCAGCAGAAGCTGGGCGCTGCGCTGCGGCTCGCTGACGCCAAGGCCGCTCAAAAAAGAAGAAGCCTCCGCAAAGGCTTCCCGGATGCTTTGCACCTGCGGCATAACATAGTCGCTCCGTTTCAAAGCATTATTCTCCTTTTTCCATCAGCTCGGCCTGTTCCGCAATGGAGAGCGCCGAAATAATGTCTTCAATCTCACCGTTCATCACAGAATCCAGGCGGTGCAGTGTCAGGCCGATCCGGTGATCCGTCACCCGGCTCTGCGGGAAGTTATAGGTCCGGATACGTTCACTGCGGTCTCCCGTACCGACCTTGCTCTTCCGTTCACCGGCGTACTTGGCTTCTTCTTCCTGGCGCATCATGTCGGAAATGCGGGCGCGCAGCACTTGAAGAGCCTTCTCCTTGTTGGAGTTCTGCGACTTGCCGTCCTGACAGGTCGCCACGATTCCTGTAGGAATATGCGTTACGCGCACGGCGGATTTGGTCGTGTTGACCGACTGACCGCCCGCGCCGCTGGAACAGAACGTATCCACGCGGATATCCTTGTCAAGAATTTCGATGTCGATTTCTTCAGCTTCAGGCATTACCGCCACAGTGGAGGTGGAAGTATGAATCCGTCCGCCGGATTCCGTTGCCGGGATGCGCTGCACGCGGTGCGCGCCGCTTTCGTACTTCATTTTGCTGTATGCGCCCCGGCCGTTAATCATAAAGATAACCTCTTTAAAGCCGCCCAGATCGTTTGTATTGGCGTCCATCAGTTCCACGCGCCAGCCCTGGGTATCGGCAAAACGGGTGTACATCCGGTACAGGTCGGAAGCGAACAAAGCCGCCTCATCCCCGCCGGCCGCTCCCCGGATTTCGACAATAACGTTCTTGTCGTCGTTCGGGTCCTTCGGCAGCAGCAGGATGCGGATTTTCTCCTCCAGTTCAATCTGGCGCTTCGACAATTCCTCGATTTCCATCTTCACCATATCGCGCATTTCGTCGTCAAGCTTCTCGCCAAGCATCGCTTTGGCGGCGTCGAGCTCTTCCATGACATTTCTATATTCGGTATAAGCCTCATAGGCGGGCTGCAGATCGGATTGTTCTTTGGAATAGTCCCTCAGTTTCTTACTGTCGCTTGCAACATCCGGATCGCAAAGCAGTTCACTGAGTTTCTCATAGCGGTCCGCCAGAGATTGCAATCGGTCCAACAAGGGAATTCACCTCTCCTAATTAAGGTTAACAAATTTAAGATTTATCGCAATTTAACGTATCATGGTAAAAAAAACGTCTATACCTTATATCCAAAAGGGTATACACGACTTTATATTATATCACGAATCTGCCGGTTTGGCTACATGATGTCATCTGGCCACCCGAATTTCGACAAAAAGTCATATGCAAGAAAAAAGACCATCCCGCGCAGATGAAACACCGCCGCGAAATGGCCTTCATTCGGTACCGCTGGCAGACAGCCCCGCTCTACTGCGAAGGTTTCCCGCCCGCCAAAGGCAAACTGTATAATCAGGCAAGCTTTATACGTTAAACCGGAAATGCATAACGTCTCCGTCCTGCACCACATATTCCTTGCCTTCCAGACGCAGCTGGCCGCGCTCTTTGGCTCCGTTCATGGAACCGGCGGAGACCAGATCGTCATAAGCAACCACTTCCGCGCGGATAAAGCCGCGCTCGAAGTCGGAGTGAATCACCCCGGCCGCTCCTGGAGCCTTGGTTCCCTTGCGGATCGTCCATGCGCGGACTTCCTGCACTCCGGCCGTAAAGTACGTGTACAGACCAAGCAGCTTGTAGGCGGCTTTGATCAGACGGTTCAGACCGGACTCCTGAAGACCGAGCTCTTCAAGGAACATCGCTTTATCTTCGCCTTCCAGCTCGGCGATTTCCGCTTCCACCTTCGCGCTGATCGGCACCACTTCCGCATTCTCGGCAGCGGCGAACTCGCGCACCTGCTTCACGTACGGATTCTCCTCCGCCGTGGATACCTCGTCCTCGCCGACATTGGCCGCGTACAGCACTGGCTTCAGCGTCAGCAGATGAAGATCACGCACGATCAACTGCTCTTCATCGGTCAGATCCACGCTGCGGGCAGGCATATCGTTGTACAGCGCTTCTTTGACGCGCTCCAGCACTTCCACTTCCTGGGCGTACTGCTTGTTACCGCCCTTCATGTTCTTGCGGGAACGGTCGATCCGCTTCTCCACGCTCTCCACGTCGGCCAGAATCAGCTCCAGGTTAATCGTCTGGATATCGCTGACCGGATTCACCTTGCCGTCAACGTGGGTGATGTTCTCGTCCTCGAAGCAGCGCACAACATGAACGATGGCGTCCACCTCCCGGATATGCGCCAGGAACTTGTTGCCCAGCCCCTCGCCCTTGCTCGCTCCGCGCACCAGTCCGGCAATGTCGACGAACTCAAATGCGGTCGGCACCGTTTTGTTCGGAACAACCAGCTCCGTCAGTTTATCGAGACGCTCATCCGGCACTTCCACGACCCCAACGTTCGGGTCGATCGTACAGAAAGGATAGTTCGCGGACTCCGCGCCCGCCTGCGTAATTGCATTAAACAGCGTCGATTTGCCCACGTTGGGCAGACCTACGATACCCGCTTTCAAAGCCATTTATATGACAACTGCTACTTAAAATATGGACAATTATATCCATATCAAGAATATTCCTTCTTCATCGTGTTCTGCCTCGCGAAAACCTGCTACTGCAGTAGTTTAACACTCCAAAGGCGTAAATTCCCGACTAGCCATCGGTACACTCGTAAGATTGCTTGATTAGGCAACTCTGTACGTTTCAGCATTTTTCAAATTAATAGCCGCATTTTTATCTCTATCCATTTTATGTCCGCATTCGCAAGTGTACATCCGATCGGACAATTTCAAGTCCTTTTTTATGACGCCACAGCAGGAACATCGTTTGCTGGATGGATAAAAATGATCTACAACTCTTAATTCGATTCCGTATCTAATACATCTTGCAGCAAGCTTTACTCGGAATCTGTAAAAGTTTTGTCCTGCTATCGCTCTAGATAAATGCCGATTCTTCATCATTCCTCTAATATTCAAGTCTTCAATCGTAATAAAGCGTGGTTTTTGCTTTATAATAGAATTGACCACTTGATTAATGTAGTTTTCACGGATATTTGAAATGATCTGATGAAGTTTCTGTACCTTCAAGACTTGTTTTTGGATATTTTGCCTAGTAGCAGTACCTCCTTTGGTTTTATTTTGTTTTTTAAAACTTTCGTATTTCCTCGAAAGTTTGCGTTGCTGTCTTTTTAAAGACTTTTCAATTTTCTTTACTCTTGCAGTTTTATTAATGTTTTTAAAAGGCTTGTCAATGCCGCTCACGACTGCAAAATCTTTAATCCCAAGGTCAATCCCGATCCCATCATTCAAATCTGTTGAAACGAACGAGGTTTCTTCTTCGATTAAAACAGAAACGTAGAATCTTCCTGCTTTTTCTGAGATCGTACCACTTTTAATAAGCGATTTGATTGGCAAGTACCCTTTTTCTTTAATACAAACCCATCCAAGAGTAGGAATTTTGATACGATGTCTTTCACAACGGATAATCATCTTCTTATCATTTTTCACAAAATACATTTTTACATCTTGATTATTCTTTTTCTTGAATCGTGGAAACTCGCTTAATCTTTTGAAGAAATTTTTGTATGCTTTTTCAGCATTCATAATAGATTGCTTTACGGATTTAGCATACACTTGTTTGATCCAAGAATATTCTAAATGGCCAGGTACGAATACACTGTTTAACCACTTTGAAAACTCCATACCAGAAACAAACTTTTCTCCGTTTTTGTACTTTTCTTTGTTGTGAGCAAGGTAAAAATTATATACGAAACGACTGACACCGATGGTTTTCTTGATGACTTGAATTTGTTCAGGTGTTGGATTAATCTCGGTTTTATATGAGCGTAGCATATGAACTCATCCTTTATTTCCTCACCCTCTGATTCAAGTAAGTTCATAAACCAATCAGACCCAAATCTCATAAACCCAGTGATCTAAACTATTATATATTAGAACAAACGCCCCAGCAATACCGGAGACTTAAGAGGGAGACGGGAAAAAGAGCAGCCGCCCGGTACAAGGAGCCGTTCGCACCCGAACAACAAACCATTCGTAATTCATGCTGCGATGCGCTATACTCCGCTGATGTCCAACTACAGCCTTCACACTGAGATCACGACCTTAAACCCGGTGAAACGAACCCTCGCATCAAAATAACGGACTAGCCGCATCCAATCGCCGAAGATCCTTCACCCTGAAGCATGTTTTTCTTCTGGCAGCAGCGCCGAACGTTTCTTATTCATCACAGCTTATGTCTTTACCACGCAGACTTATCAGTAAAATGTCTTTCAAAGCGTGGACACTCCTACAAAATCGGCATATACGCGGCGCAACGGCCTTGATGCAGAATTTCGCCTATATATTGAGTAAATTAGCTTACTACCATCAATATATTGAATCTCGCTGCGGAAGTGTCAGTCTATTGCCCATGTCCTCCTTTTAAAAGACACCGCCCTAAAAACGTCCTCGTTGAGAGGACACCGTATTTAAGAACTCTTAAAATACCTCCCGCTGCTCCCTTGTACAAGCGCTATACCGAGCGATGAAAGCGGGGTTTGGAGCGGAAATATGCTGCATTTGAACTTTAGATGGCATACCTCCAAAAAAAACCGGATCAGCTTCAAAAGCTATGATCCGGCAAGTTCCAGTACTTTTTTTATGGCCGGATCGTCCATTAAATATTTCGTTTTGACGGGATCGACAGCGTAATCCGGCAAGGTCTTCACCTCATCATTACAGGAGCCGTCCGAATTCAAGCCCATCTGAAGGGAGAACCGGAACACATAGCCGCTATTGGGCAGCGCGACGACAAGAGGGTCCATCCCCAGTCCATCACCGCCGGTACGTTCCCCTACCAAGGTGGCAAAGCCTGTGCTTTTGGCAAACGCAGCAAACTTTTCCGCCGATGAATAAACAGCCTGATCCACCAGCAGATAGACCTTCCCTTTGAATCCCACAGAACTATTCGGAGATAACTTTAGAGTGTCTACTTGATAATTTTTAAAATCGGACAATGCTTCGGCGGGCAAATTAGGCAAATGCTGTTCCTTCAATAAGGAAATTGGGTGAACATCCGACATGCCTCTTGATTCCAGAAATGGCACAGCATAATCGCCTCCCCTATACAGGAGGTGGCTATTACTGGAAATAGGCTTGGAAATCAACATCGGGACGAATTCCATCCAATAAGCGTCGGAGCCTCCTCCGTTGCCTCTGATATCGATGATCAGCGTTTTATAATTCTTCACCTTCTGTAAAAATTCGCCGATAGCGGGTTCATCAAGCTCGATATATTCCATGCCGAAGCTGGGCAGGCCAAGGTAGGCTGTTCGGCCTTCTTCCAGAATTTGTGACCGGATATTAACTCGCGAGATTTCGCCAAGCGTATTTGTGCTGTCCGCTTCCGCAGCCGCGCCCCCCACATGGGTCTGCTGACCGGAATTCTCCTGCCCGTAGCGTTTAAGTACGGCCGGCTTCTGCATCTGTTCCAGCCAAGGACGAAAGTATGGAGCCGTTTCATAAATACCCTTCATATAAAAATAATCCTGCAGCCTCACCATTTGTGTATGTCCGTTATGCAGCTGAAGCAGAATATACATCAACTCTTCGGCAAACTCCTCGTCGGTCGCCGTGTCCGTGATTAGACGGCGGTACTTCTCCTTGTTGGCCAGCCAATCCACCCCATGCAGCCGCTCGTTTACACCGAAAAAAGGATAGTTGTCCTTAAGAACGTTATACATATAATCGAATTCCTGGAACTTCTGAATCTCAGTTAATGTTGCGGACTTCTCGTTACTTGCTCGTGGCTCCGGATTTGCTGTCGCAGTTTCCGCTTTCGCATCTGACGGAACCGGAGAGGGAGATGCGGATACGACATTCGCTTTCGCCGATGAAGGATTTCCTCCGCTGCAGCCCGCCAGCAGTCCAGCCGACAACAGAAACGTTAGAGCCGCTGTGAGGATTGACTTTTTTCGTTGCATCCCAATCATTCCAAGACCTTCCCTTCGCTTGCCATATCCTGCTTGGACATCGTATCCACTTATTATAATTTCTAATATTTTCCTAAAAAAGGAAAAATCTCATAGCCTATAGCTGTATTACTTTATCGGGATAACCCCTCTTTGGGTGAAAGCGGCATCATGGCCTAATAAAAAAGGACCTCCACTTGGAGATCCTATCGCATCCATCCTTTGGGCGGCAACCGCCTCGGGCAGACTTCCAGTTGATAAACAGCAGCGCCGAGTGCGGCGAATCATGTATTTAAAGCTCTTTGGACATCGTAATGTCGGTTACGCCGTAGCCCATTTTTTTGTACAGCTCGAATGCGCGCTGGTTCTGGCCGAACACATGCAGCCCGATTTTGCGGACATTCATCTTCCGGGCCTCTTCGTCGAGCGCCTGCATAGCCTGCTTGCCATAGCCCTTGCCCTGGAAAGGCTCATAAATATAGATGTCATAGATAAAAGCCTCCCGGCCGATCCGGCCCTCGGTCACGTTGAACCAAATATACCCGACATGAGTATCGCCCTCTTCTTCCACCACAGAGTACAGATAAGCGCCTTCGGTATGCAGCCCGCGGGGCAAAAAGCGCGTCATCGCCTCCTTGGACTGCTTCATCGCGTTATCCGGTTCCCAGGCTCCCGATTTCACCTTCTCCTCGGCATAGTCGCTGGTCGATTGACTCATGAAAAATTGAAACGTCGCTTCGTCCATTTGAACCAGTTTGATCATTATGATTAGACCTTCCTTATTTCGGTATTTAAATGCGCACGAGCCGCGGCGTTCCGCGCAGTTCCGCCACGGAGGAAACGCCGATGCCGAACATCGCCGTCCGCAGCTCAAGCTCGGTCTGCGCAAGCGCAGCTTCCAGCGCCTCCGTCGATTCTACCGCCGGGCCGAGCAAATTCCGGCCGAACCCGGCCAGGTCCGCGCCGAGCGCCAGCGCCTTGGCGGCATCGACGCCGCTGCGGAGGCCTCCGCTGCCGATCAGCGCGCCCTCCGGCGACGCGGCACGCACGTCGGCTATGCAGTCGGCGGTCGGAATGCCCCAGTCCGCGAACGCTTCGGCTGCGCGGCGCTTCACCGGATCGGCGCTGCGGAATTTCTCGACCTGGCTCCAGGACGTTCCTCCGGCCCCCGCCACGTCAATGAAGGCGGCGCCAGCGCTGTAAAGCCTGACCGCCGTCTCGCCGTCGATGCCCCAGCCGACCTCCTTGATGCCGACCGGGACGTCCAGGCTGCGGCATAAACGTTCAACCTTCGGCAGGAGCGAGCCGAAGCCGGTATTGCCCTCCGGCTGGAACACCTCCTGGAGGCCGTTTAAATGCAGCACCAGCCAGTCGGCCCCGGCGATTTCCACTGCCCGGCGGCAGTCGTCCACGCCGAAGCCGTAAGAGAGCTGCACCGCTCCGAGGTTCGCGATGACCGGAACATCCGGCGCCCGGTCCCGCACCCGGAACGTAGCGGCAAGCTCCGGCCGCTCCACCGCCGCCCGGACAGAGCCGACGCCCAGCGACCAGCCGCGTTCCTGGGCGGCCTCGGCCAGCCGCGCATTGATTCCGCCGGTCGCGGCGCTGCCGCCGGTCATCGAGCTGATCAGCAGCGGCGTGCGCAGACTCCGGCCGAGAAATGAGGTGCTTAGCGTAATATCGTCAAAATTCAGCTCCGGCAGCGCCTTATGCCGGAACCGGTAATGCTCGAAGCCGGTGGTTATGCCCTGCCCCGCAACGTCTTCGGTCAGGCAAAGGCGCACATGCTCAATCTTGCGCCCTCCGGTAGTTCCTTCCGGTATATGTTCATTGTTCATATTAATCGGCTCTTGGCCTTTCATCAATTTTTTGTTCCTGCTGTCATAGTATAGCACAACCATATATGTGAAATGACTGCATCATCCGCAACTTCACCCGGATCAGACAATTTTTAGAGGATGATCGGGTGGCTGGCGGCAGAAGCGGCAGTTCCAAATGCCGGTCCTGCTGCTTCACCGGTTTCCTCCTGGCGGTAATAATAAATAGCAGGACGAAACGGACAGACACTGAGCACCTTTTTTCAGGAGGAACCTTCGATGAACCCAAGCCGCCGCTCCAATATGCATCCGATAAACAATAGTCCGCCCGCAGCCTTGCCGCATCGCGCTCCCAAACGGAACCGTTCCGGACATTTCTTAAGACGCCCTCTTAAATGGCCATTGGCCGCTATTACCGTTCTTCTTCTATGGCTGATCGGCGTTATAATCTATCATACGCACAAGCCGCTGCCTCCCGGCCTGCCATTCGAAAGCCCTGTGTACCGTGTGAAGAATTTAACCTTATTGTATGATCTGACTTATCCCGATGGCAGTGCGAAAGGCAGGCAGGAGAGCGGCATTTTACCGAGAATGCTGCAAATCGTCGACGAATCCAGACAGTTCCTGATTGTCGATATGTTCCTGTTCAACAATTATACGCATAAAGGACAGCAGTTTCCTCCGGTAAGCCGTACCCTCGCCGATAAGCTGATTGCCCACAAAACGAAATACCCCAGCATGGACATCGCGTTCATTACGGACGAAGTGAATACGAATTACGGCTCCGCCCCCAATGCCCTGCTCGAACAGATGAAGCAGGCGGGCATTAATGTCATCGTTACCAATGTCGATCCTTTACGGGATTCGACCCCCGCCTACTCCGCCGTGTGGCGCACATTCATCCAGTGGTTCGGGCAATCCGGTGAGGGCTGGGTTCCCAATCTGATGGCGAGCGGCGGACCCGACATTACCGTAAGGTCCTATCTCAAGCTGCTGAACGTCAAGGCCAATCATCGAAAAGTCATCGTCAGCGAGCAGACCGCGCTGATCACTTCCGCCAATGTACACGACGCAAGCGCCTATAATTCCAATATCGCGTTTGAGGTGCAGGGAGCTGTCATCGCGGATATTGTGCGGACGGAGCAGGCCGCGGCCGATTTATCGGGAGCGGGTCCGCTGCTGAAGGCGCCGCCCTCCTTTCCGCAGTCTCCGGCTGACGGCGATGGTCCGGTGGACATCCGGTATCTAACGGAGGGGAAAATATACAAATATGCGCTCCAGGCTATCCGCGGGGCGGTTGAGGGCGACACTGTATGGATGGGCATGTTCTATCTCGCCGACGACGCCATCATAGACGAACTGGTAAAAGCCTCGAAACGCGGCGCAACCGTGCGGCTTCTGCTGGACCCGAACGAGAACGCTTTTGGCCGCAGCAAAATTGGCATTCCGAACCGCCCCGTTGCTCTGGAGCTGAACCGCCGGTCGGGAGGCAAAATCTCCATCCGCTGGTATAACACGAGCAAAGAGCAATACCATACCAAACTGCTCTTTGTGGATAAACCAGGCGGCAAATCAATCGCAATGGCGGGCTCCGCCAATTTTACGCCCCGCAATCTGGCCGATTATAATCTTGAGAATGATCTTTGGGCCGCTTTTGACCGCGATCAGCCGATTTACCGCCAGCTTGACTCCTATTTCAATCGGCTGTGGAACAATCAAGGAGCCGAGTACAGTCACCCGGCAAGCTACCAGGGTAAACTCACCTGGCTGAAATACGCTATCATGCGCATTCAGAACGTATTGGGCTTGACGACGTACTGAGCTATTTTGCGGTCACGGCGCTGCTTGTCAACGGAAGAATGATATGCCGCGCTTTACAGCAGCGGCGACAGCAGCCTGGCCGCCGACTCCAGCAGACGCTCCAGCAGACGCTTTTCCATAAATTTCTCGTGGATAATCTGCGAGGTGGACAGCAAATCCCGTTCAAAATCGGCAACTATGCGCTTGACGCTATCGGTCTGCAGCAGCAGCGCATTGACCTCGAAGTTCAGATGGAAGCTGCGCATGTCCATATTGGCGGTACCGATGGTGGCGATTTCGCCGTCTATGATAAGCAGCTTGGAATGAATAAACCCTTTTTCATACTCGAAAATTTTGACGCCAGCTTCCAGCAAAGCCGGGAAATAGGAATGGGATGCGAGAAACGGCAGCCACTTGTCAGGCTTGGCCGGGAATAGCAGGCGTACATCCAATCCCGATAGAGCGGCCACCTCCAGCGCCGTGTATATGTCCTCGTCAGGGATAAAATACGGCGTCGCAATCCACACCGACTTCTTGGCCGAGGTGATCATCGAGAAGAAAATATTTTTGAGGGTCCGCCTCTCGTTATCCGGGCCGCTTGCGATAATCTGGACCGCGCCGCCATCCCCCGTATAGCGAAGCTGCGGCGATAAATAGTCTTGCTCCAGAATCCGCTCGCCGGTCGTATGCATCCAGTCCAGCAGAAAAATAATCTGCATCGTCCGCACCGCCTCACCCCGCACCAGCATATGCGTGTCGCGCCAGAAGCCGTACGTTTTGCTGCGGCTCAAATACTCATCTCCAACATTAAGCCCACCCATAAAGCCGACATCGCCGTCGATGACCACGATTTTGCGGTGATTCCGGTAGTTGACCCTGCTGGAGAAAAAGCTCTTGGACCTGCCGTACGCCGCAACCTTCACCCCCGCGTCGCTCATCGCCTTCAGGAAGCTCTGAGACAGCTGCATGCTGCCCACGGCGTCATACATGAAGCGGACCTTGACGCCGGCGCGGGCTTTTTCAATCAGGATCTGCTGAATTCTTGTCCCGATTTCATCAGCGCGAAAAATATAATACTCCATATGGATATGGTGCTTCGCCTGGCGCAGCTCCATCAGGAGCGTTCCGAACGTCTCCTCGCCATTGGTCAGCACCCGCGTCTCCGAAGAGAAGGAGATTGGTGAACGCGCCAGACGCTGGGACAGGCCCAGCAGCTTGCGCTGAGTGGAATTGAACATCGACCAATCCTGATGCAGGCGCAGGGCGTCGTTCTCAATCCGCTCATAGGCCATCAGGTCGTGCTGGGCTTTTTTGTCGTATTTGCGGCGTTTGAAGACATTTTGCCCGAACAGAAAATAGAACACGAGCCCTACGACCGGAATGAGCGCAAGCAGAAGAATCCACGCCATCGTCGACGACGGGTTGCGGTTCTCCATAAAGATGGCGAGTCCGATCGATACGACCGTCAGCGTGGAAAAAATACTGATAATCGTCCCGCCGGTGCTTCCGAAAATGCCGAAGCCAAAATAGTAAAAGGCGAGCAAAGCTCCTATGATGATCGTTGACTGTATTCCTCTTCTCATCGGCACCTTACCTCTACAATTAATCATAACAGCTATGGAATACCATTCTACATTTTACATGAAAGATGACTTTCTTCCTACAACTATCCTCTGCAAAAGGGAGATTACGACAAAACTGTAACCTGTAATTCGCCGTAGGATTGAAGAAAGCGCCCGGCTAGCTCGCCATTCCGGAAAAGAGCAAGAAGCCACCCGACACTGACCCAGTGTTGGATGGCTTCTTTATTTCAAACGCTAAACCTTGCCCTGCATGGACATAAGTTCCGGAAACACCGGCTCCAGACGCCGGTAGACGTCCTTGAACAGCGGGTACAGCTTCTCATAGACGGCGCGGTTCGCATCGCTTGGAGCGTGGCTCCGCAGGATGCCGACGCGGTCGTCGGCTTCATCCAGCGAATCCAGTGCTCCCGTCGCTAACATCGCCAGAAGCGCCGCGCCGAAAGCGGAGGCTTCATAGCTGCCAGGGACGTCGATCCGCAGGCCCGTAATATCGGAGAGCAGCCCCGTCCAGACCGCGGACGAGGCGAACCCGCCCGAAGCGAGCATCCGCTCCGGCGGACCGGCCAGCCCGCTGAGCGTCTCCGTCACATCGTTCACCGCGAACAGCACCCCTTCCAGCACGGCCCGGACGAAATGCTGCCGTCCGTGGTGCAGGCCCGCGCCGGCAAATACGCCGCGGGCATCCGGGTTCCAATAGGGAGCGCGTTCTCCGCTCAGGTAAGGAAGGAACAGCACGCCGCCTGCGCCGGGCGGCACCGTCATCGCCAGGTCAATCAACTCGTCGAGCGAGAGATAGCCGGGCTGCCCCGGTTCGATAGCGGCATGATGTCTTCCCCGCCGCTGCCGTCTCTCCGGGTGCGCCCGGACGGCATCCCTTAGCGAAGGGCCGGGCAGGGCGCCGCCCATGAACTGCTCATTGAACCAGCGCAGGGCGATACCGCCGCTGCTGGTCGGGCCGCCGATCAGCCAGCGGTCTTCGCTGAACGGGTAGCAGAACATCCGCCCCTCCGGGTCTGTCATCGGCCGGGTCACGAACCGCCGGACCGCGCCGCCCCCATCGATCGTAACGGCGGTGCTTCCGGGACTGGCCGCGCCGGAGCCGATGTTCGCGAGTGCGCCGTCGCTTGCTCCGACTACCCACTTGGTGCCGGGCGACAAGCCGAAGGCCTCCGCCATATCGGGCTTCATTCCCCGCAGTACCTCGGTGACCGGCACAAGCTCGCCGAGGCGCTCTTTTCCGATTTCGGCCAGCTCCAGCGCTTGATCAGACCAGCCCCGCCCGGAGATATCGAGCAGCCCGGTGGCCGCCGCCGTCGACACATCCAGCGCGTACACGCCAAAACACCGGTATAAGAGGTACTCTTTGATGGAGATGAATCTTGCCGCCGTTTCGAACAGCTCCGGCATGTTCTCCTTCCACCACAGCAGCTTGCCGAGCGGCGACATGGGATGGGCCGGGGTGCCTGTCAGCGCATACAATTCTGCGGTCGCTCCGCTGCGCTTCAATTCGGCCAGCTGGGTGACGCTGCGGTTATCCGCCCAGGTGAGCAGCGGCGTCAGCGGCGTGCCATCCTTGTCCACCGCCATCAGACTGTGCATGGCCGCGCTGACCCCCACAGCCTCGATGTCCTCCGGCCTGACCCCGCCGCTTGCCATTGCCCGGCGGAACGCCAGAGCAACGGCATCCATAATCTCCTCCGGCCGCTGCTCCGCCCTTCCCGGCTCGGGAACAAGAAGCGTGTAGGTCGCCTTGCCCTGCCCGCGGATTTTGCCATGTCTTTCGTACAGAAGCACCTTTGCGCTTGTAGTGCCGATATCCAGCCCGACGAATAGCCCCATGTCCATCCTCCTCCCTGTTACATGAGTCTATTATACACCTTCTCCCAGGGATTCCCGTATAGCTCCGGGCCGCCCAAAACAGCAAAATCCGTAAGGATGATCGCGGTCAAAGCCTTGAGAGAAATATCATTTTTAAACATCGGATGAATCTGAGAAACTTGTTCCTACAACAGCTAGGTGTTAACGGCTCTGAAATGAAGGATGGCCTGTCATAAATTGAGCGAGGTGACGTGATGAAAATGATTCCAAATGGGATATCGTGCAGCCGAATGATTTTGGTTTTGATTTTGCTTGCAGTTAAGCCGCTGAGCGCAGCCTTTTACGTCATATATGCGGTTTGCGGTCTGAGCGATATGGTAGACGGATGGATTGCCCGAAAGACAGGGACAACGAGCAGACTCGGCGAAAAGCTTGATTCCCTGGCCGACCTCACCATGACAGGCGTACTATTCATTATTCTGTATCCCGTCGTCGATCCTCCGGCCGAAATCATCGTTTGGGTGATGTGCATTGGACTGGTCCGAATGGCATCGATGGCCGTTGCGCTGAAAAAATATAACACCTTTTCCATCCTCCACACCTACGGGAATAAAATCACCGGCATGCTGCTGTTTCTGTTCCCCTTCCCACTCCCCTATATTCATTCAGCGGTGCTGATGAGTATCCTGTGTGCTGCGGCCAGCCTATCGGCCATCGAGGAATTAATCATTCACCTGACATCAGACAAGCTGGAAGGGAACCGAAAGAGCCTATTCACGAAATGACCTCACTACTACAACTCGGGGGAAAATAAAAAAACGCCCGGATTTCCGGGCATCTTGTTCTTAAACAACCACGACTGAGGGGCGGTGCTGTATCACAGCAGGGGCGCTCTCCAGCGAAGCTCTCCAGGACTGCAGCATATGAAGGTCGTAGGGCAGAAACTCCTTCAGCATCCGGGACAATCCCAGGTACAGCGGACTGTTCGTCGCCGCCTCCAGTCTTTCGCAGAATTCCGGAATCCAGAGCAGCAGATGCTCCCGCAAAAATTGCTCCTGGATGTCCAGCAGTTCCATAGCGCTCTTGGCGGAAAAACTGTTGAACAGCATCCGCTCGTGCTGCACGGCCATGAACTCCAGCTCGATAGCAATGTGATCATCGGCCTCGTCGCCGCATTTTTTGAACACGATGCCTGCGGAGGCATACACGTCGGAAAGCACGTTGCAGAACTCCTCCGCTTCTCCGAGAAGGGCCGCTTCTCTTGGCTTAAAGCCGGCCACGGTTTCGTCGCGCATCAGCCGGTCGTATTCCGCAGCTTCCGCCTCGCAGACCTGAAGAAGATCCTCCGGTTTCTGGCCGCACAAATAGCGCTTCAGCTCACGTCCCCCTTCGGACATCTCGGCCGCCGCGCCGATCTGGCGATTCCGGCCCCACTGAGCGATCAGCGACAGGGTCGGTTTTCTTCCGAAAAAATCAGTAAACAGCTGGTATATGAACCCCCTGCTTCCCAGCCAACGTTTGAAGGCTTCCGAAACTTCCAGGGAAGGAACGGTCATATGCATTAGTAAATCCCCCTTGTAAGGTTGATCCGTACCGTACAGCCCGGAGGCTGCTCCTTACGGACTTATTGTTGTCTTTCTCTGCTTTGTGAATAGAGCGTGCACCCCGGGAAAATCGTACGGGCCGTGCCGCGAACCTACCACATTTTACTACGTTCTTCCGATAATTAAAAGTTATCACGGTTTGATGGTTTCATTATAGCCCATAATGAAAACGCTTTTCGTGAGCAATTTATGGCGGATTTCCTTCATTTGTCGCATTACTGTCAAATTTAAATTCCCAGCTTGGCTGGACTTGGGATAGTCGTGATAATATATAGAGAAGCGTCAAAAGTCCAAGATTGACGCAACTGTTATCATTCTTTAAAATTTGAAATAAAATCACCGTGCAACGAAAGGGGACAACTCATAATGGAACTGCTGACCGACCCTTTTGGGCGCGTTCATGATTATATGCGTATTTCGGTTACGGACCGCTGCAATCTGCGTTGTATCTATTGCATGCCCGCGGAAGGCATGGTATTTCAGCCGCATGACGAGATCATGAGCTATGAGGAAATCGCCTCCGTCGTGAAGGCGCTGGCCCCCGCCGGGCTGCGCAAGGTGCGCCTTACCGGCGGCGAGCCGCTGGTCCGCAAGGATCTGGAGCGCCTGGTCGCCATGCTGTCCTCCATTCCGGGCATCGAGGATCTGTCGCTCACCACCAACGGCCTGCTGCTGCCCGCCAAAGCGGCCGCGCTGAAAGCCGCCGGCCTGTCGAGGGTGAACATCAGCATAGATTCCTTGCGGCAGGACCGGTTCTCCATGATTACGCGCGGCGGAGAAGTCGCCAAGGTGCTGAAGGGAATCGAGGCGGCCGAGGCCGCGGGTCTCTCGCCCATCAAGCTTAACGTCGTCCTCATGAAAGGCATTAACGACGACGAGATCAAGGATTTTATCGCTCTTACCCTGAATAGTCCGCTGAATGTGCGGTTTATCGAATATATGCCGATCGGCAGCGCAACCGACGCCTGGCGTCAGACCTATCTGCCGCTGGAAAGAGTGCTCGAAGCCTGCCACGAGGCCGGATGGGAAACCGAGGAAGCTCACCCTCCCGCCGGGAACGGCCCTTCCCAGGACAGACGCGTCATCGGCGCCAAAGGCACATTCGGTCTGATTCATCCGGTTAGCGAGCATTTTTGCGATAACTGCAACCGGCTGCGCCTTACGGCCGACGGGCACATCAAGGCTTGTCTGTATTGGTCCGACGAATATAACGTGCGTCCGCTGGCGGGAGACCCGGAAGCGGTGCGCGCTTTATTCCGCAAGGCGCTGGGGAACAAGCCCAAAACCCACGAAATGGCGCTGGCGCTGGAGAAAAAAGCCCAGAGCCACACGCCTACAACCCGCCGCATGTCGCAAATCGGCGGTTAAACCGTAAGCGCGGCCCACAGCTGCCAGACCATATAGCCTGCCATTCCCCAGAGAAGCAGCGCCGAAAATATGTTCAGCAGCCGCACCAGCCGTCCGGAAGGATCGGCCTTGCCGAGCGCCCTGCCGCCGGCGGACAGGCCCATGAACCACAGCCACGATACCCCGGCGGCCGCGGCGGCGAACGTCCAGCGGTCGGCGGCTCCATACTGCAGGGAGCTTGTTCCGATTACGCCCACTGTGTCCATCAGTGCATGCGGGTTCAGCAGCGACACCGACAGCGCATAGCCTACCTGTTCCCTCACCGGAAGAACAGCTGCCTGTTCGCCAGCGTGGCTCTCCCGCAGAATTTTCCGGCCCATCATGATCAAAAAGACGGCCCCCGCCCCGTAAATGAAAGGGGTGAGCCAATGGAGCGACAGCACCGCCAGGGATACTCCCCCTACGGCAGCGAAGATCAGCAGCGTGTCGCACAGCGCCGCCGTGACCACGACGGGCAGGGCGCCAATATATCGGGGCTGCAGCGCCCCCTGGTTGAACACAAAAATATTCTGCGCCCCAAGCGGCAGAATAAGGCCAACGGCCAAAATAACCCCATGAATAATAACGTCCACCAAGTGTTGTCCCTCCCGGCTGTTTACGCCGCGGCCATAAGCGCCGCGGCTTTTTTTGTCCTTTATGATCGTACAGCCTTTTCGCGCTTCCGGGACCATCCAAAAGCGTGGCGGAAAGCCCAACCAAAGGAAACGCCTCCCCTTCGCATGCTATACTAAAATCCATAGACCGCACGAAAAAGAAACAGCTGCACCTCCCGGCAGGGGGAAGACAACCGTTTCTTAATGAAGTAAGCAGGCCCAAGACTTTTTAGGCAAAAAGGAGGGATTCCCATGCGGCACAGCGCCGGCATGGCTATGGTGGACTGGCGTCCCGACCCGTTATCGCCGCTGCCGCTCTACGCGCAAATCGCCGGATATTTCCGCGCCAAGATCACCGGCGGCAACTGGCCCGCAGGGATGAAGCTCCCGCCGCAGCGCGAGCTGGCCCGGCAGCTTGACGTCAACCGGAGCACGGTTGTTGCGGCGCTCGGCCAGCTAACCGAGCTCGGGCTCATCGAAGGAAGACATGGAGGAGGCACTCGGGTAGCGGCGGCGAAAGCAAACCGGGGAACGGCGGGAAGCTGGAATGATTATGTGGAGGAAGGCATCCACTATCCCAATCTTCCGGCCGTTCAGGCGATCAACCGCCTGGAATTTCAGCCGGAGCTGGTTCGGCTCGGGACCGGAGAGCTCGCCCCCGAGCTGCTGCCGGGTGAGCAGATGCGCGACATTCTGGCCGAACTTGCGCGCGGTGAGCTGCCGCTGGCGTACGAGGAGCCGCTCGGCAGCCTGCGGCTTCGGCGGGCGCTTAGCGCGGAGCTGGGCCGAAGCGGGATACAGGCCGACCCCTCCTCGATTCTGATTCTTTCCGGGGCGCTTCAAGGCTTTCAGCTGATTTCCCTTGGCCTTCTGCCCAAGGGATCAACTGTTCTGCTGGAGAAGCCCTCCTATTTGTACTCGATTCATTCTTTCCAGTCGGCGGGAGTCAAGCTGTGCGGCCTGCCCATGGACGGGCGGGGCCTGATGACAGAAGGGCTGGAGAACGCCGCCGTTCGAACCAAGGCGGCGCTGCTGTACACGATCCCCGCCTTCCATAATCCGACGGGCATCCTCATGGATGCGGAGCGGAGGCGGGAGCTGATGGAGAAGACGGCAGCGCTGGGATTGCCGATCCTTGAAGACGGAGCTTACCAGGACCTGTGGCTGGATGCGCCCCCTCCTCCGCCGCTCAAGGCTATGGACCAAAGCGGCAGCGTTCTGCACCTTGGCACCCTGTCCAAATCGGCGAGTCCCGGCCTGCGTATCGGATGGGTTGCCGGTCCCGAGCAGGTGATCCGGCGGCTGGCCGATATCAAAATGCAGACCGACTACGGGGCCAGCTCCCTCTCGCAGCTGGCGGCGGCCAAGTGGCTGGAGGACGGCTGCCACGAGCGGCATTGCAGCACCCTGCGCCTCGCGATGCGACGGCGGCGCGATCTGATGCTGGAGCTGCTGGAGCGGCATTGTGAGGGGCTTGCAGCCTGGAGCAAGCCTGCGGGCGGCTTCTATGTATGGCTGCGGCTGAACCGGCCGGTGCCGCTGCCGAAGCTGTTCCGCGCAGCGCTTGCGGAAGGCCTGCTGCTGAACACCGGCGATCTGTACGACCGGTCCGATGAAAGGCATCTCCGCCTGTCCTACTCATATGCGTCCCCGTCCGAACTGGAACGGGGAATCGCCAAGCTGGCGGAGCTGATCCGCCGGATGGACCGGCTGTCCTGACAGGCGGACCCGCCAAGCCGGACAGCCCACGAGCCGTTCGGTCTTCTAACGCCGTCACCGACAAAGTCTTAATCGCGCTATGTCGGCTGCTTATCCGGCGGGCCGGGCAGCGTCACAACGAACGCCGTTCCTTCGCCGAGACGGCTCTCCGCGCGGACCTCCCCCTGATGCAGGTCGACGATCTTTTTCACGAGCGACAGTCCCAGCCCGCTGCCCCCGGCGCCCGCGCTTCTCGCCTTGTCCGCCTTATAGAACCGTTCGAAGATGCGGGGCAGGTCTTCCCCTTCAATACCCGTACCGGTATCGGAGATTATGACCTCGGCTCCCCCATTTAGAGGACGCGCGGCAATGGCGATCGTCCCGCCCGCCGGAGTAAACTTGATGCTGTTATGCAGCAGATTGGTCCAGACTTGGGTGAGCAGATCTTCGACAGCCGTCACCGTCGTTTCGGCAAGCTCCGCCTCCATTTCGATCCCTTTCCCCATCCACTGTGGCTCACAGGCCAGGATGATGTTACTTAGCTGTCTATCCAAACGGAAAGGCTTCGCTTCGAACGGAAAGTTCCCCGACTCCAGCACCGACAGCTTGAGCAGACTGTCACTTAAGCCCGAGAGCCGGGCGCTCTCCGCCTCGATAATATCCAAGTAGTGCTCCCGGGTCTCCCGGCTGAGATCTTCGCGGCGCAGCGCGCGGGCGAAGCCCCGGATGGAAGTGAGCGGCGACTGAATCTCATGCGACACATTCGAGATGAAGTCCTGCCGCATCGTCTCCATCCGGCTCAGCTCGCTGGCCATTTCATTGATTCCTTCCACGAGCTCGCCCATTCGGCCATAGCGTTCGACATCCTCCACCTTGGCCGTAAAATCCCCTTTGGAAATCCGCCGGACGGCATTCAGAATCGGAGTATAAAACTTGTTCTGCTTCCCGTGCGTTATCAGGGAGATCAGTCCGCCAATGCAGAACAGAATAAGAAATCCGAGCAGCATACCCAGCAGCTGCGATACATAGACGGATGACGGACTGCCAAACCTTTTGAACAGCATGCTCAAAATAAAGTAGGAAGCCGTCCACGAGATGATGAGGAGCGAAAAACCAGCCAGCATTCCGAGCAATCCCCGGACGGCTCTCCCCAGCCGCTTCTGCCCGCGCCCTCCGGCCGGCTGCCGGGACCGCTCCCGGCGCGGACGACGATTCCGGGCTGCACGCTCCGGAACCGTCCGCTCTGACGCTCGCTGCCGCCTCATTCCGCACCCTCCAGCCGGTAGCCGAGACCGCGCACGGTGCGGATGGCGAATCCGTACCTCTCGCTCGGGAATCGTTCACGCAGCCGATTGATATGCACATCCAGCGTGCGTTCATTGCCTTCGAAGTCATAGCCCCAGATCTCCTCGATCAACCGCTCGCGCGGCAGGGTCTGTCTGGGGTAGCTCGCCAGCCTGAACAGCAGCTCGTACTCTTTAAGGGGCAGCGTCAGAACGCCGTCATCCGAATGGATTTCATACGTTTTCCGGTTCATCTTCAGCCTGCCGACGGTTACGCTTTGGGCGGAGGAAATCTGATACCGTTTCAGCAGCGCCTTTACGCGGGCTGTCAATACGGGCGGCTCAAATGGTTTGACGAGATAATCGTCGGTTCCCAGCTCAAACCCCTTCACAATCTGCGAAGTTTCGCCTTTGGCCGTGAGCATAAGCAGCGGAAAATCGTAATCCTTTCTTAGTTCGCGGCAGAGCTGCCAGCCGTCCATGTTCGGCATCATGATATCGAGAATTACCATGTCTGCGGTATGATCCCCGAGAAACTCCAGTGCTTCTTTCCCATCGGAAGCCTCATACACTTCTATGCCTTCAGCTTTCAAAAATACGGCTACCAACTCGCGGATGTGCGGGTCGTCGTCCACCACCAGTATTTTGGCCATATTCGGTAATCTCCTTTCCTTCGCCGTGTTCCCGTGATTCCGTATCAGCCGTTTGAAGCTGCTGCTGCGCAAATTCGCGGTAGAGGCTATGCTCCCGCAGCAGTTCTTCGTGTCTTCCTCTGCCGGTAATCTCGCCCTTTTCCATAAAAAGAATCTGATCGGCGTTCACCACCGTGGACAACCGGTGCGCGATAACGATGGTCGTCCGCCCCTTCATCAGATTGGACAGCGCCTTCTGCACGACCGCTTCTGATTTGCTGTCCAGACTTGAGGTTGCTTCGTCCAGCATCAGGATTTTCGGATCTCTCAGCAGCGCCCGGGCAATCGCAATCCGCTGCCGCTGTCCGCCGGACAGCTTCACGCCACGCTCGCCAACTTCGGTGTCGTAACCATCCGGCAGCTCATCGATGAAGGTATCGGCATACGCCATCGCCGCCGCCTGCCGCATTTCCGCCATATCGACCTCCCGGTCCAGACCGTAGCGGAGATTATCGGCAATGGTTCCGGCCAGCAGAGGGCTTTCCTGGGAGACATAGCCGATTCCCCCACGCCAGGAGGACAGCGAGAAATCGGAAATCGGCTTGCCTCCTAGCCGGATCACGCCTTCCTGCGGCTCATAGAAGCGCTCAAGCAGGGAGAACAGCGTCGTCTTGCCGCCGCCGCTTGGTCCGACAATCGCCGTCACCTCGCCCGGCGTAATGGAGCAGCTGACTTTGCTCAGCACGGGCTCGCCTTTTTTGTACCCGAAGGTGACATTATCCAGCATAATCGGCAGGTTTCCGCCGTCCGCCATCTCTTCCCCCTCGTACTTCTCTTCTTCATGCATCAGCATCTCCATCAGCCGCTCCGAAGCGCCCATAGACTTCTGAATTTGGGTGAAGAAGGTGGTCAGTTGGGTCAGCGGCATAATGATCTGAATCAAATATAGGATAAAAGCAACCAACTCTCCCGCCGTCAGCGCTCCGCTGGACACCTGCAGTCCGCCGTAGCCGATAATGACCACCAGCAGCATCATAAATATGAGCGAGACAAGCGGAGTGATCCATGCGCTGGCCTTGCCCTCGCGAATGCCGTAGGAGAGCAGGTTCAGAATGACTTTCTTGCCGGATTCGTATTCCCGGCGTTCCGCTCCGGACGCTTTGACGAGCCGGATTTCCGACAGCACGCCGCTGAGCACCGCCGTAAAGGAAGCTGTCTCATCCTGCATGCCCTTGGAAATCTTGTACATCATCCGGCCGAGCGGAACAAGAACGAGCGCCGAAAGAGGCAGCACAGTGAACAGAACCAGCGTCATTTTCCAATTCAGATAAAAGAGCACCGAGATCGAACCTGCAATGGAAATGATGCCTGTGAACAGGCTCGAGACATTCTCCGCTACCAGCGTCTTGATAATGCCTGTGTCGCTTGTCATGCGGCTGACGCTTTCGCCCGTCCGGATGTCGTTATAATAGGAGACTGGCAGCAGCAGCAGCTTGCGCCACAGGCGCTCCCTCAGGCTGGCAACCATTTTCTGGCCTGCATAATTCAGCAGATAGACGGATACGCCCGCGGCAATGGTCTGGGCGACGAAAGCGCCGGCGATTCCGGCGATCTGAAGACGGCTTATGGAAGACAGCGAGAAGCCGTCAACCAGCCCTTTGGTGAACATCGGAATGACGAGGGACACCAGCGTGGAAATGACGCTTAGCGTAATTGCCAGGGCCAGCAGGGCATACGGCGGTTTCGTTTCTTTGAGCAATTGGAGAAATGAACGGAGGTTCTTTCCCTTCATCTTCGTTGCGTTCGTCATTAAAGGTCCTTCCCTTCTTGTCTGGATTATAATGACAAAATACGCCCGGAAGTTAAACTCCAGTTAAACTCGCCACTCTGCGGCGGCCCGGTACTCCTCCGGAGTGTTCACATTGAGCAGCGGAGAAGGGGCTCCTTCCAAGTGTCCTGCAAAGCCCTCTTCCGGCACATACAGCACGTCGAGGCCGGCCAGCCAATCCATAACCTTCAATTTCCCCTCGGACAAGGCGATTTCCAGTTTCGGAAGGGCATCCTTATGGTAGAGCCCGAGCAGCGGCTGGACTTTGCCCGAACGCGAGACCGGTACGGCCGCAACCCGCCTGCCGCTCCGCTCCCAAGCGTCCAGAATGTACCGCATAAACGCCGCCGAAACAAACGGCAAATCACAGGGGGCGGCAAAATACCAATCCGAAGGCGCCGCGCTCATGCCCGCATGAATCCCTGCCAGCGGGCCGCAGCCGGGAAAACGGTCGGCAGCCTGCGGAAGCTGCAGGAAACGGAAGTCCTCCCGCTCCTTCTCTCCGCAGGCAACCGTCACCGGGTCCGCGACTTCCCCGAGGGCGGCGGCCACGCGGGCAATGGCCGGGATACCGCCGTACTTAAGCAGCGCTTTGTCGGCGCCCATCCGTCTGGAACGGCCTCCGGCGATGAGGATACCGGCAATTTTCATCTTCATCTGACCTCCTTCGCCAAAATTATTTTTCATAAAAGGTAATCCCCTCCTAGAAAAGCCGCGCATTTGGAAAAAGCAGAAAAAGCTGGTTTGTATCCCTTTTCAACTAATGTTACAGTGATATTAGCGGCTATGGCGGCTCTAGTTCAACATGTACAGCATTTGCGGGAGGAGAGCATCCAACTTGCAGGATAATAGTGAAAAACCATATACCTTCACATCTTTAAAATGGTTTAACTTTTTCGTATACGGAACCATGGTTTTGTTTACGAGCTTTTTTCAGCTTTATTTACAGGACGTAGGGATGAACAAGCTGGAAATCGGTGTGCTGATGTCGATCGGCCCCTTCGTCTCGATCTTCGCCAACCCGTTCTGGGGGCTATGGGCCGGACGTTATCCGAATATCCGGGTTATCGTCCTGCTGATGCTGGCGGGGACGCTTCTGTTCTCCCAGCTCATCTTTCAGGCCAATACATATGAAACGATCTATGCGGCGATCATCCTGTACTTTTTCTGCCAGACTCCGCTGTTTGCGCAGAGCAACACCCTGGTCTTGAGCTATATTTACGGGTCGGAACAGCGCTTTGGCTCCTTTCGCCTGTGGGGCTCGCTTGGCTGGGCGCTGACAGCTATAGCCGCTGGCCCTATCATAGATTACGGCGGCGTCTCCGTGCTGTCCTACCTGTTCGCGGTCCTGCTTGGCTTGTCCATCGTCTCGCTCGCAACTCTGCCCAAGCTTCGTCATTCCATCGGGATTGCGCCGATGCCGCTTCGGGGCTTTCACGTGCTGTTTAAGAATCCTTACTTTTTGTTCTTTATCTTTTTCGGCATTCTGGTATCGATCCCCAACACGGTGAATAATACGTTCATGTCGCTGTATATCAACGATATGGGGGGCTCCAAGACGATGGTCGGGCTTGCAGTATTCCTTTCCTCCATCGTTGAAGTAGGCGTCTTCATGCTCTGCGACCGCTACCTGCGGCGTAAAATCTCCGTGCTCATCGGCTGGCTGGCGCTGGTCAGTCTCTTGTTCGCGCTGCGGTGGTGGCTGATGGCGCAGTCAACGACGCCGCTTGAGGTGGCGTTCATCCAGATTTTGCATTCGATAACGTTCGGCGGCTTCTTTTATGTCGGGACCGAGCTGACGATGCTGCTCATCCCCCGGCCGTACCGCTCCTCGGCACAAGCTCTTTATACGCTGTCCTGGAGCGGAATTTCGGGAATGATGGGCGGCATCCTCGGCGGATGGCTGTTTCAGTATCTCGGCGCCCAGAGCATGTACGAATTCTGTGTCTTTCTTGCGCTGATCGGAGCGATTGGATACGCAGGCATGTGGGTGTTTGTCCGAAGAAATCATTACCGTCCTCACCAGGTGACCGAGGATGCACATGAAGAAGACGGGGTTTAGCCCGCTTTATGAAGTCTCTCAGGCCATTTGCTTGTCCAGCTGCTCCAATACGAAAGGCCATGCCTGTTCATGCGCATCTCTGGAATCCTCGTCGGGGAATCCCGAATGTGTAAGGCTTAGCAGCGTGCCGCCTTGCCGGGGAACCAGTTGGGCCGTAACCACCGTCTCGGCTCCCTTCGTACCTCCTTCTCCCGTAACCCATGTCATTTCGACCAGGCGGTCTTGTTCGAGCCGGAGAAACCGGCCGTAATGGGGATGCCGCCGTATGGTGCTGTCCTGTGCGGTCCGGGAGACCGTTTCAAAAAAGAATACGGTATTGACCTCCCCCTCCATAATGACCGATCCCGGCTCCGCAAACCAGCGGTCGAACTTCCGGGTCCACGCCTCATACAGAACTTCCGGCAAAGCCTTCATCTGCCGCTCCACTTTCAACGAAAAAGCCATCGAGCCCTCATTCCTTTCTGTTATCATTTAACGGCTCCGCTCTTTGGAGGTGCAAAAAAACGGCTGTCACGCTTTCGGGCGGCAGCCGTTTCTTCTCTTGTCTTATGATTTCAGCCTAGCCCTGTTTGGGCGGCTGATAGGAGCTTTTGAGCGAAACGATCAGGTTGAAGACCGGCTTGCCGGGCTCCGAGTACCGGCTGTCCACGTTAAAGTAACCGTGACGGAAGAACTGGAACTTGTCCTGCGGCTTGCTGTCCTTGAGTTCAGGCTCCACGAATCCTTGCAGAATTTCCAGCGATTTCGGGTTCAGTTGATCCAGGAACGATCGGGCGGGCTTGTCCGCGCCTTCCAGCTCCCCGGCTTCCCCTTCGCTTTCCGGTTCTTCGGCAAGAATCAGCGGCTCATACAGGCGGAATTCCGCCGGAGCGGCGTGGCTTGCTTCCACCCAGTGCAGCGTCCCTTTGACCTTGCGGCCGGTAAACCCGCTTCCGCTCTTCGTCTCCGGATCGTAGGTACAGTGCAGCTCGGTCACTTCGCCGTTCTCATCCTTGATCACTTCGTTGCACTTGATGAAATAGGCATGCTTCAGGCGCACTTCATTGCCCGGGAACAGCCGGAAATATTTGCTGGGCGGATTCTCCATGAAATCGTCGCGCTCAATGTATATCTCGCGGGAGAACGGAATTTGCCGGGTGCCCATTTCCTCGTTCTCGCTGTTATTCTCCGCTTCCAGCCATTCAACCTGTCCCTCGGGATAGTTCGTAATGACCACTTTAAGCGGTTGGAGCACCGCCATCGTGCGGGGCGCCTTCAGCTTCAGATCCTCGCGGATAAAATGCTCCAGCATTTGCAGATCGACGAGGCCCTGGCTCTTGGAAATGCCCGTCTCGTAGACGAAGCTGCGGATGGCCTCCGGCGTGTAGCCGCGGCGGCGAAGCCCGGAAATCGTCGGCATACGCGGGTCGTCCCAGCCGTCGACATGCCCTTCGTCAACGAGCAGCTTCAGCTTCCGCTTGCTCGTTACGGTCTGCTCCAGATTCAGGCGGCCGAATTCGTATTGATGCGGCGCAGCCGGCATCTCGCACTCGGCGATGACCCAGTCGTAGAAGGGACGCTGATCCTCAAACTCCAGGGAACAGAGGGAATGCGTTACGCCTTCGATGGCGTCTTCAAGCGGGTGCGCGTAGGCGTACATCGGGTAGATGCACCATTTGTCGCCCGTATTGTGGTGATGGGCATGGGCAATCCGGTAAATGACCGGATCGCGCAGGTTGATGTTCGGCGAAGCCATGTCGATCTTGGCGCGAAGCACCTTCTCGCCGTCCTTGAACTCGCCCGCGCGCATGCGGCGGAACAGACCCAGACTCTCTTCCACGCTGCGGTCGCGGTAAGGGCTGTTCTTGCCCGGTTCGGTCAGCGTGCCGCGAAGCTCGCGAATTTCGTCCGCGCTGAGGTCGTCCACATAAGCCTTGCCCTTATGAATCAATAGCTCCGCCCGCTCGTACATTTCTTCAAAATAGTCCGAGGCGAAGCGCAGGTTCTCCCATGTGTAACCGAGCCATTTTACATCTTCCTCGATCGATTTCACATACTCCGTATCTTCCTTGAGCGGATTCGTATCGTCAAACCGCAGGTTTGTCTTGCCGCCGAACTCGCCTGCCAGCGTGAAATTGATCCAGATCGCCTTGGCGTGCCCGATATGCAGATAACCGTTCGGTTCCGGAGGGAACCGGGTGACGATTTCGTTTACTTTGCCAGAGCGGAGATCTTCGGTAATGACATTTTTAATGAAATTGGAGGGTGTGCCCCGGTTCTCCACAGCAATCAACCTTTCGTTCGTGAATTCTTGCCCTTGTTCTTGTATAAACAGGTTTCCTATTAATATACCCGTTAAGCCGGGATTGTTCAATAAAATGGCATACGCTGCCAAGGCGCCGGTTCCCTTTGACTTCCCGCCGGGTCATGGAGTAGCATGAGTTTCAAGAGGAGGCGAGCCAATGAAACCGATTAAATTGCCAAAAGAGCAGCGGGAAGCGATGCTTGATCATATCCAGTCCTATTTCGAGCTGGAACGGGGAGAGAGCATCGGGCGCCTTGCGGCGGACAGCCTGCTGGACTTTTTTATGAATGAGCTGGGACCGGCCGTCTACAACCAGGCGCTGAGCGACTGCCGCACACTGACGGCGCAGCGGATGCAAGGGCTGGAAGAGGATATCTATGCGCTGGAATGGAGAGTATCCCGAAAATAGGCGGCACCGCTTGAGACTTGCGATCGAACTGAAGGAGGCGGCAGCTTGTTCCATTTTGTAATCGATGATGAGCTGGTCCTGAAGCCTCTGGCGGTGGAGCAGGCCAGGGCCTTGCTTACGCTTGTGGATCAATCAAGGGAGCGGCTGCGCAAATGGCTGCCCTGGGTGGACAACGTGACGGACGTGTCGCATATGACGGCCTTTATCAAAACCGCCATCCGGCAGGGCAGCGACAACGGCGGCTTTACCGCCGGCCTGTGGGTGAGCGGCCAGATGGCAGGCATCATCGGCTTCCATGAAATCGACTGGCACAACCGGTCCGTCGGCATTGGCTATTGGCTGGGGGAGAGCTTTGAAGGCAACGGCTACATGACCAGCGCCTGCCGGGTGTTCATCGACCACGCCCTGCTGGAAATGGATCTGAACCGGGTAGAGATCCGCTGCGCCACGGGCAATGCCTCCAGCCGCGCCATTCCCGAGCGGCTCGGCTTCGTGCTGGAGGGCGTGATCCGGGAAGCCGAGAAGCTCCCGTACGGCTATGTCAACCATGCCGTGTACGGCATGCTGCGGAGCGAGTGGAAGCTGCTCCGGTAAAAAGAGCGAGGCTGGCCGGAAATGAAGCTTGTTAGACGGCCAAGCTTTTTAACTGGAGGGGGCGTCACCTGCGGTAGCTGCGCGTAATTTTTTACGCTGCCAAAAAAACAGAGGGCCCCTAAAGGCCCCCTCTTAATCCTCGTCCAGCCACCCCTGGAACCGCGACCGGATGCCGGACGCCAGAGCCTCCAGCCGGACCAGCTCTTCCAGACTGCGCTTGTCCCTGCGCCCGGACGCCATCATCTGCAGCACGCGCGACACCGTCACTCCGCCGTCCCCGGGGGAGGCCTTCACGATCGCCGAGCCGGAGGCAAGCTCCCCTTCACGCAGCACCCGGAAATAGAAGCCGCTGAAGCCCGTCTTCAGCACCTGCGCGGGCATATCCGCCGGACCGTGCTTTTGCGAGAGCTTGAAGCAGGGATAGCGGGGTTGGCTCACCTGTACGAGCGCGTTCCCGATCTCATAAATGTCGCCGATGCAGACTTCCGTTTCGAGCAGCCCGGCGGTCGTCAGATTTTCTCCGAAAGCGGCGCAGTCCAGCTTTTTGCCCAGCCACTCTTCCCAGTAGGCATAATGCTCCGACGGATACACGCAGACGGCCTTGTCCGGCCCACCGTGATTGACCAGATCGGCTTGTCCGTCGCCGGCCAGCCCGTCCGCCGAGAGACGTACGGGATCTTCCGCAGGAAATTTGTAAATGCCCGTCTCCAACGGCTTGCCGTTATAAAGAGTCGTTACCGGCATTCCCACGTTCAATGAGATGATGTTCATGAACCAACCCCGCTTTCTGTTCGCTATTATCTGTCATGGTCTACTCTTCGTTGACCCGTTCATCCTCTTGTCTGTTCGATGCCTGCGGGAGGATACAGCTCATAAATATCTCGTCCACATACCGGCCCCCGAGATAAAATTCCTCGCGAAGACGCCCTTCTTCAAGGAATCCGCATTTCCGGTAAAATGCCATAGCCGAAAGATTGCTTGAAAGCACACGGAGCCGAAGCTTGCGGATGCCGCGCTCAGCGGCCAGCTCCTTGACGGCTTCCATCAGGTCCCGACCGATTCCCGAGCGCTGCCGGTCGGGATGGACGGCAATATGTATCTCATAGACATGCCGGTTGCTCTTCATTCCGGTCGGGCAGCCGAAGCCGACATAGCCGCACAGCTCGTCCTCTATCACCGCAACAAGCTGGGAGCCCGGAGGGGCATGCAGCAAAAAGTCCTCGCTCGACCGCCACGACAACGCCGCCGGGGCCGTATCCTCGGTCCATATCAGATGATCCAGCATAATCAGCTCGCGAACGTCGCGAAGCTCGGACAGCCGGATCGACAGCGTACATTTGTCTATGTGAAGCATATTCATATCCCCCTTGCAAGTAAACAGCGCATGGGACAAGCGCCGATGGTTTAAAGCTTATAGGCCAAGCGCTCCGGTCAAGCCGATTTCACCGCTTCGGCCGATCCCGAAAGCGCGCCGCGTCTGCTGCCGTACGCATGAATCACGAAAAATCCCACAGCCAGCACCGCCACGCCGCAGGCCAGCCAGGCGGTCGGCGCCAGGCCTCCCGCGTCAAACAGGCTGCCCATAAAGAATGGGCCGAGCACCCGTCCTACCGCCCCGATGCCTCCGGTGAGGCCCAGATAGAACGGAGCGCCATGCGAGGCATGCTCCGAAATAAACGCCGGCATGGCCGGAGCAATGAGCATTTCGCCCAGCGTCGTCAGCAGCATGGCGAAGAGCATGCCCGCATAGCTCGGCATCGTCAGGATGACGATGTAGCCGCTCAGGTAGAAGACGGCACTAGCTGTCATCTGCGCCGCCGATCCGGCTGCGAACCAGCGCTTGATCAGGGCGACAAGCGGCTGGGCGGCGAAGATCAGAATGCCGTTAAGCGTCCACAGGAAGCCATAATATTTTTTCGGCAGACCTTCCGAAATGATGAACGGCGACACTCCCGTATTCCAGATGGAGTTGCCGATGAGCAGAAACAGCGACCCGAGCGCCATAAACAAATAGATTCGCGTATTGCCCATCAGCTTCCAGTTCGAAACGGCCCGGGATTGCGCCTTTTTCGATTCGGCTGAAACGGTTCCCCGCGTGCCCCCCACTTGCCGCAAGTACACAAAGAAAAAAACGGCAAAGACGGCGGAGGAGACGCCGTTCATCACGAAACTCAGCATATAGGAGATATCCGCCAGAAATCCGCTCAGCGCCGTCCCGGCCGCCACGCCAATATTGTTCGCGACATAGACGATATTGAACAGCTCGGCACGCCGCTCCGCGAACCGAAAGCCGATAAACGCCTGAATTGCGGGCATGGAGAGCGCGTTGAACAGCCCCACCAGCCCCATCGCGACAATGAACAGCCTCCAGCTTGCGCTTGCCGCCGGTAAGGTGAACAGAACCAGCGCATTCATGGCCAGCGCGCCGACAATCAGCCTGCTCACCCCGACTTTATGGTAGAGGGAGCCGCCGAGCAGCTGGCCCGCAATCCCGCCTAGCGACTGAATCAAAATAACGAGCCCGGCATCCTGCATGCTCCGTCCGAGCTCGCCATACACATACATCGTAATCAGCGGCCACATCAGCGCGCTGCCGGTCGCGTTAATCAAGCTTGCGGCCAGGAACACTTTTACTTCCCTAGGATAGTTGTCCAAAAACCTCATCTGCTCATACATCCCCTGCAATACGTGTTGTCAGTAATCTAAATAGATTACGTCGGGCAGACGTTCAGGGCAAGCCTGTGCATTGACGCTTTAACGTACTTCAACCTCGACCGTAGCCGAGAAAAAGGTGGCTCCCTTCCCCATATCGCTCAGCCGGGAGGGGGTCAGCACATTACTCCGCTGCGGGCGGTCCTTGCCTTCCCACCACAGCCCCTGGCTGATGACAGTGCCGGGCAGCATTCGGTCGGTTACCGACGCCCAAATCTCGATCGCGCCGCGGTCATTGTATACCTTGACCTCATCCCCGTCGGCAATGCCCCGCACCGCCGCATCAACCGGATGAATTTGCAGCGTAGGCCTTTTCTCTAAGGTTTGATGCTTGCCGACATTAGCGAAGGTGGAGTTGAGGAAATTATGATTCGGCGGCGAGATGAACATCAGCGGATACTTGTCTTCCCTGCCCGGCCGCCGGATGCCGTCAAAGCCCTCGGTAAGCGGAGTATAGGTGGGCAGCGGCGGCAGCCCCGCATTCTCCATCGCCCGTGAGTACAGCTCAATTTTGCCGGAAGGTGTGGGCAGATTGTCCAGATACCGCGCTTTGGGCGTCATATCCAGCTTGACATGCCGCTCGGCCTTCAGCCGCTCCAGCGTCACCCCGTTCAAATACGGATTGCGCGGATAGTCCAGCGCCTCGCGGATCATGTCTTCCTCGCTTTGCCCGAAGGCTTCCTCGTCAAAGCCCATGGCCTTTCCCAGCAGCGAGAACAGCTCGACATTGCTCTTGCACTCGCCCGGGGCTTTTAACACCGGCTCCTGAAGCTGGATATAATGATGCCAGTAGGAGCTGTACAAATCCGTATTCTCAAATGTCGACGTCGCCGGAAGCACAATGTCGGCGTATTTGGCCGTATCGGTCAGAAAAAGATCATGCACGACCGTGAACAGGTCTTCACGCGCAAATCCGCGCTGCACCCGTTCCGCATCCGGCGTGACGACGAGCGGATTGCTGCAGTAGACGAACAGCGCCTTGATCGGCTGCTCCGTCATTTCCAGCGCTTCGCCGATCCGGTTCATATTAATGCTGCGCGCCCGAGGATTCGGGCGCAGGTCGGGACGCTCCAGCGCCCGGGAATTCATCGCGGCATACCCGCCGTTGCCCTTGATCGCGCCTCCCCCCGGCTTCAGCCACTGTCCGGTCAGCGCAGGCAGACAGGCAATGCTGCGCACCGCCATGCCTCCGTTATCATGGTGCTGAAGCCCGTTGCCGATATGGATATAGGAGACCGCAGCTTTTCCGTACAATGTTCCCAATTTTTCAATGTCTTCTACCGGGATGCCTGTTATAGCTGCCACAGCCGCCGGCGTATACTTTTCCGCCTGCTGCCGCAGTTCTTCATGCCCCACCGTGTAAGTCTTGAGGAAATCCGCGTCCGTCAGCCCGTCGCGGAACAAAATATGCATGATGCCGAGCGCCAGCGCCGCATCCGTCCCCGGATAGAGCGGCAGGAACCAGTCGGCCCACTGCGCCGTGCGGTTCTTATGGACATCTATGACGACAATTTTGGCGCCCTTCTTCCGGGCCTGCTCAGCCAGCACAACCTGATGCATGTTCGTGCTGACGATATTTCCGCCCCAGACGATAATCAGCTCGGCGTTCACGATATCCTCCGGGCTTGTCCCGCCGCTGAAGCCCATTGTATATTTCCAGCCCGCGCTTCCGGCGGCATTGCAGATGGTCTGCTCCAGGCGGCTTGCTCCAAGTGCGTTGAAGAACCGGCGGTCCATGCCCTCCACGCTGAGTACACCCATATTGCCGTAGAAGCTGTATGGCAGAATGCTTTCCGGTCCGTATTCCTCCGACAGACTGCAGAATTTGCCGGCAATCTCGGCAATCGCCTCATCCCAGCTGATCGGCTCGAACGCCCCCTCCCCTTTGCGCCCCACGCGCCGAAGCGGGGTTGTCAGCCGGTCCGGATGGTGGACGCGCTGCGCCATGTTCCTGACCTTGTTGCAGATGGCTCCCCGGGTGACCGGATGCTCGGGATCTCCTTCGATTTTTACAATTTTGCCGTCTTTCTTATGCACAAGCAGCCCGCAAGTATCGGGACAATCCAGTGAGCATACGGCAGGGAATATGCCATTCTCGAGTTCGTTCATGCCGCTTGGCCCTCCTCGTGTTTGCTGCTTTCATTGTATATTCCAACATTCCTATCCGTAAAGCAAAACGGGAATGCTCCTGCTGATTCGAACCGGTGAAAGCCGGGTAATAGACGGTATGAAATACTCCCTATTTTTTCGCCGTAAGCTTCGGTTTCGTTCCCCCGAACCGTCAGCGATTACGGCGAATTTTTATTGCCCGGCAGCAGCTCATGCAAAAGAGCGCCGCTCCCCCGGAGACGGCGCCCTTGATCAGGCAATGAAGCTATAAATTATGGCCGGAATTCCCGGTAATTAAGCGTGCTTCTTCACGCCGGCCGAGGCCACGCTGTCCAGAGATTGAACCGCCGCAGGCGATTTGCGCAGATAGGCGTTCCAGTAGACGCCCGCCACAAACAGGGCTCCGCCTGTCAGGTTGCCGAGCCAGACCGGCACGAAATTGCCGAGGTACTGTCCCCATGAGAAATGGCCTTCGAAGATAGCCGCCGGAATCAGGAACATGTTAGCAACAACGTGCTGGAATCCGATGGCAACGAAAGCCATGGTCGGGAACCAGATGCCGAGGATTTTGCCGCTGAAATTGTCGGCTCCGTAGGACAGCCAGACCGCCAGCGCCACAAGCCAGTTACAGCCGATACCTGAGACGAAAGCCTGAAGGAACGTAGCGTCCAGTTTGTGCTCCGCCAGATCAACCAGCTTATCGAGGTAGACGCCGTCAGCGGTCAGACCCACAACATGGCCGAAGAAATAAGCGACAAACAGGGCTCCCACAAAATTGCTCAGCGTAATCAGAATCAGGTTCTTGATCGTTTCTCCGAACGAGATCTTCTTAGAGTACAAGGCGAGCGGCACAGCCATCATATTGCCGGTAAGCAGTTCGCCCCCTGCCAGAAGCACGAGAATAAGTCCGACCGGGAACACCGATGCCCCGATAAAGCTGGCGATGGACCCCCATTCCTTCGGCGCGCTGGCAATAACGCGAATATCAAGCAAATATCCCAGAGCGATGAACGCTCCCCCCAGAAAGCCGAGAATAAGCACGGTGAGCAGAGGGTTGTGAGCCTTCTTGATTCCGTTCTCCACCGTCACTTCGGCTATTTGCTGCGGTTTGTTATAAGCCATGGTTTCTGTCTCCTTCTTCCTTCACTATTACTTTAAATTTTTCATTTAGGCCCATTGTAGCTCTTTGCTCCCCACATTTACGTGATAATTATCACTTGTGAAAATAACAAGTGAATTTTTTCACCAGTGTGACAAACTTTAAATCGCTTCCGAAAACTGTAAAAGGGAGACATACAAACTGCTGTTAAAACCGCCCTTATTCATACAACCGTCCGCACCGACTCAAACATTAATGGCTGGCTGGATTTTGAAAACAACCATTTGTACGGGCACGTTTAATATACAAAGAAACACCCAGATATTCTGAAAGGACACTAGTATCGTGACCAAACTGAATTTCAGGATAAGGTGCTTTAATTGTTTGATCCTTTTACAACCTGGATGTTATTAATGAACCCAACTTCAGGAGTAAATATAGCAGTAAATTTATTACTCTTCACATCATACTCGAATAACCCTCGTTTATTATTAACGACTGCTATCGCATATATTTTATTGCTATCGTTCGAGTAATTGGCATCTCCTCTTTGTAATCTTACAGTGTCCCACTTACTCTCACTGGATGTTTTCTTGACAATGTCATAGTCAACAACCGTAGAAGGCACTTGTCCCTTATTATATTCCTTGTCACAAAATGCAATAACATGACCATCTTTATTCATCAGCATACGAATCCAGTAATTCTTGCTAAAAAGTTTGGTTGTCTCCTTCAAATCGAAATCCGTTTCATATACGGTATAAGTTGGCATTTTAAAATTGTTCTGTCCCGCAGGTCCATCTTGATGGGCCAGGCTATAATTTCTTTGCTTCAGCGAATATGCAGAAGCATAGATTTTTTTGTTTTTGTGATCTAGTGTGATTGTTTCTACGAGCATGTCATTATCGCCCCAGAGCGTCATCTCATGGGTGTTGAGATCAATGGCTCCTAGTCGTATACCATGCTCTCCTTTTACATTAGCCACAAAAAACAGTCGATCTCCTGAAGGAATAATATAGTTGACTGCATTTAAGTTATTAGTTAGTTGATTACTTTTATTACTCGATAAATCCCTGACAAAAATCTGGTCTCCGTAATCCTTGTCTGTATTTACCCTTTGGGTATAGTACAACAATTGATTAGGCTTATCATAGAAGCCCAACGGATATTGAGCTGTATAATCGAATTCAAAGACCTTTTTCATTTCTTTTGTAGCTGTATCATAGCTTAATATTTGTGTCTTTATGGCTCCGTTATTATCTGTAGTTGAATATTCTGAATAAGTCATCGTGATGTAATCAGCTGCAGGTGCTGTTGATTTCACCTGTGTACTAGCAATTGCACTGGGATTTGCTGAGCTTGTTGGTTCCACACCAGCACCCTTAAACGAGCAGGATATCAGTAGTATTGCTAACAATAACAAACCTATTAAAGGCTTTAATTCATTTTTCACATCACTCTCTCCTTAATATCAGGTTCTAGTATCTACCCGGGAAGGATAACGTATCATTGACTGTGTTCTACGAATACTCCAAGGAGTAAAATCCCCCGACCATCCTTCACCAGCCAATTATGTAATTGTATAGCATTTAAAAAGGGAGTTATTTACAATTCTATTACAACCTTCTTCTCCACACGGCAAAATCTAACAACATCTCTGTAAAAACAAAAAACCGGAGCCGCGCCCGGCCCCGGTATGGATATTTAATTCGTGCTGCTTAACTGAACCCGCTATACTCTGACCGGCTGTTTGCTCTCCGCAGGTTTCGGCAGCGCCTGAAGGCCGGCCGTGTTCAGGAAGTTCCACGGCTTGTTGTAATGCGGCTGGAAGAAGAAATCAATAAAGGCGAGCTGGTCGACCGTCATGCCGTTCTGGATGCAGACCGAGATCGTATTGATCGACTGGGTCAAATCCACTTTGGACATGATTTGCGCTCCCAGAATGCGGCGCGTGCCGCGCTCAAAGACAACCTTGAGCTGGACCTCCTCGAAAGTAGGCATAAACTCCGGACGGTAGTTGTCCGTAATCATGACCGCTTCGGCGTCGATTCCCTCGTGCTTGGCGGCGGCTTCGGTCATGCCGGTTCCGGCGATATTGTCTTCGTAAATTTTGATGCCGGAAGTCCCTTGCGTTCCCATATAAGGAATCGTGTTGTTCACCAGATTGCGGGCAACCAGCGTGCCCATCCGTACGGCGTTGGTCGCCAGCGGGATGTAGGCTTTTTTACCTGTTGGGTTGTAGTGAATCGCGCAGCTGTCTCCTGCGGCGAACACATCCGGCGCGCTTGTATGCATGTAGTTGTCGACGATAATCGCCCCGTTGTCCAGCATATCGACCTGTCCCTTAAGCAGTTCCGTGTTCGGACGGAAGCCGATGCAGAGAATGACCAGATCCGCTTGATATTCGCCTTTGTCCGTAACGACGGTCGATACCTTGCCGCCCTCGCCCTTGAAGGAGCTCACCTTCTCGCCAAGCGCCAGCTCGATGCCGTGATCCTTCAGCGACTGCTCGATCGGATTCGTAAACTCGGGGTCGAGGTATTTGCTCAGAATGCGCGGCTCCGCGTCGATCAGCGTGACCTTTTTGCCGTTAAGCTGAAAGGCCTCGACCAGCTCGATGCCGATATAACCCGCGCCGACGACGGCGATATGGTTTGCGTGACGCGATTTTTCGATAATGGTATTGGAATGATTGTAGTTTTTGGAGAGCAGAATGTTATCCAGGTCCATCCCTTCAAGCTTAGGAACGATCGGCCAGGAACCTGTCGTCACAATGAGCTTGTCGTAGGCATCGTCAAATTCTTTGCCCGTGTTCAGGTCGCGTGCGCGAAGTGTCTTGTTCTTCGTATCCACCGATACCACTTCATGGCGCATATTGGTCTTGACTCCAAGCTCGGCCAGCTTCTCCGGAGACGAATAGAACAGCCCCTGCGGGTCTTTCACAACGCCTCCGACATACAGCGCAATGCCGCAGGACAAGAACGAAATGTTGTCGTTGCGCTCATATACGGTAATTTCGGCTTCCGGGTACAGCTGGGCTGTGTTGACAATGGCGGCGGTTCCTGCGTGGGTGCATCCGATAACGGCTACTTTCATGGTTTCTTCCTCCTCCAAATGCAAAGCTCTTTTTTTTAGACAAAACGTTTGTTGATGTGATTTTTTTCACTTTATACAATCATTATATTGTGATAATTATCACATTTCAATCATTTTTCTGCCAATTAACACATTGTTCACAATTTGAAATGAACCGCTTCGCGAGAAGTCCGTTTTAGTTTGGCCCGCCTGCACTTGCATTATGTCGGTGGAAGAATGAAGCAGCCGCCCCGTTGAGAGGAACGCACCTTTTTGTTTTTTTAATAAAAGTCTCCATAAAAAATCCCCAGGTTTCACCAGGAAACCTAGGGATTTATACATGACGCAGGGATCTCGGCAATCTATTGTCCCCCGTTAGCTAACCCACCTATCCATCCAAATAACTCACTAACCCTCCACCAACTCTGCCCTATCAACAACCTTCCTGTTCAGTCTGCGCTCGGTGTATGTCGCCGGGCATTTCCTGCAAATCTGCAGGTTTGTCAGGTAAATTTCGCAGGAAGAAGAAAAGGATACCATTCTGCAGCTTTTCAAGCTCACGCGCCGCCAAATGGGGAGATAGGAGAAGAATTCCTGCACTTTCGGCAGGAATTAGGGTTCGGAGGATGGATTTACACGAAAAAAATGTAAAAACGCAGGAATTTCGGCAACCGACGCCATCTATTCCACTAACTCCCCCTATCCCCACCCACCACCTAACCTCCACGCCTCGCGAACGCCTTGCCTGGGGATTAATGTACCTATGGATAAGATTCAGGTCATGCTACAGTAGGCCGAGCAGACGTCCTTCCTCGTCGATCCGCAGCCCTTCGGCGGCCGGCTTGGCCGGAAGTCCCGGCATCGTGACGATGCTGCCCGTAATGACGACGGCAAAGCCGGCTCCCAGCGACAGCGTAATGTCGCGAACCTGAACGGTGAAACCGCGCGGGGCGCCGAGCAGACGGGGCTGATCGGAGAAGGAATACGGCGTCTTGGCCATGCACACCTGCAGATGGCTAAGGCCCAGCTTTTCGATCATAGCCAGACTCCGCTTGGCTGCCGGACTGAAGGACACATCAGCGCCGTGGTAGATTTCCTTGACGATTTTGCCGATCTTCGACGGAATGTCGAGTTCGTCCTCATATAAATGCGCGAAAGCAGACGTGTCGCTGCCCTCCAGCAGCATCTTCAGCTCTTCGGCCAGCTCCAGGCCCCCGGCTCCGCCTTGGGCCCACGCCTTCGAAATAGCGACGGGGACGCCCAAGCGCCGGCAAGCCGCCAGCACTTCCTGAATCTCCGCCTGGCTGTCTCCTTCAAAATGATTAAGCGCCACGACGACAGGAACGCCGAATTTGCGCAAATTCTGGATATGGCGCTCCATATTGCTCATTCCGGCCAGCAGAGCGGCCCGGTTTCCGGCATAAAGCTCTCCCTTGGGCACGCCGCCGTTATATTTCAGCGATTTTACCGTAACAACAAGCACAGCTGCGGATGGCTTCAGGCCCGCCTGCCGGCATTTGATATCCATGAACTTCTCCGCCCCGAGATCGGCGCCGAAGCCCGCTTCCGTCACGACAACTTCGCCCAGCTTCAGGGCGTAGCGGGTGCCGATCACACTGCTGCAGCCGTGCGCGATATTGGCAAACGGACCGCCATGGACGATGACCGGCGTTCCTTCAAGCGTCTGCACCAGATTCGGCTTAACTGCTTCCTTCAGCAGGGCGGTCATCGCATCTACCGCTTTCAGCTCGCCCGCCGTCACCGGATGTCCTTCATGGTCATAGCCGATCAGCATCCGGCCAAGGCGAACCCTTAGATCGGCCAAATTAGCGCACAGGCACAGCACGGCCATAATTTCCGAAGCGGTCGTGATCTGAAAGCCGCTCTCCCGGACAATTCCGTTGCCGTCGCCAAGCCCCGTAACGACATTGCGGAGACTGCGGTCGTTCATGTCCATGACCCGTTTCCACACGATTCGCGTCGGGTCCAGCCCCAGCTCGTTGCCCTGGAAGATGTGGTTGTCGATCATCGCCGACAGTAAATTATGCGCTGATGTCACTGCATGAATATCGCCCGTAAAATGCAAATTAATCTCATCGGCCGGAACAATCTGCGCCTTCCCGCTGCCCGTTGCTCCGCCCTTCATGCCAAGGCATGGACCTAGCGAAGGCTCACGCAGCGCGGCCACCGTCTTGACGCCCGCCTTGTTCATGGCCTGCGCGAGTCCAATCGTCGTCAGCGTCTTGCCTTCTCCCGCCGGCGTCGGGTTCATGGCGGTCACCAGCACCAGCTTACCGTCGGGACGTCCCTTGATCTCCTCCCACAAGGATGGAGCCAGCTTTGCTTTATATTTTCCGTATAACTCCAGATGCTCTTCCTGAATCCCCGTCTCTGCCGCAACTTCCGTAATTAACCTCATATCTCTATATAGACCTCCTGCACCTTGATCCTGAACCTTGTCCCGGCTCCGCCGGCAGCCGCATTTCTTCGGACATGCCGCGCTTTAGCTCTATTTCAGGATACAGGGTCTTTGAAAAGCGTCAAGCCTTATTTTTCAAGTTATTACGCTTTCACTATTCGTCCACATTATAAAAAAATCTCCCGAAAAGGGGATTTCCCTTCACGGAAGATACAAAACTAAACCCGCAATGCGCCGGCGGGCAGCAGCTAACGGGGTGCTAACGCGCGGACAGCCCGCAGGCTTCCGCAATCAGCCGGTAAGATTTCAGCTTGTCGTCAAAGCGGTGCATCACACTGGCGATAATGACCTCTTCGCAGCCGAACCGCTCGCAGAGCTCGTTAAGCTGACCGCGGATTTGTTCCGGTGAGCCGACGAGTATATGTTTCCGGTTCTCCTGTACAATATGTTTCTCATAAGGCGTATATGGATAGGACAGCGCGGACTCGACGGAAGGCGTAGGGGCGGAGACATGCGTCTTGTCCAGCAGGACGGCCGAGAGGTCCATGCTGGATGCAAGCCGGTCCGCTTCCTCTTTCGTCTCGGCGCAGACCGCGAACACAGCGATCATGCCTTTGGGCTTCAGGAGCAGAGGCGACGGGCAAAAATGGTCGCGGTAAGCCGCCATTGCCTCCTCGCCGCCGCTAACGTTAATGAAACGGGCAAAAGCCAGCCCCGTTCCCAGCCTGGCGGCCAGTTCAGCACTGTCCTGGCTGGAACCGAGCAGCCAGATCTCCGGGGGAGAAGAGACCCTGGGCATGGCCTGAAGGCCCGCAAAACGGTGATGCAGGTCCGCCCCTTCGTTCAGATAGGCGAGCAGATCGGCAATCTGTAAGGGGTAATTATCGGGACCGGCTTTACCGTGTTCCTGCAAAGCGCGGACGGCCAGAACGCCTCCGCCGGCAGCCCGGCCGATCCCCAGATCAATCCGCCCGGGATACAGGGCCTGAAGCACCCGAATATTCTCCGCGACTTTGTATGAGCTGTAGTGGGGCAGCAGGATACCTCCCGAGCCGATCCGGATGGAAGAGGTAACGGCCGCCAGATGGGCCATCAGCACCTCCGGACTCGATCCGGCCAGACCTGGTGCAAAATGGTGCTCCGCTACCCAGAAGCGGTAATAACCGAGCCGTTCGGCTTCCCGGGCCAGCGCGGCGGTCTGCGCGAGCGCTTCGGCGGGCGAGCTTCCTTCCGATACCGGCGACTGGTCAAGCACACTGAACTTAATCATGGTAAGGCATCCTTTCCGCGAGAACTGACTTCAGGCTTTAAGAACCCAAAAAACCCTCTCCGGCAGAGCCAGAGAGGGAGAAACCGTTCATTCTGATCCTAGTCCGTTTCCGACAGCGCAAGCCTGACCAGCATGGAAGCGAACTTGGTCCTCTCCTCTTTGCTGCCGATCTTCCACAGCTCCAGAAGCAGCTTCTCCTCGCTATTGCGGGGCTCCTCGTAAGCGGCCAGATAATCGGCCACCTTCTCGGCCGCTTGGGCAAGCTGGGCCTCGCTGAGGCCGATTTTCCGGGCCAGCTCCACCCGTTTTCTTAAATAGTTTCGAAAGGCGTCAAAGTCGTTCAAAATTTCTTCCCTTTGCCCCGGTTCAATCCGGTTCAAGGTTTCCTTCACCATCTCGATCGCCACGCTGCCGTCTTTGCTCACAACATGATTATGCTCGGACACGTTGTCGCCTCCTTTAGCGCTAATAGCGGTTTTACACTACTTAACCGCGGCGTGAATTGGTGAATCAAGGTCAAACCCTGCCTCTTAATTAAGGCAAAAATGGTAGTCAGCGCGCGCTACTTGGAGACGGGCACAGCGCTGTAATACTCCTCAAGCGTAATGTCTTTGTCCGTAAGGTAACGGGCGACTTTCTCGCCCACATAACGGATATGCCACGGCTCGTACATGTAACCCGTAACGGCTTCTTTGCCTTTCGGATAACGGATAATAAAACCGTAGTCCGGCGCGTGGAGCGCCAGCCAATTCGCTTCCTTCGTTCCGGCGAAGCAGCTCTCAGCCGCGCATTTGCCGTCTCTTCCGGAGAGGTCGATCGCCAGCCCCGTCTGATGCTCGCTGTAGCCCGGAACAGCGCTGTATGTGCGCGCCTTTTCCTCCCCGTCCCGCTCCACATAGGCGTTGAACAGACTCCGCTGCGTCTTCGCGGAGCGATAGGCGGAGACCCCCGCCAAATATACCTTGTCCAGCTTTGCGCCCGCGAACATCTCTTCGAGCGCATGAGCCGCTTCCTTTCGCATCATCCGCTTTTCAAGCTTTTCTTTGAATAGGAACGGAACGTCGGGATACACCAGATCCGCCGGTTTGTAATCATCCGGCAGCCCATACTGCTTATTCACGATCACGCCGATGCTGTCCGGCTGAGTTGCCGCAAGCATGGCCGATTCTGCCGGGTCACCGTTCTGACCCTCTGGAGAGGCTGAAGGAGCCGGCGACGTAACCGGTGTCGGTGACGATGACGGGGTTGCTGTTTCCACCGCCCCCGGTCCCTTAAGGTCCGGCTGATTTGTAGCTGCGGCCCCGCCGCCTGGTGAAGCCGGCGATGTATATTTACCTATTCCCCAGCCGGCGGCGATGACGACAAGGAACAGGAGGGGTATCCATAGTTGTTTGCGCATGGCGCTTCCTCCTTATTACCGGTGTTGCTGCTTTATCACCTTATAGACAAGCCAAAGGCGGCAAATGTTTCAGCCGCCCCTGAGGAAATTTCTGCCAACCCGCCATAAACTTGGCGGTTGTTCCTGCTTTCGGCACACCCGGCATCGTTACCTGCCGCGGTTGCCCCGGCCGCCGTCGCCTTTGCGGCCCGGCCCACCCGGCCCGCCGCTTCGCGCGCGCTGGCCGTCGCTGCCCCGGCCAGCGCGCGCGGGTGCGGCCTTGCCGGCGGCGCCTTTCCCGCTGCCGCCGCGGGCCGCACCGCCCGGCGCACGGCCCTGGCCGCTATGCGTCGCGCGCTTGTCCCCAGCCGCCGCGTCCTGGCGGCTGCGCCGTCCCCGGCCGGCGTCCCCGCTCCGGCCGCCGGCTTCCTTGCCGCGGCCGCTTACCCGCGCGGCGCCCGCTTTAGGTCCGCGCCCGGTCCGCGCGGACTCGGCAGCGGCGCCTCCGCGAGCGCCGCCGCCTGTGCCCGTGCCAGTGACGAATTTGGCGTCGCCGAATTCGCCTTTCTCGTAGCGGCGGCGTTCCAGCCGCTGCGAAATGCCCCGCTCGATCATCTCGAGCCCCGCGCGGTCGCGCGGAGAGGCGAAGGTGATCGCGAGCCCTTTGCCGCCCGCCCGGCCGGTGCGGCCAATGCGGTGGATGTAGCTGTCCACATCCAGCGGCATATCGTAATTGAAGACGTGGGTCACGCCCTCCACGTCCAGCCCCCGGGCGGCGACGTCGGTGGCGACGAGCAGCTGAAGCTTCGCCTCCCGGAACGTCTTCATGACGGCCTCCCGCTTGTTCTGCGACAGGTCTCCGTGCAGCTCGTCGCAGTCGTAGCCCGCCTCGATAAGGGCTTCATTCAGCTTCGACACCCGGCGCTTCGTCCGGCAAAAGATAATCGCCAAATACGGGCGGTCCCGGTCGATCAGCGCCTTCAGCGCTTCCTCCTTCGCCCGGTCGGTACATTCCACGACCTGCTGGCGGATATTGTCCAGCGGAATCGGCGAGCCGCTCTTGATCACAATATCGACCGGCTGCTTCATGTAGCTGGCGGCCAGCTGTTTGATCGGATCGGGCATCGTCGCCGAGAACAGCATCGTCTGCCGCCGCGAAGGGATCGCGGTAATGATGCTCTCCACCTCGGCCAGAAAGCCCATATGCAGCATCTGATCCGCCTCGTCGAGCACGAGCATGGTCACTCCGCCCAACGCGAGCGTTCCGCGCCGCATATGATCCAGCAGCCGGCCCGGCGTACCGATAATGAGATGCCGGCCGCCCTCAAGCTTGCGCAGCTGCTTCTCTACGTCCTGACCGCCGTACACCGCCAGAATCTTGATGTCGCTCTCGTGCGTTAGCTTGCGTGCCTCTTCCGTAATCTGCAGCGCCAGCTCCCGGGTCGGGGCCATAATCAGCGCTTGCGGAAAAGGCCGGTCCGGTCTGATTTTATCCAGGATCGGCAGCAGAAAAGCGAGCGTCTTGCCTGTCCCCGTCTTTGCTCTCGCGATGACATCAAGCCCCTGCACGACCGGCGGAATCGCTTCCGCCTGAACCGGGGTAGGCTGTGCAATGCCTTGTCCCCGCAGAAGCGCGGTCAGCGCCTCCGAAACTCCCAACTCTCTAAAACCCGGCAATTTCATCACCTCATTCTTTCTCGTTTTATCGATTTCCGTTTTGGATACTCCCCATACATTAAAAGCGGAAGAACTCCTGCCGGAGTTCTTCCGTCCCTTGTCCATCTATATTCAAAATCTTCCCGATTTGAAGATCGAATAAATCAGCCAGATAAACATGAACAGCGCAACCACCGAGCCGATTTCAATGGTCGGAAAATTCCACAGCACGGATGGCTCGCGGCGGAGCGAAGAGCCGATAATCAGGCCAACCATAATAATGCTGAAGGCCAGCAGCACGATGCTGAAGGACAGCCGGTTGCCGATGCGGTCCAGCTTCCGCAGCAGGCTCTGCAGCTCGGGGACGCCGATCTCGACCTTCAGCCTACCCTTGCTGATAAGGGCCGACAGCTGCCGGGCTTGTCCGGGCAGCTCCACCAGGCTCTCGGCAAGGTCGGCGACCCCGCCGAGCAGCTTGCGCTGCAGCCGGCTGCTGCTGAAGCGCTGCCTCACAAGCTGCCGGCCGAAAGGCTCGGCCATTTGGATGATGCTGAAGGAAGGGTCCAGTTCGCCCACGACTCCTTCCAGCGTCAGCATCGTCTTGCCCAGCATCGCCAGATCGGGCGGAATGGCCAGCCGGTGCCGCCTGGCAACTGCGAACAGATCGTTAAGCGCCTTGCCGATGCTGACCTGGCTGAACGGAACATCATAGTACTCCTCTCTCAGCCGGTCTATATCTTCATACAGCGCGGAACGGTCCGCCTCCTCCGGAATGACCCCGAGACGCAGAATTGCGCGCACCATCGCTTCCGTATTTTTACGCATCAGTGCGATGATCAGGCCCGACAGATGGTCCCTGGTCTCCTCGCTCAGACGGCCGACCATCCCGAAATCGATCAGCCCAAGCTTCCCCTCTTCCGTCAGCATGACGTTTCCGGGATGGGGATCGGCATGAAAGAAGCCGTCGATAAAAATCAGCCGCAGCATAATGTCCACCAGCCGCTCGGCGGTATCTTTGAGATTGACGCCCTTGCTGAGCAGCGCTTCCCGCCGGTTCAGCGTGATGCCCTCCACATATTCCATCGTCAGTACCCGCGAGGAGGAATAATCCCAATAAATCGCCGGAATATAAGCCGATTTGTTGTCTTCCAGCTGCTGCGCGATCCTTTCCGCATTGCGGCCCTCCTGACTGTAGTCGAGTTCGTTCATCAGGGACTTGGAGAACTCCTCCGCCATCCGGGAAATGCCGTACTGCTTCGCCCAGTCCAGACGCCGCTCGGCAAGCGCCGTCAGATCGCGGAGAATCTCAAGGTCCCGGCTCATCATCCGCATGACGCCGGGGCGCTGGATCTTGATCGCCACCGCCGTTCCGCCCAGAAGCACGCCGCGATGAACCTGTCCGATGGAGGCTGCGGCAAGCGGAGCATCCTCGAAGGAATCGAATACCTCATTAAGCGGCTGATCGAGCTCCTGCTCAAGAATATGCCGCGCCGTTTCCGCCGGAAAAGGGGGAACATGGTCCTGCAGCTTGACGAGCTCCGAGATAATAGACTCCGGAAGGAGATCGGAGCGCGTGCTCGCAAGCTGGCCGAGCTTGATAAAGGTCGGCCCCAAATCCTCAAGCACAAGGCGTATCCGCTCCCCGAGCGTCCGGCTCGCATGCGCTTCCTGAGTCACGAGCCGGCGCGGAAGCGACAGTACGCGGTATAACCCCAGCTCTTCCACCATATAACCGAAGCCATGGCGCATCAGCGCCATGGCGATTGACCGGTAACGTCCGGCATGCCTGATCCGCACCATTTCAGTCCGTGCGCGTATCCGGCGTACCTTCCGCCGGCTGCGATCCCTCCAATCGAGATATGCTCTCAAGCTCGGCCAGACGCCGCTCCAGAACGGCTATTCGTTCCTCCAAGGCGGCGATGTCGCTTTTAGCCGGAACGTTTAAATCCTTCAGCACGCGCTGCACCTGCTCTTGAACCGCCGATTTAATGAGGCCCCGTTCTTCTTCGCCCCGCTCAATCAGCCGGTCTACAAGCGCCTTGGATTCCGAGGGAGCCACTTCTCCCCGCTTGACCAGCTCATCGACGGCTTTTTCCACCTTTTCCTTGCTGACAACGGTGAGTCCTACTCCTAAAGAGATCGCTTTTTTCAACAAATCGCTCATGTTCTCTTCCTCCTTGGATTCCGTTTTGCTGAAGGCTTCTTGTATTTTAAATTATACCTTACCGGGCGGGGGCGCACAAAAGACGGACCTTTACTGCCGGGTCGGAATCCGGGCCGCCCATTTGGCGGCTTGCAGCAGCAGCTTCTTCACTTCGGGATGAAGGAACGTAGGCTCATGATGCCCTGGCATCAGGTAGACGACTCGTCCGAGACCGTAGCTGTGGCACCAGCCCGCCGGCCACCACTGTCCGCCTGCCTCGAATTCCAGCAGCACCGTCTTCTCCGTAAACGGATCGAATTCGAAACGGTACGGCTCTTCATCCAGCTTGAAGCTTCCTACACCTTCCGTTATATCATGCTCCTGCGTGCGGAATTCAAGCGGTCCGTACGGGGGATGCCCCCCAAACCGGGCGCCGATCAATTGGGCCAGTTCATTCCGGTTCCCGAGGGACACGCCTGTATGTAAGACGATAAGTCCGCCTCCGCCGGCGACATAGCTCAGCAGTCCGGCCGTTTGCTGCGGGGACACCGATTCATTCCACAACTCATTATATGCAATGCACAGATCATAACCGCTAATATTCTCGGTCAGCAGCATTTTTCTGTTTTCCGAACATTGGACAATCATCAAATCATTTAAAATATGGCTGATTTGCTCATCCACACCCTGCAAAGGATGGAACCGGGGATGTGTGTACTCCCCCAGCAGCAGGCATTTTCTTTTATCCATAAAGGCCTCCTCGTGTCGGTAACCGTATTCGTTCAATCATACTGCCTATATTTTAAGTAAAATGCTGGCGTATGTCCATTCGCGAAAAACGGGGAACCCCTTCCGCCGGTTAAACGGTGCGACGTAAAAAGAGCATCTCCGGCCGGCTTCGGCGCGAAAATGCTCCGTTATCTTTGCTTGGAAGGCCCCTAGCGATTGGCGGCCAGATAGCGGCCAAGCTCCACGATCATGCTGCCCATCCGCTCCTGCTCCGGCATGACGATCCGCCGGATGCCCGCCTCCTTGAGCGCGTCGGCTGTAATCCGGCCCACTGCAACCGCAAGCACTCCGGCCTCAAAGGCGTCAAGCATCGCCTGCCGCATACCGCGGCTGTCCGCGTATTCGGCCAGAAAACGGATCTGCGGCGCACTGGTGAAAGTAACGGCGTCGACCTTGGCCTCGGTTATTTCCGTAAGCAGCCGCTCGAGGTCCGCTTGCTCCGGCGGCATATGACGGTAAGGCAGAACCTCCCGGACCTCGGCGCCTGCTTCTTTGAGCCAGGCGTTCAGCCGCGGGGCGGGATCGCCGTGCAGCTGAAGAACGGCGGTCTTGCCCCGGAGGTCGAAGGCCTCAAGGCCGCGGATCAACCCCGACGTGCTTCCGTCATCGTCCCGAACATTCGGCACAAGCCCTCTTTTCTTCAGCGCGTTTACTGTCTTGTAGCCCCGGGCCGCGATCATCGAGCCGGCAAGCACTTCCTGAAAGCGCTCCTGAATGCCCATGTCGCCTGCAACCTGGTACAGGGCGTCCAGGCCCATTCCCGTAGTAAGAATGCTCCAGTCGGGGGGATTAGAGGTCCATTCTTCCAGCTCCCGGCGAAGCTCTTCCCCGTCCAGAAATACCGTTCCCTGGGCTGGCCTCAGGAGTGCGGTTCCGCCCATATTGCTTATCAGCTTCGCCAGCTCTTCCGACTTGCGAGGGCCGGCAAGAGCAATGGTCACGCCTTTCAGTTGATCGGCCATGATGCGGTCTCCTCCTTCTGTTCTCCTTGCTGCTTGCTTAACAGTATACTTGCAAGGAGATGCCAAAGAAAGTTCTAGCTTGCTATTCCGCGGGAAGTTTCTTCCTCGGGTGAAGCCGTATTTGGCTCTGCTCCCGGCTCTGCAGTCTGACCTGCCGCACCGGAACCGTACAGTTTGAAGCGGCTGACCAGAGTCTGCAAGTCATCGGCCAGGCGGCTGAGGTCCGACGACGAGGATGCGATTTCCTCAACCGAGGCAAGCTGCTCCTGCGCGGCTGCTGAAATCGTCTCCGTATTCGCAGCAGCCTCCTGGGAAATCAAGCGAACTTCCTCCATTGCCTTCTCCATACCGCCGGCTTCCAGAGACAGTGCCTGAACACCTTCGCCCATCGCCTTGATTTTTTCCGCCGCTCCCTTAACCGCTCTGCGGATCCGCGAGAAAGAACGCCCTGTCGTATCGACCGCGAGGATGCCTTCGGATACTTTCTCCTTGGCACTGTTCATCCGCGTTATCGCTTCTTTCATTTCGCTGTTAATCGAAACGATAACCTCCGAGATTTCCCGCGCTGAATGCTCCGATTCCTCGGCCAGCTTGCGGACCTCCGCGGCGACAACGGCAAATCCGCGGCCATGCTCCCCGGCTCTCGCCGCCTCAATCGACGCGTTGAGCGCCAGCAGATTCGTCTGCCGGGCGATTCCCGTAATGATGCCAACGATGCCTACAATCCGTCCGCTGCGCTCATTGAGCTTATCGATGACGGCTCCGAGCTCCTCGACCGTCTCGTGAATGCCGTTGATTTTATCGACGACCTGGATAACCGAGTCGTTGCCTTCAGCGGCCGAGCGGGACGTATTGTCCATCATCGCCGACACTTCATTCATATACCCGGAAATGTTGGACACCTCCGCCGTAGTCGCCGCCGTGCCTTCCATGCCTCTTTGCACACTGCCAACCTGCCGCTCGTTGCCCGCAGCCACCTCCTGAATGGCGACGGTCACATGCTCGATCGCCTTTGTCGTCATTTCGGCTCCGGCCGTCAGCTCCGCAGCCGAGGAAGATACGTTGTCGGTCATTTCCTGCACGCCGAGTATCATCTCCCGGAGACTGGAAACCATGGTCTGGAAATTAGTGGCCAGATGGCCGATCTCGTCCTGTCCGAAGGAGCCGATATCCTGCGACAGATCGCCCTGGCTGATGATCTCCGTCGCTTTGCTCAGCCGGCCGAGCGGCGCCAGAAGCGCGCGCAGAACAAAGTAGAGCGGCACCAAAGCAATCAGGATGGACGCAGCGATTACAATAAGCGCGGTCGTCCGGATGCCCTGCGACGCGCCGGTGATTTCACTTTTGTTGATGGTTCCCGCTATTCTCCAGCCGGTAAGATTATTGGTCATATAGGTCAAATTTTTCTTGGCGCCTTTATAGTCATAATCGAACGAGCCGGCATCCTTTTCGAACATTTTCCGGACAAATTCCATGTTTGACTGAAGTCCCAGCGGCTCCGTCGGATGCACCACAAACCTCTTGCTGCTGTCCACAATCAGGACATACCCCTCCTTGCCGACCTTTAGATCGACCAGATTCGCCAGCTGCTTCAGGTTCAGCTCCAAAAAGAACACGCCGCTTTTGTCGTTTAGTACCGACGATATGGAGACCACTGTCTCCTTGTTCGCGTTCTGAAACACAGGGGAGATCACTGGAGCGCCGCCTTTTTTGATAGCGCTAACATAAGCGTTATCTTTCCGGGGATCATATCCGGCGGGCAGGGGGGTATCGGAAGCTTTTACGACTTTGCCTTGGTCGGTTCCTATATATACTTCCAGCACATCGGGATGCATCGCCGCATATTCCTTCAACCGGCCTTTCAGCTCGGCGTATCCTCCTCCGTTAGGGTCACTGTTCACGGTGGAAGAAGAAACGGCGTCGACGAAATACTTCACGTCCTCTATTTTGGACTGGATATTCGAATTGACGATTTCATTGACCGCCGTAACACTCTCCTGCGAGCTGTTGACGAGCTGATTCGTCACCGCGCTGCTGGCCGTCCGATAGGTCAAACCTCCGATGATGAGACCCGGGACAATCAGCACAAGTAAATAAATGGAAATTAATTTGGTGCGCATAGTCAAGCCTGCCTTTTTCTTTCTGGGCATCTTCTCTGTTCCCCCATTCGACTGGATAAAATAACGGTAGATCGCTTAGCAAATGTATAATGTTATATCGGCAAATGTTGGCTGTTATTCTACTCTTTTTCTTGATTCTGCTCATAAAAATATCCAGGCATTCCACAAATGGACACAAAAAGGGCTTTCCGTCCGTTCTGGCCGGAAAGCCCTTTCTGCATTCTATGTTATATCCCCGCCGGCAATGAGCCTCTGCCGCCCGGTTAATTCACAACTTTGCTGCGGCAGGCGGAGCAAACGCCTCCAAAAACGACATGCGCATGTCCGATGCTGTAGCCGGTCTCTTTGGCGACCTCCTCCAGCCAGCCCGCGGGCACATGGCTCATCACTTCATCCACCGCTCCGCACACCTCGCAAATAATATGCTGGTGGTCGTCCATACGAGCGTCATAGCGACTGGCGGCTTCTCCCAGCTTCAGTTCCCGAATCAGCTGCTTGTCGGCAAGATAGCGAAGCGAATTATATACAGTGCCGTAGGCAAGGTTCTGCCCCTTTTCGACCAGACGGTTCATCACATCCGCCGCAGTCGGGTGGTCATGCGATTCACGGACAATATCGTAAACGGCTTGGCGTTGGGAAGTCAGATTCAGATGTCTCACTTCGATCACCCTAACTTTTTATTTTTAGATCAAGTATAAATCTTTGTAGCATTCCGGTCAATCATTAGAGAGCCCGGCATTACAAAAAAGTCGATCTAATTCGACAAATTTCTTCAACATTCTGACTGGAATTTCCGATAAAATAAGCAAGAGCCGCAGTTGGTTACGGCCACTTTATTCAGGGAGCTCTTGATACCGCCATGATGATATTAAAATTGATCAACAGCCTTTTTGCAAACTTCTGCATCCTTGTGACTTTTCTGTATCTGTCCGGGATGCTGTCCAAAAAATTTGTCGTCGCCGGCCGTTCGGTCAGCATCGCTGCAAGAGTCAACGCCGGGCTGCTCTTCGGATTGTTCGGCATGATCCTGATGTGCTATTCCTTTCCGGTCGGACCGGGAAGCTACGCCAACCTGCGTCACCTGACGATTATTATCATTTCATCATATATCGGCTGGCTGCCCGCACTGATTTGCTCCGTGCTGCTGGCCATAAGCCGGGTTCTTTTTTATGGAGTGTCCTATTCTTCCGTAGCGGCGGGCGTTTCTCTCCTGATTATCGGTTTTTGCTGCTGCTGGATTTCCATACTTCCCTGGCCCAGGCTGCGCAAAGTCATGGTCAGCAACCTGATCAGCATGGGCATCAGCTTTGTGACGCTCAGCAGCAACCTCGGAAGCTTGGCCAAGGTCATGGAATTTTTCCCGTTGCAGCTCGGGGTTACTCTTGCCGCCGGACTTGGCGTGTATTATATCGCCGAATACATTCAGCGTTCCAACGAGCTGTACGCGCAGCTTGAGCATCGCGCAACGACGGACTACCTTACCAATCTGAACAACCTGCGCCAGTTCCACCGACATATGGATACAGAGATGGCCCGGGCTGAACGGCGGGGCAACAGCCTGTCGATGCTCGCCATTGATATCGACCATTTCAAGGTTATCAACGACACTTACGGCCATCCTGCCGGTGACGCTGTCCTGAAGCAGCTGGCCCGCCGCCTGTGCAATCACTCCCGCTCCTATGATATCGTATCGCGCAACGGAGGCGAAGAGTTTACCATTTTGCTCCCGGATTGCCCGCTCCAGCAAGCGCAAAGGGCCGGGGAGCGCATCCGCGCAGCTGTGGAGAGTGACCGTTTTGTACTGCCTTTAGGCAAAAAAGTTCATCTCACCGTATCCGTCGGGGTGGCGTCTTATCCGGAAAACATCCAGGACGCGGACGGAAACCTTCTCTGCCAATATGCGGACAGTGCGCTGTATGCGGCCAAGAACTCGGGGCGAAACAAGGTCTGCGTCGCCAATATTTGATATTGAAACCAACCTCCCTGCAAGTTTCTTTTGTTATCTCAGTGGTAATAACTGAAATGGTAACTGTATAATTAGGGAGGAATTCGGTAAATGAAACCAGAATATAAATGGCCGGAGAGTCTGCCCAGATTTCCGGAATCGCTGTGGAGGGGTACGACGGAGTTGCCCTCCTTTCCCCGGCTAGCGGAGGATCACACCACTGACATCGCCGTGGTGGGCGGCGGCATTACCGGTATTACCGCGGCTTATCTGCTTGCGGAGGCCGGGCGGAAGGTTACGCTGCTTGAAGGCACCGAGCTGCTCGCCGGCACAACGGGCTTCACGACGGCCAAAATTACGGCCCAGCACGGGCTGATCTACAGCAATCTGATCAAGCATTTCGGGGAAGAGCACGCGCGCTCTTATTTCCGCTCGAACAGCGAGAGTTTGGAGTGGATTCTCCAAACGGCCGGGAAGCTTGGCTTATCCTGCGGTTTGGAGCGTGAGGATGCCTATATATACGGCGATGTCGGCGACGGGAAAACGCTGAAGGAGCTTGAGGATGAACTCGAGGCTTACCGCAAGCTGGGGCTTCCAGGGGAATGGGTAGATTCGGTATCGCTGCCCATGCGCATCGGAGGCGGCATCAAGCTTCCCGGCCAGGCCCGCTTCCACCCGCTGCAGTATCTGAAGGGACTGCTTGAAGCGTTTCTCGCCAAGGGCGGAACCGTGTACGAGCATACCATGATCAGCGAAGAGGTGGAGGATGAGGACGGCCTGACGCTCTTTACCGAACGGGGCAAGCACCGCATCAAGTGCCGGCATGCCGTATCGGCCTCCCATTTTCCGTTCTATGACGGGGGAGCGATGTACTTTGCGCGCCTGCATGCGGAACGCGCGTACGCCCTGGCCTTCGAGCCTGAAACCGACTATGAAGGCGGAATGTACTTATGCGTCGGCAAGCCGAGACGCTCTCTCCGCGCGGTCGAATGGGAGGGCAAAAAGCTGGTTATCGCCGGCGGCGAGAGCCATAAGACAGGGCAGAGCAGCTGTACGATCAAACATTATGAGAATCTGGAGATTTTCGCCGGAGAGCTTCTGGGCATCCGCCAGATTCCATATCGCTGGTCCACCCAGGATTTGATTACGGTAGATAAGGTCCCTTACATCGGCAAGCTGTCCAAAGACAAGGAGATTTACATCGCCACAGGCTTCGCGAAATGGGGAATGACGGCGGGCACACTGGCGGCGCGGATAATTGCCGATCAGATTCAAGGCAAACCGAATCCCTATACGGAGCTGTACGATCCGACCCGGTTCAAGGCCAACCCGGGCATCAAGAATCTGGTAGTGGAGAACGCCAATGTCGCCAAGGAGCTGATCCAAGGCAAGGTGGAATTCGCTCATAAAAAAATCGGGGATTTGAAGCCGGACGAAGGTGGCGTTGTCCGCCACGATGGAAAGCGCGTCGGCGCCTACAAGGACCCCGAGGGCGGTATTCACCTGGTGGACAGAACCTGTACGCACATGGGCTGCGAATGCGATTGGAACGAGAGTGAACGCTCCTGGGATTGCCCGTGCCACGGCTCCCGTTACACCTATGACGGCGAAGTGATCGAAGGACCGGCGGTTCAGCCGCTGACGAAGCTGGATGTGTGAGGCCTGCTCTGGGCCTCTCCTTCAATAAACGCAGAAACTTAACCAAACCAAAGGAGTGATTCTAAAGAGATGGAACTTAGAGGAAAAACCGCAGTAATTACCGGTGCCGGCAAAGGCATCGGTAAAGCCCTAGCCCTGGCGCTCGCCAAGGAAGGCGCCAATCTGGGACTGATCTCCCGAACCGCCGCCGATTTGGAGGCGCTGAAAGCCGCAATCACCGAAGCTCACGATGTTAAGATCAGCATTGCCGTCGCCGATATTTCGGTCCGCGAAGAAGCGGAGCGCGCTGTGGCTGCTATCCAGAACGATCTCGGCACGTTCGACGTCCTGATCAATAACGCCGGCGTCGCTACCTTCGGTACGCTGGTGGATATGGACCCCGAAGAATGGAAACGCCATATCGACATCAATCTGTTCGGCGCCTATTACGTTACCCACGCCGCGCTGCCTGCGATGATCGAGAAGAAGGCCGGCAACATTATCAATGTCTCGTCCACTGCCGGAGAACGCGGCTTCGCCACAGGCTCCGCCTACTGTGCGTCCAAATTCGCGCTCATGGGCATGACCGAGGCGCTCTTCCAGGAAGTGCGCAAGTTCAACATCCGGGTTGTGGCGCTGACGCCAAGCACGGTCAATACCCCGCTGGCGGTGAATGCGGGCCTGCCGATCGGCGACGAAGACCGGATGATGCAGCCTGAGGACGTCGCCGAGCTGGCGCTGACGGCGCTGAAGCTGCCGGACCGCGTAGTCATCAAGACGGCAGGCATCTGGACAACCAATCCGCAATAGAATGTTATCCGCAATCTTTCATCCATTATTAGCGGGAGGCTTAAAGCTATGCTCGTAGTCACGAATACGATCAAGGTCAAGGAAGGCGCCGGAGCTGCGCTGGCCCAGCGGTTCGCCGGAACGGGCGGCGTTCAGGACATGCCCGGCTTTGTGCGCATGGAGGTATGGCATGCAAGCGCCAAAGAAGGCGCAGAAGAGCTGAAGATCTGTACCGTATGGGAGAACGAGGATGCATTCAAAGCCTGGACCGTAAGCGAGTCCTTCCGGAATTCCCACCGGGGGGCGGGCGGCAACGACTCCATTCTCGGAGCGTCGCTCGACAAGTACGAGCTTCTTCTCAGCCGTACTCCAGGGAAGTAGAACAGACAGAATGAACGACAAACAGCAAAAGCGCAGAAACGCTCCCGAAGGGGAGGAACGTTTCTGCGCTTTTTTTACTGACTACCGGCGGCGGACCAGCACGAAAGCGCCCGCTTACCCGGCATCGGAAAGCTCGCCTTCCGAGAACTGGCTGTTATACAGATCGGCGTAGAATCCGCCTTGCTTCAGCAGCTGCTCGTGAGAGCCCTGCTCGATGACGGTGCCGTGATTCATAACGAGAATCAAATCGGCGTCGCGGATCGTTGACAGACGGTGGGCGATGACAAAGCTGGTGCGGCCCTGCATCAAGGTGTTCATCGCTGTTTGAATTTGGACCTCGGTCCGGGTATCGACGCTGCTGGTAGCTTCGTCCAGAATCAGGATCGCCGGGTCCGCCAGAATGGCGCGGGCGATCGTCAGCAGCTGCTTTTGACCCTGTGAAATATTGGAGGCTTCCTCATTCAGCACGGTGTTGTAGCCCATCGGCAGGGTGCGAATGAAATGGTCGGCATGCGCCGCTTTGGCCGCCCGCACTATATCCGCCTCGGTCGCGCCTTCGCGTCCGTATGCAATATTGTCGCGGATCGTGCCGTTAAAGAGCCACGTATCCTGAAGCACCATTCCGAACTTGCCCCGGAGCTCGCTGCGCTTCATGTCGGTAATATCCACGCCGTCGATCAGGATCTGGCCGCCGCTTAGCTCGTAGAACCGCATCAGCAGATTGATCAGCGTCGTCTTGCCGGCTCCGGTCGGACCGACAATCGCGATCGTCTGCCCCGGCTTGACCCGGATGTTCATATCTTCAATAAGAATCGCATCTTCCTTGTATCCGAATTTCACGTGGCGGAACTCCACTGCTCCTTCTTCCGGATGAACAGTCCTGCCCGCCAAAGCCGCCGCCGATTCCGGAATCTCCTCTTCCTCGTCAAGCAATTCGAACACACGCTCCGCGGAAGCGACGGTTGACTGGATAATGTTGGCAATATTGGCCGTCTGGGTAATCGGCATCGTAAACTGGCGCGAATATTGGATAAACGCCTGGATGTCGCCGACTTCGATCATTTTTCGGGTGACAAAGATTCCGCCGACTACACAGACCAGCACATAGCCCAGGTTACCGATGAACATCATGAGCGGCATGATCATGCCGGACATAAACTGCGCGCGCCAGCCGGAATCGTAGAGCTGCTCGTTGATTTTATCAAAATCCTTGAGCGATTCCCGCTCCCGTCCGAACGCCTTGACGATCCGGTGGCCCGTATACATTTCCTCGACATGGCCGTTCAGCTGACCGAGCGATTTCTGCTGGCCGACAAAATACGTTTGGGAGCGCTTGGTTATCCCCATAATGGCGACAAAGCTGAGCGGCAGCGTAATAATCGTGATAAGCGTAAGCCACGGACTGATCGTCAGCATCATGATGATAACGCCGATGATCGTAATGACAGATGTGATAAGCTGGGTCAAGCTTTGCTGCAGCGTCGTGCTGATATTGTCGACATCGTTGGTCGCCCGGCTCAGGATCTCCCCATGCGTCCGGGAATCGAAATATTTCAGCGGCAGCCGTTCCAGCTTGCTGTTGATTTCCTCGCGCATGTCGAATACGACGCTCTGCGCCACCCCGGCCATAATATACTGCTGGATGTAGCCGAAGAGAGCGCTTAGCACATACAATCCGGCCAGGATCAGTAGAATTTCATTAATGTAGCCAAAATCGATAGCCGCGCCCGGTACGCCCTTGAACTTGTCAACGACGCCTTCGAACAGCTTGGTGGTCGCTTTCCCCATAATCTTGGGGCTAAGAATGCTGAATACCGTACTCAGGATGGCTGTAATCAACACGACCACAAGCTTCAACCGTTTCGGACGCAAATACCGGGTCAGCCGCCGCAGCGTTCCTTTGAAATCCTTCGCTTTCTCCGGCGGCATCATCATGCCCGCTCCGCCGAACCCGCCCGGTCCGGGCCCTCTGCGCGGCGGCTGCGCGGGACGTCTGTATTCCTGATTGTTCTCGCTCATGCAATTTCCTCCTCTGACAGCTGCGAAGATACGATTTCGCGATACACTTCGCTGCTTGCAAGCAGTTCGCTGTGGCTTCCGACCCCGGCAATCCGTCCCTCGTCCAGCACGATAATCCGGTCCGCATCCATAACGGTGCTGACCCGCTGGGCGACAATAAGCACTGTCGATTCCGTCGTCTCTCCTTTGAGCGCCGCGCGCAGCCTGGCGTCCGTCTTGAAGTCGAGCGCCGAGAAGCTGTCGTCGAACAAGTAAATCTCCGGCCTCCGGACAAGCGCCCGGGCAATGGACAGCCGCTGCTTCTGCCCGCCGGACAGGTTATTGCCTCCCTGGGCAATTTGCGAGTTAAAGCCGTCATTCATCGCGGTTACGAAATCCAGCGCCTGGGCGATCCCGGCCGCATGCCGGATCTCTTCATCCGTCGCGCCCTCCTTGCCGTAACGGATATTGTCGCTGACGGTGCCGGTGAACAGCACTGCCTTCTGCGGCACATAACCGGTCTTGGCGCGGAGCTCTTCCTGCGTCATCTGCCGGACATCGGTTCCGTCCACCAGCACCTCGCCCTCAACCACGTCGTAGAAGCGGGGAATCAGGCTGAGCAGCGTCGATTTGCCGGAGCCGGTACCGCCGATAATCGCGGTGACCTCGCCGGGCTTTGCGGCGAAGCTGATGTCCGACAGGGCCGGCTGCTCCGCTCCCGGATAGGAGAAGGAGACGTTCTTGAACTCCACATAGCCGCGAATCCCGGCTGTGTCCGGCTGATCCAGAGAAGAGACCCGGGCTTCGGGATCGGCGATTTCCGGCGCCATGTCTTCCAGATCCGGCGTTTCCGGCACTTTGATTTCGGGGTCTGAAATTTCCGGCACCATATCGAGCACTTCATTAATCCGAATCGCGGAAGCGGAAGCGCGCGGAATGAGCACGAACATCATGGAAACCATAATAAGCGAGAACATAATCTGCATCGCATACTGAATGAAGGCCATAAGCGAGCCGACCTGAAGGTCGTTGTTATTAATCCGGATGCCTCCGAAATAGAGAATGCCGATCATGGAAAAGTTCATGACGAACATCATCATCGGCATGAGCAGGGCCATAATCTTGTTGACCTTGATCGCCGTATCGGTCAAATCCCGGTTGGCCTCGCTGAAGCGCTTGTTCTCATGCTCCGTGCGGTTAAAGGAGCGGATGACGCGGATGCCGACCAGATGCTCGCGCAGCACCAGATTTAATTTGTCCAGCTTGACCTGGATCGCCTTGAAGAGCGGCAGCCCCTTCATGCCTACATAGGCAATCGCCAGAGCAAGCACTGGTATCACGACGACAAAGATCAGAGACAGCTTGGCGTCTTCGGACACCGCCATAATAATGCCGCCGATCATCATCATCGGAGCGCCGATCATCATGCGCAGCATCATCGTAAGCACCGTCTGTACCTGGGTGATGTCGTTCGTTGTCCGCGTAATAAGCGAAGCGGTGCCCAATTTGTTAAATTCAGTGAGCGTAAAATTCTCGACATGATTGAACATGAGCGAGCGCGTGTTGCGGCCGAAGCCCATGGCCACCTTGGCCGACAGAAAGCTGGCCACGATGGAGCAGAGCGCGCCTCCGCCCGCCACCAGCAGCATAAATCCGCCGATTCTCCAGATCAAGGCCCGGTCCTGCTGCACAATCCCCTTGTCGACGATGTCAGACATCAGGGTCGGGAGATACAAATCGCCCAGCGACTGCAAGAACACCAGCAGCAGAATTGCCGCAATGGGCAGCGAAAAAGGCTTCAAATATCTGAATAATTTAATCATCCTTCGTCATCTCCGTTCATTGGTAACCGTTCAATTTCGAGCCTGTGCTCCTGGGCAAAAGCGTGAACTTTAAGCAGAAGCTCTGCAAGCTTGTTGCTGTCCTCCTCGCCCAGAAAGTCCACGAGCTTGTTCAAGGTCGCGGTCCTGTGCTCTTTGGCTCTTTCGGCAGCCTTGCCGCCCTGTTCGGTTAGACTGACGCGCACAACCCTCCGGTCGCTGGCATCCGCCTGCCTAACAACCATTCCTTTCGCTTCCAGACTGTTGATGAGCTGGGTAACCGTCGGCGGGGTCAGGCCCAGCAAACGGCTGATTTCCGACACCTTCAGCCCCTGCCTGGCCGAACAGATATTCCTCGCGATGCACAGCATGAGCGTCATTTCGCTGGGCTTATTCCCTTCTGCAGCCTGAGTCCACTTCGCCTTATGCAGCTGCTGCAAAGCAATCAGCAGCTTGTGCGGCACCTTGTTCTGATCGTCCTCTATCCCAATTGCTGTCCCTCCATTTAGCGGATTCCTTCCGTATCAACTATTTAGCATTCCTAATAATTATATAGTATATTATTTAGGCTTCCTAATTATATTTTCATACCGGTCCAGTTGTCAAACATTGTATGCGCCAACAAAATCGCGATTTCTGTAAATGAACGCCATGATCTCTCCCTCCAGCAGCAAGCAAAAAGAAACGGCACCGTCCTTTTAGGGACAGTCCCGTTTCTCGTAGAAATATAAGACTATTGCGTGAAATTTATAAATTCTTGTATTTAAAAAGCCCCCCACCTCAATGGGCAGGAAGGTCTATATTTTATCGATACCTTATGCGATTGACTGGACGATTCGCCCCTCAAGAGATGAAGGGCACAGCTAATCAGCCGTCTTCCCGGGTACGGGTCTTTATCTGTATGCCTGCAGTTGATTCTTGCGGCTCCGAAGATTCTTCATCATTATATTTTGGGCAAGCAGAATATAACTGTCGAGGCGCTCGCTGAGCTCAACCACGGTGCGGTCGCTGAGACTGCGCTGCTGGGCAACCTCCAGCAATTGGCACCGGAGACTCTCGATCGTTATGAACAATTCCTCTTCCCGGCATTCGATTACATAGTCGTTCTGGGGTGTACATTCCTGAAGCACTGCATCACCTTCTCTCTGAATACCTTCTACTCTATTATATATCAAGATAACAAAAAAACATATTTTGCAAAAAAAGAAAAATATGTCGATGCTCCAACTTTTTTCATAACCAAAAAGAGAGACCGCATCTGCCAGCGGCTACCTCTCTTTCAAAAGATCCCGAGCAAACGAAATCCATTCTCTGGCGGCGAAGGACAGATAGCGGTCCCTGCGCCAAATCATGCCGAGCTGCCACGGAATTTCCGGCTCGGTCAACGTGACAATGGAAATGCGCGACCGGTCCATATCGCGGCAGATGGTCTGCGGCAGCAGGGCTATGCCCAGGCCGGCCGCCACCATGCGGGCGATAAGGTCCCACTGGGAGCTTTCGTATACAACCATGGGCTGAAACCCCGACTTGACGCACTCGGTGATTACGCGGTCATGCAGGGTGAAATCCTCCCGGAACAGCACAAATTCCTCATCCTTCAGCTCTGCCAGCGGCACCGAGCTGCGGCCAGCCAGCCGGTGGGCCGCAGGTACCAGCAGCTCCAGTCTCTCCCGGACGAAGGAGAACACATGAAATCTGGCTTCATCCACAGGAAGAACGACGACGCCGATATCAAGCAGGCCGTTGTCCACATCATTTTCCACCTTCTTCGCCCCGTCCTCGTACAGCCGGATGGTAACATCGGGGTACTTCCGGTGAAACCGGCCGATCACGGACGGAAAGAAATTGGACCCTACCATCGGCGGGAGACCGATGCGGATATGGCCCTGCTTCAGCTTGCGCAGGCTGTCCAGCTCGGACGAGAGGCTCTGGAAGGATACAACGATATTCTGCGCTTTCGCGAGCAGAATTTCGCCCGCGTCGGTCAGCTTGATGCTCTTGCCTTCCCGGTAGAACAAATCGGCCCCGAGCTCTTCCTCGATCTGCCGGATCATCTTGCTTACGGTGGGTTGGGTAATATACAACGATTTGGCCGCCTTGGAGAAGCTGTTCAGCCGGGCGGCTTCCACAAAATACTGCAACTGCCTGATATCCAAAGCGTCAACCTCCTATATATAGACAAAAGGAATGTCATCTATTCGATATATTCATTTTACCTATGTAAATAATTATTGTAAAATTTCAATATAGCTTGAAAGGGGCGGACCTTATGAGAAAACTATGGATTGGTATGCTTCAGGTAGGTGCGCTGACCGTGTTCTCCCTAACCATGGGGGAGCTCAGCTCTCGGTTACATCTTCCGATTCCCGGAAGCATAATTGGCATGGTATTGTTGTTTATCCTGCTGGAAACGGGTGTTATAAAACTGAGTTGGGTCGAAGCCGGAGCAACCTGGCTGCTCGCCGAGCTGCTGCTGTTCTTCGTTCCCTCCGCCATCGGCGTTATGAAATACTCCGAATTGCTTCAGACGGACGGTCTCAGCCTGCTGGCGATCATTCTCGCGGGAACCTTTATCGTTATGACCAGTTCGGGACTGCTGACAGCCCTTATTTTCAAATTCAAGGAGGGAAGACATCATGCTAAGCGGGATTCTGTTTCTGGCTCTGACTCTGGCAGTCTATCTGATATCTAAAAAGATTTACGCGGTGAAGACGAAAGTGTACTTGTCTCCGCTGATTATTACGCCGCTGCTGATTATCAGCTTCCTGCTGATGATGGGCGTATCCTTTGATTCCTACAATGCGGGAGGCAAATGGCTCACCGACCTGCTTCAGCCGGCAACCGTTGCCTTTGCCATCCCTTTGCATAAAAACTTCAAGGTGCTCAAAAAGCACGCCGCCGAGATTGCGGCAGGCGTTCTGTCAGGAACGATGATGGCGGTTATCTCATCCGTTCTCCTGGCCCATTGGTTGCACCTGAGCAGCAATCTTGCAACCAGCTTGGTGCCCCGGTCGGTTACTACGCCGATCGCCATGAACATCTCGCAGAGCATAGGGGGCATACCGAGCATTACGGCCGTATTCGTCATTCTGACCGGCGTGCTGGGTACGCTGATAGGACCGACGGTCCTTCGCCTCTTCCGCATTGACAATGAAGTTGCGCGCGGTGTGTCGCTGGGAACCGCTGCGCACGGTATGGGCACCTCCAAAGCCTTTGAGCTGAGTTCGCTGACCGGAACCATTTCCAGTATCGCGATGATTCTGACGGCGCTGTTTACACTAACCGTAGCGCCGGCACTACTCGCGGTCTTCCTCCACTAGGCCGTCCCGGCTTGGGCCGCAGACACCCGCTTCGAGCAATTTGCTGAAGCGGAGTGTCTTTTTTTATGAATTTACAGCTTCACCGGCGCCTCCTTACGGGCCGATTCGAAAGCCGCACAGGTAACCTTCAGCGTCTTGTAGGCGTCCGCGTAATCGCTCAGTATCCCGCTGCGGTCGCCGGTGCGGACGGCGTGAAGGAACGCCTCGCTCTCGGACACATAGGGGTTGCCGGTGTTGGCATATTCGGTGCTGTCCCCGTCCCGCACCGTAAGGAGCCGCTGCGGGTTCCAGTCGAGCAGGCCGCTGTCATTGTAGAAACTGAGTCCGACCCTTCCGACCTCACCCGGAAGAACGCAGGTGTTGGAAATGTTCGCCACAATACCGCTGGCAAGCTTCAGGGACACCGTGCCCACGTCCGCGACACTGACACCGTCTTTTTTCTCATGCATGACCCGGTTCCCGAACATCGCGTACACTTCCGTCACTTCTCCCGCCAGATAGCGGAGCAAATCGACGATATGCGTCGTCTGCTCGGTGAACTGCCCGCCGGACTGCTCCTGATCCCGCCACCACGGCGCCTCAGGCATGCTGCCCATCCACTGGCCGACGACCATGCCGATTGTATCGCCCTGCAGCGCTTCTTTCAGCCGCTTGACGTTCTCCTGGTAACGGAAATGATAGCCGACGGAGGTCAGCAGACCGGCAGCCTGGATATCCTGAAGAAGACTTGCCGGAATTTCCGTGTTCACCCCGAGCGGCTTCTCCACGAAAAAGGGAATTCCCCTGCGGATCAGCGTGCGTTCAATCGCGCCATGTGCCCCGGGCGGCACACAGATGTAAACCGCATCCAGCGTATGGGCATCCAGCATTTCAACGGGATCTCCATAGCCTTCCGCAGCGTACGGCCGCGCCATTTCTTCCCCTTTTTCCCTGCTGGTGCCGCAGACCGCCTGAAGCTTGACGTCCGCCATTCCGGCCAGCAAATCGGCATGCACCTTGGCGAACCAGCCGGTTCCGACCATTCCGATATTCAGCGTCATTTCGCAAGTTCCTCCGTTTCCCGTGATCGATACTTGTCCAAAACCTATGAATGGTTTCTTCTTGTGAAAATTATACTGCGTTATCCGAGCACCTGGTAGTCTCTCCATTCGTCCGGCAGCAGCCATGCATAAGGGGGCTCCAGGAAGCGGTCATCGGCAAGGATAATCCCTCCCGTATCGTGTTCGCTGCGAATGAGCCGCCCTCCCGCCTGAAGCACCTTGCACATACCGGGAAATACGTAAGCGTAATGAAATCCGTTCTTGCCCCGGGCGCTGAAATACTCCCTCAACAGGTTCCGTTCCAGCCCGAGCTGGGGCAGGCCGACGCCGACGACCATGACGCCATTCAGCCGGTCTCCCGGCAAATCGACCCCTTCCGAGAAAATCCCGCCAAGCACCGCGAACCCGAGCAGCGTCTCCCCGTTGTCCGGACGGAAGGCGGCAAGAAACCTCTCCCGTTCCTCCTCGCTCATCCCGCTTCCCTGCACCAGTGTCCTGATCCCGGGGACTGACTCGGTAAAAACCTCGTATACGTCCTGCAAATACTGGTAGGAAGGGAAAAAGACCAAATAGTTTCCTTTCCGGGCGGCCATCGCCGCGAGCGCATTTGAAAGAGGGACAAACGACTTCTCCCGGTCGCGAAACCGCGTGGACACCGGCAGGACGCTGATTTCCCACTGCTCCTTGCGGAATGGGGAAGGCACCGTCAGGCTGTAATCCTCCTCTGCCGCGCCAAGCATATCCCGGTAATACGAAAGGGGCGACAGCGTTGCCGAGAAAAAAATCCGGCTGCGGAAGCCTTTGGAGGACTGCGCCAGCAGATGCGACGGATCGAGATTAAACAGCTTCAGGAAGACATCGCCCCTTCCGCTTTCCGCGTAGGTGATGTACCGCTCATCGTACATCTTGCAGGCGCGCAGCATGCCTTGGGCGTCAAAATAGGCGTCAAGCAGCCCCTCTTCCTCCCCCTCCTCTTCAGTAAGGAGCACCTGCGAGGGCCGGAGCAGTTCCCGCTCCGCCTCCTGCACGAACGTCTCCAGCAGACCGGGCAGCTCCTCGGGATACCCGGCCCATGTGCACGTGCCGTCCTGCCCGCATGCTTTGCGCAGAGCGATGAACATAGCGTTCACGCCTCCCGCCGCTGAGCTCAGCGCCCGGTTCCGCGCCTTGCAGCTCCGCTTCAGTGCAAGAAAGGGCGCCTTGCGTAAGGACGCGGAGAACATTTCCCGGCCGCGGTCGACCAGATTATGAGCCTCGTCGACAAGCAGCGCCGTCTCTTTCTTCCGTTCCTCCGCTAGCCGCTTCATGGCGATGCGGGGATCAAAAATATAGTTATAGTCGCAAATCACGGCGTCGCTGGCGTACGCCGCGTCGAGCGAGAGCTCGAACGGGCATACGGTATGCTTGCGGGCGTAATGCTCCAGAACCCGCCGGTTCATCAGCGTTTCGTGCTCAAGCATATCCATCAGCGCGCCGTTGATGCGGTCATAATATCCGTCGGCAAAAGGGCAGTATTCCGCACCGCAGAGCCCTTCCTCCCGGAAGCAGGCCTTCTCCTTGGCGGTTAGCGTAACCACATGCAGATGAAGGCCCCGGGCGTTCATCAGGGCGAAGGCTTCCTCCGCGGCGATCCGCGTAACGGTCTTCGCCGTCAGGTAGAACAGGCCGCGCAGCAGCCCCTCTCCCATCGCCTTGACCGCCGGAAAAAGCGTGGACATCGTCTTGCCGATGCCCGTCGGCGCCTGGGCGAACAGATTCACGCCTTCCGCAATGCAGGTATAGACGGCGCCCGCAAAACGCCGCTGTCCCGCCCGGTAGGCGGGAAACGGAAACTCCAGCCTGCGGATGCTTTCGGTCCGCTGCTCCCCGTGCTTAAGGAGAAGCGACGCATAGGGAGCGTAGGCCGCCGCGGTATCCGCCGCAAAAGCCGCCGCTTCCCCGGCGGTCACGAGCCGCTCGAAGCTCCGCTGCTCCCCGGTCGCGGTGTGCACATAAGTGAGCCTGACGTTAATTGCCTCAAGCTCCTGCTCCAGGATGATCATATGCGCATACATGAGCGCCTGGGCCCAGTGCACCTCGCGCCCTTCCTCCGGCAGCTCCGGCCCCCCGGTCGATTTGATCTCCTCAACGGTAAGGCTCCCGTCGCCTGACAGGAGCAGCCCGTCGCAGCGCCCGAAGACGGCTATAATCAGTTCCCCGCAGGGAATCTCCGCGCTAAGATAGACCTCTTTCCGGTCGCCTTCTTTATACTGCTGCTGGATCTTCTGATGTGTTCGTGTTCCCTCCGCCAAGGAGGCGGCGCTGCGGAAGCCCGATTCGAGGCTGCCGCTGCGGTACACATATTCCACCAGCGATCGTACTGAAATGGTTACGGCGGAAGCCAAAGCGAGCCTCTCCTTCCTCAAGCCAATCGGCTAAGCCTTTCCTAAGTTTCACGCTGTGCGTTTCTTCGATTTTTGCCCTTTTGCCCCGCTATCCGTTCATTTCCGGCCGAAAAGACCGCCGATATCCGCAGCATGCCGTTTTGCATCTTACGGCGCGCCGTTTCTTGTTTTGACATTCCTTTTACATAGCGGCATAATGAATTTTATACTGGCGATTTCTTGTCTTTTGCGCTAAATATTTGCTTTGGGCGAGAGGGTCGCTTCACACCCGAGAAAGAAGGCGGAGCCGTGACATCTATTAACATTAAACGATGGATCGTTAAACCCTTTATTTTTTTCACTATTATGCTTATTCTTAAGAGCTATCTGGCCTGGGCGGTCATCTTTGATGTTCTGCTGCCGTGGAAATCGCTTCTTACCGAAATTCCTTTTGCCTGGGCGCTGTTCTGCCTAATTGAGCGCTTCGCGTCCAAGCGCAAGCTCGGCTATTATATGACGGTTAATCTGCTGGTAACGGCGATTTTCTTCGCGGCCATTATGTATTTCAAATATTACGGCGTTATCGTCACCTACCATGCCGCCGAGCAGGTCAATCAGGTGACCGCCGTCCGCAACAGTGTATTTTCACTGATGGATCCTTATTATCTGCTTATTTTCGCGGATGTCCTTGTGCTGGGGTATTATTTTCTTTTTAACCGGAACGGCCGGATCTACAAAAAAGAGCAAATCAACCTTGGACGCGGCAGCCGCAAGTTTTCGGCTCTGTTCGCCGCTTCGCTCGCGCTATGTCTGTTCAATGTGCTGCCGAATAAAGCCAGCATGAACGAAATCAAGAAAGCCCAGGAAATGGGCATTCTCAATTATGAAGCCTATACGATCTTCGCTCAAGACAAAATCGACCTGGTGAAAGCCAGCGACATTACCCAGGAAGCAGTCGACTCGGCCAAGGGGATTACCGCTCCCGCAAATCCAAAGCTTCAAGGCGCGGCCAAGGGCAAGAATCTGATTATCGTGCAGATGGAATCGCTGCAGAATTTCCTGATGGGACTTAAGATCGACGGCAAGGAGATTACACCGAACCTTAACGCCGTGATGAAGGAAAGCCTATATTTCCCGAACTTCTATCAGATGGTCGGCCAGGGCAACACCTCGGATGCGGAGTTTGTCGTCAATACGTCTTTTTACATCCCTCCCCGGGGCGCGGCCACCCAGATGTACGTCGACAAGGTGCTGCCGAGCCTGCCGCGTCTGATGGAGAAGAACGGCTATCAGACGGCCACCTTCCATACGAATGATGTGGAGTTCTGGAACCGCGGCGAGCTCTACAGCTCGCTTGGCTGGGGCAAGTATTACGACCATCGGTTCTTCGGCGACGAGGACGTATTCTTCTTCGGGCCATCCGATGAGGTGCTGTACCGCAAGACGACAGCCAAGCTGAAGGAAATGAGCGCAAGCGGCCAGCCGTTCTACGCCCAGATCATTTCCATGTCGGCCCATCATCCGTTTACGATTCCTGAGGAAAAATACAAGATGAAGCTGCCGGAGCGTTACGAAGGCACCTTTGTCGGCGATTACATCCGGGCGCAAAATTACGCCGACTACGCGTTTGGCCAGCTGGTTCAGGAGCTTAAAGAGACCGGCCTCTGGGACAACAGCCTGATTATGATTTACGGCGACCACATGGGGCTGCCGATTTACTCGCTCGACCACGACGACAAAGAGCTAATGAGGGAAATTTTCGGCCACGAGTACGGCTATGCCAACATGACCAATATTCCTCTGATCATTCACGGCGCGGGGCTGTCTGCGCAGACGCTGGAGCAGGTGGGCGGCGAAATCGATATTATGCCGACGGCAGCCAATTTGCTTGGCGTTTCCCTGAAAGATCATCTTCATTTCGGGCAGGACATCGTTAACCAGAACGAGAACCTGCTGCCCGAGCGCTATTATCTGCCGTCCGGCTCGTTTATCGCAAGCTCCGGGCTGCTTATTCCCGGCAACAGCTTTGAGGATAACACCCAATATCCGATCGCGCTGAGCAGCAAGCCGCCAGCCGCCACAGAGGATGAATACAACCGGGCGCTCCGGCTGCTGCAGCTCTCCGACAGCTATGTCTCCCAGCTGCCTCTGAAGAAATCCGAATAGGTGCGCTCCTTCAGCTGCTCCCGCTTCCGCTGCTTTGCCGGCGGGTGAAGCGGCCACGGATTGCAGCGGATCCTTGACGCCAAAAGCCATGTTCCCCGAGGGGAGCATGGCTTTTTCCTGTTTTATGCAGCGAAATATCGCCTTCCGGGCGCGGCAGAAAAGTCGCTAACGCTCCTGCCTGTCCAGCATGTCGTAATAATCCGCGAATCGCTGAAGCTCATCCGGTGTCAGGATCGACAAGTATTCACCCAGCAGGACAAGCGAGCGGCGCTGCCCTTCGGCGCAGGTCATCCTGCCTTTTTCGGTAAGCGAGACGACTACAGCCCTGCGGTCTTTCTCGTCCTGCTCCCTATTGATCAGACCGATCGCGTCCATGCGGTCCAGCATTACTGTAACCGCGCTCGATTTGACCTCCATCCGTTCGGCGAGCGTTACCACCCTCGCTTTGCCCTCGCGGGAGATCATATTCAGGAGTGCAAACTGGGGAAAGGTCAGTCCCAGCTCCTTCTGAAGGGACATTCCCGATATGATTTTTCGCTGTACCCTCCACATCGATAATCCGATTCGTTCCACTAGCGGGTCGGTCTCTTGCGACATTTTGCATTTCAGCTCCATTCATTATCCTCATTCTAGCGTACCATTTTGCACCGCTTCCATTCAATGCGATAAAGCTGAAAACCAACCAGGAACCGTCCTCTTTTTCACATTAAAGCGTTCTTATGAAAAAGTATCGAATTTCGCTAAATTTTCAAATGAGTGCAGCCGTTATTTAATATTAAGAGGGCAGCGTAATCGGACACAGCCAATGAATCCTCTAATCTGATATAATCGCGTATAATCGCGCAGGTAACAATCTATATCAATCAGTTTAGTTAAATGGGGGAAACATATGAAATTGGCAACAAAATTAACTTGGATGATGCTGCTCGTTCTTCTGCTTGTGGGATCGTCCATCGGATTCTTCGGCTACCGCGCCGCCTATAATCAGTTGGATGAGGCTGCGGGTATCGAGCTTGTAGGCTGTGCCAATATTACAACGGGACTTGTTGACCCCGCGCAGATTGCCGCTCTTGCGGCCGGGGATACCAGCAAGCTTGGCGCAATCGAGGACCGGATCAGCTGGATCGTCGGACATAAGCCGATCTTTAAGGAAGCCTTTATTTTGTCGCTGGACGGAAAAATTATCGCCGCCGACAAGAATTTGAAGGCCAGAGGCTACAAGGCGGGAGATTCGTTTTATTTAAACGACGAAGACAAGAAAATGATTACCACCATGAAACATTCTACATACTCCAAGGTTTATACATACCAAGGAACCTCTCTGAAAACCGGCTACGGCCCCATCTATCAAGACCATGATCCTACCAAACCAATCGTCGCCCTGATGGCCATCAACTTTGAAGGCCCGCTGGTTCAGGAAAGAACGCTTGAAATCATGAAACAGCCTCTTATCATTGGCGCGTCCATCCTGGTCGCCGCGATCCTGATCGCTTACTTTTTCATCCGCCGGATGGTCAGTCCGCTGACCAAACTGTCCCGCGCCGTTAATCACGTCGCCCACGGCGATCTTACGCAGGAGGCGCTGCTCCTGACCAGCAAAGATGAAATCGGCAAGCTGGCCGCCGACTTTAATGGAATGAAAGACAATCTGAGCAGGCTGATTACCGAAGTGAACGATACCTCCCTGCAGGTCGCTTCTTCCTCCCAGGAGCTGTCGGCCAGCGCCCAGGAGACGAACCGCTCGGGAGAGCATACGGTTAACGTCACGATTGAACTGGCGGAAGGCGCGCAGGTACAGCTTCGCCATTTGGAGAGCAGTTATCAGGCCGTGCAGGAAATGTCCGGGTTCATTGCCGAAATTGCGATTAACGCCGATCAGGCAATGAAGGACGCTGTCTGCGGAGCCGATAAAGCCCGTTCGGGAAGAGAATCCATGGATTCGACGACAGAGCAGATGAAGGTCATGAGGGGGAGCATTGACGACCTGTCAGGCATCATTCATACGCTGTCCGGTCACTCGAAGGAGATCGAAAGCATCGTAGGCACGATCGCAAGCATCGCTGCGGAGACGAATCTGCTGGCGCTGAATGCGGCTATCGAAGCGGCGCGCGCCGGGGAAGAAGGACGCGGCTTCGCCGTTGTCGCCAATTCCGTCCGTAAGCTGGCGGAGCGCTCGGGGGATTCCGCGCGGCAAATCGGCGAACTGCTCGGCCTCATTGTCGCCCAAATGGATCTGGCCGGAGAGACGATGAACCGTTCGAACGTGGAGATGCAGCACGGTACGGAGATGGTGACCAGTGCCGGCGAATCCTTCACGGAGATTGAAAAAGCCGTTTCCGCCATGGCATCTCAAAGCCGGGAAATCTCCGAAACGGTGCAGCAGCTGACCGAGATCGCCGGTGGATTGGTCGATGCGATCCAGAATACCGTCAGCGTGTCCAATCAGACAGCCGAAGGCGCGGAAAGCTTGTCCGCCACTTCGCAGCAGCAGCTTGCGGCCATGCAGGAAGTTGAAGCCTCCTCGGCATTCCTCTCTTCCTTGTCGGATAAGCTGCAGAAGCTCGTGGAACAGTTCAAGGTAGCTTAAAGCCTAAAGACGTAAAGCAAAGCAGCATCAGCCTCTCAGGCGATGCTGCTTTGCTGCGTTTTACTGCTTATTTCACGACAACGATGAAGGTGACAATGGCGGCCCTATCAGCCTTTGGAATAGTCCCAGGCGGATTATAGAGCGTAACGACGTAGCTGCCTTTTCCCTGGTCCGGCTTGATTCGGTAGGAGAAACGGCCATCCTTGGCTACCGGAAAGCTGACGATCTTGCTTTCCCGGCTTTCCCGGCTATTACTAGGACGATAAGTCAGCCTGAGGGACGAGAACCGGTCGCCTCCGGCTTGAATGGCGCCGCTTAAATCGACATAGGAGGACGTCTCGGCGTAACCCGCCGGCCAGTCAGCTCCATCGCTTGAGCTCAGCTTCAGATCAAGGCTCAAGGAGTCATAGGACGGATAACCGCTGTAGCGGAAAGGTATATCGGCCGCGGTCAGCTTCGAATCCACCGGGATCGAGTTGATAATGCGGCCGTTTCTGGAGTCGCCGTATATGAATTGATTCTCCCCGGGGAGAAGGGGGATGCTGGCCTGATACAGATTATATTTTCGCCCGTTATAGCCTTGCGGTGGATTGCTCTGTTGATAGCTGAACGTACCGAAGGAGCTTATCCGGCTGCTCTCGTAGTAAAAGGTCCCGATTCCCAGAACAGATACGGAAAGATTAGCACTGGAAGCCTTGAGCGGCCGGTTATTCGTGAACCAGGTGCTGTACCCGATTGTGCCCGTCTTCGCGGATGAATCATAGCTGAACGGAAGCCCCAGTTGCTCTTGCAGCAAGCGAAGCGGCACCAGAATAACGCCGTTTTGCCTGCGTACTTTGATCGTGGCGACTTTTTGGCGTCCTTTATACACCTGGCCGGTTTTGACATTGAGCTTAAGCTGGTTATAGTATCCATTCTCCGAGAAATACACGGCGTTCTCCGACGGGACGGTCTGCATATGTCCTTGAATAAAGGCGATGGCATCCTTTAAGGGAAAATATAAATTTCCGTTTGCAAGGATGGGAGCGCTGCTGAGGGCGATGCGTTTATTCTCCCGGGGCACAAAAGCGGATGTGCGGCCCGTTTGCCAGTTCATTTCCACGCTGAGGGGCAGCAGCACCACATCGGCCCGGTTCAGCAGATTAATGACCGGCCGGAAGCTGTAGAGCACCGAATTGAAATCGGCCAGAGAAGTATGGCTTACGAACGTGTACCCTGTCTTGCCGTCAAAAGACCAGTACGCGGTGTAAACGGCGTCTTTCCCGGTGCCCGATACGTTAATGATCCCTTTGGCGTCAATGGACAAGGGCGTGGCGAACTTTACGGCCTGGGAGAAAGCCTGAACAAGCTGCCGCTTCCGGCTGTCCGTTGCCGCCGCGTCAGAATCGGCATATACCGTCCATCCGTTCTTGCTGAGCAGCAAAGTTTCTCCATGCGGGAATGAAGATTGAGCTGCGCCGGCCGAAGCTTCCAGCAGCACGTCTCCCGGCTTCCTCGCTGGAGAATTCGCGCCGGGGAGGGTACTGGCGGCGTCAGGAGCCTTGTCTGCTCTATAAAGCTGGATGGCGTAGCCTTCCTCCGTCAGCCGGCTTGAAATGCCATAGTACTGCTTGCCGGAGTCCGGCAGGCGGGTCGGGAGATAAGCGGTGACCGGGCTGGATTTGAACAGTTCGTTCGCCAGCGGCGCCCAGATGCTGCGGTACCCGAAGCCGGGGTCCAGCACAATCTGCTCGCCGGCGGAGCCGGGTGTATCTTCTGCGGCCGCGGTTCTTAAAGCGGAAGGGATCAGGCCGGATACAAGAATGACAAGAAGGAAGGCTGCCGTCCATTTGAAACCGGATTTGCTCCTATGTACGCTGTCCATTGCTTGGTGCCTCCTTAGGTGGAGATTATTCATTTCATAAGCTGAAGTTCAATAGAATAGACGCGGGTATTTTCCAAAAGTTGCATATTCATCTGGCAGAACGAAGAACGCGGGATTCGTTCCGTCTCGCAGACGCGCCCGAGACCAGCAGAATTCCGGCAAATACGAGTGCGGTTCCCGCCAGGTAACGAAGGGACATCGGTTCGCCGAGGCACAGATGGGACAACCAAAGCGCGCTTACGGGAATACAGCCCGTAAATACACCGGCTGTGCCTGCCGGCACCTTGGCCACTCCCCGGAACCAGAGTACATAGGCGAGGGCTGTGACAAAGATGCCATAGTACAGAATAATCCCTGCGTCTGCCGCTCCCATTTCCGGAAATCCGGATTGAAGCAGCTCGATCACAGAACAAGCCAGAAACATCAGGAAGGCGAAGGCCGTTACATAAGCGGTCCCAAGCAGAGAGGAAATCCGGGGCGAGAGCATTTTCCGCAGTACGGTCAGCGCCGCTTCTCCGGCAACGGCCGCCGAAAGCAGCAGCATGCCGATAACGGAAGCCGGCCTGTCTGCGGTGCCCGGCATGAGCAGGGAAGGAACCTGAATGGCCGCTATGCCCGCCAGGGAGCACAGGATTCCGCCCCCTGTTCGCCAGGTCATTTTTTCTCGGAGCAAAATGCAAGAAAGAAACGCCACCGCAAACGGAGTCAGGCTAGTCATAATCCCGCCCTCGGCGGCGGAAGCGAAACGGAGTCCATACAGCATGAATACCCGGAACAGGAACATTCCAAAGAAAGCCTGCGCCAATAGCAGCAGCATGTCCCGGGTGCCCACTTTCCACCTGCCTTTATGGCTCCGCAGCGTAAGCGGAATTAGAAGTAGCAGAGCGACGGCAAGGCAGGCCGTTTGGGATAAAAACAGCGGGAGCCGCAGGGTAGTCGCTTTCCCGGCAACGACGGAGCTGCCGGCAATAATTGCGGCAGCGCAAAGCTCCGCATAAGCGGCTAACGGGATTTTTCTGGTCATTTTCAAATTTCACCGCTTTCGTCTTGGTTGTTATATACTGTAATCGTCAAAAGCGGTTTTTCGTAGTTCCATTTTTGCCAAGGTTTTATAGTACCACTTCAGGAAAGGAACCTAGCCTATATGTGGATCACTGTTGACAAGCAATCGAGCGTTCCGATGTTCCGTCAGGTATACCTTTCCTTGCGCAGCCGGATTCTCTCGGGGGAACTAGCCGCCGGATTCAGGCTTCCTTCGACCCGTGAGCTGGCCTCCCGGCTGGCTGTATCGCGCAACATTATTCTTGAAGCATACGAGCTGCTGCTGGCGGAAGGTTTTATCGTCTCCCGTTCGGGGTCAGGCACCTTCGTCGCGGAAGGGGCGATCATGCCGCCGTCGCTTTCTCCTTCTATGCCTTTACCCACAGCAGAACCGGTCCAGTTTCCAGACGGTTCCCGAGACCTGGCGTCTGGGAACGGGATAATATCCTTTAAGACCGGTATGCCCGACGTGACCCTGTTCCCCCGAAAAACCTGGGGAGATTTATTGCGGAATGCCTCCCGGGACGCGGCAGACGCTTCGCTGGGCTATGGGGACCCCGCCGGAGAACCGCGGCTTCGAACCGTCTTATCCGGCTATCTCTCGCACACGCGCGGTGTAACGGCCGGACCCGGGCAGCTGGTCATCACAGGCGGCGCCGTTCAGGCGATACAGCTCGCCGCAAGGCTGCTTCTCTCTCCCGGAGATACGGCTCTGGTGGAAGAGCCGACTAATGCCGAGCTGAAGACGATTTTGTCTTCCACAGGTGCGACTGTGCTCACCCTTCCGGCCGATGATTCCGGCCTTGTCACCGGCAGCCTGCCGAAGCAGCATCCGCCCAAGCTGATTTATGTTACGCCGTCCCATCAATTTCCGCTTGGAGGCATTCTGCCCATACAGCGGCGGATTGAGCTGATCCGCTATGCCCGGGAGACCGGGAGCCTGATCATTGAAGATGATTACGACAGCGAGTTCAGATATGACGGCGCCCCCGTACACTCCCTGCAAAGCCTTGCTCCGGAGAGGGTATTCTATATCGGAACCTTCAGCAAAGTCATGTTTCCCGCTCTGCGGATCGGCTACGCTGTTCTCCCCCCGCCCTTTATTGAGGATTTCATCCGCCTGAAACGGTTGACTGATTACCAGACACCGGGTCTTACGCAGCTCGCACTGGCGCAATTTATCGAGCGGAAAGGCTTGTATTCCCATATTTACAAAATGAAAAAAGTGTACCGGCGGCGGCGTGATGTTATTCTGGAAAGTCTGAACCGCCACTTTGCCGGGCAAGTCCGCATATGCGGCCGCGCGGCCGGGCTGCATCTGACGGCGGAGTTTTCTTTTCCGCTGCCGGAGAACTTGCCGGAGCTTTTCGAGCAGGAGGGCGTCTATGCGGATGTCCTTAGCGGCAATCGCCTGATTCTGGGGTATGGACACTTGGATGAAGGGAGAATCAGGGAAGGGGTTCAGCGGGTAAAGAGGGCAATGGAACGAGGATAGCCGGGTGCTCCCCCGTACAGAGCTATCTGCTTCCAAATACACGAAGGGCGGCCCGAAGCTCTCCTTCAGGCCGCCCTCATTATGTATGATTAATGCTGTTTGTTCTTACTTGAACGAATGCTCTATACCGCTGCCGCATTTTCCGTAAACCATTGGCCCAGCTCGTGAACCGGCATCGGACGGCCGTAATAGTAACCCTGCATGACCCGGCAGCCCAGCGATTGCAGCAGCTCGATCTGTTCCGGCGTCTCTACGCCCTCGGCAACGACCTCCATATTGAGGTTGCTGGCGATGGCGATAATGTTGCTGATAATCGCCTTCTTGGAGTGCATCTTGCTCTTGCGGATGAACACCTGATCGATCTTGAGCGTGTTGACCGGAATTTCATCCAGATTGCCGAGCGAGGAGAAGCCCGTCCCGAAGTCATCCAGAGATACCCTGACGCCTAGATTGCGCAGCTTGGACAGCTGAGCCACCGTCTCCTCCATGTTGTTCATCGCAATCGACTCCGTAATTTCAAGCTCCAGATATTGCGGTGCCAGACCCGAACGCGTAAGGGCTTCTTCTACGACCTCATACAGATTCTCCGACTCGAACATCCTCGCCGACATATTGATCGATACGGCGACCGAGGCGATTTCTTCTTTATGCCAGAGCATATTCTGGCTGCATACCTCATGCAGCATCCAGTACGTAATCGGGACAATGAGTCCCGTCTCCTCCGCGATCGGTATGAACTCGGCCGGTGAGATAATCCCGTGCTCGGGATGCCTCCAGCGGAGCAGCGCTTCGAGGCCAACAGTTATGTTCATGAGGGAATCCCACTTCGGCTGGTACACGACCATGAATTCGGATTGTGCCAGCGCCTTGCGCAGATCCTTCTCGAGCGACATCCGCCTAAGCTGATGCCGGTTCATCTCCTGGTCGAACATGCTGAATTTGTTCTTGCCGGAATCCTTGGACGTATAGAGCGCAGTATCTGCCGCTTTCATCAAAGAGGAGCGGTCCGTTCCGTGCTCCGGCGCCATGCTGATGCCGACGCTGGCGGTGACGTACAGGTCATTGCCTTCGATCCGGTACGATTTCTTGACCTCCTGAAGAATCCGGCTCGCTTCCTCCGCCGCCTCCTCCGGGGTGAAATCCGGCTCGGCGATCAGGAATTCATCCCCTCCCAAACGGAATACATTCCCCTTGGGACTGACGCTCTGAAGCAGCCTGGAGGCCACTTCCTGCAGCAGCATATCCCCGATATCATGGCCCAGCGTATCGTTAATCGATTTGAACCGGTCCAGATCGACAAAGAACACGGCCCCCGTACGGCCGGTCAGGAACCAATTGCGGAAATACCGTTCCAATCCATGACGGTTCGGCAGGCCCGTGAGCGGATCATGGTAGGCCATCCGCTCCAGCATATGCCTGTCCAGAAAAACGGCGCCGCCCGATATTCCGAACATAAACAGGGTGACGAGCGACACCCCCATCAGCAGAATGACATCCGTCTGAAGCAGGGATGGATTGGAGCCAAGCCAGCTGTCGTAAGCAAAATGGCTGGACTGCATGCTCGTATAGTGCATGCCGCTTACCGCCATACCGAGCAGCAGCGCGGAATACAGCTTCCAGCGGTTGAAACCGGGCGAATCCTTGAATCGGCCGATCAGCATAATGCTCATAAATGAGGCGATGAACGCGATCATGACGGAAATACTCTGGCTTGGCAAATAGTAATGAATCTCCGCCTCCATCTTCATCGACGACATTCCTACATAATGCATGATGGAGATCCCCGCGCCAAGCAGCAGACCGCTGGCCGCGCAGCGCAGGAAGGTCATCCGCTGTGCCAGGGCACCCGACAGTCCCAGATAACAGAAGACGATGCCAACCAGCATCGACATAATCACTTTTCCCGCGCTGTAACGCACGTCAAACGGCAGCCGGACGGCCAAAATCCCGACAAAATGCATTGCCCAGATGCCGCTTCCGAGAACACAGGCTCCCGCGAGAAGCCATAAACGGCGCGTCCGGGCCGTTGAGGACGGAACTTGACAGATCAAATTTAAAGCAGAGTAGGATGCCGTCACCGAAAGCACGTAAGAGAGCAGCATGATCCATACATTATAGTGGATTCCCATATGATCCATAAGTCAACCTCTTCATCGGTTAGTAATAATGATCCTGTTCTCTTTGGGAAAAAATGCTGGCACGATTATTGGCGGATAGCAATCTATGATAAAAGCTGCGGGCAAATATATAAAAAGAGAGATGTTCGCACAGAAGCGACTGTAGCTGTATTCTACCTTGTATCCTCCGGGCTGTCTAAGTAAATACTGGAACTAGTGCCCTTTTTTCGGTCCCCTCAATAAATGTCCACATTTGATTTTACAGGGTGTAAAATATTACGCTCTTCGCTAAATATAATACACCCTGCTGTAATTTGGCCCGGTCACTCCCTTTTGGAACATGATTCATACGACTCTGTAAAGTCTATTATCTATTCAGTAAGATTAAACCGGGTAAGCCTTGATCCGAATAGAGTCTCGCCTCACGAGGAGGAATACGATGTATAAAGTTCTTATTGTTGATGATGAGGCCGTCATCCGAAGCGGCATCAGTGCCATTATCGACTGGGAAAAGGAAGGAATGCTCGTAGAAGACCATTACGCCAACGGGACAGAGGCTTTAACTGCCATGAGCGAACGCTCTTTCGATATTCTGATTACGGATGTCAAAATGCCTTTGATGGACGGCATTCAGTTCACAAAGCGGGCGCTCGAGCTGTATCCCTGGCTCAAAGTGATTCTGATCAGCCACTACAGCGATTTCGAATATGTAAAGGAAGGGCTTAAAACGGGGGCCGTCGATTATCTGCTCAAGCTAACCTTAAACAGGGAGGAGCTTCTGGCTGTCCTCCGCAAATGCACCTCCCTTCTGGAGGAAGAAAGAAGAAGGGCGCTCGAGCTGCATTATTTTCGGCAAAGCGTGTCCTATCGGAAACGAAAAGGTCTCGAACAGGAGATCAAAAGACGGATCGTGCAGAAAAGGTCCTCCTCCCCCTCTGCCGATTGGGCGCCGGAATGGATGGACAGACCGTATGTCTGCATCTATCTCATGCTGGACAAAGCCGAGGAATGGATCGAAAACCACGGATATTTATATGTCCATTTTCTATTGGAAGAAATACAGGAAGCGTTCTATGAACAAATTGCGGAAGGCGCAGCCATGCAGGCGGCCGACAGCAGCCTGTTTCTGGTCGTTCCCGAGGATGAAGGGAATTACATACAGACAATTCTCAAGTGGAAAAGCATACTGGAAACCGAACGAGGAATCTCGATCTCCGGAGGCACCGCCGTCAAGCAGGGCGCACACCAGCTTCTCCACGGATTTGCCGACAGCCGTTCCGCCTGTCAAAGGCGGTTTTTTGACGGGCTTGGCGGCTTGTACCAGGTGAAGGCTCCAGATACCGGGCTTAACGCCGGTAAAGATACATGCATTCCTAACGATTACGACTGGTCCCTCTTCCTCGAAATGATCCGCGGCGGCGATCCGGTCTCCTCTGCAGTCGAGTTAGCCCTGAAGCGCTGGAAGAGCGGAGCTTTGAAACCGGAACAAGTGCGCCAGGAGGCTTGCGGGCTTCTTGCGGACGTCCATCATCTGCATCCGGATTCCAGATGGCTCCTCCCCCACCGGCAGGGTATCCTTCTGCGGGCAGAGACATTGGAGCAGCTCGCATCCTGTTTAACGGATCAGCTGGAGGAAATCCGCCAGTCTCTCATGCCGGCCGTGGCCGATAACGGCTACGGGGGGCAGTTAATCACGAAGGCGCTGGAATACATCGCCGCCCATTACACCGAGAATCTGACGCTTCAAAGCGTGGCGGATACCATCCACCTGAGCAAAAGCTATTTCAGTCTATATTTCAAAAAACAGACCGGACGCAATTTCATCGATTACCTGATCGAGCTGCGCATCCGGGAAGCGAAACGGCTGCTGGCCCAAAACGATACCCGGATCTACGATGTAGCCGAAGCCGCCGGATTTAAAGACGTGAAATATTTCGGCAAGGCATTTAAAAAAGTAACCGGACTGACTCCGCTCGAATACAGGGAAAGGCACCAGACGACCGGGTTCTATATCCAATGAATGTTTCAATTCACGCTGTCCAGCGTAACCCTTCGTCGCCCGGCGGCGGAAGCCAGGCAGGCTTCCAGCAGCTTCATATTGCGGACAGCATCGTCCGGTTCAAACAGCGGGGGAGTCTGGCCGAATACCACAGAGGCGAAGTCCTCCACCTGGCAGGTGAAGGGATTCGCGCCGGGGGCATTCACCCGCCGTTCGCCGCCTCCGGCATAAATATAGAAGTCGGCATCGTCCGTCCGGGCGTTAAACGGCATCGGAATTTCGATGCGGCCTTCCATGCCGATTATCTCCAGGAACTGGCGCTCATAGGCCCACATCCCGCATTCGAAGATCAGGCTTCGGCCGCCGGGAAACTCCACAAGGCCTGAGGCCATCATGTCGACGTTGTCATGCTCTGGCGAGAACAGCGCATGCACGGTTGCCGCTTCCGGTTCCGTGCCAAACAGCATTCGCGCCGCGCTAAGGGGATAGCAGCCGATGTCGTACAGCGAGCCTCCGCCCCACGCTGACCTGAACCGGACGTTGGCGCTATCCAAGGCGTTGTTATAGGTAAACGCCCCCCGTATGGCTCGCAGGCTGCCGATTTCGCCCGACTGCAAGATCGCCTTCAGCACCGGATACCTCGGATGATGCCGGTACATGAACGCCTCGGCCAGATGAACCCCGGCCTTGCGGCAGGCCGCCGTCATCTCGGCGGCTTCCCGGGCGCTTAAGCCGATCGGCTTCTCGCACAGCACATGCTTCCCGGCCTCCGCCGCCCGGATCACCCACTCCCGGTGCAAGTGATTGGGCAGCGGAATGTAGACCGCGTCCACCTCCGGGTCCACAAGAAGCTCTTCATAGCTTCCGTAGGCCTTTCTGATCCCGAGCTCCCGGGCGATGCGCGAGCTTTTGGATAGATCACGGCTGGCCACCGCCTCGAGAACTCCCGATTTCGATTCGGCTATGGCCGGCATCATCGTGCCTGTCGCAATTTGCGCACAGCCCAGCACTCCAAAACGAAGCTGACGTTGCATCTCTTCGCCCCCCTTTCTTGTCCGTACTCATTTAGCAGCGGGAGTGGTCAGGACAAGCTCAGCCCTATAGGAGCAGGGCCACAGCCAGAACACCGATACGCGCCGCAGTCAGCAGAATGAAGTTTTTCACGGAGAGAACAAAAGTCGTTGCTTTTTCCTGTCTTTCGTCAAACCTGGCCAGATTGCGGCGCAGCGGGATCAGCGTCGGAAGCAGAAGCAGTACGAGCAGCGGATGTACGCCCAGAATCAGCAAAAGAACCAGATCGGCATAAGACACATAATAGAGCAGCTTGAACAGAGCGAGCGCATTGGCTTTGCCGATGTAGACCGGCAGCGTGTAGCGGCGGTTATCGATGTCCTCGTCTATGTCGCAGATGTTGTTCGCGAGCATGATATTCGCAATGCCGAGAATGGCCGGCACCGAGAACCAGAACAGATAGACCGTTTCCGTCAGATTCAACTGGAAATGAACCCTTCCTTGTTCCAGAGCCAGCACCGCCACCGTATCGTCCGTATGAATATACGCGGAGATAAAGATAATGACAAAGCCCATAAACAGCCCCGAGAACAGCTCCCCGAGCGGCATCCGCGAGATGGGAACCGGCCCGAACGAGTAGAGAATGCCGATCAGAAAGGACAGGCCGCCCAGCAAAAAGACGAGCAGTCCCGTCTGCGCCACAAGCAGCAGCCCAGAGCCGCCTGCCAGCAGCAGCAGAAAGACGATGACCCCGACCACGACGCTTTCCTTCAATTTGTAAGCAACGATGGCATTATGCGTTTCATAGCCGTAGCCGTGCGTTCTTGCCGCTTTTTTATAGTCGTAATAGTTGTTGATCGCCGTTGTCGCCATATCAAAGCTCAGCAGTGACACCAGCATCAGCGCAAAGTGCCCGGCGTAAAAATGCTCAAACCGGTAAAGGGCATAGAGCGTTCCTAGAGCCAATGGAATCATGCTCGCCACTTTGGTCTGAATTTCAACCAATTTCAAAAAACTTCGTACGTTCACCGACCTCTTGCCCCCAGTTTATAATAATTCTCATTTATCAATTATACATCAAGCATACAATTGAATGTCATAAGTTCCTCCAAATTTCGACTCGATAACCTTATGTTCGCTATAGGCAATCCCCAACCGATGTGGTATCATAGGCTGACTTGTACCGGAATCGATTCCACTAATCCTTATAAGTCCACATTTTAACCGTATTGGAGGCTTTATTGTTTATGTCAGCGCAACCCGGCCCTTCCCGCTCCGGCAAAATCGTGAGCACCGATTCCCCTCATTCTTCTTCATCCCAGTCCGTCAAAATCGTTACCGCCGATCCAAGCGCGATCGGTCTGTTCGGACTAGCAATCGTCACCCTGGTGGCCTCTTCGCAAAAGCTTGAGATTACGGATGGCCTGAGCTATGTCATTCCATGGGCGGTCTTCCTCGGCGCATTCGCCCAGCTGTTTGCCTGCATCCAGGATGCCAAGCACAACAACACCTTCGGTATGACCGCTTTCGGAGCCTACGCCTTTTTCTGGTTCAGCATGGCTGGAAGCTGGCTGATCAAGCTTGGCGTATTCGGGGCTGCGCTTGCCGATGCCATCGATCCGAAGCAGCTCGGCTTCGCGTTCCTCGGCTATCTGATTTTCACGCTGTTCATGACCATCGGCGCGACCGAAACGAATAAAGTACTGCTGATTATTTTTGCGCTGATCGATCTGCTGTTTCTGGGCCTGACCCTCAATTCTTTCGATATCGCGGCTGAAGCCTCCCACCGGCTGGCGGCCTTCGCGGAGCTTGGCATTGCCATCGTTTCGTTCTACGGCTGCGGCGCTTCCGTTCTGAACACCCATTTCGGACGCACCTTCCTGCCGGTTGGCGCACCGCTGCGCATTTTCAAAAAATAAGAGCAAACCAAGGCAACTTTAGTCAAACGGATCTTCGTGTTTATCCCATACCGGGCAGACGCGCGCATCCGTTTCTTTTTTGTTCTCTGAAGAGGTGAAATGCTATTGACGGAGCGGCTCCTCTAGTGACATTCTATTCTTATATTTTAAAAATACTTTGACGAATTTTGTTGCCATGCCTGCACACTTATTCGTGATCGGAGGCAGTTTATGGCTTTCTTCAAGAAAAAGCCTGTAACGATCATCCTCGTCTTTATCGCTATTCTTCAAATTTTGTTATTCTACTATTATAAGGTATCGGTTGACCGGGAGTACCGTGCCGCCAAAGCCGATTTGTCTTCCCAAGCCTTCATGCTGACCTCGAATATTGAAGAGAGAGCCTCGATTGTCAAAGGCGTCAGCTCCTTTGTCCAAACCGTCGGCTTCGGCGCCGACCCGGATGTGATTAACCGTTACCTGTCCACCGCCTACCACAGCACCAACCACCTGATGAATTTGGTCATTGCACCGGGTGGCATCATCCGTTATCTGTACCCGATCGAAGGCAATACCGCCATTCTCAATAAGGACCTCCTGCTCGAACCGAAGCTGTCCACACCGGGGTTGATCGAGGAGACGATCCGCTCCCGCACCATTACGGTTGACGGTCCGCGGCTGCTTGCCCAAGGCGAGTACGGAATGGTGATCAGACAGGCGCTGTTTAACAATAATTCGTTCGAAGGCATCGTCTCTGTGACGCTTCGCATTAACGATATTATCAGCCATTTTCTGGGCAGCAATTCCAAAGTGTATATCACCGGGAAGGATCATGCCTATTTGTTCGGCACCCATATGGAGGAGAAAGGCACCTTGATCAGCATTCCGATCCGTTTCTATAACCAAAACTGGCTGATCAACACCCGCCTGAGCCCCAGTGTAAAATGGAACGCGCTCATCAGCGTGCTGCTGGTCGATTTTGCCTTCCTGTCGATCATTGCCTCTGTGCTGTATTATCTCACCCGGCAAAGACGATTCAACCGCGAGCTGGAGCAGGTGGTCAATATCCGAACGCGCGATCTTCGCATATCCGAAAGGCTGTACGAAAAGCTGGCTTATTACGACAGTCTGACCGAGATCCCGAACCGCCGGTTCTTTATGGATGAATTTGACCGCTTGCTCAAGGTGGCGGACCCTGAACAGACCTTTACCCTGTTCTTCTTCGACCTCAACCGGTTCAAGGAGATTAACGACACGCTGGGGCACTCGGCAGGCGACCGGGTCATCCGCACTCTGGCCAGACGAATACATAAAGCAAGTCTTCCTTGCAGGCTGTTCGCGCGAACCGGGGGCGACGAATTTGTCATGCTGTTTCAGGACCTGCCGCGGGAGCAAATCCCGCAAATGGCCGAGCAGATCAGCGCAATCGCCGCCAAACCGCTGATCATCGCCGGTACCCACCTTAACCTCTCCACCAGCATTGGCATCTCACTGTACCCGGAGCATTCCACAACCAAAGAGGATTTGCTCAAGTATGCGGACATGTCCATGTATCAAGCCAAAGCGACGGACGGGAAAGGGTATTACCTGTTTGACGACCAGCTTAAGGAGAAGCTTCAGCAAAAAACGCTAATCGCCAAATATCTGCATTCCGCTCTGGAAAACCGTGAATTTGTGCTGCACTATCAGCCGCAAGTCCACGCGGCCACCGGCGATGTCGTCGGTCTGGAGGCGCTGATCCGCTGGAACCATCCCGAGAAGGGACTGCTTCCGCCGGGCTATTTCATCACGGCTGTTGAGGAAGCCGGACTGATGACCCAATTGACCGATTGGGTAATTCATGAAGTATGCCGGCAGCTTGCCGCATGGAAGCGGGAAGGACTGCAAATTCTGCGCACCTCCGTCAACATCTCCAACAGCTGGTTCTATAACCGCAATCTGATCCCGATGCTGATGGCGATCTTCGATCGTTACGGGCTTACACCTGACTGCCTGGAGTTCGAGATTACGGAGAGCACCGCCCTGCTGGAGGAGCACTACCCGCTGCTGCAGCAAATGCGCGACCGGGGAATTATCGTATCCGTCGACGACTTCGGCACCAAATATTCCTCCCTCAATTATCTGAAGCATTTTCCCGTGAGCAAAATCAAAATCGACCGCACCTTCATCACCGGTATCGGCCAAAGCTCCATCGACGAGACCATCATCAAATCGATCGTCTATGTCGCTTCGCAGCTCGGCTTCGATCTGATCGCCGAAGGCGTGGAGAAGCAGGAGCAGACCGACTTCCTGTTGGCGCACGGCTGCGAGCATGTGCAGGGGTTTCTTTTCTACCGCACTCTTCCCGCATGCGAAATCGGACCTCTGCTGAAACGCCCCGAGCTGGCCATGAAGGCAGGGTCCGCTATGATGGAAGAGTGCAATCGGGCAAACGAATAAAGACCATCTTACAGCAGAAAGGATATTTAAGATGGTGAGGACGGGCGGGAGATTTCGCGGAAGATGGAATAAATTGAATAACTTCTGCCCAAGAGCGCCGTCAGGCGCTTTTTCCGCATTTTTTGGTGAAATTGTGAAAAATGGATACCTTCGCCCTGCCGGCCCATACTAAGGTCATTCCCTTACGGAGGTGCTAAGGCAGTGAGCAAAAAAATGAATCTGCTGATGTTCAGCGGTGAATACGACAAGGCAATGGCCGGTCTGATTCTGGCCAACAGCGCGCGCGATATCGAGGTGGATGTCACCATATTCTTCGCGTTCTGGGGGCTGTTCCTCGTTCGCGATCCCGAAAAAATGACACTAGAAGACAAAACGATTTACGAGAAGCTTATGGATGTCGTTACCCCGAAAGGGCCGGAGCATCTTCCGCTGTCGCGCATGAATTTCAGCGGGCTTGGCCGGATGATGCTGGAGGAAATGATCGAGGACCAAGGGGCGCCGAAGCTGATTCATTTCCTGAAGGGCGCGCGCAAAAAGAACATCAAATTCTACGCCTGCAAGCTGTCGGTGGAAATTATGGGCTTCAAGCCCGAGGAGCTGCTGCCGGAAGTGGAGATTATCGACGCCGCCTCTTACTTAAAAGATGCCCTGGAAAGCGATCTGCAGCTGTTTATTTAGAATGCACGGCGGCCTTCTGGCCGTCAGGGTACATACTTGGATCGCCTTGGCAAGCGGGAGGGCCATCGTTGCTGGGCATTAACCTATTTTTGACACGGGCATATACTAAGGCCAAAGACACTACCCGTCTGGAGGGACTGCCCGTGCTTAGATCCACCCTCGCCTCTTCCGCGGAAGCGGATGATTCATTGGAGGCGTATTTTAGCCCATTTCGCGAACGAACGATTGGACTGGGACATACCCTAACGACCCCCTACGGAAAAAAACATCTGCTGTACGCCGATTGGACCGCAAGCGGCCGCCTGTACGAACCGATTGAGCGCAAAATACAGGAGCAGTTCGGCCCCTTGATCGGCAATCCGCATACTGAGGCCAACGCCACGGGGATGACGATGACCCGGGCCTACGAAGAAGCCGTGCGCATCATTAAGCGGCATGTGAACGCCGGTCCCCGCGATGTTCTTCTGTTCTGCGGAAACGGCACGACGGCGGCCGTCAACAAGCTTCTGCGTCTGCTCGGACTCCGGCTGCCTGAATGGTTGGTAACTCCACAGGTGGTGCCCGAGGAGCGGCCGGTCATCTTCGTCACTCATATGGAGCATCATTCCAACCTGCTTCCGTGGCAGGAGAGCATAGGCGAGGTTGTCGTCCTGCCCCCGGGGCCGGACGGCAGCGCCGACCCGCGGCGGCTGGAAGCCGCGCTGAGACTGTACCGGGACCGCAGGCTGAAGATCGGCTCGTTCACTGCCTGCTCGAATGTGACCGGCATCGAAACGCCGTACCGGCAGCTGGCGTCGGTCATGCACCGCTATGGCGGTCTGTGCTTTGTCGATTTCGCGGCCAGCGCGCCGTATACGGACATCGACATGCATCCGCCGTCTCCGCTGGAGAGGCTGGACGCCATTTTCTTCTCGCCGCATAAATTTCTGGGCGGGCCGGGCACAAGCGGCGTCCTCGTATTTAGTGCGGACCTCTACGGCAACCGGCGGCCCGACGAGCCGGGCGGCGGCACGGTTTCCTGGGTGAGCCCGTGGGAAGCTCCGAGCTACTTCCGGGGAATCGAAGCCCGGGAGGACGGCGGAACCCCCGGCTTTCTTCAGGCGATCCGCACGGCGCTATGTCTCCGGCTAAAAGAGCGGATGACAACAGAGCGTATTCTGCGCCATGAGCGCGAGCTGTGCCTTCAGCTGCTGGACGGACTTCAGGCGATACCGGAAATTACGGTACTGGAGGGCGGTGTCCGCAGCCGCCTTGGCATCGTCTCCTTGACGGTCCGGGAGATGCACTATAATCTCGTCGTCAGACTGCTGAACGACCGCTTCGGCATTCAGGCACGCGGCGGCTGCTCCTGCGCCGGCCCTTACGGCCACTACCTGCTCTCGATCGACAGGGAAGCCTCCGCCCAGATGGGCAAGGCGATCCGTGCCGGCGATCAGTCGCTACGGCCAGGCTGGGTGCGCCTGTCGCTGCATCCCGTTATGACCTCGGGCGACGTCGCCTTCATCCTCCTGGCCCTGAAGGCAATCGTCAGCCAGCGGGAGGTCTGGCAGGCCGACTACCGCTACAGCCCCGCGACCAACTGCTGGCGCCACCGCTCGGAGAGCGAGGAGGAACCGGATATGGAGCGGCTGTTTGCTCTGTAGGCCGGCCGTGGGGCGGGGCCGGGACGCGGCCTGCTGCGCTGCGCAGCCGGAAGGCGCGCCGGGCTCTTCGGCGGGGCACTGGCCGGGACGCGGCCTGCTGCGCTGCGCGGCCGGAAGGCGCGCCGGGCTCTTCGGCGGGGCACTGGCCGGGACGCGGCCTGCGGCGCTGCGCAGCCGGAAGGTGCGCCGGCACTTGGGCGGGGCACTGGCCGGGACGCGGCCTGCGGCGCTGCGCAGCCGGAAGGCGCGCCGGGCACTTGGGCGGGGTGCTGGCCGGGACGCGGCCTGCGGCGCTGCGCAGCCGGAAGGCGCGCCGGGCTCTTCGGCGGGGTGCTGGCCGGGACGCGGCCTGCGGCGCTGCGCAGCCGGAAGGCGCGCCGGGCACTTGGGCGGGGTGCTGGCCGGGACGCGGCCTGCGGCGCTGCGCGGCCGGAAGGTGCGCCGGGCACTTAGGCGGGGCACTGGCCGGGACGCGGCCTGCGGCGCTGCGCGGCCGGAAGGTGCGCCGGGCACTTAGGCGGGGCACTGGCCGGGACGCGGCCTGCGGCGCTGCGCAGCCGGAAGGCGCGCCGGGCACTTGGGCGGGGTGCTGGCCGGGAGCCTATACGGCCCGGACGAAGGCCGCTCCTCTGCGCCCCAGCTGCGGAGGCCCGGCCTTCAAGCCCGGCACTGCCGCTGCAATCAAGAGGGGCTCTTCTCCGCCTTAGGGCCCCCGAAGCAAACGAGCCGCAGAGGATGGTGTAACCACCTTATCCTCTGCGGCTCGTCTTTTGCCTTCTTGCTAGGAGGGCATGCCCATGACCCCAAGCAAGCCTCTCCATGAAGCGGAAATCCTCCCGCTTATTCTCAAATTTCAGCACACTTTTACTCGCTGAACAGGAAAAACTCCAGCTTATTTGCCGCTTCCCCGTCCATTCCGGTTGAAACGCGGAATTAAGAGGGAGTTTTTCCAGTCCATACCCGGAAAAGGCCCATTCAGGCCAAATAAAGGGGAACTTTTCCACCTTATCTGTTCTGATCTGTTCTGCTCAGTCCTGCAAAGTCCTGCTCCGTCACGCTACGTTCTGCTCAGCCCTGCTAAGCCCAACTAAGCCCTGCTTCCCCTCAGTTCCGTAACATCCCGCCCCAGTTCAGCCGACGATCGTGCCCAAGGCACAGGCCAGCCAAAGCCGAAGCCGTACGGTCTGGCGCCCCACTCCCAGCCTTACCGCCCCGCTCCCTCAGTTACGGCCGGTACAGCACACGGCACAGGCCCGGCGGACGTTCCCGTCTCCTGGAGCGGGCATCGCCAGCGGCAATGGCGCTGGCATTATTTTCACCATGCGGTTGGTCCATCCTGCTCCGTCACGCTACGTTCTGCTCAGCCCTGCTAAGCCCAACTAAGCCCTGCTTCCCCTCAGTTCCGCAACGTCCCGCCCCAGTTCAGCCGACGATCGTGCCCATTACCCAATCCAGCCTAACCTTCGGCCCGGCCTCCTGTCCCTTCTTACCGCCCCAGGCTATCCCTCCGCAACCATATCAAGATCCGCAGCCTGTGCATTCGAGACCACCTGCTCCACGTTCTTGCAGCCCGGGATCACACTCGTCACCGCGGGATGCTGCAGGCACCAGCCCAGCGCCCACTGCGCCATATTGAGCCCGGCCGGTACTTCATTCGCGGCGATTTCGGCAATGAGGCGCAGCTGCTCCTCCCGTTTCTTCGCATCATGGTTCGCCCGCACATCGCCGGCCTGGAACACCGCGTCCGCCTTGTATTTGCCGCTAAGGTATCCGCTCGCCAGCGGAACCCGGGCCAGCACTCCAAGGTTGTGCTCCCTGCACAGCGGGAACAGCTTCTCTTCCGGCTGCCGCTCCAGCCGATTATATACCACCTGAATCGCCTCGGCGCCGATCTCCGGAGCGGAGGACGTCTGATGAACGCCGTCATTGGCGGTGCTGATGGAAACACCCAGGTGACGGATTTTCCCCGCCCGCTTCTGCGCGTCCAGCATATTCCACAGCTTGTCGTTGTCGAAATCGGCGTCCGTGCCGGAATGGAACTGGTACAGGTCGATATACTCCGTCTGAAGCGCGCGCAGCGAGTCGTCCAGCTGCTTCAGCACATCTTCCGCGCTCCACAGCTGCTCCCGCTTAAGATGGCCGCTGAAATGATGGCCGAACTTGGTTGCGACAATCCAGTTCTCGCGTTTGCGGCGGCTCAGGTAGCTGCCGATGAATTTTTCGGAGAGATGGTCTCCGTAGCATTCAGCCGTATCAATCAGATTGATGCCGAGCTCGCCGGCCTTGTCCAGCATGGCATCGACTTCATTCTGGGTGAAATCCTTCCCCCATTCGCCTCCGAACTGCCAGGTTCCTACTCCGATTACCGATACGTTAAGACCCGTGCTTCCAAGCTTGCGGTATTTCATGCGTCACATTCCTCTTTTCTTAAAAAAGTATTTGGACTTAGGGCCTCCGCCGTCTCCCCCCGCTATGTGAAAGTCTTGAAAAATAACCCTCAATCGATTTGACGCCCCACAGCGACAGCAGAACGAACAGCAGCACATAGAGAACTTCCGTTGGATTTCGGATAAATCTTCCGGCATCACTGCCGATAAACGATACGGCGAACACCATAATAGCCTTGCCTGCGGCCAGAGCCAGCAGGTAAGAGCGAAGCCGCATTCCGGCAAGCCCGGCGGCCAGATTGATAACGACGAACGGCCCAACCGGGAACAGGCTCAGCAGGAATACATAGCTGAAACCGCTCCGCCGCACCCACTCCATGGCTCTCGCCACCTTCGGCCGCTGGGCCCATTTGCGCAAGAAGCGCCAGGAGGCGATTTTACGGATGATCAGAAAAGTTGCCAGACAACCCGCAACAATTCCGATCCAGGAGTACAGAAACCCGGGCCACAGCCCGTACACCGCGGCATTCAGGCCGACGATAAGCAGGGTTGGCAGCGGCGGAACAAAAGACTTCATAAAGGTCAGCACAATCCCCGGGAAAGGACCGAGCGACCGGTAACGCTCCAGCATGCCGCGGAGATTCTCCTCGGTAAGCCAGGAAATAACATCCAATACATACATAGCAGCCTTAGGTGCTCCTTATCTTTCCAATGATTTCAACAGCCTTATTATACATGATAACTGTACCCATTTCCCTTCCGGCAAACTCCCCTTCCCTATTCACAAATTTATATTTCAAAAAAAAGTTGGCCCACCGTCCGTTTCACATGACGGTGGGCCAACCTTATTCAATGAATCGCAGCCTTATTTGATCGCTGCTTTGAACGCTTCAATATACTGGGCCGATTTCTTGGCAACCAGGCTGTAGTCCTTCTCGCGAATGGCATCTGTCGTCAAGTCGGAACCGATACCGACGGCAAAGGCTCCGGCTTTGATCCAGTCCTTCAGGTTCTCCAGGTTGACCCCGCCAGTCGGCATGATGTTCGTTTGCGGCAGCGGGCCCTTGAATGCCTTGATCATAGCTGGCGAGTACAGGTTGCCCGGGAACAGCTTCACAACGTCGACGCCCAGGTCGAGCGCTTCCTGAATTTCCTTCGCCGTCATAACCCCCGGCATGATCGGAACGCGGTACCGATTGCACAGCTTGACCGTTTCCGGATTCAGCGACGGTCCGACGACAAATTCCGATCCGCTCAGGATGGCGGCGCGGGCGGTCTCAGGATCAAGCACGGTTCCTGCGCCGATTACCGCATATTTATCGGAGTCCGCAGGCGCGCTCGAGGAATATTCGGCGGCCAGCTTCTCGATCGCTCTCAAAGCAAACGGTACGGTCAGCGTAACTTCGATAATTTTGATGCCGCCGGCGATCGATTGCTTCGCCATTTCCACAACTTCTTCAGGGGAATCTCCGCGGAGCACCGCGACGACGCCACCTTCATGTATCTGATTGACAATACGCAGTTTTTTCATTTCCAGTTCCCCTTTGTTTAAAAATAACGTGATCTATCCGATTTACTTGCTTCGGTTATTTTTTCGTTTACTTGTTAACCGGGATCTTGACCGGGAATTTAGGCGCTTCTCCGTTCACCGCGCGAATAGCTTCTTCCGCGGCCATTTTTGCCATCCGGTAACCAGCTTCTACCGTGTTGGAGCCGACATGCGGCGAGGTCACCACATTGGGCAGGCTGACGATGTCCAGCGTCGCAGGCGGCTCTTGGACAAAGGTGTCCAATCCGGCGCCCGCGATTTGTCCCGAGGACAGCGCCTCGTACAAATCCTGCTCGACGACCAGATCTCCGCGGGCTGTATTGATTAGAATCGCGGACTTCTTCATTTGGGCCAGAGATTCCTTGTTGATCATGCCGACCGTTTCCGGGATCGCCGGAGCGTGCAGGGTAATGAAATCGGACTGAGCGTACAGCTCCGGAAGCGTAACGTACTGCACGCCATATTTGTCGATCATATCCTGACGGACAAACGCGTCATACGCAATAACCTTCATATCAAAAGCAACTGCGCGCTTCACGACTTCGGCTCCGATGGCGCCAAGACCCACAACGCCCAGCACTTTGTCTCCAAGCTCGGTACCGGTGATGCGGCCCCAGCCCCCGTCTTTAACTCCTGCATTCATCTGCGGAATATGACGGGAAACGCTCAGCATAAGGGTCAGCGCCAGTTCCGCTACCGAGCGGGTAGGAGCGCCCGGCGTAATCGTAACCGGAATGCCCAGACGGTTCGCAGCTTCCACATCAATATTATCATAGCCGACGCCGTATTTGGCTACGACCTTGAGTGTCGGAGCACCCGCTTCCAGCACCTTCGCCGTAACCTCGTCAATCCCGGTAATGAGCGCGTCCGCTCCTTTGATGACTTCAATCAATTCCGCTTCCTTCAGCGGACGGCCTTCCGTATTCCAGATGACCTCGAATCCGGCCTGAAGGAGCATTTCCTTCGCTTCCTCCGAACGGGAGAAAGAGCGCGGCAGTGCAACTACTTTTGGCATACGGTTACCTCCTCTTTGATGACCTGCGATTCGTCATTGCCATCAGATACTACGCGCACGCCGCCCTTGGATGCCGAGGAAGCATGCTGCGCGTACAGACGAAGCAGCTTGCTGGCCTCAACCTTGAACTCTTCCAGATGCTTCGCGCGCTTCGCCAGCTCTTCTTCCGACACATGCAGCTGAAGCTTGCGGGTTGCGATATCGATCTCGATCATATCGCCGTCTTGCACCAGCGCGATCGTACCGCCTTCGGCAGCCTCGGGACTCGCATATCCGATCGACAGACCCGATGTCGCGCCCGAGAAACGGCCGTCCGTTACAAGTGCGGCGCGCTTGAACTTTCCGAGGATCTCCGTACAGCGGTGCAGTTCGCGCATGCCCGGTCCGCCTTTCGGTCCTTCGTAACGGATGACGACCGCGTCGCCTTCCTCAATCAGGCCCGCTTCATAGGCATCCGAGAAAGCTTCCTCGGAGTTGAACACCTTCGCCGGACCCGTGAAGCTTCTCAGCTCAGGAGCTACCGCCGATTGCTTGATCAGCGCGCCGTCTGCCGCCAGGTTGCCTACCAGTACGGCCACGCCGCCTTCCTTGTCGAGCGGCTCTTCCAACGTGCGGATGACGTCGCGGTCCAGCACCTCTGCGTCCGCAATGTTGTTCTCTACGATATCGCCTGTCACGGTCAGAGCACCGGTGTGCAGCAGCCCGCCCAGTTCCTTCATTAAAGCTTTCATGCCGCCGGCGCGCTGCAGGTCGTTCGTGGTATATTCCTGGTTATTCGGCGTTACACCCGCCAGGAACGGTACACGGCGGCTGATGTCGTCGAACAGGGTCATCGGCAGTTCGATGCCGAGCTCATGCGCGATCGCCGGCAGATGCAGGCACGCGTTCAGCGAACCGCCCATAGCCAGCAGCACGGAAATGGCGTTCTCGAATGCTTCACGGGTCATGATCTGGCTTGGCGTAATGCCTTTCTTCACCAGCTCAACGGCTTGACGTCCGGCCGCTTCCGCAGCGTCCAGCTGCTCGTCCGACAATGCCTGCATCCAGGACGTATTCGGCATAGCCATGCCGAGCGCCTCGGAGAGACCTTGCATTGTGTTGGCTGTTCCAAGGAACGGGCACGCGCCAGGGCCAGGGTAGTATTGGTTAGTTACTTCAACCAGACCTTTTTCGTCCAGCTTGCCGTCGAGGAATGCGCGTCTTGCCGCTTTGGATTCCTTCGGCTTGATGTGGTTCGGCATTACGCCGCCCAGCACAACAAGACCCGGCAGGTTCAGGCGAGCGGCTGCCATCAGCATGCCCGGAACGATTTTGTCGCAGGAGCTCAGGACGACCATGCCGTCAAAAATACCATGCGCCTTCACCATCGTCTCCACACTGTCGGCTACGATTTCGCGGCTGGGCAGCGAATATTTCATGCCTTCATGCCCTTGCGCGATACCGTCGCAAACGGCGATGGTGTTAAACTCAAGAGCCAAACCTCCGGCTGCTTCGATGCCTGCTTTCACACGGTCGGCCAGCTGGCGCAAATGCACATGTCCCGGCACGATTTCGTTCCAGGAGTTGGCTACGGCGATAACAGGCTTATCCATTTTGGAGTAGTCTACGCCGCAGGAGCACAGGTGAGCCTTCAGAATCGCTCTCGTAAAAGGCGAAATAGTAGAAATTCGGTTACTCATTATAAATTCCCCCCACATTTTACTGCTTGATTTTGTCCACTTGATTTTTTCTGAACGAATATGTCAATATCACATTTTTATAATACATAAAGGGAAGAGACGGCGCTGTGCCAAATATGACACACTGCGCCGTGTCTTCCAAACGGAATTTAAGCGGCCAATTTTTCACCGTCAGGAGCGTTTCCCTTAGGCGTTTTAACAACAATAGTCATTACGACGGATACGACAAGCGCCAGTGACATGAAGATAAAGGAAGCGTCAGGCGAACCGGTAGAGCCGTTCAGGTAACCTACAATGTAAGAGCCTGCGAAAGAACCGAGTGCGCCAAAGCTATTGATGAGCGCCATCGCGCCGCCCGAAACGTTCTTCGGCAGAAGCTCCGGAATGATCGCGAAGAAAGGTCCATAAGGTGCATACATCGCTCCGCCGGCGATAACCAGCAGCGAGTAGGAAAGCCAGAAGTTCGAAGCCCCGATCAAATAGGAACCATAGAAAGCGATCGCGCCAATCAGCAGACAAACCCAAACGGCACCTTTGCGGTTCATGGTGCGGTCAGCATAGTACGATACGCCAAGCATACCGATGATGGCAGCCAGGTACGGAACCGAGGACAACCAGCCTGCATTGACAATTCCCATACCGGACGACTCTTTAATAATGGAAGGAAGCCACATTACAAAACCGTAAACACCGATACTCCAGAAGAAATATTGAATGGACAGCATAATAACTTTCGGGTTCTTGAACGCTTCGCGGTAGTTCTTGACTTCTTTCATACCCTTTTGCTCTTCAAGAAGCGCTTGCTCAAGATCTTTCTTTTCGTTGTCGGACAACCACTTGGCTTCGCTTGGTTTGTCTTTGACAAGTCTCCACCAGAAGAATGCCCAAATTATGGAAGGTAAGCCTTCAACGATAAACATGTAACGCCAGCCGAGGCCATGTACCAGATATCCCGACACAATGGACATCCAGAGAACCGTAACGGGATTTCCGAGAATCAGGAACGTATTCGCACGGGAGCGTTCGCTTTTGGTGAACCAGTTGCTGAGGAAGACGAGCATCGCCGGCATTACAGCGCTTTCTACCACCCCAAGTGTGAACCGGATGACATAGAGAACCCGGATATCGTTGACCAAACCGGTTGCGGCTGCGCAAGATCCCCACAAGATTAGACAGAAGAATACGAGCTTCTTGGCACTTCTCTTCGCGGCATAAGTCGCACCAGGAATCTGACAGAAGAAATATCCCAGGAAGAACAGCGCGCCCAGCAGCGAGGAAGCGGATGGTGTAATGTTCAAATCATCGGCCATGCCCGATGCCGAACCGAAGCTGTAATTCGCGCGGTCCAGGTAAGCCAAGCTATATGTGATAAAAATAACAGGAATCAGTTTTAACCATCGGCTTGGAGCCAGCTTTTTATTTTCCATTTTATAATTCTCTCCTCATTAAATAATAACGGATGCTTCCATAAAAGCTGACAGCTGTCCACGGGTTGGAAGACCTTCCGAATCGCCTTCCGCTGTTACCGCAAGGGCTCCGATGGCGTTTCCGCGGCGTACCGCTTCGCTTACCGACAGGCCGTCAAGCAGACCGCTGATTACGCCTACGGCAAATCCGTCACCGGCGCCGACCGTATCCACTGCCTTCACTTTGAAGCCTTCGACGATGCCTTCTTCGGTCGGAGTGCGGTAATACGCGCCTTCCGGTCCAAGCTTCACAGCCACAAGCTGTACCCCGCGGTCCAGATAATAGGCTGCAATATCTCTGTGGTTGGAATAACCGGTGAGCAGCTTGCCTTCTCCCATGCCCGGAAGAACCCAGTCCGCTTGAACAGCGAGCGCGTTGACCGTTTCGATCATTTCGGCTTCGCTGCCCCACAGCTTCGGCCGCAGGTTAACGTCGAACGAAATGCTTCGGCCCGCTGCTCTCATCGCTTTGATCGCTTCAAAGGAGAGCTCGCGAGCGCAGGACGAGATAGCTGCCGGAATCCCTGTCAAGTGGAGATGCTTTGCCGATGTAAAGTGATTCATGTCGACATCTCCCGGACAGATTGTGCTGGCAGCAGAGCCTTTGCGGAAATACTGAACCTGCGGATCGCCGTCCAGCACCTTGGATTTCATCTGGAATCCCGTCGGATAACGTTCGTCAACAAATACCGCATCCACATCTACATTCTCTTTGCGGAGAGCTTCGACAATGAATTTACCAAATGCGTCGTTTCCGATCTTGCTGATCCACCGCATGCCAAAGCCGAGCCGGGCCAGACCGATCGAGACATTTGTTTCTGCTCCGGCCAGTGCTTTTGTAAATTTTTCGATTTGATGCAGCTCGCCCGGACGATCAGCGATGAACATAGCCATGGCTTCTCCGAATGTTACAACATCGCATGCTTTCATAACCATTCCTCCTAAAAGTTTTGACAGCATCTGCTTTCAGTGTGCACTTCGCAAAACTTGCTTCGGAATCGAAGACCAACACATTGACAGCGTTTTCTTTCTCGGTGCGATTCGCACCTGCTTCGGAAGCGTAAAGGCTACGCCTCCGAAATCATGTCTACATACTTCCGCAGAACCCCTTCAACATCTTCACCTTCAACCGGAAACTCAATTGTGCGCGGCACATCGCGCGGGAGCAGGTCCAGAATGCTACGCCATAGGCTATCTTTATCTTCCGGCAGTCCCAGAGTTACCAGCTTCCCATCGATTTTCTCTACATGTTTTAAATGAATATAGCCGACATATTTATTTAGTTCCGCCGCCGCTTTCATGGCTTCTTCTTCGGTAAAGTTCCAGTTGCCGATATCAAAGGTCATCTGGATAAACAGCCCCGCTTCTTGGCAATCCTCAAAAAATTTACGAAGCTTTGCTACATTACCGCCATGAAGTGTTTGGTCATTCTCAACCGTCAATTCCAAAGCGTCCGAGTCGGAAACAAGGCTATTCCAGTACTTCTTCAGCCCTTCGAGATCCGACACTCCGGATTTGTAATGCCCAAGCGAAGTCTTGAGCCATACCGCTCCGATTGACAGCGCCTCCGGTATCACAACATCCAGCTTCTCCACATTCAGCGAACCATCCGCTTTCCACAGCTCAATAGGTGCCGAATAAACGCTTACAAGCTGGCCCTTCCTGATCAAGTCACTCAGATCGTCCAGGCGGGGAGTTTCCTCCCGGAACAGCTCTCTGCGAATTTCAATACCGGCGCATCCTCCGGCTATGGCTACCGGGACACATAATTCTTGTCCCCCGTCTGCGGCCAGCGGGCCGAGGGAAGCCGTCGTCGTAAATACCTGAGTCATCCCAAATTCTCCTTTAGTCAAAAAATAGCCCTTCTACCCTTTAGAAAACTCAATGGTATCGATAAACGGTATCGGTTCCATTCAACTTCTAAAGATGAGCCGCTTTTAATTCAAGCGACCCTAAGTGACACTTTTCACAACCTACGCTAATCGATTAGGAATGGAATCGGTTATCGGTATCGGTTCCACTGGCATAAAGATACATGAGGGGAGGCTCCTCCGTCAATACAGTTCACAGGATCTTAGCATTTCTTGATGGAGTTGAACCTCTTGTGATCAAATTCGCAGACAAGGCAAAATGCTGCTCCGGTCCGTTATCGCCGGCTATCCGCTCCAGAATCCGCTCCATCGCCTTATTGCCAATCTCAAAGGTCGGCTGCGCAATCGTTGTGAGTCCGGAACCAACCACGGGCGCCCACTCCGAATCGTCAACACCGGCAAAGCCGACATCTTCAGGGATGCGGAGCCCCCGCTTCTGCAGAGCATTGATCAATTTCAGCTGGGTCACTACATTGACCGCAAAAATCATCCGGTATTGACCCTGCGTCTCGGCAATAAACCGGTCCAGCTGTTCGTCGAACTGCCCCTGAATCCGGGGCTCATATTCGTAAATATCGTCGACGCTGGGATGTCCGGCCGCAGCCAGAATCCGGACAAAGGTCTGGGCCCGCTCAATTCGGGAGCTGACACGCTGAATCGGCTGCGAGAAGAAGCCGATCCGCTCAAATCCTTGATCAAGAAAATGCCCCGTCGCTTGGATCATGGCCTTTTCATTATCAGTCCCTACCGTATCGACTTTAAGTCCCGGGATTCTGCGGTCGATCAATACGATCGGAATTTGGTCCTCCGAGAGTTCCCGCAGATTCTCCAGGTTCTGTCCGGTCGGGTGGATAATCAGCCCGTCAACGCGCTGGGCATGCATCATCGCGATATAATTTTTTTCCTTCTCGGGATCGTTATCCGTATTGCACACAATCATGCTGTACCCCTGTTTCGTGCACACGTCCTCGGCCCCCTTCAGAACGGAGGTGGAGAAGGGGTTGGAAATGTCTGCGAAGATCATGCCGATGGAATAGCTGCGGTCCTGGCGCAGGCCTCGGGCCAGCCGGCTCGGGCGGTAGCGGAGCTCTTTCACGCTTTGTTTAATTCTTTGCAGAGTGGCATCGGAAATTGATTTATAGTCACCGCTCAAATAGCGGGAAATGGTCGTCTTGGAAACCCCGGCGGCCTTGGCTACATCGGCGATTGTCGCCTTTTGCGGCGGCTTTGGGGGCTGATTGATGGAATCCATGGCTTGCCCTCATTCTTGTTCAAAATTATGGAGATTCTTTATTATATCACACGAAGATTTACAGTTATAGTTTTGTTAATATGCTATATTTTTATCAAAAAAGGAGGAAGACTCATGCGGATTCATTCGAATATCCTCTCACTGAGGAAGACCGAAGAGAAGGACCTGGAATTCGTGCTGGCCGCTGAAAGAAGCGAGGACAACCGGCCGTTTATCGGCCAGTGGACAGCGGATCAGCACCGCGCCGCGCTGCATGATGCCGGGATGCTGCATCTGATCATCGAGACGGACACGGGGGAGCCGGCGGGGTACGTAATCGTAACCGGCCTTCAAAACGCTAATCTTTCCGTCTGCATCCAGCGCATTGTCATCGAGCGCAAGGGCCGCGGATACGGCAAAGAAATGCTGCCGCTGCTTATCAGCTGGCTTTTTCGCAGCACCCCGGTCCATCGGCTGTGGCTGGATGTCCGGGAGCATAATGTTCGCGCGCGGCATCTTTATGAAACCGTCGGTTTTGTGTATGAAGGCACACTGCGGGACTGTGTTATGACGGAAAGCGGGTTTGAGTCGGAACATATCCTGTCGATCTTACGGCCGGAATACGAGGCGGGACGTTAGCCCAATTGTTCGCGCCCGCGGTGCTAATCGACTGCCGTATTCTCTCCCGCCGGGGAGATGGGACGGCGTCCGGGCAGGAACAACGGCGGCCTGTTCCGGCGGCACCACAAGCTGCATTCGCCCGCGCCGTTCCGGCGTCATTCCCCCGGATGCTCCAGCAGTGTCACGGACACGCCGACGTCCAGCGTACTGCTGCCTCCGCGATAAACGCCCTGCAGCGGGCTGACGTCAGCATAATCGCGACCCGTTCCAACACGGATGTGATTGTCCAGCGCCTCCACATTATTGGTCGGGTCAAGGCCGACCCAGCCGATGCCCGGCACCATCACCTCGACCCAGGCGTGAGTGGCCGCATCGCCCTTCAGGGCGGAATCTTCGCCGACGTATAAATACCCGCTAACATACCGGGCCGGGATGCGCCCTGCGCGCAGGATGCCGATCATGACATGGGCCAGATCCTGGCACACCCCTTTTTTCAGTTCAAAAGCCTGCCGGGCCAACGTGTTCACGCTTGTCGCCTCCCCGCAATAGGTGAACGTTTCGTATACATACTTCATAACCCGTAAAGCGTACTGCACGGGATTGTCCATCTCGCCCAGCCCGCGCTTCACTTCCGACAACTGCTCCGGGTGCAGCAAGGTATAGTCGGTCTCGTTCAGAAAGGACAGATAATGCTGCCGGAATTGCTGGGAATGAAAAATATCCTGCATCCGCTTCGAATACTGGATTTCATAGATAAAGGAACCTCGCTGAATGCTTACGACCGACGTGGTCTTTACTTCCAGCAGATTATGCTTCTCGGGTATAAAAAAAGTCTCCACCTGATTGCCCCACAGATCGGTATATTCTTGGGTCAGGGAAGCCGGTGTGATCTCCGCCCGGTACATCAGCAGCCGCTGTACTTCATCCGTCAAGGGTTTAAGCCGGATCGTATTCAAGCTTTGATCGACTTGCGTTTCATATGTGAACGTATTCGTATGCACAATTTCATAGTTCATCGGACATAACGTCTCCTTTGAGGCATTCTGTTTAGTTGATCGTTAATTCATTAGAATTCCTTAGTTTTAGGTAATCTAAATGCACATGTCCATCTGTCCATAGTCTCAATCCATCTGAAGACAAATCATTTAATATTATATTACTCAGCACGTATTCCCCGTCATTGATGAATACTTCGACTGCATTCCTGTCCACTAATATTTCCAGCTTAATTTTCCCCTCTTTCGGGTGTACAATCACTCTTTGCGGTCTGTTGAACTCCTCAACATCAACCTTTATCCTTGAACTTCCCCTATTAAACACAAATTCATTTATTGATTTATCATAGGTCAGATCTGCATGCTGCCCGTCCCCATCTCTAACAGAAAACCCAAACTTGCCTTCCGTTAAATCTGCAACATCTATTTGGGCCTCAATAGAATAAGAAAGTCCATGAAAATCTTTAAAAATATTCTCTTGACCCGTGTATATATCTTCCCCTCTTATATCCATTATTGTAAGAAAATTATCAAGAAGATTCCATACCGGTTTTTGCACCAGCTTTAATCCGTCAGGTGTTGTTTTTAACCGTATTTCTCTTACAATACTCGTATTTCCATTAAACGTATCCCACGGGAGCTTGCCTGCATAATTCCAATTATTCATCCACGAAATAAAGTACCTGAAGTTCCCATTTGTATACGGAGCATCCCAAGTAACCCCTGTATAAGAGTCTGCGCCCTGTTCCAGCCATTTGACATTAGTTGCAGCATGAAACTCCCTTCCGTCAAAGTCACCTACAAAGTAACTGGAGCCTGTTGTTAAACCATAATTAAACCCGTTTCCCCCGATCATCAGGACCCATTTTTTATTATCGCTATTGTCATCGACGTTCAATTGAAAAAGATCAGGACATTCAATAATTCCAATATCCTGTCTTACAAAAGAAGAAGTATACTCCCAGTCTTTTAAGTTAGAAGATGTATAAAATCCCACTTTATCTCTTTCTGCTAGTAGCATGACCCACTTTTGGGTTTCTTCATGCCAAATGATTTTGGGATCTCTAAAATCGGCACTTCCTGTTGGATTATGCTGGACGATACTATAATATTTAAAAGAATTTCCGCCATCTGTACTATACCAAAGGTGAGTAGATTGTCCTTCAAATGGCATCGTTACCAGCGCAATTACAGCATTTTTGCCGAATCCTGCTGTGTTATTTTCATCGACAACCGTACTGCCCGTCCAAGGGTCTCCATACGGAGTTTTATATTTTTGTATAGCTACCGGTTTCCTCTCCCAGTGAACTAAATCCGTAGACACCGCATGAGCCCATTCTGTACCATTTCCGCCCCATGAAAAATCGTCGTTATAAAGATAGTACAAATGGTGTTGACCGTTGATGTATAAAGGTCTTTGGACGTCGTTCATCCACTCTGCTTGAGGAGTAATGTGAAACTCCGGACGATTTAATTCAGAATTTGCAAAGGCTGCTTTCGATCCGACGAATCCAAAAGAAAATAATAATCCAACAAGGACTGCGAATAGTACACCTCTTGCTTTATTACTTATAAATTTTACTCTCACTCTCATTGAAATCTCCTTCCACTTACCGTTTTTTAACTCCAGTTTTTTCCTCACATATTTGATTTATCGGAATACGCCAGCTCAAATACAATATCTGAATCGACAAATTTCACCAAATTCTTGTATAATTCTTCTAATCGGGATATCAATGGGTGCGCGGGATTGGTCGAAAACTGGGTTTTTGTGTGGGAAAACCGGAGTAAAACAGATAGTGGATATGAAGTGGAAGTGAAGCTTCTTTCTGAGGAAACATGCGGTAGGCCAAAATGAAACCGGCCGGCCAAGGATAAATCCCTTGACCGGCCGGATTGTTTGTTTTTGCATATGTGAGGAGCCCCTAAAGATATAAGAAACTTACTTGTGGGACAGCCTCAAAAATGGATTGTACTAAAGTTTCATTGGCGAACTCTAGAACGCCGGCACGACGGCTACGCCGTATTTATCTTCGATAAATTTTTTGACATCCGGACTGGTCAGAGCTGCATCCAGCTTCTTGATCTCCTCGCGGTTCTCATCCCCTTTGCGGACAACCACTATATTGGCGTAAGGCGAATTCGCGTCTTCGCGGAACAGTGCCGACTTGGGATCGATTTTCGCCTCAAGGACGAGGTTGGTATTGATGATCGCTCCGTCCAGATCGGGCAGCGAACGCGGCAGCGTGGCGGCATCCGCTTCGACAAACTCCAGGTTATGCGGGTTATCCACGATATCTTTGGGAGTCGCCTCGTAAGTCGTAATACCGTCCTTCAGCTTGATTAGCCCCTGCTGCTGAAGCAGGACAAGCGCCCGGTATTCGTTGGAAGGATTGTTCGGAATGCCGATTTTCGCGCCGTGCGGGATTTCGTCCTTGCTCTTCAGCTTCTGCGAGTAGAAGCCGATCGGTTCCACATGAACTTTAGCCGTAACTACGAAATCATAGCCCTTCTCTCCCTTAACGGAATCCAGATAAGGAACGTGCTGGAAGTAGTTGGCATCGATCTGCTTCTCCTGGAGAGCAGGATTAAGCTGTCCGTCATCATCCAGCGTAACGACCTCCAGATTGACGCCTTCTTCCTTCAGCTTCGGCTTGATAAACTCCAGAATCTCGGCATGCGGCACGGCCGACGCCCCCACCTTGATTGTCACTTCCTTGGGCGCTTCGCTTGCAGCCGTGCTGGCCTGCGGAGCCGCCGCTTCCCCGTTACCGTTCTGCGATCCGCAGCCGGCCAGGATTCCTGTCGCCACAATGACCGCCGCAAACCATAAGCTTCTTTTTCTCGCCATCCCAATCCCTGCTTTCTCTGAAATATGTATGTAAAAAAGTATTACTACGCTTTAACCGTTCTTGCAGCGTCTCCGGTCAATGGAGCGGGCGATATAGTCGCCGGACCATTGGATAAGCTGCACAATCAAGATGATAAGAAGGACTGTCCCGAGCAAAATATCGGTCCGGAACCGTTGATAGCCGAAGCGGATCGCCAGGCTCCCGAGTCCTCCCGCGCCGATGGCTCCCGCCACCGCCGTAAATTCGGTGATGGATATGACGGCGATCGTCATCCCCCGGACCAGAGCGGGCAGAGCTTCGGGTATAAGCACCTGCAGGATGATGGTGAACGGCCCCGCGCCTACCGATTTGGCTGCTTCGATCTTGCCGTCCTCCACTTCGCGCAGGGCATTCTCGATAATTCTTCCCAGAAACGGAGCGGCGCCGATGGATAAAGACACGATTGCCGCCGTCGGGCCGAGCGTTGTGCCCACAATCAGCCGGGATAACGGCAGCAGAATGACAATCAGGATGATAAACGGGATCGAGCGTACGCCGTTGATGGCGGTGCTGATTACCCGGTTTACTCCGGGAGCGGAGAGGATTCCTCCCTTCTCCGTAACGACCAGCGTGATCCCAAGCAGCGTTCCCAGAAACAGCGCGAAGACCGACGACCACGCCACCATGTACAGCGTCTCCCGCAATCCTTCCCACAGCAATTCGGCCAGATCGTCTCTCATCGCAGCACAGCCTCCTTTTCCTGCTCCGGAGTGTCGCCGTGCTGCCCGCTCTTGTAGAAGTCGAAAATTCCGGCGAACCGTTTGGCCGTATCGCTCTGCGGGTCTTGAAACAGCTGGCGGACGGGCGCGCTCTCGACGATGCGTCCTCCCTCAATCACGGCGGCGCCGCTGCAAATGTGACGGAGAACATCCATTTCGTGCGTAATCAGTACGATCGTAAGGCCGAGATTGCGGTTAATATCCCCGAGCAGCTCCAGAATGGAATGGGTCGTCTGCGGATCTAGCGCCGAGGTCGCTTCGTCCGACAGCAGCACGTCCGGCTCTCCGGCCAGCGCCCTGGCTATGCCTACCCGCTGCTTCTGTCCCCCGCTCAGCTGGGAAGGATAGCTGCCGGCCTTGTTCGTAAGCTTCACCAGCTCCAGAATGTCCCCGACGCGCCGCTTCACCTCTGACTTAGGATAACCTGCCACTTTCAGCGGAAACGCGACATTTTCGAATACCGTCTTGGAATCGAACAAGTTAAACTGCTGAAAAATCATCCCGATCTTGCGGCGGGCCAGCCGAAGTTCACGCTCCTTAAGATCGGTGATGACCGTATCGCCGATCACAATGCGGCCCGAATCCGGCTCCTCCAGCCGGTTCAGACAGCGGATCAGCGTGGACTTCCCGGCACCGCTGAAGCCGATGATGCCGAATATCTCACCTTTCTCGATCTGAAGATTAATATCCTGAAGCGCCGGAACCGTTCCGCTGCGCGTCCGGTAGCTCTTGTTCAGTTTAGTAACGGTGATCATGCCCGAACCGCCTTCTTTCCAAAAAATAAAAAAATCAAGCCACTTCGCCTGGACGGCGTCACTTTGGCTTGATTTCCAGTCAACTGGTCAATCAATCATAAATCCTATTAAATCAATGCGTTTAATTAATAATCAATAATATAGAGTACCCGCTATTTGATGTCAATCCCCATTTTCAGCTTCTTTTTCAGAAAACCAGGTATCGCCAAAAAAGCGTACCCCCGGACTTTCGGGTGTACGCTTTTCATGAATGGAGAGACGGCTACTGCGCCTTCTGCAAGCCCGCAAAAACGAGCGTCGTCACATATTTCCTAGCATCCGCCGTCAGAAGCAGCAGCTCAACGCTCCCCGGCTCTCCTCCGTCAAATTTCACTTTGGCTCCGTCCAGCGTTTCCAGCATACCGGTAACGGTATAGCCTTGATCTAGCAGAGCGTCGATTTCCTGCTTCTCTTTAGCGAATTCATCGTATGCTGACATTAAACCACCCCTCCGCTGATCTCGGCTTTGGCCGGTACCACCGGAGCGGTTCCGAACCGTTTGCGCTGCAAATACTTGCCGGCGCCCGCCTTGCCCACGAACTGCTTGTCGCGGATAACGAACTCGCCGCGGCTTAGTACGGATACCGGCTCTCCCTTCACCTCAAAGCCTTCAAAGGCATTATAGTCGACGTTCATATGATGAGTTTCGGCGGAAAGGGTCCGCTGTACGGACGGATCAAAAATAACGATATCGGCATCGCTGCCGACGGCAATTGTTCCTTTTTGCGGGAACAGGCCAAACAGCTTCGCGCTAGTCGTCGAGATAATGTCCACGAACTTGTTCAGCGAGATGCGGCCTTTTTCCACACCCTCCGAGTACAAAATGGTGAACCGGTCTTCAATCGTCGGCCCTCCGTTCGGAATTTTCGAGAAGTCGCCAAGACCCAGCTCCTTCTGGCCCTTGAAGTTAAAGGAACATTGGTCGGAGCCAATCGTCTGCAGACTGCCGTTCCAGAGGGATTTCCACAGCACGTCCTGGTTCCATTGCTCGCGCAGCGGCGGGGACCATACATATTTGGCGCCCTCAAAGTTCGGCTTCTCAAGCGCGGTCTGGTCAAGCACCAGATATTGCGGGCAGGTCTCGCCGTAGACGCGCAGCCCTTTCTTGCGGGCCTCCTCGATCTTCCACGCCGCTTCGGCGCAGGTTACATGCACCACATAGAGCTGCGAATCGGTCAGCTCGGTCAAATAGGCGGCGCGGCCCGTCGCCTCGCCCTCCAGCTCCGGCGGCCGGGTCAGCGCATGGTAGATCGGATCGGTGTTGCCCTCGGCCAGCGCTTTACTCACGAGGTAGTCGATCACATCGCCGTTCTCGGCGTGGACCATGACGAGCGCGCCTTCTTTTTTTGCGGCCTGGAGCGTCTTATAGAGCGTGCCGTCGTCGGCCTGAAGCACATTTTTGTAGGCCATGAACACTTTAAGGGAAGTGATGCCTTCATTCTCGATAATTTGCGGCAGCTCCGCGAGCACCTGGTCGTTCAGCTCGGACACCATCAGGTGGAAGCTGTAGTCGATCACGGCTTTGTCCTGCGATTTCTCATGCCAGGTATTCACCGCCTGCTGAAGCGGCAGCCCTTTGCTCGTCAGGCAGAAGTCAATGACCGTTGTTGTTCCGCCATAGGCGGCAGCGATGGTTCCCGTCTCGAAGTCGTCAGCAGTCACGGTTCCGCCAAACGGCATATCCAGATGCGTATGCGGGTCGACCCCGCCCGGGAAGACATAACAGCCGGAAGCGTCGACGACCTCGGCCCCTTCCGCTTGCAGGTTAAGCCCGATTTCCGTAATGATGCCGTTCTCGATGGCGATATCCCCGGCAAACGTGTCCGCCGCCGTTACAATCGTTCCGTTCTTGATGATCTTCTTCATCCTTATACCACCTCCGCTTTGGAATAAGCACCGCCTAAGCTGCCCACGACGCGCTGACGCTCGTTCCAAGTCATCGGCGGCAGGCCGCTGTCCACCTCCACCATGTCGATGGCGCCTTCCGCCGGGCAGACGATGGAGCACAGGTTGCAGCCGACACAATCCTCCTCGCGCACCTTCAGAATCGCCTTGCCTTCCGCATTGGTCAGCATGTCGATGCATTGATGCGACGTGTCTTCGCAGGCAATATGGCATTTGTTGCAGTTGATGCAGTTGTCCTCGTTGATTCGGGCCACCACTTTATAGTTGAGGTCAAGGTCGCCCCAGTTCGAATATTTGGATACCGATTTGCCGGTCAGTTCAGTGACGGATGCAAGGCCCTTCTCATCCAAATAATTGTTCAGGCCGTCGATCATTTCCTCTACGATCCGGAAGCCGTGATGCATAGCCGCCGTACATATCTGGATCGCGGTGGAGCCCATCAGCATGAACTCGACAACGTCCTGCCAGGTAGAAATGCCGCCGATGCCGGAGATCGGAACGTTGATCTCGGGGTGACGGGCGCATTCGGCCACCATGTTCAGTGCGATAGGCTTGACAGCCGGGCCGCAGTAACCGCCGTGAGCTCCCTTGCCGCCGATGTGGGGGATCGTGTTCCACGTATGAATGTCCACTCCCGCGAGACTGTTGATCGTGTTGATCAGGCTGATCGCGTCGGCGCCTCCCTTGACGGCATGGCGGGCCGTAACCGTAATGTCGGTAATGTTCGGAGTCAGCTTGACGATAACGGGCGTCTTTGCCACTTCTTTTACCCAATACGTCTGCGCTTCTACCAGATCGGGCTGCTGGCCGGAAGCGGCGCCCATGCCGCGCTCAGCCATCCCGTGCGGACAGCCGAAGTTCAGCTCCAGGCCGTCCACGCCGACATCCTCGACTCTTTTGACGATTTCATGCCACTTCTCCTGTTTAGGTTCCACCATCAGGGAGGCGACCACGGCGTGATTCGGGAATCGCTTCTTGGTCTCGTAGATTTCCTTCAGATTGACTTCAAGCGGACGGTCCGTAATCAGCTCGATATTGTTGAAGCCAGCCACGCGCTGCCCGTTAAAATTAACAGCCGCAAAACGCGCGGATGTGTTGATGATCGGATCGCCAAGCGTCTTCCATACGGCTCCGCCCCAGCCCGCTTCGAAAGCGCGCTGCACTTGATATCCTGTATTGGTAGGCGGGGCCGAGGCCAGCCAGAACGGATTGGGGGACTTGATTCCTGCGAGATCGACTCTCAAATCTGCCATTGTTAATTCCCTCCCTGGAAAAATATATGATTACACCGCAGAGCCGACAACGCTGTCCTGCTGCGGTGAGAACTGCTTGATGATGGCGTGTGCGGCCAGTTTGCCCTGCTGAGCCGCCGATACGACCATGGCTTCTCCTTTGCCGAAGCCGAAGACGATATCGCCCGCCGCATAAACCTTCGGATCGGAGGTCCGGTGGGTCTCCTCGTCGATGGCAACAACGCCCCACTCATGCTCAAGACCAAGATGCTCGATTAGGCCGGTATGGCGCTTCTGCCCGATCGCCAGCACGACGGCTTCCACCGGCATGATGAATTCGGAGCCTTCCACCGGCATCGGCTTCAGCCTGCCGTCGCTGCCGGCCTCGCCGGTCAGCTTCATCGTTACACACTCTAGGCCGGTCACCTTGCCGGACTCGTCGCCGATAATGCGCTTTGGCAGCGTCAGCCAGCTGAACTCGACGCCTTCCTGCTTGGCGAATTCGAACTCGAAGTCGTAGGCCGTCATCTCCTCGCGGGTGCGGCGGTAGACCATCTTCACGTTGGACGCTCCGAGCCGCACAGAGCAGGTTGCGGCGTCGATCGCCGTGTTGCCGGCGCCGATGACGGCGACCCGCTGACCGGTCAACTCCGGATTGAAAACGCCCGTTTTGGTCGATTCCACCAGCTTGATGGCGTCATATACGCCGGCCAGCTCCTCGCCAGGGATGCCCAGCTCGGGCACATATCCCATGCCGGCTGCGAGCACGATGGCGTCGTATTCGGCTTTCAGCTCATCCGCCGTTACATCAGTCCCCACCTTGACGCCTGTGCGGATTTCCACGCCGAGCTTCTCGACCTGCTCCACCTCCCACAGGGAGACGGATTGCGGAAGACGGAAGGAAACGATGCCGTGTGTGTCCAGGCCTCCGGCCTGTTCTTTCGCTTCGTAGATCACGACGGAGAACCCTTCGCGGGCCAGCTCTCTGGCGGCTGACAAGCCGGCCGGACCGCCGCCGATCACGGCAACCTTTTTCCCAGTCGGAGCACCGGCCTCGAACAGCTTCACATCATGATTCATCGCCCAATCTGTCGCATAACGCTGAAGCAGGCCGATCTGTATCGGCTCGGAAGCGTCATTCAGCACACAGGCTCCTTCGCACAGCTCCTCGGTCGGGCAGACGCGGGAGCAGCTTGCGCCTACCGGGTTGGACTCCATAATCGTCTGGGAGGCGCCTCTCAGGTTGTCCGTGGCGATACGCTTAATGAAGGAAGGAATGTTAATTCCCGTCGGACAAGCCTTGATACAAGGGGCGTCGTAGCAGTAGAGACATCGGTTGGACTCTTCAGCAGCGCCTTTGCGGGTAAGACCCGGCTCGGACTCGGCGAAATTCCGCATGAACATGTCAGGTGTAAAAGCAGTCAACGAAGAAGTTTGTTCCATCGGTGATCCCTCCAGTATATGTTATATAATATAACACAATTACGATATTTGCCTTAAAATTCTACTTACTTCGGCAGATTTATATAGTAAAATAAGCTGTATCCCTAAAAATGTGTGCTTATTTCTGCCTGATCAGGTTAATTATCCTGACATTTTATATTCAAATCATAGTCAATTCATTTTTTCGTTACATTAGACAAATTGTCTAATTTCAAAAGTGTTTTTTTTACGGGCGAGAAACGTCTGAGAATAGCTGCTGCGATAGAAGAAGAGAGGCGCCACACTGTCATAGAGAAGGAGGATGAGTATGGACTGGGAACTTGTATTTACCATTCGGGAAGCGCTGAAAAGACCGCTGTTTGCCGATGCGGCCGTCGTCGGAGGGGCCACAGGGCTGGACCGGGCGATCCGCTGGGTGCATGTGCTGGAAAGCGCCAGCGTCGAGAGCCTGATTCACGGCCAAGAAATGATACTTACAACGGGCATCGGGATGAGCGTCGATCTCCCTTCCTCCCTGGAATTTCTGGAATACCTGATCCAAAAGAAAGCCGCCTGTCTATGCATCGAGCTGGGCACATACTTCAGCTCCGTGCCGGAGGAACTGATCGCGCTGGCGAACCAGCATGATTTCCCGCTCATCGTCTTCAACCGGACGGTCCGGTTCGTCGACATTACGCTCGACCTGCATTCGCTGATCATCAACCGCCACCACCGCATGCTGGAGGAACTGGAGAGCATCTCCCGCGAATTCCACCGGCTGACGCTGACCTCGCAGGGCACGGTTAAGGTGCTGCAGCTGCTGTCCAAGAGCACGCGGACGCAAATTCTCTACATGCAGCTCCAGGGCAAGCCGCAATTCTTCCCCGCGCTGTCGCCGGAGGAGCAGGGGCCGCTGCTGCGCTTCTTCTCGGCCTTTTACGAGGAGATGGAGGGAGTGCACCAGCCGGACGCGGCCCCCATCTTCCGCGAATTGGGCGGCAAGACCGTCGTGCTGAAGCCGGTCGGCGCCCTCGACCAGACGTGGGCCTACCTCCTGATGGTCTGCCCGCACAAGCCGCAGGAGTTCGACTGCCTGCTGCTCGATTCCGCATCGCTGTCCATCGCGCAGGAGCTGCTGCGCACGCGCTATATGGAGGAGCGCAAGCTGTTCTCCGAGAATCTGTGGGTCGACGAACTGATCAACGGGCGCATCGACGACGAGAACCGGCTCAAGAGCCTGATCGGCCCGGATTTCGGCATCGTCAACGAGCTGCCTTACCGCGTGTGCCTGATCGAGATCGAAAACCCCCGAAACGTAAAATGGAACAGCTCGGAGAACGAATGGGAATCAATTACGTTTCACCTTTCGCTCGTCCTGCGTTCCATTTTCGAGAAATATTTGTTCCGGCCGCTGATTACGCTGAAAAATAACCGCCTGACCGTCATCGCATTGGACATTCAGTCCAAATCGCCCGGCCGGACCCGGCTGCAGCAGGCGCTCGAAGCCCTGCAGAACATCCGCTCCGACGAGAAGCTGAAGGATCTTCAGCTGATGATCGGCGTCGGCAAATCGCACACCCAGCTGAAGAAGGCCCCTTCCGGCTACCGCGAAGCGGTGCAGGCGCTCTCGCTCTATCCCTGTCACCAGAAGGCGATCCTGTTCTACGAAGAGCTTGGCGTCTTCCAGCTGCTGCTGAACCTGAACGACGGCAAGACGCTGCAGAACTTTATCCGCACCTATCTCGGCCCGCTGATCGACCATGACCAGCAGAAGGGCAGCGAGCTGCTGCTAACGCTGCGCGTCTATCTGGATCATGACGGCTCCAAGCAGATCGCCGCGAAGAAGCTGTTCATTGTCAGACAATCACTGTATTACCGCCTGGATAAAATCACCGAGCTCCTCGGCGAGGACTTTATGTCGCCGGAGAACCGCATATCGATCCAGGTCGCCTTGCGGGCCTATCAGTTCCTATACCCGGAGAAGCTTACTGTGCCCAGCTCCCGTTCATTACCTCTGTGAAGGTATCCAGGATGAACTGGATATCCTCGTCGGTCGAGGCGAGCGGCGGGGCAAACGTCAGCACGTTATTGTAACCCGCAACTGTATCGCCGTTCTTTCCAATAATCAGGCCTTTGGCCTTGCATTCGGCAATGATACCCTTCACCGTATCGAGCGGAGCCGGCTCTTTGGTCTGCTTATCCGCCACGAGCTCGACGCCGGTGATCAGGCCGAAGCTGCGGACGTCGCCGACCAGCTTGTGCCCTAGCAGCTCGGACAGTCCTGCGCTCAGCCGCTTGCCGAGAAGATCGCCGCGTTCGACCAGATTTTCCTGCTCCATGATTTCCAGGTTGCGCAGGCCCAGGGCACAGGCGGCGGGATTGCCACCAAACGTATTGATATGGCGGAAATAGCCGTAGTCGTCGCTGTTATCCTTGAAGACTTCATAAATCTCTTTGCGGACGGCGGTCGCCGACAGCGGCAGATAGGCGCTCGTCAGCCCCTTGGCCATCGTCACGATATCCGGTTTCACGCCGAAGTTATGATGCCCGAACCGGCGCCCCGACCGGCCGAAGCCGCAGATGACTTCGTCGATAATGAGCAGCACGCCGTGTTTCTTGCAAATTTCCTGCACCCGGTCCATGTAGACCTGATGCGGCACAATGACGCCGCCGCCGGTGATTACCGGTTCCATGATGACCGCTCCCACCGTCTCCGCACCCTCCCAGACGATGGTGTCTTCGATCTGCTGTGCCATCAGCAGATTGAATTCCTCCACGGACTGCCCGGCGGGACGGCGGTAGCTGTCCGGCGGCGCCACATGCAGGAAGCCGCCGCTCAGCGGCTCGTATTTGTATTTGCGCTGGGCCTGCCCCGTCGCGGACAGGGCGCCGAACGAATTGCCGTGATACCCCCGGTAGCGGGCAATGAACTTGTGCCGGTAATGCTGGCCGATCTGCTGCTGATACTGACGCACCATTTTAAATGCCGCTTCATTCGCTTCCGAACCGCTGTTGGAGAAGAAGATGACGTATTCGTCCCCCAGCCATTCATTCAGTTTCTCGGCCAGCAGAATAGCCGGCATATGGCTTTGCGTCAGCGGAAAATAAGGAAGGCTCAGCAGTTGATTATATGCAGCTTCAGCCAGTTCCTTGCGGCCGTAGCCTACATTGACGCACCAAAGGCCTGACATGCCGTCCAGATATTTTTTTCCGTCAATATCGGTAATCCACGAACCGCTCGCGGACGCGGCGATCATCGGCGGATTGGCTTCGCTGTAAGGCGAAATGTGGTGCCACAGATATTTCCGGTCTTTGCTGAGTGCAAGCTCGCTCTCTATCCCCGTGTTGAGCATTGGCATTTATCCCCTCTCAAGCCCCGCGGCCGTTTCTTTTCGGTCAGTAGCGGGCTGTAATCATTTTTTTGCGTGTATAAAACTCGACGCCGTCGCGTCCATTGGCATGCAGGTCTCCGTAGAACGACTTCTTGTAGCCCGAGAAGGGGAAGAAGGCCATCGGCGCGGGCACGCCCAGATTAACTCCGAGCATGCCGGCATCAATCTCTTCCCGGAACTCGCGGATCGCCTTGGCGCTGTCAGTGTAGATGCAGGCGCCGTTGGCGAACGGCGAACGATTGGTGACTTCAATCGCTTCGGCCAGATCCTTGACGCGAACGACGGCCAGTACAGGGGCAAAAATCTCGTCCTGCCAGATCGTCATCCCCGGCTTCACATGATCGAATATCGTCGGGCCGATGAAATATCCGGCGCCTTCGGCGGCGGTGTCCTTCCTGCCGTCCCTGACAAGCGACGCCTGCTCCCGCACTCCGGCTTCGATATACGACACGGTCCGTTCCTTATTCGACTGGCGGATAACCGGTCCGAGGAACACCCCGGCTTCCAGGCCGCTGCCGATCTTGAGATTGTCGGCGGCCGCCTGAAGGCGCGCCACCAAATCGTCGGCGATCGCCTCATGGGCAACCACGACCGAGCAGGCCATACAGCGCTCGCCCGCGGAGCCGAAGGCGGCGGCGGTAATGTTCCTCACCGCGTTGTCCATGTCGGCATCGGGCAGAACGATCGAGTGATTCTTCGCTCCGGCCAGCGCCTGCACCCTTTTGCCGTGCGCGCTGCCGTTCTTGTAGACGTATTCCGCGACCGGCTGGGAGCCGACGAAGGAGATCGCCTTGATATCTTCGTGTTCCAGCATGCCGTTCACGACTTCATGCGCCCCGTGTACGACATTCAGCACGCCCGGCGGGAACCCCGCCTCCGCGAACAGCTCGGCAAGACGACTCGCAAGAAGCGGCGTCCGCTCCGACGGCTTCAGCACGAACGTGTTGCCGCAGGCGATGGCCAGCGGGAACATCCAGCAAGGCACCATCATCGGGAAGTTGAACGGCGCGATCCCGCCGACTACGCCGAGCGGATAGCGGTACATTCCCGACTCGATGCCCGTAGCGATGTCCGGCAGCTGGCTGCCCATCATCAAGGTAGGCGCGCCCGCGGCGAACTCCACGCATTCAACGCCGCGCTGCACCTCGCCGCGCGCTTCTTCCAGGCTCTTGCCGTTCTCCAGCGTAATCAGCTCCGCCAGTTCTTCCGTATGCTTCAGCAGAAGCTGCTGATATTCGAAGAAATAGCGGGCGCGGCGGGGCACGGCAATCTTTTTCCAGCTTGCAAAAGACGATTTCGCCGCGGCGACCGCGGCATCCAGTTCTTCACGGCTGGACAGCGGCACATAAGCGATCACTTCGCCCGTTGCAGGATTGAATACCTCCTCCTCCCGTCCGGAAGTCGACTCCACCCATTGCCCGTTGATAAAATTTCTCACTCTTTCGGTCTGTTTGACCAACAGAGACATGCAAGCCACCTCTTCTCTAGTAAAGTACCCCTCGCAAAGCGGAGTATCTGTTTCTAAGCTGCCGGATTAAACTCAAAACTTATAAATTTTTCCATATTTTTTGGTAAAAAGCCGCCCCCGCAAAATCAGATCCGCACAGGTTAAGGTGGGTTGTCAGGGATTTCACGGAGGCCGCAGGATTCACAAATACGTCAATACGTTGACCGGAGCGGTCGGATTATTTTGAAGCCATGTCCATGATTTCGTTCGTGTACGCCTCGGACAGATTGGCCTCTTTCTTGATTACGCCGAACTTCAGAGCGATGTCCGCGGTTTGCTTGAATGCAGCTTCGTCCGTGTAGCCCAGCTTGGCGATGTCGAAGCCTTCCGGCTGAATCAGCTTTGCGACTTCCTCCATCATTTTCAGCTGATGCTCTTTCGTCGTGCTGCCTGCTTCGGCCTGCTCCATTACAATGTCCACCGCCGCAGCCGGATCGGCAATAGCGTCCTTCCAGCCTTTGAGCGAGGCGCGGACGAATTTAGCCGCCGTCTCTTTATTGGCTTCCAGCCATCCCTTGTTGGCGAACAGATTGTCTTCCAGCATGGCGACACCTTCGTCGTTCATGTCGATGACATTCAGCTCTTCCGGTTTGACGCCGGACTCCAGCACAACCTGGTACTCGTTGTACGTCATCGCGGAAGCCGCGTCCAGCTCGCCGCCGAGGAATTGGTCCATCGTAAAGCCCTGCTTCGTGAATTTGATATCTTTGCCCGAATCAAGCTTGTATTTGTCGAACAGCGCCAGCAGCTCAAACTCGTTGCCGCCCATCCAGTTACCAACCCGTTTGCCCTTCAGATCAGCCGGAGTGTTAATGTTGGCCGATTTCTTGGAGACCAGCACGAGACCGCTCTTTTGGAAGATCTGTGCGATCTGCACCAGCGGCATTTCCTGCTCCTGGCTTGTCAGCAAGCTCGCTACCCAATCGACGCCGATGTCGGCCGATCCGCCTGCAACCTGCTGTTCGGGAACGATATCCGGTCCGCCCGGCAGAATTTGAACGTCCAGACCTTCGTCCTTGTAGTAGCCTTTGCTAAGTGCCACGTAGTACCCGGCAAATTGAGCCTGCGGCACCCATTTCAGCTGCAGCTTGACCGGAACAAGCTCCGCAGGCGCTGTGCTTGCTTCGGGAGCGGCCGAGCTTCCCGCCGAAGGCGCCGGAGCTTCTCCGGAAGAAGCATTATTGTTTCCTCCACAGCCTGCAAGGACCGACAAAACCAACGCCATTACCGCCAATAACAGCACACCGCGAAATTTTCTGTTTTTTACGCTCATCAATCGAATTCCCCCCACTGATAAAATTTGAAATGCATGTGTTAATCGATTACTGAAAGCAATATGGCTGCCACCATGATGTGCTGTATGCAAACGGCCTGAAGACCAAGGTGCTGTATCCTGAAGCTAACGGCCGGTTGTACCGGTTAATCTGTTGCCTATGAAGCCCGGCGCGAAGGATGCCAGCGGATAAACACCTTCTCCAGCCTCTCCACCACCAGATAGAAAATCACGCCAGCGATCGCGGCCAGCACGATGCACGCCCATCCGAGAGGCATCTTGGCGACTTTGATTGAATTGGACAGCAGGTACCCCAGACCTCTCGACGAGAAGAAAAATTCGCCGACGATCGCCCCGATCATACTGGCCGTCGCGTTGATCTTCAGCGCGGTGAAGACGTAGGGGAGGCTGTTCTTGATCCGCAGATGACGGAACACCGCCGATTTGGGCGCGGCATAGGAATGCATGAGATCCAGCGCCAACGGATGGATGGCGGCCATCCCTTTGTAGGCATTGATCGCCATCGCCGCCATCGTCGTCGCCGTCACAATGGCGATGCGGGAGCCCAGCCCGTCGCCGAACCACAGGTTCATGATCGGCGCGAGCGCCACGATCGGAACGGCGTTGAGCGCGGCGACCAGCGTAAGGCTTCCGCCGCCCCATCTCGGCCAGGCCGTGGCGACCAGCGCAATGATGAAGCCGATCAGCGAGCCGGCGAGCATGCCCAGCACGGCTTCGGTGAGGGTATAGCCCGTATAGGACAGCAGCAGGCTCATGTTGTCGCCCATCGCCTGCGCAATCGCCGACGGCAGCGGCAGCTGGTATTTCTTCAGATCGAATATTTTATGAATGACCTGCAGCTCCCACAGCGCCAGAAACAGAACGCCCGCAAGCACAGGAAGAATGACGCGGAAGACGGCGGACTTGCGCGAACGCCGCCTCGGCTTGCGCTCCTGTGAGGGAGCCGCGGCCCCGGAAGCGGCCTGCGGGCGGCTGCCGCCCTCCTGGCCGTGGGGTGAGACGAATGAGGCTTCGCGAACGGTATTACTTTCCATCAGCGGCCCCCTCCTTTCGGACGGAATTCAGGCTGCCAGGGGGAGACGAGACGCTCGATCAAGCTCATCAGCCCGTAGCTGGCCATGCCGAGAAACGCGCCGATGATAATGGTCGACCAGAACATGTACGTATGGGAAGGGCCGTAGTACAGGTTGCGCAGCATAATGACGCCGATGCCGTGCTGCGCGCCCATAAGCTCGACCAGAATGGCGCCGGTAACCGCAAGCGGAGCCGCAATCTTGAGCCCGCTGAACAAGCCGGGCAGAGCGGCGGGAAGCCGCAGCTTCGTGTAAACGGCCCAAGGCTTCGCCGCGTAGGAATGCATCAGCTCCAGCGCCGAAAGATCGACGCTTCGCAGCCCCCGCAGCATGTTGAGCGATACGGGAAAGAACGTAATATAACCCGAGATAATAATCCGCGAAATCTGTTCATCGCGGACAATGCCGTAAATGATCGGGGCAAGCCCCAGAATCGGTATCATCTGCGAAGCGACGGCATAAGGGAAGGTAAGCTGCTCGATCGTCTTCGACACGCTCATCAGCACCGCGAGCAGCACGCCTGCGGCGGCGCCGAGCAGAAAGCCGACGGCGGCGTTCCCGAAGGTCGCGGCTCCTTCTTTCAGCAGCGTTCCGCTGTACTGAAAGAGCGTGGCGATCAGCTCATGCACATAGGGCAGCTTCGATTGGGCCAGCGGCGTATGCGCGACATTCAGCAGCACCCACGAAAGGGCCTCCCAGACAATCAGCAGCCCTGCTATCCAGACGAGCAGAGGCAGGAACCGCCCCTTGACCAGCATGCTGTTTCCTTTCATTGGTTACACTCCCTCAAAGCTGTCGCGGATGCCCGCGATCAGATCAAAAAATTCCGGGCTGTTTCTCATTTCCGCCGTCCGCGGACGCGGCAGGGGAATATCGACGACAGCCGACAGGCGTCCCGGATGCGGAGACAGCACGAAGACCCGGTCGGACAGGAAGATCGATTCGGGAATACTGTGAGTTACAAATACGACCGTGTTGCCCACCTTGCTCCATACAGACAGCAGCTCTTCATTCAGCCGCTCGCGTGTGAATTCGTCGAGGGCCGAGAACGGCTCATCCATGAGCAGAATTTCCGGCTCCATGGACAGTGCCCGGGCAATGGCCACCCGCTGCTGCATCCCTCCGCTCAGCTGCCACGGATATTTGTCGGCAAAGCCCTGGAGGCCGACAAGCTCCAGCAGCTCAAGCGCCTTCTCGTCGCGGCGGGCCTTCTTGACGCCCATCAGCTCGAGGGGCAGCGTGATGTTGTCCTTCACCTTGCGCCAGTCGTACAGCACGGGGCTTTGAAACACGATGCCGTATTTCTGGGCGAGCCGCGCCTCCTTGGCGCTTTTGCCCGCTACGGTGACCTTGCCTCTCGTCGGCTCGATCAGATCGGCCATGAGCCGCAGCAGCGTCGTCTTTCCGCATCCGGACGGCCCGAGCAGCGAGACGAACTCCCCCTTGGCGATATCCAGACTCACCTGATGCAGCGCCAATACGTCCGCCGTGTCCGTCTGATAGCGCATCTCCACATTTTCGAATTGAATTTCAGGAACCTTTGTCGCAATAAGTGACATCAATATTCCCCCTATCCCTGAATTTTTTATTAAATGTGATGTTAGTTAACACCCAAATTAACATTAGCAGCAAAATTGCGTTTTCGATGTAGCTTTAACTAACATGTTACACCGCCCCCCTCTTATCGACACTAGACAAAAAGTAAAATAGCTTCGGCGAATTTCCGTCATTTTGTCCAGCCAGCTAATTGGATTGTCAAAATTCCGCCCATTTGCCGATATATAATGAAACAGAAAGGCTGATTTTTCGGGTAAAGGTTGGTTTATCTATTGAAAGGAGGTGCTCCGGATGGGGTCGTTTATCTCAAATTACATTGTCATCGTCGCCTTATCCGGCGTACTGAGCGCGCTGCTCGCCCTCTTCGCCTATTTTAAGGAAACGGATTTCGCGGGAGTCAAAGCGTTCATCGTCAGCACATGCGCTTCCGCCATCTATACCTTCGGATTCGCCCTGGAGCTGTCCAGCCATTCCCTTGCGGAAATTAATATGTGGCTCAAAATCGAATACCTGGGCATGCCGTTCATTGCGCCCGCCAGCCTGATTATGGTCATTCATTTTCTGGGAATGGAACGGCTGATCACAAGAGCCCGGTTGATCGTTCTCGGCTTCATTCCCTGTCTGACCACCGTCATGGTCTGGACCAACGACTATCACCATTTGTTTTACCGATCAATGTATTTACGGCCGCTTTCGCCCGCGCTACTGGTTGATTTCGTCATGGGGCCCAGCTATATCGTTCACGGCAGCTTTACTTTCGGCTGCCTGCTGGCAGCTACCTGCCTCATGCTGGCGCAGTGGAACAAGATGAAGCGGGTGTACCGCCGGCAGTTCCTGACCATCCTGCTCGGGCTCACGCTGCCTACGATAGGCTCCTTTATGTACTTGATGGGCAAGACGCCTTACGGCATGGACCCGGTACCGGTCATTATGAGCCTGACCTCCGCCATGTACATCTGGGCCATTCTCTCCAGAAGCATGCTGACCGCCGCGCCGATCGCACGCAGCAACCTGTTTGAAAGCATGCGCGACGGCGTGCTCGTGATGGACCTTTCCGATCGGCTCGTCGACTTCAACCGGGCCGCGGCCGGAATGATTCAGGGGTTGGATGCCGCCTCCATCGGCCATCAGTTGGCCCGGATCTTTCTCCCCGGCGGCAAGGACGCGATAGCCTATGCTATGGAGGCCGATCCCCTCGTTCAGGAAGAACGGGAATTGCAATGGGAGAACGGGGACAGCATCTACTATTACGAAATCCGTTCCTCGCCCGTTCGCAAGCGCGGCGGGCAAGTGGCCGGGCGGATGATCGTATTGATCGACGTGACGGAACGTACGCTGCTTCAGGACAGGCTGCGACAGCTTGCTACCATGGACAGCTTGACGGGTATTTACAACCGCACCTGCTTTATGGAGCGCAGCAGCGAGCTGCTGGAGCGCTGCTCGAAGGAGAACGGCCGCTTGTCGATCGCGCTGTTTGACGTCGACCACTTCAAGAGCATTAACGACCGGTACGGTCATGGGTGCGGGGATTCGGCGCTGCGCCATATTGCGGATATTTGCCGCAGTCATCTTCGTGAGGGCGATGTGTTCGGACGCTACGGAGGCGAGGAATTCGTGCTATGCCTGCCGGACACGTCACTGGATCAGGCCGCGAAGCTAGCCGACAGCATCCGCAGATCGATCGAGGCCGCAAGCCTGGAGTCGCCTAACGGCCTCATCAACGTCACCGTCAGCTTCGGCGTCACGGAGGCTGTGCCCGACAGTACGTTGGAGGCGCTGCTTACGGAAGCCGACCACGCCCTGTACGCCTCCAAACGGAGCGGGCGCAATGCCGTGCATCTGTCGGCCGGCTCCGAAATGGTCCGCTTTCAAGCGGACCCCGCTGCTTGCATCGGGGCCTCTACCGACGGATAAACTAAGACAAAGGAACCGCCCCCGTTATGGGAGGCGGTTCCTTTTCTCGCAGAATTTCATCTTCAATGCGAAGGATTTTTCTCTATTGTCAGTATTTCCCTTTCAACTTTGATCTTTATCATCACATTTCGTTTCAAGCGTCTTGTAATAATGGATTAATTTTACTGCGTTTTATTATTTGGAACTCCGTACTTTTCCGGATGAGTTAAATAATCCTGAACATCAAGGGCTGTTCCGCTATATTTAAATGTTTTACTGACACTATCAAATTCAAATACTAAAAGTTGATCTGCTATTCCTGTGCCAGATCCATCATCACGTACTCCAATAATGTTAGGCGCAATCTGTATAAAATCATTGCGAATGATTGTCGAGGATGGATTTGTCGTGGTTGATGGAATTATAATTTGATGTGGTTTGAACGCAATTACAACTAAACAAATTAAAATACCCAATAAACAAAACTTGGTAAACAAATTATTTTGCACTGTTTTTCCCTCACAGATTTAATTTAAGTGCATTCCAGGTACATACTACCAAAACTTAAACTAAATAGAAAAAATCATACAGTGCGGTTTGAACGGCTTGATGCTACAGCTGTGAGACAGAGGAATGGTATTTTTCGCATCGATCAGTTGTTTGCCGCCACCCCTTATCAGTTTAAATAGAAGATATCCGGGGACTGACCGGACAAATTTTGGCTAACAATGGGAAGAATAGGAGGAGAGCCTTGTGATCAGGATCGGATTGACGGGATTCGGCGACCATGAAGAGCTGTACGGCAAAATCAAACCCGCCGACCGGCTGCCCGCGTACAGCGCGCATTTTTCCATCGTGGAAATCGACAGCTCCTTCTATGCCGTTCAGCCGGTGAAAAATTACGTTAAATGGGTAAGCCAGACACCTGAAGATTTCGGGTTCATTGTCAAAGCCTATCAGGGAATGACCGGACATCTGCGGGGCAAAAAGAATTACTTCGATTCCGCCGAGGACATGTTCCAGGCGTTTCATACTTCCATAGAGCCCGTCATTGCAGCAGGCAAGCTGACCATGACGCTCTTTCAGTTCCCGCCGTGGTTCGACTGTACGAAGGAGAATGTGGATACGCTGCGCGAGACCAGGGAACGGATGAAGGATGTGCCCTGCGCGCTGGAATTCCGCAACTCCACCTGGTACAACCCGGAATACCGGGAGCGGACACTTGCTTTTATGAAAATAGAAGGCTGGATTCATACGGTGGTCGACGAGCCGCAGGCTGGAACAGGGTCCATTCCGATAGTATCCGTGGCGACTTCGCCGGAGGCGACCTATGTGCGGATGCATGGACGGAACGCCAAAGGCTGGCATCAGAGCAGCCGCCCGGATTGGCGCAGTCTTCGCTATCTGTACCGTTACAGCACGGAGGAACTGACAGAATGGCGGGACCGGCTGAAAGAGCTGGAGAAGGACACTCGGAACGTGTATGTGGCCTTCAACAATAATTCGGCGGGGGACGCCACCCCGAATGCCAAGGAGCTGCAGGCTTTGCTTGGCGGAGACGACAGCGGCCTTGCGCCGCTGCAGCTCGACCTGTTCAACAACCCATCATGATTTACATATAATGGATTTACTTTATGCGCCGCTGGAAATGAAGCAGGAATAGGGAGGCAAATCATGATGAAACGCAATCATACGATGATGCAGTTCTTCGAGTGGCATGTAGCCGCCGACGGCGAACATTGGAAGCGGCTGGCGAAGCTTGCACCGGAGCTGAAAGCGGCGGGAATCGACGCGGTCTGGATTCCGCCTGTGACGAAGGGCCAATCGATCGAAGATACCGGGTACGGCGTATACGATCTGTACGATCTGGGCGAGTTCGATCAAAAAGGGAGCGTCCGGACGAAATACGGAACAAAGCAGGATCTGATCGACGCGATTGCGGAATGCGTTAGGAATGGAATTGCCGTCTATGTCGATCTGGTCATGAATCACAAAGCCGGCGCAGATGAAACGGAGGTGTTCCAGGTCGTCGAAGTCGACCCGGAGAACCGGCTGGAGGTCATATCCGAGCCGTTCGAAATTGAAGGCTGGACGAAATTCACGTTTCCCGGGCGCGGCGACCAGTACTCTTCCTTTAAATGGAACCACGAGCATTTTAACGGCACGGACTATGACGCCGGGGAAGACCGGACCGGCATCTTCAAGATTATCGGGGAGAACAAGGACTGGAGCCGCAATGTGGACGACGAGTTCGGAAACTACGACTACCTGATGTTCGCCAATATTGATTACGACAACCCCGTTGTACGGTCGGAAATGCTGGAATGGGGAAAATGGCTCGTCGATACCCTTCAATGCAGCGGGTACCGGCTGGATGCCATCAAGCATATCAATTATGAATTTATCGGCGAATTCGCGGCGGAAATGACCCGTAAGCGCGGGGAGGATTTCTATATTGTCGGCGAATTCTGGAATCCGGACGTTGAAGCCTGCCGCCAGTTTCTGGACACGGTTGATTATCAGATCGACCTGTTCGATGTGGCGCTCCATTATAAATTCCATGCCGCGTCGCTCAGCGGCCGGGATTTCGATCTGACCACCCTGTTCGATGATACGCTGGTGCAGACGCATCCCACCCATGCCGTCACCTTTGTCGACAACCATGATTCCCAGCCCCATGAGTCGCTGGAGTCCTGGGTCGGCGACTGGTTCAAATTGAGCGCGTACGCGCTGATCCTGCTTCGCCGGGACGGGTATCCCGTTGTATTTTACGGCGATTATTACGGCATCGGCGGACCGACGGAGATTCCCGGCAAGCGCGAAGACATCGACCGGCTGCTGTCCGCCCGCTACCATAAAGCCTACGGCGAACAGGACGATTACTTCGATCATCCGAACACGATCGGCTGGGTGCGCCGGGGAGTGGAGGAAATTCCGGACTCGGGCTGCGCGGTCGTCGTATCGAACGGAGACGACGGCGAGAAAAGCATGTTCGTCGGCGAGGAACGCGCCAGTGAGGTCTGGGCCGATCTGACGCTGAGCCGGGAAGACACCGTTGAAATCGGCGAAGACGGATGGGCCGTCTTTCCGGTAAACGGCGGCGGCGTATCCGTATGGGCCCTGCCGCTGGAGCATCCGGGCGGTAAAGGCGACGAAGGCCGCTCCGAAGCGGCTCCCCGGACTGAAGAGGCCGCAAAAATAAATAAACCGGCAAAGAAGAGCTAACCGGCGAATCGGCCGGGTTCCATGAAGCTGAGCCCCCCTTCCCCCTTCAAACACAGCAAGCCCAGCAGTCCGCGAGAGTGCATGCGGACTGCTGGGCTGCTGTATTATTGATGAGAACGGACTTCTGCGGTGTATATATGATTCAGACGCTTCAGTCTAGGCTTTTTCTTCGTACGCGTTCTTACCGAGCCAAGCTCCGCTTGACCGGCCCACAATTCGCTCAATCGGATAGACCTTCCATACGGCGGTCACAACCGATGCGCACAGCGCAGCCTTGAGGAAGTCCCCCGGAAGGAACGGCAGCATGCCCGCGGTCAGCGCTTTGGGCAGCGTATCGAGGCTTGGAATCGAGTGAACCAGCCAGGCGACGCCGCTCGGGTAGACCAGCAGGGAGCCGAACAGGAAGTTCACTAGGAGCAGCTTGCCAACGGTGAATTTGCCCTTCGACATCCGCTGGGCGAACCATCCAATCAGGAAGGCTGAAACCGGCCAGGCGAAGATGTAACCGGCGGTCGGACCGACAAGGACGGACAGACCTCCTCTTCCCGCCAATACGGGAAAGCCAGCGGCGGCGAGGCCGATAACAATCAGGACGGCGATAGTTCCATATCGGGCGCCCAGTACGGAACCGGCCAGCATAACAGCCAGCGTCTGCAGAGTAATAGGCACCGTTGAAAAAGGAAGCGACACTTTCATTGAGCTTAATGCGATCATCACGCCCGCAAAGAGCGCACTGAAAATAAGTCCGCGCAAGGACCATCTGTTCATGGGTTAAACATCCCTCCAATTTTTTAGATCACTATACCATCTTCCCCCGAATACATCAACGCGTTAATTTGATATAATCGTTAGCGCTAGGCGAGTGTCAGTCTTACAGGAAGAAGGCGGTTACCATGATTCATGCCAGTCATTTGAACCTGACGCTGCGGGACGGCCACCAGAGCCTGCCGGTACTTCAGGATATTACTATACATATCAAAAAAGGGGGATGGATCGCGCTAACGGGGGCCAACGGCAGCGGCAAATCAAGCCTCGTCCGGACCTTCAACGGACTGCTCATTCCATCCTCAGGCCATCTGACGGCGGCGGGGCTCGATTTGCGGTCTGCCGAAAGCCGCAGCGCCGTCAAACGGAGCATCCAGCTCGTCTTTCAGAACCCGGAAGCTCAAAGTATCGGCTCGACCCCGGAGGAGGATGTCGCCTTCGGTCTGGAGAACCGGGGAATTTCCCGGGAGGAAATGAGGGCGCGGACGCTAAGCGCCCTGCGGCGGACGGGCCTTGGGCACAAAGCCGGAGCGCCGGTGTCTGAGCTGTCGGGCGGGGAGCGGCAGCGCCTGGCCATCGCCTGCTGCCTGGCGCTGGAAGCGGAAATGATTATCTTTGACGAGGCGACCTCGATGCTGGACCCCGTCTCCCGCAAAGAAATTTTCGAGCTGAGCCGGGAGCTGTGGCGGCGGGGAGTTACCGTGCTGTGGGTGACGCAGCGGATGGAAGAGCTGGCGGCGGCGGATCGCGTGGCCGTCATGGACCATGGACGGCTCGTATACGACGGCGATCCCCGGACGCTCTTTTATGACTCCGTGCTGCCGGCCGCGCTCCGCTGGGAGGATTCCCCCGTCATCGGCATCGGCCGGATGATGCGGGAGAACGGCTGGCCGTCCGATCGGCTGCCGCTGACGGAGCAGCAGCTGGAGGAGGCGCTATGCCGGTACAGCTGACTGGGGTGTCGTACCGTTACGGCCGCTTCCCCGCCCTGCGCGGCATTGATCTGCTGATCCCCGAAGGCAGCCTTACGGTCCTGTGCGGCGTAACGGGCAGCGGCAAGTCCACGCTGCTGCGGCTGCTTTCCGGGCTGGAGCAGCCGGACGCGGGCCGCATTGACTATACGAGCGGGGGCTCCTGCGCTTCCGTCTCGATCGTCTTCCAGCAGCCGGAGAGCCAGCTCTTCGCCGGCAGCGTCAGAAAGGATGTCGAGTACGGTCTGGAGCAGCGGGCCGTCCCCGCGCCTCGGCGCAGCGAGGCGGCGGACCGGGCGATGCGGCAGGCAGGGCTCGATCCCGAGCGGTACGGGCCGCGTTCGCCGTTCCTGCTGAGCGGCGGCGAGAAGCGCCGGGTCTGCATCGCCGGCGCCATCGCCCCCCGGCCGCGGCTGCTCCTTCTGGACGAGCCGACGGCCGGGCTCGACCCGCCCGCCGTCCGCGCGCTGCTGGAGACCGCCGCGGAGCTGAAGCGCGGCGGCTATACGATCGTGGTCGCCACGCACGATCTGGACTGCTTCTTTCCACTGGCCGATCAGGTCGCGGTGCTGGCGCAAGGAAGCTTGCGCTACAGCGGGCCGCCGGACGGCCTGTGGACGGGAGCCCGCGTGCTGGAAGACGCGGGCCTGGAACCTCCGGCCTATATTAGGATCGGCCGGATGCTCATGCGCCAAGGCGGGCTGGACGCGCTGCCCGCCGGCGCAGGGGATTTGCTGGCGAAGCTGGACCCGCTTCGCCTCGCTTACCCCGGAGGCGGAGCCTGTCCGGGGGCTGGCGGTGAGCGGCCGGCTGCAGCCAGCCGCTCCCTCTCCGCCGCTGGCGCAGCTGCGGCGGCAGGCGGCCGGGCGGCCGGAAGCGGACGGCCCGCCACCGCAGACCCAGCCGCCGCCAACTCAATCGCCGACGCCGCCAACACAACGGCTGCCGTGGCGGCTGGCGCCGGCGCAATCGCCGCCCCCGCCGAGAGCGCCGCATACGGCAGCGCTGGCCGCCCGTCCGGATCGGCCTTGCGGGCACTCGATCCGCGCGTCAAATGGCTGGCGATGGCGCTGTGGTCGCTCGTCATTCTCGGGATGACGAGCGCGCTTCCGCTCGGGGCCGCCTCGGTGCTGGTAGCCGTACTCCTCGCCTGCGGGGGCATTACGCAGAAACGGGCGGTCTGGTTCTACCGTCCGTTTCTGCCGATGTTTCTCCTGCTGTGGCTTCTGTCGGCCTTTTCATGGAGCGGCGGCGCCTCCTTCGCCTTTTCTCCCGCAGGCGCGCTGACCGGCGGTCTCTCCGTCCTCCGGCTGGGGCTGCTCATTTCGCTCGGCTTCCTGTTCACCGAGACCACCTCGGGAGCGCCGCTGCGTGAGGGGCTGGAGTGGGCCATCAAGCCGCTTGGAAGACTGGGCGTCCGAACGCGGAACTGGTCGCTCGCCGTGTCCGTGACCTTGCAGTTTATTCCCTGGATTCTGGGAAAAATCTCCGCGCTGCAGCTGGCGCTCGCTTCCCGGGGCAACCGGAAGCGGGGGCTGGCGCGCTGGACGCCGCAGCAGATCTCGCTGATGGCGGTTCCCCTGCTTCTGCAGGTCATCGGCATGGGCGATGAGCTGTCCACCGCCATCGAAGCCCGCGGCTATGACCCTTCGAAGCCGCGGACGCCCTGGCTTGTTCTGAGCTGGCGGCAGCGGGATACGGCTGCGCTGCTGCTCGTCCTGCTCGCAGCGGCGCTGCTGTGGGGGCTCTCCCGGAGCTGAAGGCCCCGTGATCCACCGCCTCCGGCAAGCAGGAAGGAACCAGCAGCCACGGAAATCTTGTGGCTCCCCGTTCCCGCCAGGAGACCCCATACCAAACGTATAAATAAGCCTGCCAGAGCCCATAAGGGCTACGGCAGGCTTATTGGCATTATACTATTATGATGTCCTTATTCTTCAATCTTGATTGCGGCTGGCTTCGTATCGCCGACTTCCGCCAGATCATCCAGCGCGTACTCCACAAGCGCCTTGAAGTTATTCGAGGACGTAGTCGCCCCGCTTACCGCGTCCACGGAACCGATGGACTGCTTCTCTACCAGCTGCTTCTCCAATTCTTCCGTATATTTGGCCGGATAGGTCTTGCTCTTGGCTTCCATCGCCGTCTTGTATCCGGCGTCTTCCGTCTTCAGCTTGCCGGCTTCGTTCACATAATCAAACTGTACGCTTGCAATCTTGTGATCCTTGATCTCCAGATCAATCTGCGGCTTCCAGCCGTGGTCGTCAAAGGCATCCGCGGCTACCGAGTACTTGCCATCCTCATACAGCGGAACGACGGCAACCGCCGTGTCTCCGGCTTCCGCTTTGACCAGAGCGGCGGCGGCAAGCTCATTGAAATTTCTGGACGAATGTGTCGCGCCGGAAACCGCATCGACCTTGGCAGCGTCCTGAGAGGTTACCAGCTCTTGACCCAGCTTGTCGAAGGCTTCGCGGGGCGTGAATTTATTCGCTTCCGAAAATCCTTTGATATAGGCCTCGTTCTTGCTTCTGAGCTCGCCTGCTTCGTTAGTGTAATCATAATAGACCTTCCCGATTTTGCCTCCGGTTACGGTCACTTCCACATAAGCCTTCCAATTTCTCACGTCGTTGCGGTCATACTCCGCTTTGTAGACTCCGTCTTTAAAAGCACCCGCAGCCGGCGCCGGAGAAGAATCCGCCGTACCGGTCGCCACGGCCGTCGGCTCGCTGCCCGGGCTTTCGGTCGCAGCCGAGTTGTTATTCGAATTTCCGCAGGCTGTCAGGATAAGCGTCAGCATCAAAATGAGCAGGGACAAGTTCTTTGTGTTTTTCATTCCATAACCCCCAGTTATGTTATTTTTTTCACATCCTTATTTTAACATTCGGAGTCCATTTCGTGTATTTATTTACAATATTTTAGGTAAAAAAGCAGTCACACCGTTTGAAATGATGACAAAATTGGGAGTTACTGCACATTCCATGAAAACAAAAAAACTGTCCCCCAGCCGTTCACATGGCGGCTTCAAGGGACAGCTATTTCCTATTTCCGTACTTTCGGCTGCCGGGAAACGAGCCTCACCAGATCCAGCGTCAGCACGGGCAGGGACAAGGAGACGGGATAAGCCAGGTAGCGGGGCTCCCACTCCGGCGAGAATTTCTCCTTGTACCGGCGGAGACCTAAGAAGCCGTACCAATGCCCTCCGCGCTTGAAGACCAGATGGGCGATTTTTTCTTCCCGCAGCGAGCCGGGATTTCGCCCGACGCTGGACAGAGGCGCATTACCGAGGTTGAACCTTCCGTACCCCTCGGCCTTGGCCCATTCCAGGAGAGAGATGAACAGGAAGTCCATCGTTCCGTTCGGGCTCTTCAGGCGATGGCGCATGAGGTCGATGGATACGGTAACCCCGCCGTCGTAGCCCGGCGCAAGCGAGGCAAAGGCGATGACGGCGCCTTCGGCATTGCGCAGCAGGGCCAGCGGCGCAAGCTGGAGATACGATTCGTCGAACCATCCGAGCGAATAGCCTTTTTCCGCCCGGCCTCTCAGCCATTCGTCGGAAATCGAGCGAAGCTCCTGCAGCAGCTCCACCCCGTGCGGAGGCTTCGCCAGTTCGAAGGTGCAGCCTTCGCGCTCGAACCGGCGGGTGACGCTCCGCAAGTCGCTGTTCCTTTTGCCGCTTAGAGTGAAGTGGTCCAGCGGCACCAGCGCCTCTTCGCCGAGTTTAAAGAAGCGGTAGCCCTGCTCATGGTAGATCGGCAAGTAGGCGGGCGTCGCTTGATAGAAGACCACGGTAAGACCGTACCTGTCGGCCTCTGTCCGGAACTCGCTGATCGCGTCGTTCACCAGCTCTTTGGGGCCCAGCGGGTCGCCGAGCACGACAAGCTTGTCCCGCACCCGGGCAAAGGGAAGCATAACCTTTCCGTCCTGCGCCCAGTAGAAGCTCTTGTCGCCCGTGAAGAGCATATGGGTCAGAGCGTTGCCGGATTCCGTCTCCAGGTACCGGCGCAGCCGGTCCATATCCGGCGGCGCGGTCAATGCCTCCGCCCGCCGGTTGGGCCGAAGCACCGCGGCCAGGGAGAGCAGCAGCCAGGCGGCCGCCAATCCGCCCGCAGCCGTATAGGCGAAATGGCCGTGCTGCTGCAGCCACTCGGTCGCCTCGCCGGGCTGCAGCGCTTTGAAGAAGCCGCGGTGCGAGTAGCTCGCCAGCAGATAATAGCTGAGAGCGATGAAAGAAGTCAGCAGCAGCCATCCCAGCAGGCTCTGCCTTGAGATCGGCGCGCTGATCCGGTAGAAACGCGCCCTTGAAATCCACAGAAGAAAGGCGACCAGCAGCAGAAAGATCGCCTCTTCATAGTCGAACCCTTTGGCGAAGGCGAACACCGCTCCAAGAGCCAGCAGAATGCCCGACCCGATATAGGCTCTGCGGACATGCAGCGATATACCTCTCGACAGCAGCACCAGCATAAAGCCGATCACCACCGACAAATGATGCGAGAGCCGCATGATCGGAAGCGACAGGAGCTCCTCCGTGAAGCGCAGCCGGTACATTAACTCGGGCGTGGCCGCCGACAGCAGCAGAATCAGGCCTGACACAAGCACAAGCTTGCCGAGCGCCCATCCGCCAAGATCGCTGAGAAAGGTGTACTGTCCGGGCCAGCCCCAAATCTTTTGCCAAGTGTTAAGAGACGTCTCCATAGCCGTTCCGCGCAGCAGCCGGATGCCCTGCTGTCCGATTTCGAACGCCGCCAGCACAAGGCCGATCAGCCAGGGAACGACATAATAGAACAGCCGGAAGATGACGAGCACCGCCATCGCCCGTTCACTTGCATACCCCATCTGCTGCAATCCGAGCAGCGCAATCAGATCGAATGCGCCGATGCCACCCGGGGCCATGCTGAGTATGCCCGCAATCGCCGCAATGACGTACAGACTCATCATCGGCTGAAAAGGAGCGCCGTCCAGCATATACCTCGCGATCATCGCAAAAGTAAATCCGGCGCCCAGCCATTCCAGCAGCGAAGAGCCGACCGAGGCGTATACCGTCATCCACGGCGTTCTTCCTTCTCCCCGGTTAATCCATTTGGCGAACAAAGAGGAACGCTGGACCATGATAAAAAAGGGCAGATAGAGCGCCATGCCCCAAACGGCGAACACCAGCCACCGGTGCTCGCGCAGCAGCTCCTCCGCCGGCAGGATGCCGAAGAGGTTGGCCCAGGACAGCAGCGACAGGCCCGTAATCATCAGCGGCGACAAAAAGACAATGGCCGGAGTCAGGACCGCCGTGGGCACTCCGCTTTTTTTATAGAGCAGCGTGCGCAAGCCGACTCCCGCAAGACCGGCAAAGCCGATCAAATTGTTAAAGGTATTGGCGATCCACGAATAGCGGAAGGTGCTCCATACCCCGGTCTTCATCCGGAAGTGGGCGCGGATCAGAAAATCGTAGGCGCTCATCACCGCAACCGCCGCCAGCGCTGCCGCCATCATCCGCAGAATATCCGGCACCGGAACATGCCTGAGCTCGCGCAGCGTCCGGGCAAGCTTGACCCCTTTCAGTTCATGCTGCCCCTCCAAGTACACAAGCGCAATAATGATTAGCGGAAACAGCACCCGAACCGCCTTGATGCGATAAATCGACACCAGCAGCCTTACCAATTTTAATTGTTCGAGCCTTGGTTGATGTGCATGCATTTCTCTACCTACCTTTAGTTGCATAAATTGCGTATTTCGCCCTGTTCGGGTCAGAATACGCGGTTTGTGATAAGTGAGTGCTATACCGTTAGACGACAGCCTCTCCCACATCCCTGAATTCCTTTAAAAATCCTACTCCGAACAAGCTCCTTATGCAACTCCAGGCAACAAAAAACATCCACTCCAATCACCGGTTCCATAACTTCCTCACTCTTTGGTGTATTTGCCTGCACTCCTACGATGTTCCAAGTTCTCCCGGCTACCGCCATCTAAATTCACCTACAAAATTAGGCCAACCAGAAGTTTCTGGCTGACCTAATAAAACGAAAAGGCATTTGAAACATAGCCATTGACCAGCTATTAATTAAGTAGCCAAAAGCCACAGGGATTATCCTATGCGAAAATTTTCAATATTTACACACAAGTAATACCATATTTTATATCCCAAAACTTGCTCCTGGAAACACTGTATAACGATCCAAATATTTAGCGGAGTTTGGTACGGCCTTCACCGACTTAATTTTACCTTCTTCAAAAGTAAAATTCCATTTTTCCACTTTAACTTTATAATCATCTTCTGCAGTTACACGTTGAACAATTCTCACGGTAAGGCCGTTGGTTTCGCGCGCGACAGCTTTTATATCAACAATGCTCCCCATATTGTAAGTGCCGGTAGGAAAACTTTCATTGTAGATATCAGTCGAGAAATTAGAGGTAACTAGATCAAGCACCCCTTGGTGATTTCTCTCGTCATAGGCCATGATCCACTTATAAGCCAAGTTCCGCTCCGAAACATATTGGACACTGCTATTTTCCAACTTAAAGTTTGGATCAGACTCTACGTAAACGGCCTTGTTCTTATTATCCCATTGGATATCAACTCCAAGCCCTTCGGAGATTACCCGTATTGGAACATAAACAGAGCCATCAATGATTTTAGGCTGTGTACTGGTTTTGACTTGATTACTGTTAACAAATATTTTTGGAACTGTAGTCGCTGCGTAAGCCCCAGCACTAAAAACAGCAGTAAGGACTAATCCAGCTAATCCAATTTTTATAGAACGTTTCACTAATACCCCTCCCAAATAACCATTTATGTATTGGATGAAAATTCACAGAATATGTTTCTATAAAATAGAATTATTTCAAAAAATATAATAATAAATGCTCAGCGTCTATTTTAAACCAAAAATGGGCTGCCCCAAGAGTAGGCAAGCTCCTTTTTTAATCTGCAATAAATTGCTTATTGCGAAGGTCTAATTTATAATGTATTTCCTTAGTATCCTTTTCAGGCGTACCAGCTCCTATTGGGGGATACACGACTAATTGTCCATTTTGATTCCCTAGTTCAGCATATAAGAGCGTTTTAGATGTTTTTTCTCCTTTCCGTATCTCTATAGGAAATACATCCCCATTTTGTTTATCTACTGCGAAAACATACGCTTCAAGACCATGCCCAGTACGATATTGCGGTGTTAGTAAAAAAATATCTGCTTCTTTAAAACTTACTTTATCAAAAGGTAATATTTTATCAGTTGGCTGCAAATACAAAAAGGCAGGCAACTCTAAAAGAACCTTATCATTGTTCCCCTTCCGATAGACAATTTTATAATTGCTTTGAAATGTCTGATCGCCCTCAGCACCCAGAACACTTGGAGCAATTAGATGTCCACGCTCTTCACGGTCTCCGGAAATCATTAATATCTTTCCATCTACAAGATCTGTTTCTGCTCGGATAGAAGGCGTATCACTAATAGTATCTAAAGAAATAGAATCGGAAAGAGTTGATTTCGAAAACTGGCTAACTATACCCCCTTCTGTTTCAGCAGGAGTAACCGTAGACTTTGGAGAAAAAGGCGTTACTGTTGCTGCGGATGATTCAGAGGTAGGTTTATCACCTGCCCCGCTTGGCTGGCTACTACATGCTAAAAGTAAGTTAAAGGACAGCAACGAAGATAGTATCATTATTTTCCTATTTATTGCAAACAACTCCCTTAAATGGTAATTATCATACTAATTATATGCAATAACCTCAAGAAATAAGTTTAAAACTTGTATTTTATTCTTTAAAAATATGCAACTTATCGGTAAAAAATAGAATAGAGGGAAACATGTGATCCGAACCCTGCCGACGCCCCTTCCCGGCAGGGTTCCCTCCGTTTTATTTATCTTCTTTGTGCTTCCGTAGCCAGCTTCCCATATAACAGCTTAGTATCGCGTGGAAATTCATCATGAAAGGGGATGATTCCCTTGGCCTAACACCAAGGGTGCACTGGCGATTCCTTGCAAGTATGCGGAAGGAGGATATTTTTCGGAGGGCGTGGCTCATGTTTCCATTCCCGACTCGGATAAACAGCTTATACTCGACCGGTCATGGAAAGTAATGCATGTGTTCCTAAAGAAATACGCCTCCGACTTTTATTTCACCGACGGCTTGGCCGTGGCCTACGCGCCGAAAGGCGGCAAGCTGGGTTTTGTCAATACATCCGGTGAATTGGCCACTCCTTATTTATACACTCATGCGCGCGGGTTCTCCGAAGGATTAGCCCTTGTCCAAAACAGTAAAGGGAAATACGGGTATATTAATGCAGCGGGTAAAACGGTCATCCTTTTCAATAAGTAGAAGTTTCACCCGGTAGAACGGAATAACTGATTGGTAATCTATAAAAAGAGCCGCGGCATCACGCCGCGGCTTAACGCATTTCTTTAAGCTTCTGTTCTTATAACTCCGCATTTTCACTTTCGACTTTTGCAAGATGACGCGCCAAAGTCCCTTTTTGCCCCACGGCTTTCCTAAACCGCCCGCCAATCAGTGCAATGCCCAGCAGAATGATCGCCAAACCGGCGACTGTATTCAGATAGACCGATTCATGCAGAAAAATGACTCCCCAGACCAATCCGAACACCGGAACTAGAAAGGTGACGCTCACCGTCTTGACCGCGCCCACACTTGCGATCAGCCGGAAATACAGCAGGTAGGCAAAGGCGGTGCATATGAGCGAAAGGCAGAGCACCGATAGTGCCGCCGCCATCGTAGGCCGCTCCGGCGGAGGAAATACCGCGACCAGCGGCAGCAGCAGGGCGGCCGCCCCAAGCTGCTGGCCGATGGCGAGCGTCAGCGGCGGCACTCCCTTGCCGACCCGGGCGGCGTACAGGCCCCCGAAGCCATAGGCCAGCGCGGCTCCGAGCGAGAACAATACGGAATACAGCATCGTCTTGTCCATCGGCTCGGGGCTCCAGCCGACCAGAATTCCGACGCCGGCCAGCCCCAGAACAAGGCCCGCCGCTTTGGAAAGGCCGGGTCTCTCCCCGCCGGTGCCCCAGGCCGCCAGGGCGGCAAAGATCGGCGTGGTCGCATTGAGGATCGCGGCCAGTGAAGCGCTCAGATGCAGCTCCGCCGCGCAGATGAGCGAGAACGGCAGTGCGGCGTTCAGCCCGCCCAGCAGGAGAAAAGGCTTCCAGCGCTTGCGCAGCCCGATAGGACTGCGCGTAAGGACGGCGTACAGCAGCAGAGCGCCCGCCGCGATGGCCACTCGAAGCTCGGTCGTCACGACCGGGCCGAAGACCGGCGAGGCGATACGCATAAACAGAAAAGAGGCTCCCCAGATGAGAGCCAGCAGCAGCAGCGCGGACAAATCTTTTCTGCTCATGGCCTCCGCCCCTTTCTTCTCGCCAGCAGGGCGTACGACAGGACGGAGCAAAGGCTTGCGCCCGCGATTACCGTTCCCATTGGCAGCGCCGTTTCTCCGCCTCCCAGGCCAACCAGCGGGGACACCAATCCGCCCATCAGCAGCGGAAGCAGCCCTAGCAGCGCCGAAGCGCTGCCCGCGTTCTCTCCCTGATCCTGCATCGCCAGCGAGAAGGTGGTCGTCCCTACGAGTCCGACGCTCGATACGACAGCGAATAACCCAATCAGCAGCAGAAGAAGTCCGCCTTCGGTCAAAATCGAATACAGCAGGAGCAGGCCGCCCGCTAAGCATTGAATAAGTCCCCATACAAGGACGCCTCTCTCCCCGACCCGTCCCGACAGACGGCCGGCGGCTTGCCCGGCAATGATGATGCCCAGACCGTTCACGGCAAAGATCAGGCTGTACATTTGCGGAGATACGCCGAACATATTTTGCAGCACGAAGGATGAGCCCGAAATGTAGGCGAACATCGCCCCGAAGACAAAGCTTTGCGACAAGACATACCCCATAAACCCGGGATTGCGCAGCAGCTTCCCAAAGGTCGCCAGCGTTTCTTTAAGCCCTCCCTTGGAACGGCGCTCCGGCGGCAGAGTCTCCGGCAGGCGCAGCCAGATCGTCAGGCAAAAAAGAACGCCGGCAGCGAACAGCACGAAAAAAACACCCTGCCATGTCGTAAACCGCAGCAGCTGTCCGCCGATTACCGGAGCCGCTATCGGCCCTAGGCCGTTAACGACCATCAGCAGCGCGAAGAACCGGGTCAGTTCGGAACCGGAGAACAAATCGCGTACGGCGGCGCGTGAAATGACGACTCCCACCGAGCCGGACAGTCCCTGGATCAGGCGCATCACGACCAGAAATCCGATGGAAGGGCTAAACGCGCAGAGCAGCGAGGACAGGGCATATACCGCCATGCCGATCATCAGCGGGCGGCGGCGTCCGTACACGTCGCTCAGCGGCCCCGATAGCAGCTGCCCGAGCGCCAGACCGATCAGAAAGCAGCTCAGGCTGAGCTGAACGAGCGCGGGCGAAGCCCCGAACGATCTGCCCAGCCCGGGAAGCGCGGGCAAATACATGTCGATCGACAGCGGGCCGATCGTGGCGACAGCGCCCAGAATAACGGCCAATTGAATTCTCAGCTTCCGGGAAGACCGGATGTCTGCCGGTTCAAGGCCGTTTACTTTAGAGGTTGTATCCATTTTTCTACCTTTCCGTTGCAGCAGCACGCAAGCTGTTTTGTATTTCTTCATACTAAAGTTTTGTATCTCTTAATACTAAAGGATGCGCTCCAAAAAGGGGAACTCTCCCCCACTTAGCTTACGCATGAAGTGGGGGCTTCTGTTGGCATCGATACAGGGTTGCACACGCTTGGGAGCTTCATGTTTGAAGTCTCAGTGCCTGTTGCACCCTAATGAGGGAAGCCAACGTCCAATACGTTCGTTTTGCCAATGAAGGGTCTTTTGCCTCCAAGGACAACCACCTCTTTTCAGATGTGGATTTTTGTATATTACGTAGCACGTATCGTGCGCCGATGTTATACGAGGCATTAAGGTCTGCGTGATACATTTTGCCTGTTGTGAATACAGCAACATCCCGCTTTGTGTTGCGTTGTACAAATCCACTGCCGTCAAAAGCAAGCGCACTGGTATTCGCCGGATTGACCATGGAAACCCGCATCCCCAAGAAATGCGCCATTTCGGTCACTTTCGTTTGGATGCGCCGTTTCGCCCAAAACTGGAGCTTGGCACGAAACCGCTTGGCTCCCCACGTTCCTTTAGGCAGACGCATCTTGCCTAAATACTCCATGACAATGACATCAGCGTGGTACTTTTGGGCAAAGGCGAGGATTTGATGCGCGGTATCGTGGATGATATGCGTCTGTAAGCCGTTCATCCGCCGCCAGAAATTCGGTTTTGCCCCTATACCGGATTGTCGCTGAGCTTGTTTCAGTTTGCCTGTGATTTGGCGCATCCGATCTTTTTCTTTGGCTTGGTTGATAAATGTCCTCGCCAAGACAGTGCCGCTTGCGTCCATCATGGAACAAACTGCGGAATTCGTTAACCCCAAATCAACGGCACACACCCGCTGCTTGGAATGTTCCGTCTGAGTCAACTTCACATCCCCCTTATAGGCGATATGAAGGGCATAGCGTTTTCCTGTTCGAACCAATGTGGGGCTGCATTCTTTCATGCTCCACACGTTACGTTTGAATAGGTCTTGCCCTTTAAAGGTAATGGGGAGCCAGACCCAATCCCCTTGATGAAATACCTTGATGTTGGCTGTCCTATCAGAGGTTCGAATGAACATGTTGCCTTTGTACAAGCAAGGGAACGCCTTATGCTGAGCCTGAAGTGTCGGCGGTTTCCTCGAAAAACGTTTCCCTTCTTGCAGGGCGTGTTGCCGCTCGGCTTGCCAAAGCTCAAAACGGGAATGATGACTTTTCACAATGCCAAACGCTTCGGCAATGGCACTTCTGCGGAAGTACGAAGGAAACTTATAAAAGCGTTGATCAAACTCGGCGTATAGCGGATTCGGATTTTGTCTGGTATGGTGAGTCAGCCGTTCTACCGCCGTCACCACGGCTTGGGTGGATAACGATTCCAAGGTGATAAACTGCTCTTGAATGACCGTAATCAAAAACGATAACGCTTCTTGATACACATGGAGAGTCGCATCCAGCATGCGGTGGTGAGATGTAATCGGATGTTTGAGTGTTTTGACCACCTTCATGAGACGCGCCTCCATCGTAATTTGATGGATCTAGCATAACACAAGAACATATGTTTGTTAAGCGGACGTGTCTAACCCCCACCTTCGCTGTTGGCTTAGAGGCGGGGGACTGCGACACTAAATCTGTTCAATACCAAGAATCATGCCGCTGGGCTGGCCGTTTCGCATTCTCCCTAATCCCATCGGCTATTCAGCATATCTTAAGGTCACGCTTTTATAATAAGGCCATCATTCGATACATAAAGGAGAGGAGAAGCCCATGACCCGGATTAAAAATCATAAATGGATCGCAGGCCTGACCCTGATGCTGGTGCTATCTCTTGGGATTTGCATCTATTCTCTGGCAAAAGTGAGCGGCAGCGGGGCCTCAGTCGAAACCGGCGCAGGCATGCAGTGGCGCGGCGGCGAAGGAGCCACGTTCCGAAGCGGGGAGCGAGGCGCGTTCCCAGGGGACCGGAACGGAACGCTGCCCCTCGGGCGGCAGAACGCGACGGACGGCGGTGCTGCGGAGGCAGGCGCAGGCGGCGGACAGCAGAGCGCCGCGGACGGCAGCAGCGGAGCTAGTGCGGCCTCCGGCTCCGGGAGCGGCCGCGGTTTCGCTGGAGGCGGCTTCGGAAGCGACGGCCAGTACGGGACGGCGCTGGCCGTTTACGCGGCGCTGTTCGCCGGGCTGCTGGCGGCGGCCTTCTATTATGCGAAGGCCGGCAAGCTGCGCATGAACGTGAGCCGCAGGGGGCTTGCAGTCTGCCTGCTGCTGGCCGCGGGCCTGTGCCTCAAGCTTGCCGCCGCCCCCTGGATTTCGGGTTACCGGGGCGACATCCGCTTCTTCACAACGTGGGCGCAGGCGGCGGCAAACGGCCTCGGCACCTTTTACGACACAAGCTCGAGCGATTATCCGCCGCTGTATGTGTACATTCTGTACGCGACTGGCAAAATCGTGACGCTGCCGCAGATCGAGCCCTATTTTCTGACGCTCATCAAGCTGCCCTCGATCCTCGCGGATGCGGTTACCGCCGGATTGCTGTATAAAGCGGCCAGCCGCTATCTAAGGTTCGAGACGGCCTTTCTGATCGCCGGCTTCTACATGTTCAACCCGGCGGTGCTGATCAACGCCACGTTCTGGGGGCAGGTCGACTCCTTTTTCACCATGCTCGTGGTCTTGTCCGTGCTTGCGATGACCCGCCGGAAGCTCGGCTGGGCGTCTTTGTTCCTGACCCTTGCCATTCTGATGAAGCCGCAGGGCATCATCTATACGCCTGTGCTGCTGTTCGCGCTTCTGCGTACGGGCAAGCTTAAGGCTTGGCTCAAAGCGGCGGCCATTGCCGCCGTGACTGTCGTAATCGCCGCGCTGCCCTTCTCTTCGGGCAAAAGTCCGCTGTGGCTCTATGAACTGTACAGCGGCACGGTGAACGAGTACCCTTACGCTTCGGTGAACGCCTTTAACCTGTTCGGGCTGCTCGGTGCCAATTACAAGGACTCTTCGTCCACGCTTCTGCTCTTCAGCTACCAGGTCTGGGGCCTGATTTTTATCGTCGCCGCCACGCTGCTGTCGGGCTGGTGTTATTTGCGCAGCCGCAGCGCCGCATTCGCATCGCTGTCCGCCCTGCTCCTGATATCGGGCGTATTCACCTTTTCGTCAAGCATGCATGAGCGATACCTGTTCCCGGCGGCAGCGCTGGCGCTATTGGCCTACGTCTATTTCAAAGACAGACGCCTTCTTTGGATGGCCTTCGGATACAGCGCCACCATCTTCCTCAATACGTATGCCGTCTACTACGGCTACGTAAGCCGCGACGGCCATGTCGGCTTCCTGCTGTTCTTCTCGGCGCTATTCAATATTGCCATGTGTATCCTGCTCGTCAAAGTGATGCATGGCCGGTCGCGGCGGCAGACCCAGGCGAATCATGCGCAGGCCCTCCTTCAGGAGCCGCTGTAACCTCACCCCCGGCAGGGTCCTGCTAACGCAAAGCAGCGGCGCTCCCCGAGACGAAGATTTAACGTCCCGGGACCGCCGCTGCTTTTTTATGCTGAAATCATTCTGCCTCGTCCGTGCCGTTGTCCCGCTCTCCCGCTCTGTTAAATAAATCCGCCGTTCACGCGCAAGGTCTGTCCCGTCACCCATTGGGATTCCGGACCGGCCAGGAACAGCACAACCTTCGAAATATCCTCCGGCTCAGCCAAGCGTCCGAATGAATTGGCACTGCCCACCGCCTTGATCTGCTCCTCCGTTTTGCCTACAGTAAAGAGTTCCGTGTTCACCGGTCCGGGAGAAACTGCGTTAATGGTAATCCCTTTCGGTCCGAGCTCTTTGGCCAGCTGGCGGGTGAACTGCTCCACGGCTCCTTTCGTTCCGGTATAAGTGCTATAAGTCGGGAGCATATGGCCAATCACCGATGTGGAGAAGTTGATGATGCGCCCGTTCTCCTTCATATGCAGCGCCGCCTGCTGGATGGCAAAGAACGTCCCTTTGACATTAATCGCAAACTGCTTATCGAAATCCTCCTCCGTCGTGTTTACGAGCGGCTTTGTGATCATAATCCCGGCGTTATTAACGAGGATGTCCACCTGCCCGTAAGCGTCCAGTGTCTTCTTAAACAGGCTCTCGACTTCCGCCACCTTGCTGATATCCGCCTGAATCGCCACCGCTTCTCCGCCGCTCTGTTTGATTCCGGCCACCACTTCTTCCGCCTTCGCCGGGCTGCTCGCGTAGTTAACGACAACCTTTGCCCCGTGCGCCGCCAGCTCCTCCGCGATTGTTTGCCCGATGCCGCGCGATGCGCCCGTTACCAAAGCTACTTTGCCTGCAAGATTCTTTTCCATTATATATCCCATCCTTTTTTTGTATTTGTTTATTAACTTCCTTGCTTTCATTTAAAAATCAATCGATTACTGCAAAACAGTTGGTTTCAACAGTTCCTCCAAACCAAGGCGATGTACAAATTCAATGCGCAGCTTCTCCGACAGCTCCGTCACTTCGGCCGCGCCGTCATTCACGAAATCGATGACCGAACGTGCAGGGCGGCTTCCAGCCGGCAGGCTGACGATTCGGGCCACTTCGTCCGCGACCGCTTGCGGATCGGCATCCGGCGGAGTCAAGGCACTCAAGCGTTCCCCTACCTCGTCAAGCAGGCCGTTAATACGGTCATAAGCTGCCGAGGTCTTCTCATCCTGAGGATGGCCCGCGCTTGGAAAATGGGATGTCCCTTGCGTAAAGGCGCCGGGTACGACAAATGACGTTTCGATGCCGAACTTCGCAACTTCGTAAGCCATGGTCTGGGCCAGGGAGTCCATAGCGGCTTTGGCGGCTACATAAGGTCCGAGGAACGGCGGGAAACCGCCGCGTACGGTCGTGCTGCTGATCCAGAGCAGGAGGCCGGATTGCTGCGCCCTCATGTACGGCAGCGCCGCCCGGTTAACCCTCTGCGTACCCAGGACATTCGTATCGAACACCTTGACCATTTCTTCCGGCGAGAACGCTTCGACAACCCCGACGACCAAGTGGCCGGCATTGTGCATCACAACGTCCAGTTGTCCTTGCTCCTCAATGATCGTCTGCACCGCTCGATCCGCGGATTCCTGAGAAAGCACGTCCAACTCCACGACCTTAATCTTGTAGCCGTTCACTGCGGCGTATTCATGAAGGGCTTTCGCTTTCGAAGCATTGCGCCCCTCTACGTCGCGCATGCTGGCGTATACGGTATGACCGGCCGCGGCGAGCGTACGAGCGGATAAATTTCCGATTCCCGTACCTGCGCCCGTTACGAGCACAACGCTCTTTTTACTTTGAGTCATGTTTAACATCTCCTTTTGGGGTTGGCTCTGCTGAGCCTTATCGTCCAAAATCTCGTTTGCGTGTTCTTGTTGTTCTTGATGACTTGATTATAGAATGACACAAAACAAATGTCAATTAACAAAATTGTTTTTTTGTCATTTATTTATCTGGATGCTGTCCGATGCTTGTCATCGGCTGCCGAATGCCTTTTCCGCGTCATCACGGACGAAAAAAATACGCCTCTTAGAAACAAACCCGGAATAACCCGTTCTGTTTCTAAAAGGCGTATTTTACTTAAGGCCGGAAAGAATCAAGCGCCATACCGTTTCGAAGTCTTCGTCGATCATTTCGGACGACCATTCCTGGGCATGGGCAGGATGATGAAAGCTTTCTGTTGCCATGAACACAGCCCTTGCAATGGCATCCGCGGAATCCGGTTTGAATTCCCCCGCCTGCATGCCGCGTTCGATAATCGATGCAATCTGCTTTATCAGGCGATTGATGTGCATCGCGATCATGTCCCCTATTCTCACAGTAACGTCTGCGTACATGACAAACATCTCGGGATCATCCGAAGCATGCATCCGCTTCTTCTTTATGAGCGTCTCCACCCACAAGCGCAATTGCTCCGCGGCACTCCCCTCAGCCCTATCCGCAATCTCCTGCAAAGGTTCGGCAATGCTTATATCCAGCCATCTCTCCGTAACGGCCTCCCTCAACGCAGCCTTGCTCGAGAAATGCCGATACAGCGTTCCGTGACTGACTTGAAGGAATTTGGCTATATCTATAACGGAAGTTTTATCTGGCCCATAACGCCGCAGCACCTGTTCCGCGGCATCCAAAATCATCTCTTTCGTCAACGGCGATTCGTTCGTCATATTAATTAAGAAGAGCAATCGTTCTGTCATTTTAAAGCCATGGATCGACCGCTCATCATTCCCCCCTTGTGTTCCCCATCATAACATAAAGGCACATAAAACCAATATCAATATCATGATTTTGTCACTAAAAAAGGATGCAGAACCCGGCATACCGCCGTAATTCTGCATCCTTCCGTTATGATGAACGGGATAGAAGCGGCGCCTGCTTCGTCCCGGAATTGCCCGTTAAGCAAGCATCCGGCTTAAGCCTCGAAGCTTTGGCGATCCAGCCAATTCTTCGCGGCCTCCGCTTCGGCGGCGCTCACCCGGTGCCCCTGATTGCTCCATTGCACGGTTACGTCCGCGCCCGCGCCGGCCAGTAGCTCCCGAAGCTCTTCGGTCTCGGCCTTTGAAATGAGCGGGTCGTTGACCCCCGCTCCGATGAAGACGGACACGCCGCTTAAGGACGGCGGGGTCAGCCCCCGCAGCGGAACCATCGGATGCAGCAGCACCGCGGAAGAAAATACATTTCCGTAATGCAGCAGCAGACTGCCCGCAATGTTGGCTCCGTTGGAATACCCGACGGCGGCGAGGCGGGACGAATCGAAGCCGTATTTCACCGCCGCCTCGTCCAGAAAGGCCTTAACTTCATGCGTTCGGGCAATCAGATCCGCTTCGTCGAATACGCCTTCCGCCAGGCGGCGGAAGAAACGGGGCATCCCGTTCTCCAGCACGCTGCCGCGTATCCCGAGGACGGAAGAGCCCGGAGAGAGCATCTCGGCGAGCGGAATCAGATCATGCTCGTCGCCGCCCGTTCCGTGAAACAGCACCAGCGTCGGTTTCGTGGAGTCCGAGCCTTCGCGGAAAATATGAATCATTCTGACTTCACCTCGATTTCCCGCACCTCAAAAGGTGCCAGATTGGTCTCAATCGCCGCCCGGTGCGGCTCGTACCATGCCGGGAGCATCAGCTTCTCGCCCAGATGTTCGGAGTCCTCGTCAACTGCAAAGCCCGGAGGATCTGTCGCGATCTCGAACAGGATGCCGCCTTCTTCACGGAAGTAGATGGCGTTGAAGTAATTCCGGTCCTGCACCGGAGTCACTTGAAAGCCCCGGCTTTGTACGAAGTCTTTCCACTCCAGCTGCTCGGCGTCATCCTTGGCGCGCCACGCAATATGATGCACCGTACCGCTTCCCCCCGCCCCAAAAGGCAACGGGTCGGTCTTGATATCCACAATGTTGCCGTACGGACCCTCCGCTCTGAAGCGCACATAACCGTCTCCTTCGGCAATTCGTTCAAAACCGAGCGTGTTAACCAGCGTATCTTCCGTACTAGCTGGATTTATGCTGTACAGCACCGCTCCGCCGAATCCCTTAATGGCATGCTCTACCGGAATGCCGCCGAACGACCAGTTGCTCAGCGGACCCTCCTCCCGCTCCACCAGTTCAACCCGCAGGCCGTCGTAATCGGCCAGGGAAAGGTAAGTCTCCCCGATGCGGTGAACGGTGGTGTAAGGGATGCCGTAGGCGTTCAGCCGTTCTTCCCAGAATCCGAGTGAACCGGCGGGTACAGCATAGGTCGTCACGCCGACCATGCCGCTGCCGATTCTTCCCTTACGTCCGATAGGCGAAGGGAAGAACGTGATGATTGTGCCCGGCGCGCCGTTTTCGTTGCCAAAGTACAGGTGATAGACCTCAGGCGCGTCGAAATTGACTGTTTTTTTCACAAGCCGTAAACCAAGAATGCCTGCATAAAAGTCCGCGTTCCGCTGAGCGTCCTGAACGAACGCTGTAATATGGTGAATACCTGCAGTTTGAAGTGTCATAATAATCATTCTCCTCTCGGTATTAGAAATTAGAAATTAGAAGGTCAATCGAATTAGAACAACAGATGATCCAGCGAAATGGAACCCGGACCCGCAAACGCTACGCCAGCCGCTACAACAAGCAAGGTCAATGGATATTCATAACCGTTTGCAGTAGCCCAGAAACCGTTCGACAAATGTACTTTCATCGCTCCGGCCATCGCCAGGATCAGCATCACGGCCCCAACCGGTGTGAACAGGCCCGCCGCGAACAAGAGTCCGCCGCCAAGCTCCAGAATTCCGGCCAGCACCGCCATCGCCACACCCGGCTTAATGCCAACCGATTCCATCCAGCCACCAGTTCCCTTCGGGCCGTAGCCGCCGAACCAGCCGAACAGCTTTTGCGCCCCATGGCCGATAAACGCAACACCGATAAACAAACGAATCAACAGCAATCCTACACTAATCATTTTTAATCCTCTCCATTCTCTTGTTTTTAATAATCTTTACTTTAAGATATTAGATAAAAAATTGCGGGCCTCCTAGGAACCGGCCCCTTTTCCCAGCAGCTTCAACCATTCGGTTGCCTGCTCCTTCTCCTCCGTGTTCAGTCCGCCCATCATCCCGTGCAGCATGGATACATGCTTCGGAAAAATCTCGTCGAACAGCTTCCGGCCCTCATCGGTAATCTCGGCGTACGTTACGCGCCGGTCCTCGCTGCAGGGAACGCGCTTCAGCAGCCCCTTCTTCTCCAGCTTGTCGATGTTATAGGTGATGCTTCCGCTCGTGACCAGAATCTTCTCTCCGATCTGCTGCAGCGGAATGCGGGTTCTGTGATAGAGCACCTCAAGCACCATAAACTCGGCGGACGACAGCCCGTAGCTCTTCATATCCTTGACGGCCCGGTCCATCAGACTCCGGTAAGCTTTGGACAGGACGACGAACAGCTTCAGCGACGCCGCTTCATCCCGGCCGCTCACATCTCCGGCTACGATCAGTTCCTCTTTCGGTCCGCTCATTTCCATCACCTCCAGCTTAGCTCGTGTATCTTTAAATTAATTATCTTTAAGTTAAGATAAATATACACCCTTATTTTTATTCTGTCAACACTTTCTTAAAAATAAACGTACGTCACGGTAAGCGCCTGTCCGCCGGGGAAATTGACCTCATCTGCAAAAGGGCGTATCCTTTTCTTTGCTATACATTTCTATTAATTTCGGCAATCGGACGGGCTGGCCGTTCCGGGTTGCCGAACCCATTTAATAATACATTCTATTAATAAGGAGGATTCTCGCTGTGACTTCCCCCCTGGACCCCGGCCATGCCGGAGAGGAAACCCACAAGGAGCAGGAACCGGCCTCCCCGGGCGTCCTTATCGTTACGGCGGTGGAGGCCGAGGCGGAAGCGATCCGCCTCGGCCTCAGCGGCGCGGCCGGCTTCACTGTCATCGCCGCGGGCGCGGGCCCGGCGGCGGCGGCGGCCGGCACCGCCGCTGCGCTTGCAGCCGGCTCCTACGGCTGCGTCGTCAGCGCCGGGATCGGCGGCGGCTTCCCCGGCAGGGCGGCGGTCGGCTCGCTGGTCGTGGCCAGCGAGCTGATCTTCGCCGACCTCGGGGCCGAGACGCCGGAGGGCTTCCGCAGCGCGGCCGACCTCGGCTTCGGCCGCGTAACGTACCCGGCCGACACGAGCCGGGCAGCGAGCCTCGCCGCCGGGCTTGCGGCGGCGGGGCTGGCCGTGAGCACGGGACCGGTGCTCACGGTGTCGACGGCGACCGGCTCTGCGGAGACGGCCGCCGCTTTGGCGGCGCGCGTGCCGGGCGCGGCCGCCGAGGCCATGGAAGGCTGCGGGGTCGCCGCAGCCGCAGCGGCGCGGAATCTCCCGGTGCTGGAGATTCGCGCGATCTCGAACCCGGTCGGTCCCCGCGACCGGGCGGCCTGGCGCATCGGCGAGGCGCTGGAAGCGCTCGCCGCCGCCGGGCCCATCCTATCGGAGGTGCTGAAATGACCGCAGAACTGAATATTGCTTATTCTCCTTGCCCCAACGATACGTTTGTCTTTCATGCCTGGGCGCATGGCCTTGTACCGGGCGCCCCCAAGCTCAATGTCACCTACGCCGACATTGACGTTACGAACGGCCTTGCCGCCGAAGGGACGGACTTCGACATCCTCAAAATCTCCTACGCCGCCCTGCCCTGGGTGCTGGACCGGTACGCGCTTCTGCCCTGCGGCGGCGCGCTGGGCCGCGGCTGCGGACCGCTCCTGCTGACCAAGGGCGGGCCGCTGGATGCCAAGAGCCCGGCGGCGCTGTCGGGCCGCCGGGTCGCCGTCCCAAGCGAGCGATCCACCGCCTATCTGCTGTTCCGGCTGTGGGCGGCAAGCCATGTCCCCGGCGGCGTCGGCGAAATCGTCGTCATGCCCTTCAACGAAATTATGCCCGCGGTGCGGGACGGGAAGATTGACGCCGGACTTGTCATCCACGAAGCCCGGTTCACTTACGCTTCCTACGGGCTGCATATGCTGGTCGATCTCGGCAGCTGGTGGGAGAGCGACACGGGACTTCCTATCCCCCTCGGAGCGATTGTCGCCCGCCGTGATCTTGACGCGGACGCCATCAGCGGCTGGATTCGCAGCTCGCTCCGGCACGCCTGGGACAACCCCCAGGCTTCGCGGGAGTACGTCCTCGGACATGCCCAGGAGCTGTCGCCCCAGGTGGCGAAATCGCATATCGATCTCTATGTGAACGACTTTACGATGGATCTTGGCGACAGCGGCTATGCCGCCATTACGGCCCTGCTGGGCAGAGCCGCAGCCGAAGGCCTCGTTCCATCTGCCGACCCCGCGCTGCTGCGCTAGTTGCAAGCGGGCTGCCCACGAACGATAAATCCCCCGGGAATGCTTCTTTCGAAGCTCCCGGGGATTTTTTGCATATGCCTCTACTTAGTTTGACCGGCAGCCACCATTTGCTGTATATCCGAACCCATTAATCGGTTCTCGCTATTCATCACGTAAAAATAACCGCCATTCATTAATTCCGGAAGATCAATATGAATGGGAATCGTGCCAACCAAAATGGGGTCATAGCCGTTCAGCACATCCATTATTTTCAGTTTGCTTAACGCCTCATAAGCACTTCTTTCCTCTCCGTACCCCGGGCCAAATAGTCAAGGGTTGTAAAGTCTTGGTTTCGGTTTAGGTTGTACAAGCTTGAATCATTCCATTCTCGGCACGTTAGTTGTACTTCATAACCCAATCTTACACCTTTTTATATGAAGCTGAACAACCGCCGCACATTTACTGCGACCTCCGGCATAAACTGGTATAATATCCATCAAAATACTTGGGAAATGGAGTGTGGAACCATGATCCCCGAAGGAAATCATCAATCCAACATTGTACGATTCAAGGGATTTCAGAATGAATACGACCGTTACCGGCCTCAGGCGCCCAGGCTCGTGACCGAGCTGCTTACAGGCTATTTGAAGCGCAGACCCGCCCTTGTTGTGGACCTCGGCTGCGGCACCGGACTGTCGACCTTCCTATGGCTGGCGGCCGCCGATTCGGTCATCGGCATAGAGCCCGGCGACGATATGCGCGGCAAGGCGCTGGAGAAGTGGAAAGCGCTCGGCAGTCCGGAGGGGATCTCGTTCATCCCGGGTTATTCCAATGCGCTCGGCCTGCCGCCGGAGAGCGCCGACATTGTGACCTGCTCCCAGTCCTTCCACTGGATGGAGCCCGTAAGCACGCTCAAGGAAGCGGGGCGGGTACTTAAGGCCGGAGGAATCTTCGCCGCCTACGACTGCGACTGGCCGCCGGTGCTCGAACCGTCGATTGAATCCCTCTACCACGAACTGATCGAGCAGGCCGAAGCGATTATCGGGCGCCGCCTGCCGGCGGAGGAGCGGGCCTTTAAGTGGAATAAGGATGAGCATCTGCGCCGGATTAAGGAAAGCGGTGAATTTGCCTTCGCCCGCGAAGTCGTATTCCACAACACCGAGCGCTGCGACGCGGAGCGGTATGTCGGCCTCACGCTCAGCCAGGGAGGCGTCCAGACCGTGATTCGGCTCGGCGGAGGCGAGCTTGATGAGACAATAGCCGCTTACCGGGAAGAGGTCGAGCGTTATTTTGACGGCCGCACTTTGGAGACGCTGTTAAGCTACCGTATAAAACTCGGAATCAAATAGGATGTAAGGATAAAGCCTCCAGCCGCGCGTCATTCGCACTTTCGGAGGCTTTGCTTTGGCAAAGGCGCTTTAGCCCTTTCGAGTTCGTAATGTTGTAAAAACTGCCCCGCGTCCCTCTGTCTTCAAGGTGCTATAATGAAAATAACTGAAAACCTTATATTTTTTCTAAAATTTTTTCGAAAAGAGATGACAACACATGGACGAGGGGCTGCAGGAGCGCCTTGAAAAGTTTGGTTTTTCACTTTATATGATACGGGTTACACTCGCAGCCTCGCTGTCCTGGATGGTTGTTCACGCCATGTACGGCAACGAGTTCTCGTACTTCGCGCCGCTGGCGGCGATTCTGATTACCCAGGGCACTGTGAAGGCTTCGCTCGAGAAGGGGCTGTACCGGTTGCTTGGCATTGTGCTCGGCGGAAGCGTCAGTCTGATGATCGGGCACTTTTTCGATGTCGGGCCGCTGTCCATCCTGCTGATCCTGCTGATCGGCCTCGGCGTGGCGACCGCCTGCCGGATTAACTTTCAGGCCATTACGCAAGTAGGCGTCACTTCGGTGCTGGCGCTGACCTTCTTTCAGGATCATTATGTCGTATTCCGAGCTACGGATACGCTGATTGGCGTGGCTTTCGCTCTGCTCTTCAATATCATTATCGTGCCGCCTAAAGGCTTTGTTAACGTGAAGAACACGGCATTTGCCGGCACTCTGCTGCTCGCCGACGGATTGAGCGGACTTACGCCGGGACGGGATGAGAAAGGTCAGGGGGAAGCGCTGAAACGGGCCGGAGAGCTGCTGAAGGACAGCGCCCAGAAACAAAACGAAATGCTTTTTACCCTGTCGCATATTCCCTGCCGGAACAATTTGTCCGTCATGAAGCAATCGATCACCCATTTACAAACGATGCACGGGTATGTGAAAGAAATCGCAACCGAGCTGCGTCTGCTGCCGCCGCATTACGCCGCCGCCGACTGGATGAAGCAGACTTTGACTGCAACATCGGACTGCATTGCCATCTTCGGAGCCAAGACTTTGTCGAACACGGAATGCGACGGTTCGCTGCCTGATGCCCTGCGCCGCGCCCGCCAGCTTCAGCTCGCCAGCTTCGCCGAGCTTCAGGGCAGCTGCCCGCTGACCACCATCCGCGACCTCGGCGCCGTCTTCTCGCACCTGAACCGGCTGCTGGATGAAGTCGAGCGGGCCGACTACGCGGTCTGCTCCGCCGCTCCGCAGCGGGCCCGGGCTCATGCGAGCCGGGCCGTGCGCTTCGTCAAAAAGGGACTCTCCCACAAGCTTTAAGCTTGGGAGCGTCCCTTTTTTTGTAACATCTATACTTCTCCGTTCTCATTTCTCCTCGTAGACCGGCCGCTCCAGATCGAAGATCCGTCCAATCGCGCTGTATGACGATCCCGCCAGGCGGCTGATAGGCTTCAGCTTGCCGATGTCGATCCGGCCGTTTTGAACAAGGTCGTCCCGCACATAGAAGCTCAGCACCTCGCCGATAATAACATCAAATTTTCCCAGCTCCACAATCTGTGCAAGGCGGCATTCCATCGCAACCGGACTTTCCTGCACCCGCGGTACAGCCACCGTAGTACCGGGAACAGCCGTCAGTCCCGCAAGCGTAAGCTCGCTAATATGAGCGGGTGCACTGATGGACGTATGATTGATCGCCTCAATATTATCCTCGTCCGTGACATGAATGACAAACTCCTGATTCGCCAGAATATTGCGCGCCGTATCCTTCAGCGTGCCGTCCGCATGCCGCCCGCAGGAGAACATGAGCATCGGCGGATCATTGTTCACAATGTTAAAATAGCTGAATGGAGCCGCATTGACGACCCCTTCCGCACTCACCGAGGTGACAAACGCAATGGGTCTCGGGACCACGCTGCCGATCAGCAGCTTGTAATTGTCGCGGGCTGTCTGTTCGTTCATTTTAAAAATCATAGTTCCCCTCCTCCAAGGCTCTGATTTCTGCCACTGCAGACGCCGGGCTGCGCCGGAACCGGACATTGACCAGTATAATGCTGATTACGACCAGAATCAGGCCTATCACCAGATTAATCGTTATCTTCTCATTTAGGAAGAGGACGCTGGAACCGATGGAAACGAGCGGGACCAGAAAAGTATAAGAAGCAACCTTTCCGGCCTCCCCTTCGTGAATCAGCTTGAAATACACGAGCCAGCCGAGCGCAATTACAAATATGGAAATGAACAGCGTGACGGCGACAAAATCGGTGCTCCATCTGATGGCTTTCCACGGCTCGGCCGCGCTGCCGGCCGCAAGCAGGATCAGCCCCCCGAGTGTGATCTGCATGGCCGTCATCCACAGCATATCAACCCGCACCGCATTTCGTTTCATATACACCGTCCCAAGTGCCCAGCACAAGGCGGTAGCCAGCGCGAGAAGGATACCAAGAAGCGAAATGCTGCCGGTCAGGCCGCCCGCGCTCAAGCAAGCCACGCCCAGAAAACCGAGCACGAGCCCCCCTATTTTTTGCCCATGCATCTCTTCCCCAAGCCACAACCAGGAAAAAATCCCGAGCAGTACCGGCTGAAGAAATACGATCGCCGAGAACAGTCCCGCCGGCACGTACTGCAGCCCGATCGTTTGTACGCCGTAATACAGCGCTATGCTTAACAGGGCCGAGCCCAAATATACCGGCCACAGTGTCTTAAACCGGAGCAGCCGGGCTTTGGGCAGCGCGATCAGGATCAGCAGCACACCCCCAATTACGGTACGGATACCCGAGAATAGCAGCGGCGGCGCGTAAGCCAGCGCGATTTTGGATAAAGGCCAATTAATGCCCCAGACGAGGACGAGAAAAGCTAATAATAGAACACCCGATTTTTGCCGTGTCATATGGTACTCTCCCTTGTTTTTAAACCTTTCCTGATGATACAATACTTTCAAGCATAAATATAATGAATTTTTATCATAAGGAGCATATCAAATTCGTTATGAACAAGGTGCAGATTGAGCTGTTCGTCAAAATTGCGGAAAGCGGCAGTTTCACACGGGCCGGACAGGAAATGAACATGACCCAGCCTGCGGTCAGCCGGGCGATTTCTACGCTTGAAGCCGAGCTGGATGTGCAGCTGCTGGTGCGGGACCGGCGCGGCATTGCGCTGACGGAGGTAGGCAAGCGGATTCTCGTTGCCTTTCGTGACATTCTCAAGGGATTCGGCAAGGTGGAGCAGGAAATCGCAGCCGAAAAAGGGCTCGAAAAAGGCTTGATTACCATCGGCGCTTTTCCCGCGGCCTCGTCCTATTTCATTCCGAAAATTATCGGCGCCATTAACCGGCAATATCCCCAGCTTGAGTTCCGTCTCCATGAGGGCACGATTGCCGAAGTAAAGGAATGGCTGGAGACCGGAGTGATCGATGTTGGTATATTGATACCGCCCACCGACGAATTCGATTCGTTTCCTTTATTCCGCGAGAAGCTGTACGCGGTTCTTCCTGCCGGGCATCCGCTTGCGAAGAAGTCTGTCGTCAAGGTACGGGATTTCGAGAGGGAATCGATGCTGATCTGCAAATCGGGCTACGAGCCTCCCGTCGTCGAGTTGTTCCAGAGAACGGGAGTGAATCTGAACGTGAAATACGTGATCAACAGCTATCACACCGCCCTCAATATGGTGCGGGAGGGTTTGGCCTCTGCCGTTATGGCCCAGCTGTCCCTGCTGTCCCCGCCGGACGGCGTAACCATCCGGGAGCTCGAGCCTCCGGCATACCGGGACATCCGCCTTGCAGTGCACTCGGCCGACAGATGCTCGATTGCGGTCAGGCTCTTTATCGACACGGCGCTGAAGATGTTTGCGGAAGGCGAAGAAGGAGACCTTAAGCCGGAGGCGGGAATAGACCGAATTCATATGTGAACAAAGGGAGAGATTGGGGTATGAAATATCAACGGCTTGGAGGAAGCGGGCTGCAAGTATCGCAGCTGGGACTTGGAACCAACGCCTTCGGCAAACGGGCGGACCAGGCTGCTTCCGCGGCGGTGCTGCATACCGCGCTGGATAACGGGATCAACTTCATCGACACCGCCAATATATACGCCGGAACAGAATCGGAGCGGATTATCGGGGAAGCGCTCGCGGGGAGAAGGCATGAAGCCGTGCTCGCGACCAAAGCCGGGCTGGTACGAAGACCCGGCCCCGGTGGCAGCGGTTCGTCCAGATTTCATCTCATGCAGGAGCTGGAGGACAGCCTCCGGCGTCTGAAGACCGACTATGTCGACCTGTACCAGATTCACACCTTCGATCCCTATACGCCGCTGGAGGAAACGCTGCGCACGCTGGACGATATGGTATCTTCCGGCAAGGTGCGCTATATCGGCGCCTCAAATTATGCCGCCTGGGAACTGATGAAGGCGCTCGGCATCAGCGAACGGGCAGGCTATGAGCGTTATGTATCGCTCCAGTGCAGCTATTCGCTGGCCGACCGCACGCCGGAGCGGGAGCTCGTTCCGCTCAGCCTGGACCAGGGCGTCGGCATCATCCCGTATTTCCCGCTGGCCGGCGGCATCCTGACCGGCAAATATGGCGAGGGAAATGAAGCCCCCGCAGGCTCAAGAGCCGACACCGATCCGAACTTCGCCCGGTTCCTTAGTGGCGAACGGATCGCCCTGGGGCGGGAGACGGCGGCGCTCGCGGCTGAGCTTCAGACAACGCCCGCCGCCCTGTCCCTCGCCTGGCTCATGAGCCGTCCGGCGGTGTCCACCGTCATTGTCGGCGCTACCCGGCCGGAGCAGCTCGAAGAGAGCCTGAAGAGCGTCTCCCTTGCCCTGAGCAGCGAGACGCAGGAGAAGCTTGACGTTATTAGTCAACCTTTTATCCACAGCGAACCGTTTGCGGTGTATCGGCTGCCGGAGTAGCGGACAGGCAACAGCGAACTGCCCGGGCTTATACTTCGCCTGCTGCACAATTTAAGCGACTTTGTTCAAAGTATTCGTTATTGGAAATCCGATACAAATTCCCTTTTCCCATCGACAAATTAGGACAAGTTATTTACTCCAAAGCTGATATACTACAAGTCAAAATCGGCTATTGTCCGGTTTATACCATTTCGGGGAGGAACAGAATTTGAGAACAAAGGTCGCCGCTGTCGTAGGTTCTATGCTGATTGCCACCAGCCTGTTAGCCGGGTCCGGGTATGCCAAGCCGGCCAGCCAGAGTCAGGTGAGTCAGAAGCAAAAGTATGTGATCGCGTTTCAATCTTCACTTCCGGCAAACTACGAAACATTAATAACGAAAGCGGGCGGCAAAGTCCTTCGCGCCCTCCCGGAATTGGGCGGACTCGAAGCAGAATCCGAAAGAGCGGACTTTCTTTCGAATCTGAGCGGGGTTTCCGGCATACTAGCGGCTAATCCCGAATTGGAGTACAAGCTTGATGAAGATACCGTGGCGGCCGACGGCCAGCCGGTGACCGATATTCCGCAGGATGCCGATACGTATTGGCCCTATCAATGGGATATCCAGCGGATTACGAATAACGGAGCCTCCTACAAGCTGGAAACGGGCGGCACAGTTAATTCGGATGGAACGGTTAAGCACAAGGCGATTGTAGGCGTCATCGATACGGGAATCGACGCCAACCACCCCGACCTGAAGGCCAACTTCCTCGGGGGCGTGAACTTTGTCCCGGCAGGTGTCGACGCCAGTGAAACAGGCGATCCAAGCGACATCAGGGACCGCGAAGGCCACGGCACGCATGTGGCCGGCTCCATAGCGGCGGACGGCAAGGTCAAAGGCGTAGGTCCCGGCCTCGGCATCCGGTCGTACCGTGTATTCGCGGCAGAGGGCGGCGCCCCGACCTCATGGATCGCCGCAGCCGTCGTCCAGGCGGCCAAGGACAAGGTCGACGTCATCAACATGTCGATCGGGGGGTACGACGGCATTGCCAGATACACCTATGACGGCGTCAAATACAACGATGTGGCGGATTTCCTCCTCTGGAAGCGCGCGCTGCAGTATGCCGTAGGCCGCAACGTTACGGTCGTCGCGGCCGCTGGCAACGAGTCGCTGAATCTGAATGACTCGAATGCTGTCGTCGACTATATGAACCAAACGTACGGCTACCTTGGCCTGACCTTCAAAAGCGCTGTGAAAGAAGTGCCGGGCACACTGCCGGGCGTCATCAATGTATCTTCGTCGAACAAGTGGTCCTCGGACAAGATCGCATTCTATTCCAACTACGGCAGCACGATCGACGTCGCGGCTCCCGGCGGGGATAACGGTCCTGTCTACGATGCCAGCCGAAATCTCGACGAGCGGGACTTCCATTACCGCACGCTCAGCACATGGCCAACCTACCTTGAGCCCTACTTCACCTCGAATCTGAGGGGCTATGCGCTGCTGCACGGCACTTCGATGGCAGCACCGAAGGTTGCGGGCATTGCGGGCGTCATCAAGGCCGCGCATCCGGAATATACACCGGCCCAGGTGCAAGCGCTCATCAAGCAGACGGCCAGCGATTTAGGAAAGCCAGGGCAAGATCCCCTGTTCGGCTCGGGCGAAGCCAATATCTTTAATGCATTAAGCCATTAATCCTGGAGAGGATACCATATTTTGGATATTAAGATCATTCACAAAGAGCAAGCCTGGTGGCTGCGCCATGAAGTCATGTGGCCGGAAAAGGATCTCGATTATGTAAAGCTTAAAGACGATGATGAGGGGACTCACTTCGGGCTTTTTGAAGGGGAAGCGCTGATTTCAGCCGTCTCTCTTTTTGTACATGGACCCGAAGCGCAGTTCCGCAAGTTTGCGACGTTAACCTCGCATCAGAATCAGGGGTACGGGAGCCGATTATTGTTCCATATCCTCGGGGAAGCAGAGCAGGCCGGCGTGAAACGGATTTACTGCAATGCCAGGAGCGGAAAAGTTTCGTTCTATGAAAGGTTTGGATTAATCCCAACAGCAAGCACGTTTACAAAAGGCGGCAAAGATTATATTGTGATGGAACGGTTCTTCGGGTGAAGAATAAAATCATTTATAGGTCCTAAAACAGGAGCAGGCCAGCCGGAATTTCGGCTGGCCTGCTCCTGTTTATGTTTGGACTTGAGGTCCGCTCTTTTCTAACCTTGACGGTTCGATTACACCACCGACAGGAAACGCTCCACATCTTCGTCCACGGTTGTGATGCCGCCGATGCCGAACGTGTCGACCAGCACCTTCGCCACATTCGGGGACAGGAAGGCCGGAAGCGTCGGGCCGAGGTGAATGTTTTTGACGCCCAGATAGAGCAGCGCCAGCAGCACGATGACCGCTTTTTGCTCATACCACGCAATATTGTACGAAATCGGCAGGTCGTTGATGTCTTCCAGGCCGAATACTTCCTTCAGCTTCAGCGCGATTACGGCCAGCGAGTAGGAGTCGTTGCACTGGCCCGCATCCAGTACGCGCGGAATGCCGCCGATGTCGCCAAGATCGAGCTTGTTGTACTTGTACTTAGCGCAGCCCGCTGTCAGGATCACCGTATCGCCAGGCAGAGCCTGAGCAAAATCGGTATAGTAATTCCGGCTCTTCATCCGTCCGTCGCAGCCGGCCATGACGAAGAAGCGCTTGATCGCGCCGGTCTTCACCGCGTCGACCACCTTGTCGGCCACTCCCATCACAGCTGCATGGGCAAAGCCGCCGACAATCTCCCCGCTCTCGATTTCGACCGGAGCCGCGCAGGTCTTAGCCTGCTCGATGATGGCGGAGAAGTCTTTCGGAGCGCCGTCTTTGCCTTCCCCGATATGCTTGATGCCGGGATAGCCCGTGTTGCCTGTCGTGTACAGACGGTCCTTATAGCTGTCCTTCGGCGGCACCACGCAGTTGGTCGTCATCAGAATCGGACCGTTGAAGCTGGCGAATTCCTCATTTTGTTTCCACCATGCGTTGCCGTAATTGCCGACAAAATGGCTGTATTTTTTGAAAGCCGGGTAGTAGTGGGCTGGCAGCATTTCGCTGTGCGTGTACACGTCGACGCCCGTTCCCTCCGTCTGCTTGAGCAGCTCTTCCATATCCTTCAGGTCGTGGCCGCTGATCAGAATGCCCGGTCGGTCGCCGACGCCGATGTTCACTTTCGTAATTTCCGGGTTGCCGTACGTCTCCGTGTTGGCACGGTCCAGCAGCGCCATCACGTCAACGCCGTACTTACCGCATTCCATAACAAGAGCAACCAGCTCGTCCGCGGTCAGCTCATCGTTCAGCGTAGCGGCAAGTCCGCGCTCAAGGAAAGCCTGCGCGCCGGCTTCATGATAGCCGAGCACCGCGGCATGCTCCAGATAGGCGGCCATGCCCTTCAGGCCGTAGGTAAGCAGCTCGCGCAGGGAGCGAACGTCTTCGTTCTCGGTTGCAAGCACGCCGACTGCCGCTGCCTTGGCTTCCAGCTCTTCGTCCGTGCCTAGCGTCCATTGCGCGGCATCATGGCCTCCGAGCGACACATCTGCAAGCGAGCCGGCCAGCCGTTTTTTCCAGCCGTCACGAATGACGATCCCTTCTCTGACTCTCGCAATAAATCCGTCGCGGTCGAAGTTGGCGTTGGTGATCGTTGCGAACAGGCTCTTGATGATGAAATGCTCTGAAGCAATGTCAGTCACTCCGAGTTCGCGGCCCTTTGCCGCATAAATGGAGATGCCCTTTACCGTGTAGAGCAGAAGGTCCTGCAGATTGGCGACATCACTTGTCTTGCCGCAGACTCCCTGAATCGTGCAGCCCGTTCCTTTGGCCGCCTCCTGGCACTGAAAACAAAACATACTGCTCATTGAATCATCTCTCCTTAATATTCATGTCATTCGTCTGCCGTCTGTGTCTTTACTAGTTACTACCGATTGTAGTAGACTGACGTCGAACAATCGGTAACGGATGTTACCGTTTATCTAAAATTATTTTAAAAATTGGAGGAATTTCATGAAGCCGGAGCCAGCTGTGCTGCAGACCTGTCTATTTTTTCGGGGGAAGAGCATCGAGGAGCTTGACGCCATGCTGGAGACGATGCGCTACACCGTCCGGGATTGCAGCAAGTCGGAAATGATTATCAGCGAAGGCGAGACCGCCGACCGGCTGGGGATTGTGCTCTCAGGAGTGGTAGAAGTTCACAAAATCCATCAGGGCGGAGGCGGCATAACCATTGCCAGGCTGGGGAGGGGGCAGACCTTCGGGGAGGCGGTGCTGTTCCGGCGGGAGAACGTGTATCCGGCCACCATTATTTCAGCGGGGCGCAGCACCGTCATGTTCATCGGCAAGCAGGAGCTGCTGCGCCTGTTCGCCGCCGATACCGACATGCTGTCCAGATATATGGAAAATCTGTCTGAACGCCTCGTCATGGTTAACCGCAAGCTTGAAATCCTGTCGGCTGGTTCGCTGCGCCGCCGGGTTGTGCATGATTTGCTGCAACAAGCGGACCAGCAGGGGACGGATACCCTCCGGCTGCCCTTCAGCCGCAAGGAATGGGCTGAGCATCTGAATGCTGCGCGTCCTTCGCTGTCCCGGGAAATGGGGCTGCTGCGCGACAATGGCTGGATTGCGTTCAAAGGAAACACGGTCACGCTGCTGGACCGGAAGAAGCTGGAGGGGATTATGGAGCGGGAAGAATAAGTCGGAGGGCAGCCGCAGGCGTTTACCGAGTATGCGATAGAGATGAAATAAAGACCCTCCTTATAAGGCCTCATAAGGAAGGTCTTTTCTCTTCGGGCTTCAGTATCCCGTCGGCAATTAACACCTGTTCAAACAACCGGACCAATTCGGCGTCATAATGGATGCCCGAAAGCCGTTTGAGCTCGTCCATCGCGACTTCCGCCGGAAGCCCCTTGCGGTATGGCCGGTCGGAGGTCATCGCATCGAAGGTATCGGCAACGCCGATAATTTTGGCTTCAAACAGAATCTCATCTTCCTTAATCCCGTAGGGATAACCGGAGCCGTCCAGGCGCTCATGATGCTGTAGAATGATATCACTAATATTGTTGTAATATAAATCCTTAACCATGACATAGCCGTCATAACAATGACGCTTCACAATCTCAAATTCCTCTGCCGTCAAGCGCCCCGGCTTGTTCAGAATTTCTTCGGGGGTATGAATCTTGCCAATATCGTGAAATGCAGCCGCAAAATATAAATCTTCCAGCTTATCCTTAGGGATTTTAAGCATTCTGGCAATCATCAGGCAGTACTTCTGTACCCGGCCGCTGTGCTTGAATGTATAGTTATCCTTTTCTTCTACCCGTTTAATGATATTTTCAAGCTTCCTGATTCGATGGCTGATGAGATGAAAAGCCGGTTTTGTTGTATGCCACAGCAGCTTCACATCTGTCAGAGTGCTGAAATACACCGTCTCCTGCAAATAATGGGTGTAAAAATAATCTCCTTGGCCCAGAACGATATTCCCCTTGTCGCCCTTGTAGCTGCACTGGCCTTCGAGTATGTAGAAGAACTCCATCGTATCGGCTTCTTCGCCGGGATAAACATAGAACTGCTTATCTTGTTTAATCGTCTGCAAAATTACTTCAGAGCCGTCACCTTTAGCCAATAGGAAATATTTAGAGGAACCTTCATGTTCTTGTGCGATGCTGTCTCCTTCACTTCCCAAGTTCAGGCCCTTCATAATTTTCAGTCCTCCCTTATAACGATACAACGATAGGATCGATCCAAACCTCGCGATCCGCAATCTTCACAAGCTTCCAGAAACGTTCGGCAATTACGCCAAGTTCGGCCGCTTGAGCGATCGCTGTGTCGGCAATTTGCAAGGTTTCGTTATACAAATCCGTAACCAGCTTGTCCAGTGCACTGGTATAAATTTTGGTGCGTTCAGCGATCAAAGTGCCTTCCGAAGTTGCGTTAGCGTTAAATTCGGCAATTTGATCCTGTGCAGCCTCCGAATCCGCTCCTTCTGGGGTGAACAACTGTTGAACCAAATTATCGGAAGCAGTCTTTACATCCGCAACATCAGCCGAGATTTGCGCAGTGTCCGGATTCAGCTCGGCCGCGGCCTGAAGCTGTTTGATCACCTGAATATCTTTCAAGTAATCCTCTTGTAGTTTATCGGCTTCTGCGACAGCTTTTTCAATCTTTTCATCAATTTCTTGGTTGGCCTTCTCAATAATTGAGAGTGCAGTCTGTTGATCTTGGGTGAGACTGTCGGCCCCCGGCGATGCGAAGACCGCGCCAGCAACCATAAAAAGAGCCAGCATAAAGATCAATCCGCTTGCCAATAGCTTCTTTACCATGTCCACTTTCCTTCCGCGAATGGGTTGAATTTCAGTTTAATTATAGTATCGAAGGTTGTCATTTACCAGTTTTATCCGTTAAAGAACGGGCATAAATCGACGGATTATTAGGCATTTTTTCAACACTTTTCAACATTGATCATTTGGCGGGCATATTGGCGGGTCCAAGCCTGTACCTGGCCCTCTGCAATCGGACGGCTGATATAGTAGCCCTGTACCTTGTCGCAGTTGACCCGTCTTAGGAATTCGAGCTGTTCCTTCGTCTCGACGCCTTCCGCCGTAACAATAAGTCCCATATCGTGACCGATCGCGACGATGGAGCCGGCCAGCGGCATACTGCTTCCTTCACCCGGAAGGCCGTCGATAAACGATTTGTCGATCTTCAGCGTCGTTATCGGCAGCTGCTTCAGATAGCTGAGGGAAGAATACCCTGTCCCGAAATCGTCCAAAGCAATGCCGATGCCCTGCTGCTTCAAATACTCCAGCTTGATGCTGATCTCTTCAAAAGACTCCATAATGATGGACTCGGTTATCTCCAGCTCCAGGTACCTGGGGTTCAGCCCCGTTTCGCGTAAAATCTTCAGCACGGTTTCCGCGAAATCGTCCATCAGCAGCTGGATGACCGATATATTGACCGAAATATGATACGGTCCCAGCCCCTGACGATGAAGTCCGGCAAGAAAAAGACAAGCCTTGCGCAGCACCCATTCCCCTATCGGGATAATCAGGCGGCAATCCTCCGCAATCCCAATGAAAGACAAAGGGGAGACAAAGCCCAGAACCGGGCTGTTCCAGCGAATCAGCGCCTCGAACCCCCACAGTTCTCCGTTGGGAAGAGTCACCTTGGGCTGGTACTGCAAAGACAGCTCGTTGTTATCGATGGCCTCCCGCAGATGCTTCTCGATGATCACCCGTTCGTCAAAATACTGCTGCATATTCTGTCCATACAGCATGTACGTCCCTTTACCCGCCTGCTTGGCCCGGTACATGGCAATATCGGCGTTCTTGAGCAGTGCTTCGGCGGTCCTGCCATCACACGGGTACTGGGCGATTCCGACGCTGATGGAGACATGCACGGTGCTGTCGCCCAGCTGAAACGGCTCTTTGAAGCTCTGAATCAGCGCTTCGGCGTAAAAAACCGTCTGCTCCGGCTGCTCCGTGTCCTTGAGCAGAATGACAAATTCGTCTCCGCCGAAACGGTAGCGCCTGCTGTTGCCGGCGGACAGCGCGAGCAGCCGCTCACCGGCCTGCTTAAGGAGCAGATCGCCGAATGTATGGCCCATCGTGTCGTTAATATATTTGAAGTTGTCGATGTCCATGAAGAACAATGCGGCTTGTCCGCTCTCATTCTCCTCGATGAACGACTTCAGCTCTTCCGTAAGTGACAACCGGTTCGGCAATCCGCTGAGCTCGTCATTGAAGGCAAGCACCCGGTATTTTTCCTCGCTCGCCTGAAGCAGCGTCTGGTTCTCGACCACCTTGTTGTACTGCTCCAGCAGTTCATCCTGAAGGGCGGTCAGCTCCTCGTACGTCGATTCCAGCTCCTGATAGCTCATCTGCAGCTTGCTCTCATACCCTTTGCGGTCCGTAATATCCGTCATCGAGCCGGCGAACCGGACGTAGCCGCCCTCCTCGTTCCGCTGCACCTTGCCTCTGGCCTGGAACCACTTGTACTCCCCGGACTTGGCGCGTATCCGGTATTCGCTGTAATAATAGACCGTCTTTCCGGACAGGTGATCCTTCCGCTGCCGTTCCTCCTGCTCGAGGTCGTCGGGATGAATAATGTTACTCCAGCCGATATAATGCTCGTCAATCTCCCCGATTTCATAGCCCAGAAGCTCGTACCACCGGTCCGAGAAGTAATAGATCATCGTCGTCATATCCAGGTCCCAGATGACCGCGTCGGCGCCGAACGCCGCCAAGGAAAATCTCTCGTTACTCTCCATCAGCTGTTTGCGGATTCTTCTAACCACCCCGGCATGGAACAGCAGAATAGCGATGAATACAATCAATACGGAGAACACCGCGATAAGGATAAGCACAAGGCCCCGATAAGTCTCGTAAAAAGAGAACGGCTTGTTAATCACCTCGCTGCCCGGCGGGAGGTCCTTCACTTCAATATGGAAGTGCTCCAATTGGTTGTAATCAAACACATTGCGACTCGTGCCGGCAAAAGAGACGGGAATGGTGTCCGGATTTTCTCCGCCCAGGACACGCAGCGCCACATTCGCGGCTTTCTCCCCCAGGAGCTTCCCGCTGAGCAGGTTTCCGCCGAATGCGCCGTGATTGAGTCCGTATTCATACATATAGTAAAGCGGTACTGTACTGATGGCCGAAAGTTCACTCGAAAACCGGTCAAGCTCGGTAACTTTGCCGGTAACATCGCTATAAAAGGTTGTCGCCAGCAGGATGCTATCGGAAGAAAGCGACAATACGGTCCGGTTGATTTCTTCTTCTGACATTTGGTTCATGCTGTGGAGCTTCAAGCCAAGGTTCATCGAATTCAGTTTCTTTATGACTAATTGGGCCGTAGACAAGCCGCTCTCCGAGTTATCGTATACAAGATAGACATTTCGGATGGAGGGATTAATGTAAAGCGCCATTCTTATCGTTTCGGAAGGGTCGATATTTTCGATTACGCCACTGATGTTCTTCTGGTCCTTGATTTGATCATAGCCGATCTCATTGATGCCGCTGAAAATAATGGGCGCGTCGCTTAACAGCTCTTTTCGGTTCTTGGCTGCAAAATCGAACGCGCGGTCATCTGTCGTTATAATAGCGTCGATATGTAATTTTGCGTATTTGCCCTTGATCAATTCGTAAAAGCGCTGCAGATTTTCCTCGCTCGGATACCTTTTCCAGTCCAGGTATTCCGTATAAATGACGGGAGGAATCTTCGAGCTCTTCAGCCGCTCTTCAATGCCGTTGTTCTGGTCATCCGTCCAAGAGAATCCTTTATGATAGGAGTGCAGGATCAGTACATTCTGCTGGGGAGCTTCCGCCGCTCCTTCGGCCATTGTCGGGCAGAGGCCCATCAAGAACAGAACAAGCAGTAATAACCGCCAGATTCCCTGCTTTGTTGTATATACCATTCCTGATCCCATATCCTCACCCCGCTTCGAAATGCCTGCATCCAGCTGCGAAAATTTTTCGGTAAATTTCGACAATATATAGATTCTAGGCTCAACTCTCCCTTCCTTCTATTGTCGGAAGAAAGTCTGTAATTTTACATATTTGTAGAGAGAAGGCGCGAAAAATATTTTGGAGCAACCCTGAAATCAGGGTATGCTAACCGGTTGACATATGCAATATACGGCTCTTATACTGAAAGTGTCTTCATTAGTCTTGCGATCTGCCCACCATTCCAATTGAACAGGAGCCGATTGAATTGACCATCAAAAACGAAATTATGCTGATTACGTATGCCGACAGCCTAGGCAAGAACCTGCACGAGACCGCCGAACTGCTCTCCGCCCATTTCAAGGATATTGTTGGAGGCGTTCACATTTTGCCTTTTTACCCCTCCTCCGCCGACCGGGGATTCGCTCCGCTTACTTACGAGGAGGTCGATCCCGAGTTTGGAAACTGGGATGACGTCGCCAAGATTGCAAACGGTTTCTATTTGATGTACGACTTCATGATCAACCATATCTCGCGCAGCTCTGCGTATTTCGAGGATTTTCAGCAGAACAAGGATTCCTCTCCCTACCGCGACCTGTTCATCCGTTACAAGGACTTCTGGCCGGGCGGCGAGCCTACGCAGGAAGATGTGGACGCGATCTACAAGCGCAAGCCGCGCGCGCCTTATATTGATGTAACCTTCGCGGACGGAACGGCCGAGAAAATCTGGTGCACGTTCGACGAGGAGCAGATCGACCTTAATCTGTATACGGAAACGACGAAACAGTTCGTGAGGGAACAACTTCAGGGATTGGCCGAGCGGGGCGCTTCGATTATCCGCCTGGATGCTTTTGCATACGCTACCAAAAAGGCGGGCACGAGCTGCTTCTTCATCGAACCGGACACGTGGGAAATGCTTGATGAAGTGAAAGCCATACTGGAGCCGTACGGAACCGAGCTTCTCCCCGAGATTCACGAGCATTACAGCATTCAGCTGAAGCTGGCGGATAAGGGCTACTGGGTCTATGACTTCGCGCTGCCGATGCTTGTGCTCCATGCGCTCTACAGCGGAAAAGCCGAACGGCTGAAGCACTGGCTGAACATTTGCCCGCGCAAGCAGTTCACCACGCTGGACACGCATGACGGCATTGGCGTGGTCGACGCCGCCGATCTGATGACACCCGAGGAAATCGAGGAAACGAAGAACAATCTGTTCTCGCAGGGCGCCAATGTGAAGCGGGTCTACAATACGGTGGCTTACAACAATCTGGATATCTACCAGCTCAACTGCACCTACTATTCGGCTCTTGGCGACGATGACGATGCCTATGTGCTGGCCCGCGCCATCCAGTTCTTCGCGCCAGGGATTCCGCAGGTGTATTACGTCGGGCTGCTGGCCGGCAAGAACGATATCGAGCTGCTGGAGCAAACAAAGGTTGGCCGCAATATCAACCGCCATTATTATACAAAGGAAGAAGTCGTAGAGAATCTGGAGCGTCCCGTGCTGAAACGGCTGTTCGCGCTAATGAAGTTCCGCAACAGCTATCGCGCTTTTGACGGCGACCTGACCGTAATGGACACAGGCGAGGCCTCTAAGTTAGAATTGATCTGGACGAACGGTCCGCTTCGGGCCGTACTGCGCGCCGACCTTGCGGCAAGAACCTTCACCGTGCATTATACGGACGAGCATACCGGCGAAGAGACGCTGCTGGCGGGCGTATAACGTTTTTCCGACGACAAAAAATGTGTTCCTTTCGAAGGCGCGATTCATCTGTATAAGGGTGAACGCGCCCTTTGCTTAAGGAGCCTGCAGGCAGGAGCGATTGCATGCCCACGATTAAAGATGTGGCTTTAAAGGCCGGGGTTTCCGTTACCACCGTATCCCGGGTGCTGAATAACAGAGGGTATCTGAGCGAGGATTTGAAGAAAAAAGTATACGGCGCCATGGAGGAGCTGAATTACCGGCCCAATGAGCTGGCCCGTTCGCTGAGCCGCTCCAAGTCGAATATCATCGGACTGATTATTCCGCATGCGGCGCATCCCTTCTTCGGAGAACTGGTCAGCCACATCGAGGAGCACGCGTATCTGCGAGGGTACAGGCTGCTGCTCTGCAACTCCCATCTGGACAGGCAGAAGGAAGCGGAATACATCGATATGCTGCGCTCCAGCCGCGTCGACGGCATTATTCTGGGCAGCCACACGCTGGAGGTCGAGGACTACCGCCAGATACATCTGCCCGTGGTGACGTTCGACCGGCAGATCAGCGCCGACATTCCCTACGTCTGCTCCGACAACTACCGCGGCGGGGAGCTGGCAACGGCGCGGCTGGCCGACAAGGGCTGCCGCAAAATCGCCCACATCGGCGGGCATCCCCATCCCGACCTGCTCGCATTGAAGCGGCTTGACGCCTTCAAGGAGATCGCCATGCAGCGAGGACTGCAGCATGTCGAGGTACATACCGATTGGGATGGGTTTGACTTCGCGGAATATGAGCGTCTCGTCAATCGGCTGCTGGAGGAGCACCCTGACGTGGACGGCATTTTTGCCAGCAGTGATGTGATTGCCGCTTATGCGCTTAAAGCTTGCCTGGCCAGGGAACGGCGGGTGCCCCAGGATATCAAAATCGTCGGCTACGACGGCATTTCGCTCCGCGGCCTGCTCACGCCCGTTCTGACAACGGTCGCCCAGCCGATTGCCGAGATGGCCCAAAAGGCAGTCGAGCTCATCACCCAGCAGCTGCAGGGCAACAAGGTCCCGGCGGAGAATGTACTGCCGGTGCGCCTGATTGAAGGAGAGACAGCATAGGAAAAAGAAATCCCCCAGGTTTATTGGGGGATTTTGTGTATTTTCTAACGCAGATGCCACTCCTTAACCGTTACAGCCGAAGAACCGCTTCGGATCAGCGGGTCGGCCTGGCCGATCTTCTCCGCTTCATCAAGCGACGATGCCGTGATTAAATAAGCGCCGCCCGAAGAGTCGCTAAAAGGACCGTACATTTCGAGACGGTTCTCTTTTTTTAACTGATCTAGATGTTCATAATGCCCTTTGATATCGTCCGGATTGAACCGTTCCGTTCGCTCCGTAATGATTAAGTACCGGTTCATGGCCGTTCCCCCTATCGGATATACGTTATATACAAATGATAACAAACGATGTCAATGCTTGCCATAAGCTTTGCGGCTGGCCGGGAACAAACCAACCCTTACTTAAAGTATGTAAATGATGTTTAGTTATGCTATAATGCCTGTACTGTGCTGGTTGGCAGTTGTGAACCCTGCTTCTTCGATAGATAAACCATGTTGTATAGGAGGCTTAGCCATGAACAAGCTTCAAGATATACCCGTATCGGTGCTCGATCTTGCCCCGATTGTGGAAGGCGGATCGGCGGCGGACGCCCTCCGCAACGCGCTGGATCTGGCGCGGCATGCCGAGCGGTGGGGATACCGCCGCTATTGGCTGGCGGAGCATCATAACATGCCCGGCATCGCCAGTTCGGCCACTTCGGTCGTCATCGGGCATGTGGCCGCCGGGACCAAGAGCATCCGAGTCGGCTCGGGAGGCATTATGCTGCCGAACCATGCCCCGCTGATGATCGCCGAGCAGTTCGGCACGCTGGAATCCCTGTTCCCGGGCCGCATCGATCTTGGCCTGGGCCGCGCGCCCGGCTCGGACCAGCCGGCTTCCCGGGCGATCCGGCGCGGGCTCGGCAGCGACGGCAGCGACTTTCCGGAGCAGCTGGCCGAGCTGCGCGCCTATTTTGAGCCCGGCGCGGCGAACTCGCGCCCTCCGGGCGTGCGGGCCGTCCCCGGCGAGGGCCTGAGCGTGCCGATCTGGCTGCTCGGCTCCAGCGGCTTCAGCGCGCGGCTCGCCGGACAGCTCGGACTGCCGTTCGCCTTCGCCAGCCATTTCGCGCCGGACTATCTGCTGCCCGCGCTTCATCTGTACCGCAGCAGCTTCCAGCCCTCCGCGGAGCTGGATAAGCCGTACGTCATGGTCGGCCTCAGCGCCGCCGTTGCCGACACGGCGGAGGAAGCCCGGCGGCTCGCGACTTCCGCGCAGCAGCAGGCGCTGAGCCTAATCCGCGGCCGTCCCGGCAAGCTGAAGCCGCCGGTGGACAGCATGGAAGAGCTGTGGAGTCCGCAGGAACGGGCCCTTGTCCTCGGCAGGCAGCAGTACGCCGTTGTCGGCGACCAAGCCGCCGTGCGGGAACGGATGGAGCAGATTCAGGAGGAGACCGGAGCCGACGAATGGATCGTCACCTCGCAAATTTACGACCATGCCGCACGCCTTCGCTCCTATGAATTGCTTGCCGAGATCCTTATCAGGTGAAGACCCGGGCGGGAACCGCCGGAAATAGGGTTTGCCTTCGGAACATGATAAAATAAATTGCAGCATTGAAGATCCAGAGGAGATGAAGAGAATGAAGCAAGAGGTTATAGAACGCTTTATTTCATATGCGCGTGTCGATACGCAGTCGGATGAAGGCAGCCAGACCTGTCCTTCGACGCCGGGGCAGATGATTCTGGCCCGGAAGCTTACGGAGGAACTGGCCGAAATCGGCATGGAGGAAATTACGATCGATGAGAACGGCTATGTGTTCGCCTCGCTTCCGTCCAATAGTGACAAAGATGTGCCGGTTATCGGTTTTCTCGCCCATGTGGACACCGCCACCGAAATCACGGGCGCAGACGTTCAGCCGCAGATTGTGGAAGCCTATGATGGCGGCGATATCGTGCTGAACAAAGCGCTGAACATCGTGCTTTCGCCGTCAGGCTTTCCGGAACTGAGCGGATATTCGGGGCAGACGCTGATTACGACCGACGGCACGACCCTGCTCGGCGCGGACGACAAGGCCGGGATCGCCGAAATTATGACGGCCATGCATTACTTGAAGCAGCATCCGGAAATCAAGCATGGCAAAATCCGGGTGGCCTTTACACCGGACGAAGAAATCGGGCGCGGCGCTCACAGATTCGATGTTCCGGCCTTCGGTGCTCAGTTCGCGTACACGATGGACGGGGGACCGCTCGGAGAGCTGGAGTACGAAAGCTTTAACGCGGCCGCGGCGAAGATCATTTTCCACGGCGTCAATGTACACCCCGGCACAGCCAAGGGTAAAATGATCAACTCCGCCAAAATCGCCATGGCTTTCCACGAGCGGCTGCCCGCCGGGGAAGCGCCGGAATTCACGGAAGGCAAGGAAGGCTTCTATCATCTGAATTCGTTCCAGGGGACCGTGGAGATCAGCCGGCTGAATTATATTATCCGCGACTTTGACCGCGAGCGGTTCGAGGAACGCAAGGCGTACATCCAGGCCCTGGCCGACGAATTCAGACAGACTTACGGGGAGCACAGCGTCGTGCTGGAGCTGAAGGACCAATATTACAACATGCGCGAAAAAATCGAGCCCGTAAGCCACATCGTCGATATCGCCCATACGGCCATGACCAATCTCGGCATCACGCCGATTGTCCGGCCGATTCGCGGAGGGACCGACGGCTCCCAGCTGTCCTATAAGGGGCTGCCGACGCCGAATATTTTTGCCGGCGGGGAGAACTTCCACGGCAAGTTCGAATATATCTCGGCCGATTCGATGGTCAAAGCGGCCGAAGTGATTATCGAGATTGCGCAGCTGTTCGAGCGCCAGGCCTGATCTCCCGGGCAGCTCATCACTCCTTTATACAAAAGCCTCCGAAGCCTGGCGTCAATTGCCATGCCCGGAGGCTTCTTTATGCGTAATGGAAGGTTGCACAGACGGTTTCATTTATAATCTTGCCGAACTGAGCGGTCCCTCTTCCTCAGCCGGTCGTCCGTCTTTCCAAATGACATTTTCCCCGTAGTTTTTGCCCCAGTCGTACATCATGCGCAGGACGGGCATCAGACTTTGGCCATATTCCGTCAAAGAGTATTCCACTCTCGGGGGGACCTCCGCATACACTTTGCGTAGTACAAGCTGATCCTCCTCCAGCTCCCGGAGCTGGTTCGTCAGCATTTTTTGCGTGATATGGGGAATGAGCTTTTTCAGCTCGCTGAACCGTTTCGTACCGTCCAGGCCGAGATGCCATAGAATAATCAGCTTCCACTTTCCGCCGATGACGGCCAGAGTCAACTCTTTTTCACAGTTAATTTCCTTAAGATTGATCCGGTCCTTGATGTCCGTTGCCATGCTTGCACCTCCTTTTGTTGATATCATACTACAAAAAAGAAACGCATGCCGCCCTGGATAAGGCAAGTTCCGTGAGGACGTGGCGTAAAATATGGCGATTTGGACTTTCGAGCGGGCAAGCTTCAGTGAACAATTCTTCAGGTTTAAGCGTTTCTCCACGTTCATGCAGTCGGCCCATTTTGTTGGTGTATTTTCCGGCGCAAATAAGTATTCAATAGCTTATCTAATTCTACAATTCTGCTGACAAAGCTTCTTCCTTGGTTGATATTTTTTTCACAAGGTTAATATCGGCATGTAAAAGAAGGAGTTGAGCTATGTTTTCTTGCCAAAAAAATTCATTAGAGGCTATTGAGGGGAAAAGAGAGGATATCAAGGCGGCACATAAATCATAGGCTGTCGTCCATAAAAAATAAGATATCATTTCAAGTTGTATTGAGTAGTTCTGCCATGGCATAAAGCAAAGACTGAGGATCAAAGGAATTAGCAAAATAAAGAACAATACCTTTTTGTATTTGAATGAAGATCCTATGGAGTGAACAATAGCATACATCAGTAAACCATAATGAAAAGAGCATTATAAACATAACCTCCATAAGCAAATTCACCTCTTTATGACTTCATAAATTTCCTGAGGATTATTTACTATTGCTTTGAAGGGTCCTTTAACTAATAATTCAGCGGAATCAAATCCCCAAGTTACGCCAATAAAAGGAACATCTATTTTTTTGCAAGCCTCTACATCTCGCAGTTCGTCGCCAATATACAAAACTTGATCTTTCGGAAGATTGTAATGATTAATTAATTTTTTAATGGCTTTATCCTTCCCAAAAAGATTGCTGGCTCCAAAAACATAATCAAAGATTTGGATTTGATTGGCAACCAGGAAATGATTGATATTATCCTCTGTATTTGAAGATAGAATTCCTAACTGGTATCCTTCCACCGTGAAAGCTCTATCTAACAAGACATCCTTTATTCTCCTTTAATGAAGCTCAAGATATCACCAGGCTTGGCAGCAATAAAAGTCGGCTTCCCTTGTTGAAGAAGTGTAGATGAATCGTAGCCCCAAGTTACACCAATGCTTTTTATCCTTAACCGATTAGCAGCCTTGATGTCTCGCAGTTCGTCGCCAACATAAATGAGATCCTCTTTTTTTAAGTTGAATTTTTTGCAAAACTGATTCAGGTCTCTAAATTTCGTAAAAGGATTAGATGAAAAATACTCGTAGTCAAAGAAATCCATTCGATTATTTGGAAGAAACTCGCGGGTAGCCTTTTGGGAATTGGATGTAATAAAACCGATTTTAATATTCCGAGCCTTTAAATCATGAAGCAGCTTTGAAATTCCCTCCACGGCTTTCATCGTAGGGAAAGCATCCTGGTAACCTGCTTTAATTAACATTCCAACGATTGGCATCTGGTGCCAAGGTACCCCTAATAACTTACAACGATTTCGAATGGATAAACGGCTAAGTTCTTCCACCTGGTCAGGTTGAATACTTCGGAATCCTTTAGTTACAGCGATCTGGTTAAATAGTTGAACGGCTAGTGATCTTGTATTCACCAAAACTCCATTAAAGTTGAATACAATGCATACTTGTTCCATATTTCAATCTCCTTACTCTAAATATTTTACAGAAAATATTTAGACGAATCCAAAAATATCTATTAATTCAAAGATATTCTACATATAAGAGTGAGTCAACGGTACTAAGTCCTTAATTAAAACGAAAAGAAACCCTGCGTCCTAAAAGTAAAAGACGTGGGTTTCTCGATAATCTGAACACATACCGCGCAGGCTACTCCAGATTGGCATGCTTGCCGAACATTTGAGTTGTCGTTTGACCCGTTTTATCCATTAGCCGCAATATAACGGCATCATAGAACAGGAGGAGCGTCTGCTCAAACAGCGAGGCCATCGGCTGAATCGTCGAACCGCTTCCAGCCGCCTGATCTTTCGGTGCTCCGGGGAGCTTCACCGTATCATTGGCCAGACGTCCAATCGTCGACTCCGGGTTAATCGTAAGCGCGGCTACGCCCGCGCCGAGTGCCTTGGCTTTATTTGCCATCGCAATCAAGCTCTGCGTCTCTCCCGAGCCGGAGCCGAGGATAAGCAAATCTCCATCAGCGATACCGGGAGTCACTGTTTCTCCGACCACATAAGCTTCCTTGCCCGCATGCATCAGCCGCATGGCAAACGCCCGTCCCATTAGACCGGATCTTCCTGCTCCCGCAAGGAAGATCCGTTTTGCACGAAGAACCCGTTCGGCGAGTTCCTCCGCTTCCTGCACGGGAAGCCGGGATACGGACCGCTGCAGCTCATTGATAATTTCCTCTGCGTATTGTACGGTGTTCATCGGCCGCTTATGACTGACTGACAAGACGCTTCATTTCAGCAGCAACTGCTTTTTTGTCGTCTTGTCCAGTAATGCCTCCGCCTACGATGACAAGGTCCGGTTTCGCCTCGATCACTTCAGGCAGCGTGTCCAGCTTGATGCCGCCCGCGATGGCCGTCTTGGCCTGCTTGACCACACTCTTGATCGCCTGCAGATCCTCAAAGGAGTTCTTGCCTTCGGCTTGATGATCGTAGCCGGAATGAACGCAGATGTAATCGACGCCAAGAGCGTCCACTTCCGCCGCTCTGCCTTTGATGTCCTTGACGTTAATCAGGTCGACGAGAACTTCCTTCCCGCTTTTCTTGGCTTCATCAACCGCGCCTTTGATCGTGGAGTCGTCGGAAACACCGAGTACGGTAATAATATCCGCGCCCGCTTCAGAGGCTTTCATCACTTCGTAACCGCCCGCGTCCATAATCTTCAGGTCGGCCAATACCGTAAGCTGCGGAAAAGCGTCCTTGATCGCTTTTACAGCGTGCAGTCCTTCATTAATCACGATCGGGGTTCCAATTTCAACAATATCTATATAGTCGGCTACCTCCGCTACTACTTCTTTCGCTCCGGGAATGTCTACCAAATCAAGCGCCAATTGCAGTTTCATGGGGTCATGTCTCCTTCGTGGTTATATAATTTATTGCTACGTCTATAGTAGACAGTACATTTCCATTTAGGAAGTAGGCACTTCAACGTGGCGTAGTCACCTGGAGGATACTATTGTTCCGTACCGGGATTTTTCAGGAAAATCATAATCTTTTGGTTAAACGGGAAAAAGGGGTGAATTTATCCAAAAGCTGTGCTAATATGATCCTTTGGAATCAACGGAGAATCCTGACTTTACAAAAAGAAGGTGACCTTCATGGCTGCTGACACCGCTGTGAACAAGACGGAAAATGAAAGCCCCTCCCATGAAAAAATCAGTCTCGTCAAGCTTACCTGGCCGATCTTCCTCGAACTGTTCCTGTTCATGCTGATGGGTACGGTAGATACGTTTATGATCAGCTCCGTTTCGGACGATGCCGTATCCGGCGTAGGGGCGGCGAACCAGATCATCCAAATCGCCATCCTCGTGCTCAGCGTTGTCGGAAACGGCGCAGCCATCGTCATCTCCCAGTACCTCGGCTCCAGAAAGCTGCTCGAAGCGGCGGACGTTACCGCAAGCTCCATTACGCTCAGTCTGGGCCTGGGGGCGCTGCTGAGCATGATCTTCCTCGTATTCGGGGGAACCTTGCTGTCCGTCCTTAACATACAGGGCGATATTTTTGTCTACGGGAAGACGTACATTGTTATTGTTGGCGGTTTTATTTTTTTCCAGGCGCTGATTAACGCCCTTGCGGCCACGATTCGCACCCATGGCTTCACCAAACAGACGATGCTGCTGTCGCTGCTTATGAACATTCTGCATGTGGTCTTCAACTATATTCTGATCTTCGGCCACTTCGGCTTCCCGGCGCTCGGCGTGCAGGGCGCGGCCATTTCAACCGTGCTAAGCCGCCTGATCTGCCTGTTCCTGTTCTTCCTGCTGATGTACCGGATCATGGAAGTGCGCATCAAGTGGTCTTCTTATATTTTCCTAAGCAAAAGCTACGTCATGAAAATACTGAAAATCGGCATCCCTTCCGCTTTCGAGTCGATTATCTACCAGGCATGCCAACTCGTGTTCACGCTGTATATCACCTATTTGGGTGCGGAAGCTTTGGCGACCCGCCAATATGCGCTTAATATTTCAAGCTATGTATACCTGTTCAGCATGGCGGTAGCGATGGGCACCTCCATTATCGTCGGTCACCTTGTGGGAGCGAAGATGCCGCAGGAGGCTTACAGGCGGGTGTTCCAAAGCGTCAAATGGGCGCTGCTCGCCACCGTACTCATTGATCTGGTTGTCATCGCCTTCCGCATCCCGCTCTTCGGGCTGTTCACGGACAATGGGAATATCATTCTAATGGGGGCTCAGGTGATGCTGCTCAGCTTCTTGCTGGAGACGGGGCGAACCACCAACCTGATCATCATCAATTCCCTGCGGGCATCGGGAGACGCCAACTTTCCGGTATATATGGGGCTGATCTCCATGGTATGCATGAGCCTGCCTCTGGCTTACGTACTCGTCTTCCAGTTTCATCTGGGGCTTGCCGGGGTCTGGATCGCGAACGCCGCCGACGAATGGACGCGGGCGGTCATTATGTATTTACGCTGGCGCAGCCGCGCCTGGGAGAAATACGCGCTGGTCGAGCGCGGCCCTGCCGAAGGCGAAGCGAAGTCTGTGCTGACCTGACTGCGTTTTCCGGGACACGGCGGAGCTTCGTTCCCTGCTAAAGCCGGGACGCAGCCGAAAATAAGAAAAACTCCTATCGGAGCCTCTCGAAGATGTTGCCGAATCCCTCTTAAGTGGTTGTTTTTCTTGCAATATCAGGAAGTCTGGTCTTAGAAGTTTATACTTCCTGATATTATCAAATAAGCAGGGCCGGGAAAGAAACAGCTTCTTTCCCGGCCCTGCTCTTTTATTGCCTGTCAAACCGCTCTTGGAAGCGGCGGCCTCCCGGCGACAAGGCCGAAAGACCATCGCCGCCCTGGTCAATCAACGTAGCCGGCCAAGCCCTTATCCATCAGGTAGTCCATCTCCGCATCCAGTATCCGCTCGACCGTCAGCTCGTCCAGCTTGACGTCGCGGCGGCTGAGCACATAATCGACCAGATCGTCGCTGTCGATGTCGACCTCTCCCTTGGCGTTCGCCTTGGCGCTGTTAATATACGTCTGTTCATGCTTCAAAATAAGCGTGATCGCTTGGGAATCGGCTTTCGTCTTGCCCGCGATATAGGCGATCATTTCCCGCTCGTTTATGGGTTGATTCATATGTGTTCATCCTTCCTGCTTGGAACTGCAAACCCATTGTAGCATAAGCCCCCCGCCTGCATACAGCGAAGCCTTGGAGGAACCGGGCAAATTGCGTCCCTTTTTTTGATTGCTTATAATACTAGATAAGCTGCGTCCTCTGTACTGTGACACGTTCATTAGGAACGCTTCTCAGCAGCAGTAGGCGCTTTTGGGTGAAAGGGCGTGAATGCCGTGCCTCATGACGAGCAGGATAAGAACCGGATCAGACCAAAACTCAAGGTGATTTCGTTCAACGGGGACGAGAGCAGCCTTGTCGAAACCGAGCAGCCGCAGGTTACCTTTCAGGATGTCGGCGGAATGGAACAACTCAAGAAAAAAATCCGCCTGAACTTTATTCTGCCGCTTCAGCAGCCGGAAATGTTCCAGGCCTTCGGAAAGACGGCGGGAGGCAGTCTCCTGCTATACGGGCCTCCGGGCTGCGGCAAGACGTTTCTTGCCCGGGCGATCGCCGGGGAGATCAACGCCAACTTCCTGCATGTCGAGCTGCAGGCCATTCTTTCCATGTACATCGGAGAAAGCGAGCATAATCTGCATGATTTCTTTGAAAAAGCGCGACAGGAAAAGCCCTGCGTCCTATTCATCGACGAGCTCGACGCGCTTGGCGGAAGCCGCCATCATATGCATCAGCACCATAACCGTATGCTGGTCAACCAGCTCCTGATCGAGCTCGACGGACTGCAGTCCTTCAACCATGAGGTGCTCGTCATCGGCGCGACGAACACCCCATGGTATCTGGATTCGGCGCTTCGGCGGCCGGGGCGGTTCAACCATCTGTTATTCGTGCCGCCGCCCGAGTCTACGGAGCGGGAGCTTATCCTCGGCCTGAAGCTTCAGGGCAAGCCGCAGGAAGGGCTGAACCTGAAACGCTGGGCCGAGATGACGTCGCATTTCTCGGGCGCCGATCTGGAGCAGATTGTCAGAGATGCGGTGGAGCGGGTGATCGAGCGTTCGCTTGAGAGCGGCAGCATCCAGCCGATTACGGACAAAGATATGAAGGCGAGCATCGAGGGGCGCAAACCGACGACGCTCGACTGGTTCTCTACAGCCAAGAACTACGCGACCTTCAGCGATATCAACAAAGATTACGAGCAGGTGCTGGAATACGTGAAGACCCACCGAATCAAATGAACAGGCGGTGATGCCCGTGAGCTTGCACAGCCCTGACGGCTTCCACTATGAGCGGGCCTTTCAGCTGATGAACTGGCGGCGCTTCGCGGAGGCCATTGAGGAGACGGAAAAGTGGATACGCGAAGATCCGGAGAACGCCGATGCGTACGGAATGCTGGCGCAAATCCACATGAAAGCCGGCAGTTATGACCACGCTCTGCATTGGGCGGCGGAGGCTCTCCGCTGCGATCCGGAGAACGCGCTCGGCTGGTTCGTGCGGGCCGTATCGCTGTATTCGCAGGGCAATGAGGCGCTGTTTCTGGAAGCGGCGGCGGAAGGGCAGCGGATTGATCCGCTGGAAAGCTATTATCCTTTTCTCAAATTCAATATTTACCATAAAAAGGGAGACTTCCAGGCGGCCCGGGAGGAAATGGACCTTGCCCTCCGGCTTGCTCCGGACCGCTCCCTGTTCCTCGCAGCCGACAGCTATCTGCGCGCCAACTCACGCGATGTCGAAGGCTCGCTCTCGTCGGAGCGCATGGCGCTGTTCTACGATCCCGAAGACGACCAGACCTTTCTCTATCTCGCCTGGGCGGCGGAAAGACGGGGCGATTACGCCAAAGAGATCGAGTTCATGAAGAACGCGGTCCGCATCGACCCTACGGACGAGCAAATCCGCCGCGAGTATTTGAACAGCCTGCAGAAGAAATACTGGTTCTACCGCGTGCTGCTCCTGCCGTTAATCATGAAGAAACGGCTTCGCAATTGGCAGTTTTTTTTCGTCTGGATCGTGCTTTGGGTCGTATTCCGCCCCTTGGTGCTGGTGTTTCTTCTCCTGTATGTGCTGGCGTACTGGCTGAGCAAGCTGCTCGTCCGGGTGCAGGTGTTCGGCTGGAGATCATTGTTCCGCAAGATATAGCCTGAGGATAGGACTAACGAAAAAAAGGACCAACCGCAGACGGCCGAAGCCTGAAACGATTGGTCCTTTTGGGCTGATATATGCTTTTGGCGTTATTTCTTGTAGTTCAGCCGCTGATTGAAGCGGTCGATGCGGCCGCCGGTGTCGATATTCTTCTGTCTTCCGGTATAGAAAGGATGGGAAGCCGAGCTGGAATCGACCCGGATCACCGGATACGTCTTGCCGTCCTCCCACTCCATCGTCTCGTTCGAAGACTTGGTGGAAGCGCTCAGAAATTTAAAATCCGCGCTGGCATCATAGAAAATGACCGGCTGGTATTTCGGATGAATGCCTTCTCTCATCGTAACTCCCTCTTTCTTAAATAAAATAGACATCTTTATTAACTTACCCTACTTTTGGATAAAGCTTTCAACAAAATGACCGCTTTCGTGAAAAACTTCGGAAAATACCGGGGCGGACCTATGATGGCACGGTGTCCGTCAACGCCAGCTCCATATACAGCAGCTCATGTGCCGGGACAAAACCGGCTCGCTCCAGTGCAGCAGTAAAAAAGGCGTCGGCGGCCGGAATATGAACTGCTCTTGCTCCCGTACCGTCCGGGGTTCCGGAGAGCAGCCGGGACAACAGCGTATCTGCGATCTCCTCCGTGTCCGGGCGGCCTCCTGCCACGCCGCATGGATAAATCAGCAGCGCGGACAACTCACCGGTCCCGGAATAAATCCGCCGGAACGGAAGATACCCTGCGGCTTGTCCTTCCTGCTCCGCGATCAGGCAGCGCCCGCCCTTCAGGCTCAGCCAATGCGTCTGCCACGGCCCGCGGTGGCGGTAGAAGGTAAGCGACGACGCCTCGGCCACGTCGGCTTCCCGAACCTCAATCCGAGCGGCCGCCTCAAGAGACGCGCCCCCTGATGACGGCTGGGCTCCGGCGGGCCGCTCGTAAAACCGCGTCATGCCCTTGTTCACATAGCCGCACCGCTCATACAGCGCAATGGCCGGGGCGTTCTGCACGAATACTTCCAGTGTCGCCAGATCGACGCCTTCCTCCCGGTAGCGCCGGATGCTCTCCTCCAGCAGCTGGCGCCCGCCTCCCTTGCCCCGATAAAAGGGGGCGACGGCGGTCCCCCCGTTCCAGGCCACCTTGCTTCCGTTCACCATGCGGATGCCGTTCAGCGTTAGGCCCGCCGGCCGTTCACCGTCGAAGAGCACGATGGACTGCTCGGGCAGCAGATCCTCATTGTGCAGCCGGGAGACAAATGCCGGCTCCTTCATCGACAAATCAACATAATAGTCCTCAAAACCCATATTCCATGCTTCCAGCGCCGTACTCAGCGGCACCTCGTTCAGTGTTCTGATACTGGCCATAGCGCTCCTGTTCCTTTCTCAAGCGGAAGTTCTTTCATTGCCGTTATCCCGTTTTGCCCGCGATTTTCCGGTAGGTGGCCTCGTCGGAGACGATATACAGCCTCGCATCCGCCGGAATCGGATCGTCCAGCCTGCGGTTGATGCCAAGATCATGGCGGTCGGCGATCAGGGTGGCTCCTTGGCGCAGCAGGCCCTGGAAAGCGTCCCCGTAGGTTTTCCACGACCGGTCTACCGGCACCTCGTAAATATCGTCGCCATGGGAGCGGCTGATGAGCTGCGTGATGACCTCGGGATTCCCTTCCTGCAGCGCCGCTCTTACCGCCAGCCGGGAGACGGCGTCATGCGACAGGACGAAGTCGTTGACCCGGACATGCCGGAAGTTCTGTACGTTCTTCTCCTGCATGATTTCCACCGTGGTATGTACATCCGGCGCAATGCGTTCAATGCTGGAAGCGATCAGCAGCGATTTGCCGTCCACGAGCGCGGGCTCGTCGATCCGGATATCGCCGAAAATAATCGCCGCCTTGGCCTTGGCGAGTCCCGCCTTCACCAAAATATCGTCGGAGGAAGGGTCGCCGCTGATGAAATGAACCTGCTTCATCTGCTCCAGCGGATGCTGACCCGATTCGTCGATAACAACGATGTGACCGTCCGGCGTATAGCTGAGAATTTCGCCTACCGCCGCCTGCGCCTTTTTGCTCCAATTGATAAGAATGACATGATCCTCTCCAAAAAACGGCAACCTCCCCGCCCTCCTCTGCCTTCCAATTTCCGCGATTGCGTCGATAACCTTTCCGATCACCAAACTAAGCAGCCCGATGCCGAAAATGTATAGAAAAATCGTAAATATTTTGCCGATGACGGTCTTCGCAAAAAAGTCCCCGTATCCGACCGTCGCCATGGTCGTCATCACCCAATAGAACGAATTGAACCAGCTGCCGAACGTATCCGGTTCCAGGAGGAAGGCAACCGTCGCACTGATCCCGACAAACAAGAGAATGCTCAGACCGATCGTTCTTTTCCTGACGTTGGTCATCATAGTAGACAGCTTTAACAAAAAGTGAATGGCAGTCACCCTCCCCGGATGTTCCGCAAAAGCCCGCAAAGCCGCCCGCCGCATAATACGGGGACAGCCCTGCGGGCCTTCAAATGGTTAAATAATCAGACTGCTGACCGCAAACGCGGTTCCGATAAAAACAAAGCACAGCAGCGTTCCCACCGCGACATTGCCCTGCTTCAGATGGTCGGAGATTCTAAAGCCGATCGTGACCAGCTCGAAAATCCAGTATGCTGCCACTAGACAGACATACCCGACGGCGAACCAGAGCGCCATAAACCAGATCGAGGAGTTCGTATAAGCCGCCACGCCGAGAATTATCGCGGTCGCCAGAAATTTCCCGCCGAGCGCCAGACCTACGGCAACATTGCCGTTCTTCAGCTCCTCCATATCTTTGAACGGGGTCATCCAGCTGAAGATCAGCATCCCCAGCAATTGAAGCGCGATGATGAAAATGACACTAACCAGAATATTGATAACGACCGTCAATTCGCCCACCCCCGAAATTTTGCATAAGCCAAATCATAATCGGCAAAATCGTGAACCTCTTCCAGCACGACCTGCACCGTCTTCTTCTTCTCCATCGCGGTGTAGCGCTTATCGTCGATCGGCTGCTTAATCCGGTTTCCCGATGGCAGCTCCACGACGGCAAAGTTTCTTGTCTTGTCCTTGTATTTCGTCTTGTATACGCCGATCAGATCGACGTCCGTTGTTACCGATACCTTCAGATTCTTCAGATCATCGGTCGCCGATTTCAGATCCTTGTAGGATTTGATCGTGGACCAGGAAGACAGGCGGACCTGATTCTTCTGATCGGCATCCGTCGTAATTTCGGCGTCCATGTATTGAAGGGTATAGATTTTGTCCCCGGTCGCGTAATTGCCGTCGTTAGGCAGCATCTCGTTGTTCGGCAGAATCGTCATATCGCTGCCGATCAGATCGCCGACCGTCCCCTCCACAACCCGGTAATCCCACGGCACCCGGGCTACATCACTGGTCGACGTCGCACTTGAATCCGTTGAAAATACACTGCCCGGATTATCGGAGCAGCCGGCCAGCGCCAGCACCGCCGCGATAATCAGCAGCAGAAGGGCCGCGCGGGGCGGCCGCTTTCCCCGAAGCCCGCTTGGGCCCGCTCCCAGCGTCTTATCCTTATTCTTGCGCAATTGCTCTCACTCCCATGGCAATAAAATGGCTTGTATTTCCGGTAATGGGCCCGCCGCCCCGCCCCAGCAGACCGCAGGGCCGGCCGTTGATCATGAACATGCCCGTAAGCAGGTGCAGCTCGCCCTTAGAGGTGTGAATCCTCGCAAGCTCCGCCCTCTTCTGATAGACGGAAGGGAACAGCACGCTGCTGTCGAAGCCGTCCTCATCCTCAAGCTCCAGGCTGCCGGATTCGTCATACATACGCACAGAGCCGCCTTCGCGGCCGAACATTGATTTGGACACGAAGTTTCCCGAGAACACCGGCTTGTTGTACGTAGGCAGAATATATTTGGCGATGGCCTCCCGCTCTTCTTCGCTGAACAAAAAGCCCAGCTCATACATGCCCCAGACTGCCGCCATCAGCCCTTTGGACTGAAGCAAAATGCTGGGGGGCGGATTAAACAGCGTGAGCTGGCCGGTCTCTACAGCATACGCCAAGGCGTCGCCGCCCTCATCCACCGCCATCCACTCTTTCGGGTACAGAGCGAACATCCGGTGAATCACACGGCCCTGCCCGTCTCTTACCGTTCCATCTTCAATTGTAAGCTCCAGGCAGTCGACGCATTGGATCGCGAGTCTGCTGTGACGGACCAGCGCTTCGATCGTGCCGGAATCCTCCAGATGGCTTCCGTAGTTCACGCAGGCGGCGGTATCCGGCCGTTCCTCGCCCCAGGCCGCGGCAACCAGCTCCGGCATCCCGCCATTCACGGTGGGAATGCCCGCCTGCGCGCATATCCATGGCGTCGCAATGGACGCCTCTACATAACCGGTCGGCGTGTCGGCGTTCAGCTCCAACAGCTTGATGCTGCCTGTCTCATCAATAGCGAAGTCAAACCGCGCATACCGGCTGATCAGCCCGGGCGGAGCGAGCGGCGCGCTGTCCAGCATCTCCCACAGTACTTCCGGGATGGCGAGCAGCGCGTACAGGTCGTGCCTGCGGTGAATATAGCGCGCGGTCTTGTCGAGAATGGCCCACAGCCGGGAGGAAGCCTCCTCAAGCTCCCGGTAGGTGTCCTCTCTCATAACGGCGACTCCGTCCAGCCAATATTCCTCGTCCTCGAGGTCTGCCCAGGCAAAGCCCAGGCGCCCCAGCTCCTCCACTCTGGAGGCCCGGTCTTCGCCGGAATGCTCCAGCCACTGAAATACGGGCTCCGTCATCCGCCGAACCCGAACCCGCCGCTCTTGCCCGAGCTGGACCGGGAGCTGGACCCAAGGCCCGACGATCTTGAGCTGGACGACGAACCGGACGAGCTTAGGCCGCTCGACTTGCCGCCGATCCCGCCCGCCTTGGAAGACGTCGACCGTCTCGTAATGGTGCCTGTCGTGGAGGTGGAGGTCTTCGGCTTCACCACAGAGCCGGCCACCGGCTTGTTCTGAAACGTCGTGCTGTTATAAGTACGCGGTTTATAGACCGTACGCGTGCCTCCATAATAGGCTTTGCGATGTTCATACCATCGGCTTGGCGAATAGCTGGAACCGCCGCCAAACAGCATGTGATACAGCAGCAGATCATCCCAGCCGAAGCCGGAGTTATAGCCGCCGTAGTTGTTGATGACCGTCGTCCCGTTCGACGAGTTCACACCCGGAGCCTGGGTGGGCTGAGCCGTGTCCTCCTCCTTCTGATCCGGGTACGGGATGTTCCAGTCCACATTTTTATCGAAATAGGCCTTGACCTCGTCTGTGGACCAGGATACCAGAGTCGGCTCGTCAGCCGACGAACTTGCCGTCGAAGCGCCCGGAACGAACAGCGCATTGGCCAACAAAGCGATTCCGAGCGAGGTAGACAGCACGCGAACCGGCTTGCCGCTCACAACCGGCTCCTGTTCCTTAAGCGATTCCTTTCCTCTTTCATTGTCTCTACCCAAAGCGGGTGCCTCCCTTGAATGTTAATCTTCTGCCTATTCGGTCCGCATCGGAACGAGCAGCAGCTCAAGCTTGCCCTCATCCAAATTGAGCCTGCCCTCCACCGTTTCGAATTCGCGGCCGCCGACCACCAAATAATTGACATGCTCCAGCGCGGCGATCATAGTGGCGTTCCATACGCGTTCTTCGATCGCATTCAGTGCGCCGTCCGGCATTTTTTCATATAAAATAACGCTCATTCCATTGTCCAAGCGAACAACCTTCCCTTCATGATTCGATTATCCTCTAATACGGGGAAATTCCGCCTAATGTTTCATGGAAACTGCCGGGAGAATGTAAAACCTTCCCATAATAGAATAATGCGTTCGTCCTACCGTAGGCAATCTTTTTTCACTGGCAGAACAGGTTGATCTCTGGGAGTCACGTTTGACAATACAGTTTTGGTTCAAATAAAATAATTAAAACAAAATATTTTCTGCGTTTCCCATTGAGAGAAGGGAGGGCTGCTGTTGAAACAAAGAATACTCGCCGAGGCCCGGCAGGAGATTTACAAGTCCGGCTTCCGCTTTACAATGGCGGATATGGCGAAGCGCTGCGGGCTCAGCACCAAAACGATCTACCAGGTGTATTCGTCCAAAGAAGAGCTGATTCTGGATATGGTTCGGCTGGCCATCGATGAGCTCGCGCAGAGTGAGCAGTCGATCGTGAGTGACCCGAAGCTGGGAACAATGGATAAGCTGAGAGCCTTGCTCGTCCTTTTTCCGCGCGACTTCCAGTTCTTCGATATCAAGCGTCTGCACGAGCTGCAGCGTTATTACCCGAATGTATGGAGCATTGTGGATTCTTTTTTGACGGAACAATGGGATGGTGTGACCCAAATGCTTGCGGCGGCTCAGGCTGAAGGACTGCTTGAAGATTTCAATAAAGCCCTGTTCATTCAGCTGTACATCGGGGGACTGTACCGGTTAATGGAGCAATCCTCCGCGGGCGGGATCGCGATAACGCTCAGACAAGCGCTGGATGAAATGGTTGACATTATGATAGACGGGATAAGGAAGAGGTGAGATTATGCACTGGTTGCTGCTGCTAGCCGCAATAGCCTCAGAGGTGGCCGGGACCACATTCATGAAGCTGTCCATGGGTTTTACGAAGCTTGTGCCTTCCGTTCTGCTCGCGGTCTGTTATTTGATTAGCCTGACCCTGCTTAATCTGGCGCTGAAAGGTGTCTCCGTCAGTGTCGCCTACGCGATCTGGTCCGGCGCGGGAACCGCTTTGGTGGCAGGGATCGGCTGGGTACTGTTCGGTGAACGAATGTCGCTTATCAAAATCATTTGCATCCTGCTCATCATCGCGGGTGTAGCGGGGCTAAACCTGACCGAAGGAAGACGCGAAGCAGGGAATTCTGGCAGCCCGCAGCTCGAGGCTCAGCTCTCCAAGGGAACCGGCGTTTCAAAAGATGGCCTGTGATCGGGCGCGCTGCCAGATGTACACTTTTTAATAAGGAGGATCAACTGTTTGGAACAACGGAAGGCGATAGCCATTATCGGAGGAACAGGCAAAGCAGGCCGTTATCTCGCGCGAACAGCGCTGGAGAGCGGCTACAGTGTTCGTATGCTTGCCCGGAATCCAGATAAAGTGAACATGAAAGACGGCCGACTGCAGGTGATTACCGGAGACGCCCAAAATGCACGGGACATTCGCTCTCTGCTGGAGGGCTGCCACGCGGTGATTAACACCTTCGGGCAGCCTGTAAGAGCCGAACCGCATTACAGCAGCGTCACCCATACTGTCCTCACGGTCATGGGGGAGTACGGAATTACCCGGTACATAGGGGTTGCTGGCGGATCGCTGGACGTCCAGGGCGACAGGAAGTCGTTATCAAGCCGGATCGTCTCCGCCCTGTTCGCCATGCTATACGGCAAGATGATCTCGGACCGCAAAAAGGAACTGGAGCTGCTCGTTCAAAGCGATATTCAATGGACTCTGGTGCGGTTGCCTTTTGTGGTGGAGGGATTGGAAACGGGCCATATCAAGGAAAATCTAAGGGACATTCCGGGAAGACGCATTACAAATTCGGACATCGCGAAATATCTCATCGGCCAGATCCACGAAACGAAATACGTTAATAAAGCGCCCTGCATTTCAAACTGAAGAAAGGGCCGCTGTTCTTAAATCCCATAAGTTTTAATAATGGAATATTATGGTGGTATAATCATGGTAAAGGAGATGTTCAAATGAGTGACTTCTTTAATCCAGGACCCCCTGCAAATTCCACAGACCCCGGCGGTCATAAAGCTAATCATGATGTCAATGAGAAAAAACTTCATACAGAAGGCGTCCGCGGCTTTTGGAGACAGGTAACGGATTTGCTTATCGGATTGGCTATTATTGCATTAATCGTTATTGTGATTCTTTGGATCTTCTAAAGTTAAAAACAGCGACAGGTTTGGACGATTTGTCCATATCTGTCGCTGTTTTGGCTTCCGGCACAGCCGTATGATCCAGCCACTGGGATACCGGGGCGGAATAACCTCATCCGTTTTATTCGGGCGACAAGCTGTACATCACCGTTCTGCTCTTGTCGTTCGCAAGCGAACGGTACGTCAGCGTCAGCCGGTTCCCGTCGCGCTTGGTCAGAATAAGCATTCTTGCCAGCACGTAGGGGTCTTGGCCGTCGGACTTCTCCCAGTCCTTCCAATCTTCGGGCGTAACCAGTTCCTTGTTCAGATTGACGGCGGCATCCGTGCCGTTTTGAATTAAATACAAGTGCGACGTATCGATGAAGCGGAGGATCAGCGCATCGGGAGCGGCATATTCGACGGTGAACTTGCCGCCCTGTCCGGTAAGCGCCTCTATGTCATACAGCCTGCCGAGACTGCCGTCGCCGTTAATATACTGCACGCTGTCGTCGTCCCTTATATACAGCTGTGTGGACGAGACCTTCGGATCTTCCGAATAGGCCGGAGCCATGAGATGAAAGTCCATCTGCTTAACGATTTTGCCGTCCCGGATCACCGTCTGGTATACATTGCTGAAATTATTGAACATGGCGTAGTGGTTGTCGCTTAACACAAGCAAATGCGTTCCCCGGGCCACTGTCTTTATCTCCAGATTATGCATATACGATGATTCAATCAGAGGCAGCTTGCCCAGAAGCGCCGGCTGTCCCGAGGCGGAAGGGGAGATGTAGACTTCGCCCGTATGCAGCGATACCCAATACGTCATATCAGGGACGGCTGCCGTGACAAACCGCGCCTCGTCGATGATATTCACATTGCCTCTATCCGGATCACGCCCGATTCTTCCTCCCAGCGCGCCTGTTCCGCTTACAAGCGGAATATAGACGGTGCCTGCCACAATCCGTACCGGCTTCGCAAGCTGAAATGCGGTTCCATTCACTTTGGCGACTTTGGAGCCAGCCGTTACGGTAATCTGCCGCCTTGGACGCGTCAAAACGGCCGTTTTGGATGCCTGGTTCCATACGACCGAATATCCCATATCCATTGCAAAGGTTTTGAGAGGAACCCATGTTGTTCCCGCCGAGACGGTTGCCTTGCTTGCAAGATCCAAATTCTTATAATTCAACAAAATCGGGGAAACCTCCGCTCCAAACGCCGTGCTTGCGCCCCAGCCGAGCATCGCAGCCAGAACAACGGCCGCCAGTCTGCCAGTTCTCATTCTTACCAACCTCCTCTTCATGTACCTTTCATAATAGTTGGACGAAATTACCTGGGAAAAGTTTCATGATCTCGTTCTCCGGCAGCGCTTTAGAGGAGACCGCGCGTTACAAGTGCCACCATGATTCCTGAGCTCACCGATTGCATATCCGGGGATTCAGCAGAAAAAACGGATACCGTCCTTAAGGGAACATATCCGTTAATTTCAATCTGATGCTATATTACTACGCCTCAAAGGCAATCAGGCCTGCTGCGCTTCCTGCACGGCGGCCGGAGCCATCATTTCCCGGGCATCCTTCGTCTTCGAAAGGCCCCCGGTAATTTCCTCATTTTCGATAAAATGCACTTCTCCCGGCGCCATCGCCGAAATCCGGGCCAGGGAATGAACTTCCACGCCCATCTCCTCCAGCAGCCCGCGTCCTTCCTGAAAGCACTTCTCGATGACGCAGCCGACGCCCAGCAGCTCGGCTCCCGCTTCGCGCACGATATCGACCAGGCCCACCAGGGCCGCGCCCGTGGCGAGGAAATCGTCGACGATGAGCACTTTGTCGCCGGGGCCGAGATATTTTTGCGAAATGCAGACTTGATACGATTCCTGACGCGTGAACGAGTGAACCGGCGCCGAATAGACCTGCTCGGAGAGGGTCACGGCTTTCTTCTTCTTGGCATACACAAACGGTACGCTTAGCGCGATTGACGCCGCCATGGCAAACTGGATGCCGCTCGCCTCGATCGTCAACACCTTGGTGATCGGTCTGCCGCCGAAGATCCGGCCGAACTCCTTCCCGATTTCAAGCGCCAATCCGGTATCGACCTGATGATTCAGGAACGAGTCCACCTTCAGCACCGTATCCGACAAAATCTGTCCTTCCTGTCTAATACGTTCTTCCAACACTTTCATCTCTGCTTCTTCCGCTCCTTCTTCCTTTTCGGAAACCTGAAATAGCCCCGCAAGCGCAGCTTGGGCCTGAAATCTCCCTTTCCTTTGCAAAAAGCAAAAAAGGACAGATTCCTTGAGCGTTTCTCTCAAGTGAATCTGCCCCTCCGGGTGATGTCCCTTATGGTGTAACACGGCAGGCGTGTCCGCTCCGCCTATAAACCCGGGTCGCGCTGTTCACTCATAGTCGGACAATTGCGGTGGTCATCCGGTAGAAACTTATGGGCCATATTCCCACGATTATATGAGTTCAATTGTTCTTTCCTTATCGTTACATTTTGAAAAAAGCACGCCCTTTATATTACACGGTATGCTTTATCGTTACAAGGGCATTTTCCCCACCAATAACCGTCCGGTTGAAGGCATTCCTTGCGCTTGCGCTGCCCCTAGGCAAGCTCCCCACAGCAAGCTCTCACAGAATTGACAGATATCCCTCCCGGTTATATACTCTAGGGAAATGTTTAGCACCTTTTTTGTTTGTTTAGCACATATGTGCACTATGTGAGGTAGTCGAACTCAGGTTCAAACAAGCGAAACGGAGGGATTGAGTTGAGTACAATCAAATGGGGCATTATTGGGCCGGGCGGAATCGCCCAAGACTTCGCCGAAGCGATGCAGCAATACGGCGGCACGCTGTATGCTGTAGGATCGCGCAGTCTGGATAAAGCGCAGAGCTTCGCCGAAAAGTTCGGAGTCTCCAAAGCCTATGGTGATTATCACGAAATGCTGCAGGACCCCGAAATCGACGCCGTCTACGTCTCCACGCCGCACAGCAATCACTATGAATATATAATCGAAAGCCTGAAACAGGGCAAGCACGTGCTTGCGGAGAAGGCGATCACTGTCAATATCGCCCAGCTGCGGGAAATTACAGCCTTGGCCGAAGAGAAAGGGCTGGTCGTGGCGGAAGCGATGACGATCTACCACATGCCTTTGTACACCAAGCTCCGGGAAATTCTGAACAGCGGCAAAATCGGCCCGCTCAAAATGATCCAGGTCTCCTTCGGCAGCCATAAGGAATACGATGTGAACAACCGGTTCTTTAGTAAAGACCTGGCTGGGGGAGCGCTGCTCGACATCGGCACCTATGCCCTGTCGTTCGCCCGTTATTTCCTGTCCGAACAGCCGCATGAGGTACTTACTACCGTCAAGCCGTTCGAGACCGGAGTCGACGAACAGTCGGGCATTATTCTGAAGAACAAAGCCGACGAGATGGCCGTCGTCGCACTGACGATGCGCGCCAAAATGCCGAAAAGAGGCGTCGTCGCCGGAGAGAACGGCTTCATTACCGTCGATAACTTCCCCCGCGCCTCCAAAGCCGTCATTCAATATCTGGACGGAACGACGGAAACGGTCGAAGCCGGAGAGACGGAAGCGGCCCTTCAGTATGAAATCAAGCATATGGAGCAGGCCATCCAGTCGGGCGGCAGCCCTACGCTTCAGCTGTCCCTGGACGTAATGGATATCATGAGCAATGTCAGAGGGCAGTGGGGCATCACCTATCCTTTTGAATAAGTGGACAGACCAGAAGTTGTTCTGCCAAAAAAAACCGGTCATTCGCGATCATGCTTGCGGATGGCCGGTTTCGTTTATTCTTCATTTTCGACGATATGCTTCAGAATGGACAGCTTGTTGCTCCAGAACCGTTCGTAATACGACAGCCAATCCTGAAGCTCCCGCAGCGGTTCCGGGTGCAGGCGGTACAGCTTCTCCCTGCCGGCCTTGCGGCCGATGACCAGCTCCGCCTCCGACAGGATTTGCAGATGCTTGGCAATAGCCGTACGGCTTACCGGAAAATGGGCGGCAATCTCGGAGATCGGCCTCTCCTTCTCGGAAAGCAGCTTTAGCACCTGCCGGCGGGTCGGATCGGCAATCGCCTGAAACACATCATGCTTCTCCGCCGCCGCCATATTAAGCCTCGGCCGCCTTTTTCAGCCGCTCCTGCACAATAGCAGCCCAGCCGCCCGCCATCCGGCCATGAATGACCGAGCTTTTCTCGTTCGCTTTACCAATGAGCTCGTCCGGCTGCTTCCACCCGCCGTGAACCAGCGTAAATTCCGTCTGATCGCCCAGCTCTTTCAATAAAAAAGAAACGGTCCAGCCTTCGGTATCCCAGGTAAAAGCCAGACTGTTCGGCGGATCAAGCTCCGTTACCTTGCACGGTGTCGGGCCGAAAGGTGACTGCAGATGAAATTCATGGCCGAGCTCCGCCTGAAAGTCGTTTGGCATAAACCACTGCGCGATCCCCTCCGCTGTCGATACTTTTTCCCATACCTTGCCGATCGGCGCATTGATAACAACGGTCTGCACCACGTCCGGCAGATTGTTCCCCCGGTTGTCTTCCATTTTGCTTATCCCTCTTTCGCCTTTGAATATAACACCTTTTGGTTTCGCTTTATCATTATATAGAACCTTTTGGTTGCATGTCAAAAAGAAACGGGCTTCCTTCTTCAGGATGCACCGTTTCACCGGAAAACAGGAGTTTGAAGTTCTCTGCCGGAGCTTTACCTAAGCAATTGCCACGATAAGCATGGGCAGCACCAGGAAGGAGGACAACGTCGTCCAAAGAATGCAGCGGGAAACGACTGACGGGGATGCTCCATAGCGTTCCGCCAGAACAACCCCGTTAACCGCGACCGGCATGGAAGCAAGGATAAAGAGCACCGAATGGAGCGTTCCCGTAATCCCGAGCAAAGCCAATATGACCAGCGCAAGCAGCGGTCCCGCCAGTACCCGCATCGCGATTCCCGTCCAGAACACCGATCGTTCTCTCTTGACCCCGGGCAGCATGCCGACCTTCATCATTTGCGCGCCCAGAATGGCCAGCACTACCGGAGAGTATGCGCCCGCCGCCATCGTAACTCCCTTCTCCACTTCAGCCGGCAGGTGCAGGTGAAAGGCCCGGAGCAGCATCGCCAGTATGGCGGCGTAGATCGCGGGGAGGGAGAACACCGATTTAACGGCATTTTTCACGGAAAAATGGGACCGGGCCGCAAAATAAATCCCGATCGTGTTGACGATAATCATCTGGCCAATGACATACACGGAGGCTTTATCGAGTCCCGCTTGACCAAAGGCGAGCAGTACGAGCGGAAGGCCGTAGTTCACGCTGTTGGTAAAGGTGGAAACCAGCGTAAGCCCGGCCCTGTCCTGCGAGGAGAACTTCAACACCCGGCCCATCGCCGCCGCCGCTCCCCAGAGGACCAGCAGATTCGATAAGGAGAACGCTAGCGTCAAATAGATATCATCAAATGAAATTTCCGCGTGTAACAGCGTATCTAGAATAATGGCCGGGCTTAAAAAATACAGGTACAGAGTAAGCAGCGGCTTCGTGTCCAGACGCTTAAAGCGTTCCAGCAGCGCGCCGGAAATAACCGGGATCGACAAAGGGACGATGACTTCAAGCAGCGTGGACAGCACGGTTTGGATCACGAACGGGCACCTCGTTATGTAGAATATTTCCTTCTACTATACCCCCGAGGTGATTGGCCGTCCAAGACTTGTAAGCAATATTCCCGATAGATACCGCCTATACAATCAGTACTTATTGAAAAGATATCCGGTTGAAAAGGTATCCGGCGCAGCAGGAGATTAACTTTCCGGCAGATGTTCCTTGCAAAAGGCTTCCAGCTCTCCCTCTTCGTCATCTTCCAAATCGAAGTCGAGCAGCTTCTGCGTCGTCGTTTCGATCAGATCGTAAGTTACGACGCTTACCTCTCCACCATCCTCTTTGACAATGACCCGCACGGTGACCCCGTTCTCCGAGTACAGCTCGTCCTCTTCCGGGACGACCAGGTTGATCATGAACTCATAACGGTTTCCCGCAATAATACCGAACGGGTCCGGGACCTGCTCGGCTGTGTAACTCGATATTTCAAGCATGTATATCGCTCCTTTTCTTCGTTCAGGAAATCATCATAGCACAGGCCCGGCAGGCTCCGCCAGATGAACCGCGCGTTCCCGGTCAATGCGCTTCGGCCCTCTTCATTTCAGCCTTTCCGCCTGCCGACGCTTGTACAACTTTGGCAAAGAAAAAAGGGCCATGCCAAGACACTTAGGCTTCTTGGCATGACGTGGACACCTTTTCTCTTCACCGATCATTGGCTGTCGGTCATTGGCTGTCGGTCATTGGCTGTCGGTCATTGGCTGTCGGTCATTTGTTGGGGCGCCACCATATTAGTAGTTCTAAACAGAACTATCATTTGTAGAATCGCGTCGCCATGCGTCGCCTCTAGGAGAACGCCGCTGTCGTTTGAAGGCGAAAAATGATGGAGTCAGACGAGAAACATGGCGACTACAGTGGTGACGGCAAGGCCGATCAGCACAGGCTTGAGGTTACGGCGCGCCAGTTCGAACGGGCTGACACCGCAGATGGCCGCCGCCGGGATGAGCGCCCAGGGAATGAGCGTGCCGCCGCCGACCCAAATGGCGGCGATCTGGCCAAGCGCCGTCAGCGTCTCGGCGCCGGATCCGATGGCGGCGGCGAACAGATGCGCGACGGAACCGGCAAGCGAGATGCCGGAGAATCCTGAACCGTCCAGACCGGTGATTGCACCGGTGACGGTCAGTGTGACCGCGCCGACGATGCCGTTCAGCGGGACGGAGTTCGCCAGCGCCACGCCCAGGTCATTGACGATGCCATGCGAGGCTTCGGAGAGGACGGTGCCGAACAGCTCGGTGAAAGCGGAGTCGCCGAGGTAGAAGAAGGCCGCGATCGGAATGACGGGGCCGAAGACTTTGAAGCCGAAGACGAAGCCGTCGATGAGGTAGGAGGTGATCTGCTCAAGTCCCCGATTGCGGTGCGCAAGCAAGGTGACGAAGATTAAAATGAGGACGGCGGTGCCGCCGATCAGAGCGGTCGCGTCGCCGCCTTGAAGACGCAGGAGGAACATCGCCGCCACATCGGCGAGAAACAGCAGCGGAATGAGGACGGCTAGCGCTTTTTTCAATCGGGGATGAAGAATGGCCGGATGAAGAGGGGAAGAAGACTCCCCGAATACGCCCGGTGTCCGCCCCGCCGAGACGAGGCCGTCTTTCCAGGTCCCTTTCTTCTGATCCCTGCGCATCATCCAGAAGGCGGCGGCGGTCGTCACGATTCCCATAACCGCGACGAGCGGAACGCTCGCCTCCATTACGCCGGCGACCGGCAGGCCCGCGGCGTCCGCCGTCAGCTTCGGCGCCCCCTGGATAATGTAGTCGCCGGAGAGGGCGATGCCGTGGCCGAACAGATTCATGGCCATCGCCGCTCCGAGCGCGGGCAGGCCGACCCGGAGCGCCACCGGCAGCAGGACCGCACCAACCAGAGCGACAGCCGGCGAAGGCCAGAAAAAGAGGGAGGTAACCAGCATAATGATGCCGATTCCCCAATACGCCATCGCCGGCGTGCGCAGAAACCGGGTCAGCGGCGACACCATCGTCTCGTTGATGCCGGTAATCATCAGCACCCGGCTCATGGCCACAATAATGGAAATGATCATAATCGTTCCCATCAATTCTTTTGTAGCGTAGACAAAGGAGTTGAACACACCGGATACCGAACCGCCGAGCGTCTCCGTCGCCAGGAGTCCCAGGATAAAGATGCCGGCCACGCAAATCATCGTCGTGTCGCGCCGCCTGATCAGCAGCGCCATAATAAATACGATAAACGCCAAATAGACGTAATGGATTGCCGTTAACTGGATTCCCATGGCAGAAATCGCTCCCTTAACTTATAGCCTTGATGCTATAAGCTATGCGAGAGCCCAGCAGGCGGTTCATGCGTCTCACCTTACCATTTTGTAAAAATGAGGAGCAACAGCATCCCTGTGATAAGATTAGACCAAAAGTCATAGTTTATTCAGACTTATTTTACTTTAAACGACACAAATGATAATAAAGACCCATATTTTTCATGGTATTATTTACTTACTGAAGGGAAAAGTCTAACAATCATCACCCTTCCATCCTAGTACTATGCGATCCACTTTCCTTTCTTTTTTAAATTATTTTGAGGATGTGACCTAATGAAAGTTGTATTGAAGAATCCGGGGGGATTGACTAAAGAGGTTAAGGTTGGCTTCAGTTGGACTACCTTCTTTTTTGGCTTTTTACCGGCTTTATTCCGGGGCGATTTGAAATGGGCAATCATCATGTTAATCATCGAAGCGGTTATCGGCTCATTTACCCTTGGAATCGGCGCCTTCGTAACCGGGATCGTATTTTCCTTTGTCTACAATAATATTTACATTAAGGAACTGATTGAAAAAGGATATGCTCCCGCAGACGGACGTTCCAGAACGATTCTGGAAGACCGGCAAATCCTCTCTCGGGCAGCTTAAAATTAAAGTACATATGCGGCGCTTTAGCTTCACTATGAGCCAGATTCCTTTGTTAGCAGAATAGGAGTCTGGCTTTTGTTTCATAATTTAATCCGGCAAAAAAAATCTTGCTTTAAGTTGTTTCGCCGCCTTCCTCCAGCCTGGCCAGTATTCTCCGCTTGCGGTACAGCATCATGGCCGCTTCCGCCACCGCCTTCAGCATCTCCCGGTTCGTGTATGCGCCGAAGAACATCCCCGCGACGGGAATCGTCTGCAGCAGCTTCTTCGAGCTCCAGTTATCGCGGTAGGCGGCAATCACTTCCCGCCAACCCTGAATTTTGGACACCGCCGCCCCATCGCCGCCGCCAATCCGGCCGTCGCTGCCGAGCTCCAGGTCCAGCTCCTCCAGAATCGCCCGTCTGCCGACCGCCTCGGCTGAGGCCAGCTGCATCACTTTGACGGCGAAGATGCGCTCCTCCTTCTCCAATGGGTTAAATCCGTAGCAGAGGCCGATCTCCTGGATCACCTTCAGTGACAGGCCGAGGATGGCAGGGATATCCGCCGCAAGCGTAAACACGCCTCCGAAGCCGGTAGTCGCCCCTTGAGCCGTGGCGAAATTGCTTCGGCTCTTGGACAGGCGGCGCGCCGCTTCGTCCATCACCGCAAGCGGGTAAGGGCCTTCACCCTTGCCTCCAGTCTCGCGGCTCACCTCGCCCACAAGCTCGCCCACCTTGCGCCCTGCCACAAGGTAGTTGCCGCCATTTTGAATGTAGACGCCCAGCTCATTCAGCAGCTGGCCTATTTTTTCATGAACAACCTTAGGGGTAAGCTTGTCCAGCAGCTTAAACGGGAGCCGGGTCAGCCGTTCCCAAATCATCAGCTGTCTCTGCTCCTTTTCCCATTTCCTGACCTCTTCCAGTGCCAAGCGCAGCTCCTCCTGCGTTTCCAGCCCTCCGGAACCCAGCGTCATTTCCGTCATCGTCATGCCTCCTTTTTAACCGTTATTTACGCGGCAAACGTTCACCCGTTTCCTACTATATACCCCAAATCCGCCTGCATCGCTTGAAAATAACGTTTCTGGGCATCCTAAAATCAGCCTATTAAAAAAGACCTCCGCCGATGGCGGAAGCCTTTGACTTTTTATTAAACCATGTCTGTGCTCATGGCCATTTGCCCGGCGGATCAGCGGTTTTGTTTGGACAAAGAGGCCAGCCGTTCCTTCTCCGTTGCCAGCATTTCTTCCGCCAGATCGACGCCATGCCCCTGCACCGAGCCTTCGGGCGCGTGCCGGACTGCCTGCTCCGCATGCTTCAGGCTGTTCTCGGCCTGCTCGATTACCTGCTCCGTGGGATGGCTCATCGCCTGGGAAACGGCGTTATGCAGTTTAGCCGCCGCATCCTCCGCCTGATCGACCGTGCTGTTCGAACGCATACTGGACTCATAATGTCTCATAAATAAGGACCACTCCTTCTCAAGCGGACTATTCTTTCCCGTTTAGGATGGCCGGATGGCGACGGTTTATGTACTTGGCATGAAGGGAAAATGTGGGGGCGGCTGCTGTTGTTCGCGGCCCCGCTCCAGCGCAAAAAGCAGCGGATTCTTATGATCCGCTGCCGTATAATACTCCCCGGCGGCAACTTGACCGTCAGGCTCCCCGCCCGCCGGTTCAACCCGGCGGACGGAGTTCAAAACACGCTCGCGCCTGTAATTAGGCAAGCGCCGCTACGAGGCTCTTGCCGAAGTCCCGCGCGCCGTCCGGTCCGTTGCTGGTGATGATATCGTCATGCGCCACCACATTTTGCACCACATAGTCGGCGCTGTTGGCTTTCAGCTCATCAATCATGGCATCAACCGGATAGCAGGTCGCCTGGCGTCCGGCCAGCAGACCCGTCTTCGCAACCGCCACAGAACCTGCGCAGATGCCGGCCACGAGGATCTTTTGCTCGTAAGCCTGCTTCAAGTATTGGATCAGGTTGTCGTCGCCCCACAGATAATCGATCGTGCCGGAGCCGCCGATGACGGCCACCACATCATAGTCGTTAGCGGAAACGTCGGAATAAACGACTTCAGCGTTTACTTTTCCCTGATTGTCGCCGGTGATTTCTCCTGTCTTCGTGCTGGCGACTGTTACCGCGATGCCCGCGTTCTCAAGCTCCGCCTTCGGATGAAACAGTTCGTCCTCGTTGAAGCGGTCCGGCGGAATAATCAGCAGTGCTTTTTTACTCATCGTTATTTCCCTCCCAAGGTTATCTTCACGCAACAACCATTGTAGCGCCGCCGATATTCCTTGTGAAGAATGCACTTTTTTGTACAGAGGTTACCAAAAGGTAACCTGCTCAAGCTTTTTCCGGTCTATAGCCGCGTGGCTTGTTCAGGCTTTTTTGCAGGTTCCCTCGCACTGGTCCGCCGCTAATTCCAGGCCGCCATCCGGGTTTAGCTCCTGTCTGATCCGCTCGATCCGCATTTTTCCCCATTCGTACATCATCTCGACAATCGGCAGAAGCGTCATCCCAAGCTCCGTCATCGAGTACTCCACCTTCGGCGGGATATCGGGGTACACCTCCCGGTGGACAATGCCGTCCTCCATTAATTCGCGCAGCTGCTGGGTCAGTATTTTATGAGAAATTTTCGGAAAAAGCTTCTGTAAATCGCTGAACCGGTGCGGCCCCTCCACCCCGAGATGCCACAAAATGACGACCTTCCATTTTCCGCTGATGATGGACAGGGTAAGCTCCTTTTCGCAGTGAAAATCGCCGTTCACGATTTTTTGTTTGATTTCCTCTCTTAACGGATCGGACATTCGGCCGCTCCTCCTTAATTTCATTGGTACGCCGTGCTCTTGCGCCGGTCTATAGCCTCCTGGGGACGTCTCCCGTTATTATACACTATTATCGCTGCGGGCTTCGGCGGGCGGTGTAACGTTACTAAACCATTCAAAAAAGGACACCGTCAATGGATGCCCTTCCTGCACCGGGAGTTGACGCCCGGCAGTTGTAAGGTAGAGATCTATAACCTTTTTCAGCAGGAGCTTGGAAACGCCGGTTCCCCTATTAAGATACTGAGACGGTGGCAGATGCTTGGGGCGGAATGCCTATCAAACGGGATAGGGGTTGTATACGTTTAAAGTCAAGCAAGATGTCCCGACAGCGGGATAGTTAGCAGGTGCGTGGGAGTGGGGTCGTGAAATTGCCTACGGGTAGATAGGTTGGATGGGGGTTCGATCAGTTGGATGGGTTCGGTGGGTTTGATGGGGGTTGGATAGGTGGTTCGATGGGTTGGATTGATGGGTGGTTCGATGGGGCTGTGGTTAGTTGGTCGATGGCCCGGTTGGTCGATGGGAAGGTGAAGGTGGCTGGGTTGGCGAGATTCCTGCGATGATACATCTTTTTTCCATGGAAATCCGCCTCCCAGACTGAATGCCTGCAAAAGTGCAGGCACTCCACCTCCCCTCACCCCGATTGGCGATACATAAGCTCAAAACCTGCACATTCGCATCAATCACTTTTTCCTACGCAAAATTCATCTGTCAAACCTGCAGGTTTGCAGGAAAATGCCAACCGCCATACACCGGGCACAGACCGAACCGTAGTAGTCAGGAAGCAGTCAGAAAAGCGTCCGTTAGTTTTAGCCACCTATTCAGCTCGTTCCCCTCGCGGCCACCTTTTCAGCCCATCCCCCTCGCGGCTGGCTCCCCCTACTGGACTTCCCCGTCCCAAGCGGTCGCGATCTCGTCCCTTATCCCTTCCAGCAGCTGCTCCTTGTCGTCCCGGTAGAACAAATTATAGGTGTCAAAAGGAATGATCCGCCCGTCGGGATGGGCGATGTGCACGCACGACTTCTTCACCGACCGCACGTCGAAATTGTGCGCATCGAGAAACTGCATCACAATGACCCGGAACACATTGTCATAGCTGATCTGCTCCGGCACGGCGGCCAGCGGCAGACAGCAAAGCAGGCTTTTCAGCGACAAGGCGGAGGAAACCGGCGAGTGCCCGGTGGAGAGCAGCTCGAACATTTTGCCCCGGATCTCGGGGTCCTGCTCGAAGACGATCGTATTGCTGCCCCCTTCAAGCAGAATATCCGGATCGATCAGTCCGGTAAGCGGCAGCACCTCCTCGCCCAGCTTCAGCGCGTAGCCCATCGCAAGGGAGTCGGGATGGCAGGGCACCGGCAAAATATCCGCCTCCCCGAACACGCCCGACTGCTCAATAATGCTGCGGCGCACCTCGCTTACCGTCAGCCGATCCGTCGCCGGATCATAGCCCTCCAGCCTTCCCGCCGCCTGGATCGGCTGAATCGTCACGCCGCGCACGGCCTTTTGATTCAGTCCGTACTGAATAATCGAGCCGATCTCCCCGTCATTCAGACCTTTCTTCAGCGTGACGACAAGCGTCGTCGAAATATTGAATTCGTTCAGATGGCGGATCGCCTCTTCCCTGATGTGCCGCAAATCGGCGCCCCGCAGCTCCTTCAGCACGGACGCCTCCAGGCTGTCGAACTGAAGGTAAATCTCGAAGCCCGGCATGTACGAAGCGAGCCGCCGCGCGAACTCCCGGTCCTTGGCGATGCGGACGCCGTTCGTGTTCACCATGATATGCTTGATCGGACGGCTCTTGGCCATGTCCAGAATCTCGAAGAACTGCGGGTGCGTCGTCGGCTCGCCGCCGCTGATCTGCACGATGTCCGGCTCGCCCTCATTCTCCACGATCCGGTCCAGCATAAACTCGATCTGCTCAAGTGATCTGTAGGAAGTGCGGTGAGGCGACGATTCGGCGAAGCAGATCGGGCAGCTCAGGTTGCAGTGATCCGTAATCTCCAGCAGCGTCAGACAGCTGTGCTGCTCATGATCCGGACAGAGGCCGCAGTCATACGGGCAGCCGTACTTAATCGGCGTATTCCACCTTAGGGGCATTTCCGAAGGCTTGATAAACTCCCGCGTCTTTTTGTAATAGGGAACGTCCGTGGAGATGAGCACCTTTTCCGGGCCGTGGAGCAGGCATCTTTTGACCATAAAGATCCGCCCGTCTTCCTCGATGATCTTGGCCTCGACTTTGCGGTAGCACACGGAGCAGATGCTGGCGGTCAGTTCATGATAGAGATACGGTCGGTTCGGCATGGAAGGACTCCTTTGCGGTGGAATGGTGAAAGCTTGGGCAGGGCCATAGATTGCCCTAAAAACCGCCGGCGCCTGCCGCTTTTATTTATAGCTTCTTGCCTCCGCGGCCGCAGCAGAGCGGCGGACACGCCCCCTGCACCACAGCAGCCAGGCGTAATAGGCAAGGCCGGCCAGACAGGCAAGCTGAATATTGTTAAGTCCGAAATAAGGATGGGGCGTCGGCTTAATGAAATCAACGGCAAACCGGAATGCCAAATAGCCGAACATGAACCATTGGAACAGCCGGCCCGAAAGGTAGATGGAACCGGGGCGGGTGCCCGCAGGCTCGCGGCTTCTCCGGTACAGGGGAATGAGCAGCACAGCCAGCGCAAGCAAAAAGGCGATCTCATACAGCTGGGTCGGATGCCGCCGGATGCCGTCGCCGAAATCGATGCCAGTGAACCAGGTCGTCGGCGTACCGTACGTATGATCGTCCAGGCCGGTCAGGAAGCAGCCGATCCGCCCGATGCACAGCCCCAGAATAAGCGGATAGGCAAAATCGTCGCCGGTAGACCTTGTCCAGCCCACCCATTTCTTGGTCAGCTCCACGCCGATCAATCCGCCAAGCAGACCGCCGACGATCGTTTTGCCGCCCCAGAGAAAATGCAGCTGCCGAAGCTGCTCCCACGTCACGGCCGGGTCCTCCAGCCAGAACAGCAGCTTCGCTCCGAGCGCCGCGCCTAGAATGGTACCCGCGAGAATTAGCAGGCTCATCAGCCGGGTCATTTCGCTTGGGCGGCGAGTCCACAGATACACCCGGAAGCCGATAAAATAAGACAGCGATTCGAACAGCACATGCGGATGAATCCGCCAGGGACCAAGAGCGATATATACGGGAAATTCCATCGGCTTCGCTCCTTTGCCTAATTTCCTAATTGGACAGCGTGAAGATATAGGCCCCGCAGATGGTCACCAGCAGCACGACAAGCGCTCCGATAACCGCCAAAATAGCAACAATGACCCGGAAGACCGCGCTGCGCCCTTTCGGCTCCGGTTTAACAAGCGAGTCCGCGCAGTTATCCCGGCATCTTCCGAAATCGGGATTATAGCATTCCTCACAGAGCGGCTTGCCGCATCTAGCGCATTGGTGGACCGCTTCGCGTTCGGGGTGGTTCATGCAACGAAAGGCTGCCATATCTTCACCTCGGCTCATGATTTACCCCTATTGTAAACGCTTTTCAAGGGATATGCCAAGCTGGAGCCCTCATAAGATGATGTAATGAGATTGGCGCGAGGAGGCGGAGCCCAAAATGACAAGCAGGTGGGTTGTTTTTTCACCCGATGGGGATATTCAGACGGAATTCATGCTTAGCAGCGGTATTCCTTATTATTGTGTGCGCTATTGTAACCGGCCCTTGATCCGGCCTTCTAAGCTGGGCTTCACCTTGGAACATGCCGAGCCGCTTAACCGGAACTTCAGGGTCTCCGCCGCCAGATATGACAGCTTTGATGAGACGTGGACACAGCCCTGGGGAGAAGTTAAGGAAATACGCAATTATTACAATGAACTCCGCGTGGAGCTTGTAGAGACAACCCCGTCTGCGCGCCGAATGTCGATTATTTTTCGCGTATATAATGACGGCCTGGGCTTCCGCTACGAGCTGCCCGAGCAGCAGCACCTCTCCCGTTTGGAAATCCGAAGCGAAGAAACCGAATTTGCCCTGACCGATGTGGAAAAGGCGTGGTGGATTCCCGCTTATCAGAAGCTGTATACCGAAGGTTTCTACAATGTAACCCCCATTCACTCCATTCCTTACCGCGCCGTCCATACCCCTCTAACGATGAAAATGGCGGATGGATTATACCTCAGCATTCACGAAGCCGAACTATCCCGCTATTCCACAATGACTCTAATGCCCCTGGAAAATAATACGCTTGCAGCCGACCTCATTCCCTGGTCCGACGGCGTTAAAGTCAAAGGCTCCACTCCGCTAAAGACGCCCTGGCGAACGGTCCAGATTGCGGAGACGCCGGGCGATTTGATTACCTCCTATTTGATTCTTAATCTGAATGAACCGAACAGGCTGGGAGATGTTTCGTGGGTGCTGCCGGGCAAGTATATCGGCATATGGTGGGGCATGCATCTGGGGATTTACACATGGAGCTATGGCCCCAAGCATGGCGCGACGACCGAGAATGCCAAAAAGTACATTGATTTTGCCGCCAAATACGGCATTCCGATGGTGGTAATTGAGGGCTGGAATATCGGATGGGAGAACGACTGGACCAAGCATGGCGAGGATTTCAGTTTTACGATCCCTTATCCGGATTATGACATTGTGGAAGTCACCTCATATGCCGCGAGCAAGGGCGTGAAAATCATCGGTCACATGGAGACGGCCGGAGCGATTCAGAATCTGGAGCAGCAAATGGAAGCGGCTTTTACATTGTTTAAAAAGCTCGGGATAGACGTTGTCAAAACGGGCTATGTCTCCCACGACCCTGCGCTCAAGCTCTTTGACGACCAAGGGAATCTGATCAGCATGGAATGGCTTGGCGGTCAATATATGGTCGATCATCATCTAAAAGTCATCGAAACCGCGGCCAGGTATCAGATCAGCCTGATCGCCCATGAGCCGGTAAAAGATACGGGTGAACGGCGGACCTACCCGAATATGATGACCCGTGAAGGCGCGCGGGGACAGGAGTTCGATGCTTCCGCCGAATATGTCGGCAACCCGCCGGACCATACGACCATCCTGCCTTTCACCCGGATGCTTGCCGGGCCCATGGACTATACGCCGGGGATTGTTAGGCTGATCTATAAGGAATTCAGACCGGGCAACCGGGTGCGGGGGACGTTAGCCAAGCAGCTCGCGCTGTATGTCATTCTGTACAGTCCTCTGCAAATGGCCGCCGACCTGCCGGAACATTACGAACAGCAGCGGGCAGCCTTTCAATTTATTCTGGATGTTCCGACCGATTGGCAGGATACCAAGGTGCTGAACGGTGAAATCGGAGATTATGTAACGATTGCCCGCAAAGACAGAAACAGCGAGGATTGGTATCTGGGCAGCATTACCGATGAGTGCGGGCGTATGCTTGAAGCACCGCTTGCTTTTCTTGATCCCGGAAAATCTTACGTGGCCGAAATATATGCCGACGGCCCCAATGCGGACTGGAGGATCAATCCCTATCCCCTGACTATTTCCAGGGTATTGGTTGATAGCAGCGTAACCCTGTCGCTGAAGCTTGCCCCGGGAGGCGGGCAGGCCATTCGCATCCGTCCGGCTGCCCCGGACGACATCAGGTCCCATCCTTCGCAGCATGATCAAAAAAGATAGGGATCAAGTACATTACGACAGCAAATGATTAAGTCCACATGAATTAGAGTTCAAAAATTTCTCGAGCTCGTAAACTGCTGAAAGAGCAATTGTAGGAACTTAATAAATGTAAGATGCTTAATTTATCGTAACAAAACTATGAATCCTACATATAGTTTCCATCGTATCCTCATACAACCTGATGCTTTTTAAATGTTCGATAAGTAAGAGGCAGCAGCAGGGCTATAACGATTACTGCAAAGCCTACCATGACCTTGTACTCTGGAATCAACTGACCAAAAATATGGAACACTTCGTAGCCGGTTACTCTTACAATACTATCCATCATATTACTCGGCAGCAAATGCATCATGTGATTAAACAAGCGGCTGCTTTTGCTTTCCTGAAGAAACATCGGACCGATAAGGAAAATTGCGATTGCAATGATAACGGGAAAAGGACTCTTCATACGGCTGGACAGCCACAGCGTCACTGCTCCCACAAGCAGACAGGCCAGACCACCAATGAAAACCGCCCACAAATACGTTTCAAAAACCGTGTAGGGGACTGGCGCCAACAGATCAATGATTTGTACACTGGCATTTCCGCCGTCAAATCCGCAAATCCCCAGCATCAAGAGTGTATAGGCTGTCAGCGCGAAGACTAGGAGTCCCAGTGACACGATGAAGCTCGCTTTCAACTTGGCGGCAATGACCCTGCTACGCCCGTAGCGAGAGGATAAAATGATGGAGTCAGCCCCACTCTGGTATTCACCTGAAAACACAGGAGCGAGACTGAGTGCGATAACGAAAGCGGTGAAAAAAAAGACATATTGCAGATTCAAGAACACATTCTCCCAACCCGTAACATAGTCCATTTGGAAAGGAACAGGGATGTTCTTATTCATCTTGATGAAGAAGGCTTTATCTTCCGCCGAATAATTGCCAAACGTATAATCCATGTTCAAATATCCATGAACCTTCTCCATCCGTTTCTCGTAAAAAGCTTTTCCGTCACTTGGTTTCAACTTGTCGATAATATAGTAATTGTATTCCCCTATGGGAGAAAAAGCGGAACGAATCAAGGAGTCAATCTGTTGATCCTTTACTTCATATTTAGCATAGGCTTCATTGGTAATCTCTCCTTTTTCATTAAGATTGTTCGGATCATGCATCAGCTTATAATGCCGATCAACCGCATCTGCTGCTTTTTCCACGGTTAGAGGACCGGCAAGTTGACGGTTGTACTCCTTTCGCAACGGGAAAGCTGCTATTCCTTTTAACTCTTTACCGTCCTTACCCGTTATGTACGCACCCGTAACCAAAGTACTTGTCATCAATATGACCATTGCTGCCAAAATCGCAATCCCTGCAAAGAATGATTTCCGGCGCATGATCTTGCGCAGCTCGAACCGAGTCAACGTATCCATCGGCTATGCCCCCTCTTTCTCTTCATCACTCACTGCGGCCTGTTCATCCTGGAAGTGATGCAGATAGAAATCCTCCAGCGTCGGCTGAACCGATGCTGCTTGATCCGCAGGTTTCACCTTGGACACTATTCGCAGCTCCACCTGATCCCCTTCATGCCGCAGATTACTCACACAGTAGCGGGCGTTCCATTCCTCCGCTTCCCGGGCTGGAACATGGCATGACCATACGCAGCCTTCCATCGTCGCCGTCAGTTGTTCCACCGTACCTGTCATCAATAGTCCGCCTTGCTTCACCACTAGAATCTGGTCGGCTATGTATTCCACATCCGATACAATATGCGTCGAAAGGATGACAATCTTGTCCCGGGCAAGATCAGCGATGAGGTTGCGGAAGCGTACCCGTTCCTTGGGATCAAGTCCCGCCGTCGGCTCGTCCAGCACCAGCACGCGGGGATCGTTCAGCATCGCTTGGGCAATACCCAGCCGCTGCTTCATTCCTCCGGAAAAGGTGCGGATTTTCTTGCGTGCTGCCTCCAACAGGGCCACCGTCCGCAAAAGCTCCCTAGCTTTGCCCTTTGCCGCGGGCAGAGTCAACCCCTTCAGTGATCCCACATACCAGAGGAACTCCTCTGCGCTGAAATCGGGGTAATAACCGAAGTCCTGGGGCAAGTAGCCCAGCAGATCCCGATAACGCTCCCCCATACGGCTAATCTCCTGGCCGTTCATCTGAATCGTTCCCGATGTCGGGCTCAGAATACCGCAGATCATCCGCATCAGCGTTGTTTTCCCCGCCCCGTTGGCTCCAAGCAGACCGTATACACCGCTGGTCAACCGGACCGAAACGCCGTTCACCGCTTTTTTCGCGGAAAAATGCTTGCTTACCTCGTTCAAGGTCAGTTCGAGCATCTTATGCCTCCTCCTTGTATGCCCCGTTTCTCCTGCATGCTTTTCCAGAATGTCACACCAGCATTTTTGATGCGGTTTCCAGACTCCGGCAAGTCTTGCGCACCCCGCGTACCTCGAAAGCAATTCCTGCGGCTGTGAGCATCATCAAGGCCTGCCACACCCCGATTGCCGATGATTCAAACAGCCAGTGGGAGGGATTAAACGCCAAAACCGTCTGCATCAGCGCCACCAGAGCGCCATAGATCAGGCAGTAGTATCCACAGTTTGGGGTACGAACCCGATTCAGCAGCCACAAGCAGCCAAAACAAGTCAGATTGAATGGCGCCAGCAAATAGAGCAGTATGACCGCGATTTCCATCTGCATCCAAGCACTCATTAAGACGGCCAGCAGTGCCAGACCTATCAGATCCGCCATTCCGAGCAGACTCATGCGAACTAGCGTCAGCTTCTCCAGAAGATGGCGCGTACTAAGTTCAATCTCCAGCATATGGCAGCTTAACGAACGGGTCAGCGTCTGTATCCCCGCTATCACTAAGAGCGGTGCGGCGATAGAGGTCAGCATGACAAGCTGAACATTTCTAACTTGTTCTTGAAGGGAGTTGTGCAGCAATAGCCCCATCCCGAGAACAATCAGCAATTGAACAGCCCACACCTTCCAGCTGATGAAGCGAAGCTGGGTCATATAAAACTCTCCAAAGGAAGTTCTACGGCTCGCCTGTGCTTGACGCAGCACCTCCGCCGCCTCTTTGACCGTCTCCTGCAGCTTCTGCTGGTCAACGGGGGGCGAGGGGTAGTTCTTTAGGGCGGTGACGAGGGCATATTTCGATTCCTTCTTCACCGGACTCACTCCTTTCTAAATAGCGTCTTAATACGCCCAGCCCGCGCTTCACCCGATATTGCACCATGCACATATTCACTCCCGTTATGCGAGCAATGTCGCGGAAGGCCAAATCCAGGCAAAACCGCATGAACACCATCTCCCGCTGCTCTTCAGGGAGCAACTGGAGCAATTCATGCACCAGTTGCTCCCTTTCCACCTGCTCCTCTATGGAACTGTATTGCTGTGAAGCTACCCGGCCTATTGCCTCCCCCGCTTCCTCCCAGGATAGGGGCGGCCGCTTCCGCAGATGATCGTTGCACAGATTACGGGCGATCATGTATAAGTAACTGCGGCATTTTCCGGTATTTTTGTAATTCTCAATGTGTCTGCAAAAGCGATAGAAGGTTTCCTGAGTCAAATCCTTCGACTCTTCCCCGTTCCGGACCCTCCAATAACAATACTTCTGGATACCGGCGTAATATCGCTCAATCAGCGGCGTCAGATACTCAGGTTTCCCCTGCTGGATGCGCCGAATCCATTCACTCTCATCCACTACATCCCCTCCTCTCTATTATGTATAACTGTTTTTTTTCGAGAAAAAGTGAACTCAAACTGTGACTTTTTTGTGAAACTCCCTAATCTTTATGTTTTCGTATGAACCAGCATGCTTGTGATAGAGTTGAGCATAAACCCCTTCTTTTTTAGTTTGGTATCATATTGCTCCGTAAGCCTAACAATAAATTCATCCTCACCCGAACGTTTTGCCGCGGTAATAATCTGGTCAAGATTAACGACATTAAGCAGCTACGCCGATGACCGCTTTAAACAGCCGGTTGAACCTTGCGCAGCTCCCGCAAATCGATCTTACTTGCGATGATAGCACAAAGCCCCCTCGGCTTAACGACAAGGCAGGACGCATCCGGCGGATGGCCTTCTATCCTTGTTAAGCATGAGGGGGCTTATTTAAACGATGCTTGAACTAGACTCTTTTCATTCCGGTCTCAGCTTATACCTTCAACTGGCCGATGATGCCGCGAATGCCTTCCGCAAGCGGCGTTGCCGGACGGTTCAGCAGCTTCTCCAAATCGCCGCTCTCGATATCGATTGCTCCTTCGCGGATTCCCCGCTGGATGCCGAGAAGGATAGGCAGTACGGCTTCCGGAACGCCCGCTTCGGACATAATGCCCGCATACGTATCATCATCCACCTGCAGGACGGGAACTTCTCTGCCCAGGACATCGGCTACGGCTGCAGCCAGCTCCTCTTGCGTCTTCGGTCTGCCAGCGAGCTCATATACCGTATTCTCGTGGCCTTCCCCCGTCAATACGACCGCGGCCGCCTGCGCGTAGTCGCGGCGGACAGCCCATCCGGTCTTGCCGGAACCGGCCGAAGTCACCCAAGGCGCTCCGCCCAATGCCGCTTGAATGGAGCCCGTCTCATTCTCCAGATACCAGTTGTTCCGAAGGAAGCTGTATGGAATCCCGGACTCGCGAATGGCCTTCTCCGTGATGCGGTGCACTTCCGCCAGAAACAATCCGCTCTCATCCGCATTGCTGACGCTGGTGTAGGCGATGAAGCCAACGCCGGCCCGCTTCGCCGCGTCTACGGCGGCTGTATGCTGGCGGATTCGGGTCTCATTGTCACCGTCGGCGGATACGATCAGCAGCCGGTCCACGCCGGCAAACGCAGCGTCCAGCGTTTCGGGCGCATCAAAATCCCCGTGCCGGACTTGGGCACCGCGTGCCTTAAGGCTCGCCGCCTTCTCCGGGTTCCTTACGCTGACGACGAGGTCTCCCGCAGGCACTGATTCAAGTAAAAACTCCGCCACAATCGAACCGAAATGTCCCGTAGCTCCTGTTAACGCGATCTTCATTTGAACTCCTCCACTCTAAAAGGTATAGCCCGATGAGGGCATAGGCTTTCAATCAATCCTGTAACTATTGTAGTTACAGGTTGGAGAAGTGTCAATCCTTTTTACTGTCCTTTGGATCATTTTCCCGCAAAATACCGCTCCACCTTGTTCAGCTTCTTCGCATGGTTCCCCTTTCGGCTTTCCATGGACCCGAATTCGAAGAACTTAACCTTGCGGATGCCGACGAAATGGAACACCGCCCTCTTCATCAGCACTTTATGCGCATTGTTCAGCGTCAGTAGAGGATAATGGGCCGGACCTTTCATCGTCGAGATGCAGACGACGCTTTTTCCCTTCAGCAGCCCTTCCGGATAAATCCGGTTCGGCCGGTCCCTGTAAGCAAAGTTCGAGGCGAACAACCGGTCGAAAAAACCCAGCAGCATCGCCGGCGGCCTCCCCCAAAAAATCGGATAGATGAACACAATCTGGTCGGCCCAGCGGATTTGCGCTCTGTATTTTTCCATCTCCGGGTCCTTGTGCATATCCCTTCTTCTGCGCTCCTTGTTGTACACCAGCGCCGGGTTGAACTGCTCTTCATACAAATCCAGCACCTGGATTTCTCCGGAAGCCGCATTTTGCCTGATCCCCTGCTGAACGGCGTTCAGGAAGGCCCCATTCAGACTTTCACGGCTCGGGTGGGCATAGACGATCAAGGTGTTCATCACTCATCGCTCCTAATTAGTTATCAAATGATAATTTTCATTTTACAACTATATTAAGACATTGTATTTTAGTTGTCAAATGATAAATAGATTGCGCGCCAAAAAAATATTTGTCATAATTATTCCACATAGCGAGGTGATCACCATGCCATTGCCCGAATTCGCCTTTAAACTGAAGACATTCGGAACCGGATTCTCCAAGATAACCCATCGATTGCTTACGGAGATCAAGCCCGAAGACGTAACCCTGCTTCAGTTCGAAATCCTGCATCTTCTGTACACCGAGGACTCCCCGACCTTTGGGCGGATCGGCGCCTGCGTGGGCATGTCCCTGCCGAATACGAGCCGTGAAGTCAAGAAGCTGATGGAGAAGAAACTGGTGACCAAACGGGCCGATCTCAAGGATAAAAGAGTTCATTTTGTCGAGCTTTCCCCAGCCGGAACGGAACTCATGGACGAATGCTCGGCCAGACTGGAGAGGCTGATCGCCGAACAGTTTGCCCATTTGAATCCGGAGGAGACCGCCGAAGTGATGCAGGCTCTTGACCTTTTGTCCGAGAAGCTGCTGGGGGAATGAAAACTTATGATGGCGCAAAAAGGCCGGGATTTCTTTCAGGAAATCCCAGCCTTTTTAATTGGATTCCTCCATTCATAACTTTCAAGTTACTATATGACTTCAAGGTGCGTACTTTTCAGCCATCGCCCGGCTCCCGCACAATGAGGGTGTAACCCCATTACAGGGAAGGAGAGGATCAAATGATGGACACTATAGCAGCGGAGCCGCGCAAAACGGCGCTAGTCGTCGGAGCTAACGGGGTGATCGGGCGCAATTTGATGGATTATCTTGCCACACTTCCCGATTGGGATATCATCGGCGTATCGCGCCGCGGTGGGGAATCCTCCGGCCGCGTCCGCTATATCGCCGCGGATTTGCTGGATCCCCTGGAAAGCCGCGAGAAATTAAGCGGCCTGACGGAAGTGACCCATATTTTCTATGCTGCCTATCAGGACCGCCCGACATGGGCGGAGCTCGTCCCCCCGAACCTCGCTATGCTCGTTAACACCGTTGAGGCTGTCGAGCCGGTTGCCGATAAGCTCAGGCATATCAGTCTCATGCAGGGCTATAAAGTGTACGGGGCGCATCTCGGACCTTTCAAGACGCCGGCCCGCGAGAGCGACGCCGATCATATGCCGCCGGAATTCAATATCGACCAGCAGAAGTTTCTGGAGAATCGGCAGCAGGGAAAAAGCTGGACCTGGTCGGCGCTCCGCCCTTCCGTTGTGTGCGGTTTCGCTCTCGGCAATCCAATGAATCTGGCGATGGTGATAGCCGTCTATGCCTCCATTTCGAAAGAGTTGGGAATCCCCCTTCGCTTTCCCGGCAAACCGGGGGCTTACCACAGCTTATTGGAGATGACAGACGCCGGGCTGCTTGCAAAAGCCACGGTGTGGGCCGCGACCGACGAGCGCTGCGCCAATCAGGCTTTCAACATTACGAACGGGGACTTGTTTAGGTGGAATGAGCTTTGGCCCAAGATCGCCGCGTATTTTGAGCTTGAGGTCGCACCCCCGCTGCCGATGTCGCTGGACGTCGTCATGCAGGACAAAGAAGCGCTGTGGGACGCCATGGTACAGAAATACGGCTTAGAGAACAACAGCTATAGCAGCGTTTCCTCATGGCGGTTCGGCGACTTTGTGTTTTCTTGGGATTACGACTTTTTCGCTGACGGCTCCAAGGCGCGAAGGGCCGGCTTTCATGAGTTTGTGGATACGGAGTCCATGTTCCTGAATATTTTTGAAGACTTCCGCCGCCGCAAGGTTATTCCGTAACCTTTACACACACAAGAAACCGGTCTTTCGCATTTCAAAGACCGGTTTCTTTCTCTGTTTGGACTTCAGACAAGATAACAGCTTGATCCCCGTATTTCCGTTCAACATGGGTATCTCCCCAGCGGCACATGAGATGAAGAATTTCCTTGAGACTCCAGCCGTAGTCGGTCAGCTCATACTCGACCTTGGGCGGAACCGTGTTGTACGTTGTCCGCTTGACGACTTCATCCCGCTCCAGCTCCCTTAATTGCTGCGTCAGCACTTTCTGTGTGACAGTAGGCATCAGGCTCATGAACTCGCCGTTGCGTTTCTTGCCAAACGTCAGATGGAACAAGATTAGCGGCTTCCACTTCCCTCCGATGACTTCAAGGGTCGCTTCCACCGCGGTATTGTATGTTTTCACCGGTTCCGGCATACGTTCGAACACCTCCGCCCTTAACCTTTTATCCTGTCCGCCTCTCCCTGGGCCTCTCTGGCTTTCTTCAGCGGCTCTAGCATTTGCAAGATATGGCTCTGCATTAGCTGCCGGGCCTGCTCGCTGTTGCGCTCCTCGATGGCAATGGCAATCAGCACATGATAATTGGACGATTTCGTTCGCATATTGGGCAGCGTATTCGTCTGTCTCCGCCCCTCCTGAAGAAGAGGGAGAATAGCCTCGCTCATCCTCGACAGCACCGGTTCCCGCGCACCGGCAACGATCATCTGGTGAAACTCCAGATCGGTCTCGAGAAAAGAACCTCCCTTTTCCATCTGCACAATCATCAGATCGGCCAGCTTCCGCAGCTTTTTCACCTCGGAGTCGGTCGCCCTTTCCGCACACAGAGCCGCAAGTCTCGGTTCGATCAGCAGCCTCGCTTCCAGCAGCGAGATCAAAGAGATATCCCCAAGCGCTTTTAACTCGGCGGTCGGGTCCTTCAGCAGCAAAGGATCATTCCTCACATACATGCCCCGCCCGTGCTCGATGCTGATAATCCCCTCATTCTCCAGAATCCGCAGCGCTTCCCGGACCGTCGTAATGCTTACGGACAGCTCTTTGGAGAGCTGCTGAAGCGTCGGAATCCGTTCGCCCGCAGCCCAGGTTCCGTCAATGATCATTTGTTTAAATTTATCAATCGCATTCTGGAAAGCGGTTTTTTTCATCGGGTCAGGCCTTTCTTTTGGACAAAAATAGTCTATACCAGCTTCATTCTAACATAATTCGTTGGACCGATCATGTGTCAGCAGGAGCCCGAGCGCGAAAAAAAAGAGTTGACCGGATCAAAAATAGATCATATGATTATGACAAAAGAACCGATCTTTATCTTGGGATTTAAGCTGATTCATGAAAATTCGGGATGATACCGCGGCAATTTTCTTTGAATCCGGTGTTTGAAAGCGATTAATTTAACGATTCATCCGATTTTTCAAACAAAGCTTAAACCAAAGATATGATCTGTCCAAAAGAGTTTACCGAAGCGGGCGCGGCCGCATTCGGCATCGGCAGCGAATTGGTGAACAAGTCTGTGGTGGATTCGGGCAGCTACGATCAATTGACGAAGCGGGCCGAGGATTTCATCGAAGCCGTCCGCCGGGTTAGACACGGAAAGGCCATAGACGCAATCTAGCAATATATAACAAACAGAAACATAGACAACTGCCGATCCGGTAACGGAGACGGCAGTTGTCTGCGTTTGTCACTCTTTCTCTTTTTTGCTATTCTTAATAGAAAAAAATTCTAGCATGAAAGGTTCCTGCGCCATGCCTAAACCAAGAGAAAGCATTTATAAACGGTATATTCCGGCGGTTGCCGCGAGCCCCGATTTCAGCGGACCCGCCTACTGGTTCATATTCAGCTCCGGCCGCCTCCTCGTCGACGAGTCTTCCGGCAGGATCGATATTCCGCTCGCGCCGACGGCCGAGCAGCTCGGGATTGCTCCCGTGCGCACCTTGTACCTCGGAACGTTCGAAGAAATCCCGTGCTTCGCCTCGGAAGTCCCGGCGGATGCGGCCGATCCGGAAGGACTGGCGTTCCGCCCGCTCCGTCCTCTGTACGATATCATAGAAGAGGATCTCTTCCATCTGGCGGGCAAGGCGATCCAGATGATCGCCTGGGACGGTACGCATCAGTTCTGCGGCCGGTGCGGCACGCAGACCGTCCTGTCGCAAATCGAGCGCTCCCGGGAATGCCCGGAATGCGGTCTGGTCAGTTACCCGCGCCTCGCGCCAGCCGTCATCACGGCCATTCTGAAGGACAAGCAGATTCTGCTTGCCCACGCCCGGCATTTCCAAAACAACATGTACGGGCTGATTGCCGGCTTCGTCGAGCCCGGCGAGACGCTGGAGGACTGCGTCAAGCGCGAGATTATGGAGGAGGTCGGAATCAAGGTTAATAACATCCGTTATTTTTCCAGCCAACAGTGGCCGTTTCCCCACTCCTTGATGGTCGGTTTCGTCGCCGACTATGAGAGCGGAGAGATCAACGTGGACGGCGAGGAAATTGCCCATGCCGCCTGGTTCGATCCGGACAACCTCCCCAATATCCCGCCAAAGGTCAGCATCGCCCGCAAAATCATCGACTGGTACGTAGAGAATTATTCCTGAGGCTCACTCTTCGCTTGGATGACTGGACAGACAATAAGGAAGTCAGCGGCTTACGTCCGGCCCGGACCGGGACAGCTCGTTTCGGCCCGGGTCCCAGCGCCAGGGGATGGACCTTCCGATCAGATGCAGACCGCCGTACCACTCGTCTATGCCTTTCAATGAAAGATAGTCCGCCTCTCCGGCCAGAACTTTCCGGCCCAACGCGGTTAGCGTAATTCGGCAGTCGGCAAAAGACCGTACGGCGCTGCGATAGTCGGGGGAGGCTTCCAGACCTTGAATATTCAGCAGCGGATAAGGCTCCATTGACATCTTTTTAAGGTGCTGCCAAAATTCCAGATCGCCCATGCCGAGCATATGCAGCTTGTCCCCCGCCTCTGCAAATAATGCGTGCGGCCCATACTCCTTGTCTGTAATGGTCGCAAGCGTCGTCTGCTCAATGACGCCGAGCCCGTTCGTAACGGAAGGGATGCGGGACAGATGGGCCTCGAACGCCGGTTTCGCAAAAGGCAGCGCCGAGGTATCCTCCTGCAGAAACCGGACATGCTCCTCAGGCAGAGGTGAAGTGTAGGCCTCCCACATCCGGCTTCCAAGCGCCAATTCCCGCTCGCCGACTGGCTGCCAGGTGCCGGCTAGTGCCTTCAGCTGCTCGGCCGTCAGCTGACCCAACCCGTAAAACGGCTCAACCCCCGGGTAATCCCCGATGCACAGCAGACTTACTTTCGTGTGTCCAAGCGCCTGCGATGCAAGTGAATGCAGCAAATAACACAGCATCGTCTGGTCGAATAGATCGTACTCGAACCACAGGACGATTTCTTCATATTTTTCCAGGTTACGCAGGAGCCGCTCCTGCTCTTCAATCTTCAAATACTCCTCCTGCGGAATCCCGAGTCTCCGTTCCAGATCCCGCGCCCGTATCTCCCGGTGATCCTTCGCCGCCATATCGCGAAATACTGGCCCCACCGAATAGATCTCCCTCCAGGCCATAACCTCACCTTGCACGGCGCCCTGCCTTAGCTTGTTCGCGACCGAGTCGCCGTTGGTAATGTGCAGCTGCATCTGATTGCCTCCTTTGTTGCATAGCCATTTCTTTTCCATTATACTGATCAGGAATTGATGAATCACTAAATACTTACCCTCATTGAAAGGCGGAAATCTCATGGCCAAAGACACATCGGCATCTGTAAACCGCAAATCGGACATTATCTCGGCAGCCATTGAAGTGTTTGCGGAAACCGGCTACTACAGAGCAACTACGGCTCAGGTCGCTGAACGGGCGAGCATATCGCAGCCTTATATTTTTCGCTTTTTCCAGACGAAAGAATTGCTGCTGCTGACGGCTTTGGAAGTTTCCTGGGCGAGAATCATCGAGTCCTTCCGTCAAGTCGTAGAGTCTGCATCTCCCCAGCAGCTTGAAACCGACCTGATCACCGCATACGAAAAAATTCTGGAAGAACATCGCAACGAGGTACTGCTTCAGATGCAGGCCCAGACGATTCAGGAACCCTCGATTCGGGAAGCCATGCGGGTCGGCTTCAGGGAAGTCCGCCAGATCGTGCTTGGCGCCTTCCGTCAGGCGGGTATCGCGCATCCCGAAGAACGGACGATGCTGTTTCTGGCAAGAGGAATGCTATGCAATATTGCTGTAGCCATCGGCATGCCGGAATTAATGGAAACGTGAGAAGGCGCAAATCCTTCTCTCTGTTTTGCGGAAACTCTCTGTGCGTTTTTTTCTCCATTTAGTTATTGACTAATCACTAACCACGGTGCTATGATGAGATCAGGTTAGTGATTGATCAATTACTATATTAACGAAAAGAGGCGAAGTATCTATGCAAAAAGCAATCGTCATTGGAGCAACAGGCGGAAGCGGCGCCGCCATTACGGAAGAGCTGGTCAAGCGGGGAGTTCGCACCATCGCATTCGGGCGTTCGCGTCAGAAGCTCGAGCAGTTCGCGGCCAGCCTCGGCAACCCCGACCATTTGTCCCTTGCCATTGGAGATGCCTTCAAGCCGGATGACATCGTATCGCAAGCGGACGGGGCGGACGTCTTGTTCCATTGCGCGAACGTCCCGTACCATGAAATGGCGGATAAGCTGATCCCGCTGGGGGAATCGGTTATGGAGGCGGCCAACCGGTTGGGCATTAATGTGGTCGCCATAGACGGGATCTATCCCTATGGAAGAAGGCAGATGGAGCTTGTGACCGAAGACCACCCGAAGCAGCCTCATACGAAAAAGGGCAAGGTCAGGCTGGCCTATGAGCAAATGCTGTTCAGCCCCCGGTGGAACCGCGCTAAGGTGATGATTGTCCGCTTGCCGGATTATTACGGCCCTACAGCCAATGAAGCCTCGTATCTGGGGTCTACCCTTCAGGCGATCGCTGATGGTAAAATGGCTTTTTTCATCGGCAATATGGATGTGCCGCGTGAATATATCTACCTGCCCGATGCCGCTGCCATGATTGCGGAGTTAGCCGCCAAGGACTTGGCTTACGGCCAGAATTGGAATATCCCGGGCTCCGGCGTGATTTCCGGCAAAGAAATCGTACGAATCGCCCAAGCTACGAGCGGCAGCGCCAAACCCGTCATTCCGCTTAAAAAAGCAGGGTTATCTCTGCTGGGCCTGGCCGTTCCGGTCATGAAGGAAGTTGTCGAAATGCTCTACCTGACAGTCGAACCGCTCACCTTAAGCGGGGAGAAATACGAACGGTTAATCGGACCGGTTCGGGCTACATCGTTCGAAGAAGGGATTTCCTCTACCATTCGCACCTTGCAGAAGCGGAAGAATTCTTTTGCCGAAGCAAAGTAATTGATCAATCACTCACTAAATTTGAAAAATCTGAATCAAGCCTAAATAAGAAGACCATCCCTAAGCAGGATGGCCTTCTCTTTGCGTTTATTTGATTGACGGCAGGTACTCTTCCAGACGGTCCCACGTTTCGGTGATGCCCTGCTCCATCCCCATCTCCATGACGGTCTTGAGCGCTTCGGCGGACTCAAAGCGTCCGCGGCTGATCACCTTCGTCTTCCCCTCCTGCTCGACAAAAATCATCGTAATCTGGGAGGAGGGCATCCCATCCGTTACATTGCCTTCCGCATCCGAGAAGTAATCGGTATAGACGATGCTCTCCGGCTCTACGATTTCCTCGTACACCGCCTTGCCCCAGGATTCCATGCCGTAGAAATCGCCCTGCTTCTCGTCGACACATTTCATACAGTAATGCCATACGCCGCCCGGACGAAAATCGATGTTGCAGACCGGCAGTGTCCAGCCGCGGGGCCCCCACCAATGCTTCAAATGCTCAGCTTCCGAGAACGCCTTGAATACCAGCTCGCGCGGCGCATCGAACACACGCTCCAGAACAAGTTCCTGACCTTCTACCCGGGTAACCATTTTGTTCGTCATGAAAACTCCTCCTTAAGATTAGGTTTCCTTTGGCTCACTTTCCCCAGCTTGCGGCTTGTTCTCTTCGGCTTGAAGCTTCCGCAGATACATGTCCAGATTGTCGAATCGGTCATTCCAGATTCTGCGGTACGCATCGAGCCAGGAATCCAGCGCCCGAAACGGCTCGGCGCGGAGCCTGTAATTGCGGCGATTGGCGACGGCCTCCACTTCTACCAATCCGGCCTCCAGCAGAACCCGCAGATGCTTCGAGGCCTGGGGCTGGCGGAGCCCCAAATGATCGGCAATTTCCCCTACAGTCAGGGGACCGCCGCGCAAAAGCTCAACCATGCCCAGCCGGTTAGGTTCAGCTAATGCGCTGAAGGTTGTAATATTCATCGGATCCTGCGCGGCCTATGCTTCCTGTGCGGGTCATGTCAGGCCACCTCATTTCATGAATTAAGTATGGGCTGCTTTATGTAGATAGTATACCTCATCTCGAATATTCCTGTAAAGGAATATTTTAAAATTTTAAATTTTCGAGCGATTATTCCAGCTCTGTCTCACGAACCCCGAACTGCTCCTGGTATTGGCCGGGCGTGCAGTTCGCGTACTTCTTGAAGATGGCAATAAAATATTTATAATCCCGGAAGCCCACATCCGAGGCGATGGTATAGATTTTTCCCTCGCCGCTCTTGAGCTTGTCCATCGCCCGCTGAATCCGGTACCGGTTCAGAAAATCATTAAACGTGTAGGTGGTCTCGCTCTTGAATTTCCGGTTCAGGTAAGCTGCGCTGATTCCAAGCCGGTCGACAAGATCATTGATGCTGATTTTATCGGCATAGTGCTCCCGGACGTATTCGATCATCTTCGATACATAATGGGAGGAACCGACCGGAAGCTTCATTAATGAAGCGTAAATCTCCTCCTCGCTCTCAGAAGCCGCCTGGATCAGCGCATCGTATTTCTTCTTCAGCTCGACCTGCTGCTTGGCCCGCTCCAGTGCGCCGAGCAGCTGCTCCTGCTCAAGCGGCTTTACCAAATATTCCGTGACCCCAAGGCGGATCGCCTGCCTGGCAAGCCCGAACTCGTCGTAACCCGATAAAATAATATAGCTGCACACCGCTTCCTGCACGCTCTGCTCGATCATTGAAATCCCGTTCATGAGTGGCATGTTCACATCAACGATGACGATATCGGGCTTAAGCGCCCGGATTTGCTCCAGCCCAGCCTCTCCGTTCTCGGCTTCGCCGATGACGATGCACCCGGCCGCCAGCCAGTCAAAGGTATAGCGCAGGCCTTTACGAATCATCTCTTCATCTTCCACCAGCAGCACTTTAAACATCGGCGCCCCCCCTCATGAAAGGAATGTTGATTAGAACAGCGGTCCCCTCTCCGGGCACGCTGTCGATGCGGATACCATAGCGTTCCCCGTACATCAGAACGAGGCGGCGATGCAGGTTGTTAAGTCCGATATGCGGCGACTTGTTATCAGGGTCCAGGATAATCCCGCGAACCTCCCGCAGCCGCTCTTCGCTCATCCCTCCGCCGTCATCTTTGACCTCGATGGTTAAATCCGGACCGGCCACGTATCCGCACACGGAAAGCTGCAGCCGTTCTTTTTGCCGATAGCCGTATTTGATCGAATTCTCAATAACCACCTGCAGCATCAGCCTCGGAACGAGCGCCTCTATCGCTTCTTCATTGACGTTCATCGTATAGCTCAGCCTTTCCTTGAACCGCATTTGCTGAAGCTTTAAGTAATCCGCGACATAATTCAAATCATCCTTCAGCATCACCGTGCTTCCCTCCGTGCTGATGCTGTAGCGCAGCAGCCTCGAAAGAATAAGAACAATATCCTGAGCAAGCTTATTATCGACCACAATCGCATAACGCAGCGTTTCCAGCACATTAAAAATAAAATGAGGATGAAACTGCGACTGAAGATGCTTTACCTCGGCAACTCTCCTTAAGTCGGACAGCTCTTCATTTCGGGCAAGCAGTTCATTCAGACGGGAGAGCATCGTATTATACTGATTGGCCAGCGTCTCGAATTCATCGCCGGAGTCAATATGAACATAGGATTGCATATTCCCAGCCTGCAGCTGCCTTACGGCATAGATCAGCTTGTCGACCGCCCGGGTATGGCGCGAAGAAACCGTCCTTGCAAGAACCTGGATCAGAAACAGCAGCAGCACGCTGGCAATGGCAAAGAATACAACAAGCGACAGATAAGTATAGTTCATGAGCTGGATGGCGTTCAGCGTGTAAATTCGCCACTGCGCCTGCGGAATGGACGTTTCGCTGCCGTAATATTTTCCATTGTTGATCACAATATTTCCGTTCTTCTTCTCAAGCGTTAACTTATTCAGGAGCCCTCTCACAATGTTGTTAGTGGTGGCAATAATGGTCTGGTGCTGATCCGTCACGATGGCGATTTCATTATTTTGCACAAAAATAAGCTTCTGAAAATCCTCTTCATACAGCTGATAAGTCAGGTACCCCAGAATCCTGCCGTCTTTCCGGATCTCCCTGGCAAAAGTGTACACCGTGTAACGGTCATGAGAAAAGCGGATATGGTTGCTTTCGGCCAACAGAGGCTGCCCGGTTCTGGACATCCGGAACACAATGGCTTTCAGCGCATTTTCGGAGGACTCGGGACTGAGATTAGCGGAAGAAGCAAGGATCTCGCCATTCTTGTTCAGAATATGCATGATGCTCTTGACCTGCTGACGATTGTTGAAATTGTAGAACTCTTCGTATACACGGGGACTGCCTCGGCGGGTATCCGTATATTCAATCACTACTGGCAGCTCTGCCATCCGGTTCACTTCTTCACTATAAGACCGGTATACCTCTCCGAGCGAGGAACGGATGGTCCTGCCGGCTTCCTTCGTCTGGTGGATCAGCATAAAGCGGGCGTTGACGACGGTGAAGATCAGGAAAAGGATAAACAGAAGAAATATAGGCACAAAAGCGTGCAGCAAAAACATGCGGCGGATCGAGTCCTTGAAGTTTCGCTTTTGGGCCATCGCCTTCCTCTCCTTCATAAGCCGATTGATTTCCACTATCGTAGCCGATTGGGTCCCTCTGGGCAAGCCGCAAAAAGCCGGCTCCCGCTATGCGAAAACCGGACTTAAGCGAACCTACATGGTCACATCTTTCTTGCCTGTCAGCTTGAAGAAGAGCAATAGCGACAGGACGGTAATGACAGTAAGCAGCGTTGACAGCGCTGCGGCCACACCGTAATTGCCCCGGACAACCTCCGTATATACGGCTACGGTCATCGTCCTGGTCTTTCCTGTATACAAAATAATAGAGGTGCTCAGCTCCGTAATAATGCTGATCCAGCTTAATATTGCGCCGGCGATTACACCCGAAATCATCATCGGCACCGTAATCCGGAAGAACGTCTTCATGGTGGAAGCGCCCAGACTGATTGCGGCTTCTTCAATGCTGTCGTTCACCTGATGCAGTACGGCGGCGCTGGAACGGATCGTGTACGGCAAGCGCCGGATGACGAATGCCGCGATCAGGATGGCGGCCGTGCCGCTTAAGAGAATCGGCGGCTTGTTGAAGGTTACCAAGAGCGCAATGCCGAGGATCGAACCGGGTACAATGTACGGCATCATCGTGAAGGTATCCAGCAGATTGGCGACAGCGCCCTTTCGTTTCACCGTGGCATAGGCGATCAGAACAGCCGTAAGCGTAATAATTATGATCGTAATAATCGCCAGGAAGAACGTATTGTAGATCGAATCGCCGACTTTGGTAAAGGCTGCGCGGTAGCTGTCGAGCGAATAGCCGTCCACGAAGATTTTGCCCGATGTCTTGAGAAAGGAAGTATACGCCACATAGACTTGCGGCATCATGGCCAGGATCGTGAATAGATAGACGTAAGCGTGGGCGGCAATATTCGCCAGCCCTTTCTTTGGCTTGGGCTCGATCGGATTCAGCGCGCTCATGCTGTAGGACTTGCGGTTCGCGATATACTTTTGCAGCAGAAAGACTGCGGTTGTGAACAGCACGACGACAACGCTGATGGCAGCCGCGAATCCGTCGTCACCGCCAACTTCACTGATGAATTCATTAAATATTAGGACAGGGACCGTCCGAAAGCCCTCCCCGATCAGCATCGGAGTGCCGAAGTCGGCAAAGGCCCGCATGAACACGAGCAGGCCGCCCGCAAGCAGCGTTGGCGTGATGAGCGGCACGAGCACCTTCCACATTTTCCGGAGACCCGTGCAGTTCATGCTCTCCGCCGCTTCCATCAGCGAATGATCGACATTCTTGAGCGCACCCGAGACATACATGAAGATCAGCGGAGACAGCTGCAGGGTCAAGACGAGCAGAATTCCGGTAAACCCGTAAATATCGGGCATCTGCAGCCCAAGAACCCGCTCGGCGAATTTGGTGATGACCCCGCTTCTGCCCAGCAGCAGAATCCACGCGTACGCTCCGATAAAAGGCGCGGACATGGAAGAAATCAGGATCAGGATTTGGATTGCAGCGCTGCCTTTAATCTTGATGGTGGACATGATATACGCGAGCGGACCGGCAACGATAACCGACAATACCGTTACGCTTATCGTCACCTTGAGGCTGTTCCACAAGGCATTCATATAATAGGCTTTGCCGAAAAATTTCTGGAAATAAGCGAGCGAGAATTCGCCCGTGGTCCCGTCAAAGAAGCTTTTAATGAGAATCATGAACAAAGGCAAAGCCAGAAAGACGATATAACCCAGAAAAATAATAGCGGTAATTAACGACCAAATATCTCTTCGCTTCATTGCATTGTTCATACGCCGGTTCCTCTGGTCAGGTTAACTTCTCCCGATGCGTCATAGACGTTAATCGTCCGCGGATCGACCTTCAGCCATACGGTCTCTCCCGGCTCGATCCCTACGTTCCCGGCGGACGGCTGAATAATCTCGACCTCTTGCCCATTCTCCAGCTCCACCTTCAGGTGAGTGTTCAGACCGAGAAAAATGCTGGTCATAGCCTTTCCTCTAAGGCCGGAGCCGTCATCGGATAATACGAACTCTTCCGGCCGCACGGACAGCTTTACATTTTGAGCGGAACCATGAGACTTGTCCGCTTTCAGCCCGGGTATCCGCTCCGAGTAGCTACTCCCGATACGCAGTACAGCCTCTCCGTCTTCACCGACGGACACCACCGCGTCCATAATATTGGTGCGCCCAATAAAAGTCGCCACGAACAGGTTGGCCGGACGCTGATAGATTTCGCGGGGCGTTCCGACATGCTGAATAACGCCGGATTTCATGACCGCAATCCGGTCCGAGACCGCCATCGCCTCCTCCTGATCATGCGTCACATATACGGTTGTAATGCCAACCTCCCGCTGAATCTCCTTGATCGCATTCCGCATATCGACCCGCAGCTGGGCATCCAGGTTGGACAGCGGCTCGTCCATCAGCAGAACATCCGGGCGAATCACAATGGCTCTGGCCAACGCGACACGCTGCTGCTGTCCTCCGGACAAATTCTTCGGCATCCGGTCCTGATAAGGCTCAATTTGCACAACCTTCAGCATCTCCTGGACTCTCCGGATTCTTTCGGCCTTGTCGATCTTTCGGTTCGTGAGTCCAAACTCTACATTTTGCGAAACATTCAGATGGGGGAAGATCGCATAATTCTGAAATACCATCCCGATGTTCCGCTTGCCCGGAGCAACCTGGTTGATTACCCGGTCATTAAACGCGAGGCTCCCCCCTTCAATGCTGTTGAACCCCGCGATCATCCGCAGCAAGGTTGTCTTCCCGCACCCCGAAGGGCCCAACAGGGTGAAGAACTCACCCTGTTGGATCTCTAGAGACAGCTCCGGAATCACCGTCGTATTCCCGTATTTCTTGACTATATCACGAAATGAAATCGTAACGCTCATATAAACACCCGCTTTGCTGTTATTACTTGGACAGGCTGGTGAACAGCTCCGTATATTTCTCAATAATTTCTTTCTTATGATCACTCACATAAGTAATGTCTTCTTCGATCACTTTAATCTGATCCATCGGCGTCATATAGCTTCCAAGCTGTGCATCGGCTCTGAGCGGCCGATTCGTTGTTTCCGTACCGAGGGCGTCCTGCGCTTCCTTGGAAATCAGGAAGTCGATGAATTTCTTCGCGTTCTCTTCATGCTTCGCGCCTTTGACAATTCCCGCTACCCCGTCCAGGAACACCGTTCCTTCCGAAGGATACACAACGCGAACCGGAGCGCCGTCTCTGACATAGCTTGCGGACGGATCTTCATACGTCAGCGCCACGATATACTCGCCGTCAGCTACGCTCTTATGCGCTTTGCTCGAGCTGCCCGCGATTTTGCCGTCCAAGTTCTTGATCAGTTCACCGACATAATTCCATCCGGCGTCGGAGGTATAGTCATTGCCTTTCGCCTTCAGCATATTGGTCAGCTGGTGGAAGGCCGAACTGGAGTTGGCCGCGTCCGCCATCGCGATTTTGCCTTTCAATGCCGGGTTGAGCAGGTCTTCGTAGCTGTTAATTTGAATATCTCCGGCCAGGTTGGTATTCACGAGCATTACACTGCCATCGGAGACATAAGACGTCATGATTCCTGTCGTGTTCCGGTGACCTTCGAGCAAGTACTGGTCATTGGGTGACACGTACTTCTCGAACAGGTCGGCATTCGCATTGAACAGATCAAATGCGCCGCCGAACATGACATCGGCATACGGGTTGTCTTTCTCCGACTGGATTCGCTTAATCAGCTCACCGCTGCCCGCGGACACCAGCTCCACCGTAATGCCCGTCTGCTTCTCGAACAGCGGAACCAGCGCATTAATCATGCTTTCGCTGTTAGGCGTATAGACTACAAGCTTATTTGAACCGCTTGCTTCGTTTCCTTCCGAACCGGAATTTCCGCAAGCCGCCAATACTCCGGCCAATAACGTCAGAATTACTGACAACCTCAACCACTTCATCATTTTTCTTGCCCCCTCAATTGGAATATATGTTCATTCTATCAGCCCGAAATTTGTTTAAAATCCTAAAATTCGATAATATCATCCAAAATACGCAACTAACTTGTCGCATTATGTAGTATTAACTGCCATGGATTCGATCATGAAATCCATGAATTACAATTATTTCCCTTGAGTGCATGATGCAGCCAGACGAGACAAAAGCAGGGCATCCAGGTTAAGGATGCCCTGCTTTTGTCGTAATCTCCGCTCTGTATTTAGCTCCCCTCTAACAGCCTGTCCAGTTTCCTCTTGGAATCCGAATCACTTGCCAGATGAACGGTAATCGTTGCGTCCCGATATTCATCCGTCTGGAAGGAAAGATAGTCGAGCCGGATATCGCCAACGACAGGATGGTGAAGCAGCTTCTTTCCTTCAGGCGTACCGATAATAAATTGTTCGTTCCACCATAAATCAAAGATATTGCTTTTCCCGCACAGTTCATCAATCAATGCCAACCGTTCAGGATTAGCAGGGAATTGGCTGTGAGCCATTCTTAATTGACCGACACGCAGCTTGGAGTGACCCTCCCAGTTATCCAATAAGTCCTTCATGAAAGGGTCCATGAATGCCCGCCATATGGAATTACGCTGTAATGGGGTCATTGAGGAATAATCTCCAAATACGAGAGCCGCGGCTTTATTCCATCCTACAATATTCCACTCTTTATCTGTAATATAGGCCGGATAGGGGTTCTGGGAATCCAGGAATTTTTGCAAACCCGGGCTTACTGTAATAGGATCCGGCATCTCCTCCGGTAACCGTTGTTCCGCCAAATTAAATAGATAGTCCCGTTCTTTTCGGTTTAATTGCAGGGCATTGCTTAGAGCCAGCAATACTTCCACTGAAGGCTGTACCGCTCTCCCCTGCTCCAAACGAATATACCAATCTACGCTTAGATTAGCTAATTCGGCAACTTCCTCTCTGCGTAGTCCGGTTACTTTACGTTTTTTCCCTAATGGAAGACCCGCCTGTTCCGGTGTTAGCGATGCCCGCTTTTTCTTCAAAAATTGTCCTAATTCAACATGTTTTTCGTCGGCCACGGTCTCGCCAAGCCCCCTTTCGTAGGTTTCACAATCCTAGGATAACACGTGTCTTCTTGCAGCATAGGTTTCATTGTACACTGTACCCCATAGAAAGCGGAAAGGATGATGATTCTTTATGGAACTTGCTGCGGATCGAAAGATGTTTTCCTTACCTTTACAATGGCTGCTGGCGGCTGTTTGTGCAATAGCCGTAGCCAATTTATATTACGACCAGGTCCTTCTCTCTGACATTATCAAAGATTTCAACATTGTGCCCAATCAATCCGGCCTCCTCTTAACCGTCATTCAGGCGGGTTATACCCTGGGACTAGTGTTTATCGTTCCGCTGGGCGACCGGTTTAACAGGCGGAAGCTGATCCTTATAAGCTTGCTGCTGTCTGCATTTTGGCTGGTCATGATGACGCTTGTTTCTTCATTTATGCTGCTGCTAGTCTTTGGTCTTTGTCTCGGCTTTAGCACCGTTTCCGCTCAGCTGATTATCCCGTTTGTTTCTTCAAATATTCAATCCGGGAAAAAAGGGCCTATTATCAGCCGGCTGTTAACCGGTATCTTTTTGGGGGTATTATTGGGCCGTGTCTTTGGCGGGTGGATTGGCCAGTTGTTCAACTGGCAGACGGTTCACTGGGTCGCTGCTTTTATTTTACTTGTAATCGCGGGTTACCTTTTTATAAAATTACCTGACGATCAGACACCGAAACAGCCCTCGTACAAACAAATTTTGCGGTCAATGATTCCTCTTCTGAGAGAAGAGCCTGTGTTAAGGGAGACTATTATTTTGGGAGGAGCCGCGTTTGCCGCTTTTAATATTTTTTGGGTATCCCTCACCTTCATGTTAAATGGCGCACCATATCATTTTGACAGCGGGGCCATAGGCATGTTCGGGATTATCGGGATTGCCGGAGCTATAGCAGCAGGCTTTTCCGGGCGATTATCGGACAGCAAACATGTTCAAATGTGGAATATTGCGGCTTTGCTCATGATGATCCTTTCCTTTGTCGTTTTGGGTCTAAGCTGGAATCATTTGATTTTGCTGATTGCTGTTACTTTCCTGCTTGATGTCGGCTCCCGAATGAATATGACTTTAAATCAAGGACGTATTTATCAGCTTGCGCCGGAAAAACACAGCCGGTTAAACTCCCTGTATATGGTTGGGTATTATTTTGGCGGTTCGGCGGGTTCAGGTATAGGAAGTTTATCCTTTCACTTCGGCCTAGTTCCAGGGGTGGCAATAAGCGGATGTTTGGTTTTAGGTTTGGCTATTTTATATATTGGGAGGGTTAAAAATGAAGGGTATAATCGTAAAAAAACCGGGTGGTCCAAACCAGCTTGATTGGGCACAGGTGCCGATGCCTGAACCTAAAGCGGGAGAGCTGCTGATTCGTGTTCATGCTGCGGCAGTCAATCGCACAGATCTATTAACGCGCGAAGGGAAATTGGGATATTTGACCAATCCCGTTCCGGGTATTGAAATTGCCGGTACAGTGGCTGGAGTCAACGGTGAAAGCTCTTTTTCCAAAGGGGATAGGGTGATGGGACTTGTCAATGGCGGGGGTTATGCGGAGTATGCAGTCATGCCTGCCGACCGGGCTATGAAAATCCCTGACCCTCTTTCGTTTGAACAAGCGGCTGCTATTCCCGAAGTATTCCTGACCGCTTATCAAACCTTATTCTGGATCGGCAAGCTTCAAAAGCATGAAACCGTCTTAATCCATGCAGGTGCAAGCGGGGTCGGAACAGCAGCTATTCAATTGGCAAAACAGCTTTGCAACGCGAAGGTTATCGTAACGGCCGGCTCAACAAGAAAACTGGATATATGCAAAGAACTTGGGGCCGATGTCCTTATTAATTATAAAGAGCAGTCTTTCGATGAAGAGATATTGAAAGTCACGAACGGTAAAGGCGTGGATTTGATTTTAGACTTCGTAGGTGCGGAATACTGGAAGAAAAATCTTGCGAGCATCAAGACCGGAGGCCGATGGGTCCTTATTGGAATACTGGGCGGCAGTGAAGTGAAACAAGTAGACTTGATTTCCTTGATGTCCAAGTGCATCCAGTTAACAGGTACTTTGCTTACTCCGAGAAGTGATGAATACAAAGCTCAATTAACCCATGATTTTGTCACAAACGTTGCCGCTTATTTCGAACGGGGAGAAGTAAGACCGATTATGGACACTGCGTTTCCCATTGAAATGGCAGCAAAAGCTCATGAATACATGGAGGAAAACCGGAATATCGGAAAAATTATACTTAAAATCTATAGTGAAGCAGAACGATCCCTGAACTGAAGCTCCTCGCTTCGAGCAGCTCCAGCTTCATTTTACCGGCATCTATAAACAGGGGTTTTCCGTTTCCGATAACAACCGGCGTCAGCACAAGCAAATATTCGTCGATCAATCCTGCTTTCGCAAGCTGCTGCACAATCGTGCCGCTGCCAAATATGGTAATATCGGCGCCTTCGCCTTCCTTTAACCTTCTTACTTCTTCTTGAAGGTTGCCGCTGAGCAGCCTCGAATTCATCCAGCTCACTTCCTGCAAGGTTGAGGAAAACACGACTTTGGTCATCTGGTTCAGCTCATTAGCCATCCGCCGTGCGCCTTCGGGAGCTTTCGGATTGGCTGCAACATGCGGCCAATAGCCCTCGAACATCTGGTAGGTTGCCCGGCCGAACAGCACCGTGTCTGGACTCATCCGCTCATGCGCGGCCTGGTTAACCTCCGGGTCGTGGATGAACCAGTCGATCTCTCCTCCCGGACCCGCATAATAACCATCGACAGAGATGTTGTTGAACAACACTATTTTTCTCATGACGGCCCCCTATATCATGTCCTTATGTTCAATCTCCCAATGCTTCTTAATGAGCTGCTCCAGCTTCTGCTTGTCTTTATTCTTAAAACACTTGATGATTTCTTTGTGATCTTCATTGAGCTGTGCCGATACGGCGAACAAACGGTCCGTGTCATCGCTTAAATAAACCTGTCTCACGAAGCTGTTTTGCAGCATTTCCAAAGTGTCGATCAATGTAGCATTATTGCATTTGTTAATGTAGACGTTATGGAATTTCTTCTGGTACTTTTGATAGTCGGGATAATTTTTCTCCGCAATGGACAGGTCAATAATCTTCGCGAAGTCTTCCATTTGCTCGATATCCTCTTCCGTCATTTGCTCTAAAGCGAGCGTAGCCGCCAAAGCATCCAGCACACCGACGATCTGGAATACATCCAGTTTCTTCTTGGTGTCCAGATCCTTCACGATAAATCCCCTGCGGGGCAAATATTCAAGCAGATTATCCGAAGCAAGCTGGATCAAAGCTTCTCTGACAGGGGTACGGCTGACTTCCAGTTTCTTGCTTAGCGCGACTTCATTAATTTTATGGTTCGGAAGCAGGGTCCCGTTTTGAATTTCGGTTGCGATATGGTCATAGACATGATCTTTCAAGGATTGATATCTCTTGGTCATAGCCAGCCCCCTAACATACGGTTATATGCTCATTATACAATATATAATATATGGGATGCCATAACTGTATCCGGTTCTGTTCCGTCAGCCCAATGCCTCCGCTTGCACTTTGAGTTCTCTGCTTTCTCTTCTTTTATTGGATAAATAGACGCCAAGAAAAACGAGCAGCCCTCCAACCACCTGGATGAACGGAATGGATTGTCCCAGAAATGCGCTGATGATCGCCGTAAACACGGTAATTAAATTGAGATAGATGCCGGCACGGCTTGCTCCGATCTTGCTAATGGAAATATTCCAGAACACAAAGGATCCCACAGACGGCAAAATACCGATGTAGAGTATCCCGATGATGGCAGGTTTACCGTGCGGAAGGTGAATCCCATAGTACAGCATGAACGGAATCAACAGGAGGATGCCAAGCAATACGGACGCCGCTGTTGCCGCAATAGGCGGAATCCCTTTCATTTTTCGTCCCAAAATGGAATATATGGTCCAATTCAGGATGACAAACAGCATGATCAGGTCCCCTTGATTATAGTCGATGCTAAAAATTTGCTGCAGGTTTCCTTTGGTTAAAATGAGCAGCACGCCAAGCAGGGAGATAAACAGTCCCGCCACGTTGACCAGATTCAGCTTTTCCTTCAAAAAAATGACCGAGAACAGCACAATCAATGCAGGGTTTAAAGAATTAATCATCGCGGCTTCCAAAGAAGAGGTGTACTTCAGAGCCGTATACAGGAAAAAGTTATACCCTATAATTCCAAACGCGGCCATGAGCAAAAGATACCTCCACTGCTTCCACACCTTTCTCCAATCCGGACGCTCAATGAGCTGGGCAATCGGGAACAGCAGTACGACGGCGATGATCCACCGGGTAAATGTAATTTGCAGCGGGTCCATTTCGGCAACCACATACTTTCCGAATACGTAGTGCCCTCCCCAAAATAAATTCGCGGTAACGAGAAATAAAGTTACCCAATATTTTTTCATTTGGAATGCTCCCCTCTTTAGATCAGGTTTAAGACGCTGTCAAATTCGGCGATCAAATCATCAATATGCTCAAGTCCTGTCGAAATTCGAATGAAGCTTTTGGCAATACCCGCTTCTTCCAGTTCTTTGTCATTTAAGTTGCGGTGGGAGGTTATAGCCGGTGAGCAGACGGAGGTTTTGACACCTGCCAGACTCGGGACAAATTTAATTCCGTCCAGGTTGTCAATAAAGGTGCGGTAGCTGTCCTCTGCTCCCTTTAAATCAATGGTTAACATGCCGCCAAACAACTGATTGTTAAATAGCGAGCTCGCCCGGTCGTAGCAAGGAGAAGAATCCAGCCCCGGATAGAAAACCTTGTTAATTTTGGGATGGCAATTAAAGTAGGCGGCCAGTTTGAGCGCATTGCGGGAATGCTCTTTCATGCGCAGCTCCAATGTTTTTAAGCTCCGAATCAGAATCCAGGCATCGAACGGACTCATGCAGCCTCCGTAAAGCGTACCCACTTTGTCTATGGCCCGAATGGTCTCTTGGTCAGATACGACGATGCCCCCTGTCACATCTCCATGACCGCACAAATATTTGGTTGCGCTGTAGATCACAATGTCCGCTCCATGGGCCAGAGGCTGACAGACAACAGGCGTAGCGAACGTATTGTCCACCACCATTTTGGCTCCGTGACCATGAGCGGCTTCCGCCAGCTTACGAAGATCATTCACGGTCATTAACGGATTGGAGATCGTCTCCGTGTAAACGAGCCGGGTCTTTGGAGTAAAATAACGGTCAATATTCTCGTCTCCAAAATCGGCAAAGGTCACATCAATGTGAAATTTGCTCAATTGATATTTGAGGAACTCATAGGTCTCTCCATATAAAGCATGAGAAGCCAAGACATGGTCGCCTGCTTCAAGATGCGTAATTAGAGTTGAAGTAATGGCGGCCATTCCCGAAGAGAACACGAGCGCGTCTTCTCCGCCGTCGATGGTGCGCATGACTTCTTTTAGCGCTTCATGAACGGGATTGGTCATCCTCGAATAAATAAAACCCTCCGCTTCGCCTTCATATACCTGATTCAGACTATCTACGTCCTCAAAGGCAAATACCGAACTTAAAGTAAGCGGAATCGTCTCCGGAACGGATAAGGAGCTGGGGTTGTGATTTCCCAATCGGGTTAGCAGAGTATTCATGTTTCGGTTCATTACAAGTCGCCTCCAGGCATCTATAAGTAGTATTGTATATTGTATATTGTATTTTTTTTAATCCTACCATCATGACAAACGATTTGTAAACCTCTTTTCAAAAAGGTACTGAATATACATGTTACGAAAGGTAACGTGCAACTCGCACAATCTAATAAAACACTAGGTTTTACAGCATTTTTCTTCGGAATAATCATGCTCCAACAGATTTTCCAGCACGATATAGAGGTTTTTTTGTTAGATATTCTGACAAACTTATTGTGCAATCAAAAGAAAAGTGCTATATTTTTTAAAAATACAATATACAATATTAAGTGTATTGTATTTTTGTGACAAAGCTAAAAGAGGAGGCAATAGAATGTCAGAGACGAAGAATATAACGGAAAACCAACTGAAACGCACGATGAAAAGCAGGCATTTGTTTATGATTTCGCTTGGCGGTGTGATTGGAACGGGGCTTTTTCTGAGCTCAGGCTATACCATCAATCAAGCAGGACCGGTAGGTACACTTCTCGCTTACCTGATCGGTTCCGTCATCGTTTATCTGGTTATGCTCTGCTTGGGTGAACTGGTGGTTAAGATGCCGGTGACCGGCTCCTTTCATACGTACGCCACCAAGTTTATTGGTCCCGGTACGGGGTTCACAATGGCATGGCTGTATTGGCTGACGTGGACTGTGGCGCTCGGTTCAGAGTTTACGGCAGCCGGTTTAATCATGGAAGGGTGGTTTCCATCTATCTCGGTATGGGAATGGAGCGCATTCTTCGTTGTACTGCTCTTTGCTCTCAATGCCTTTTCCGTCCGTTTTTTTGCAGAAACGGAATTTTGGTTCTCGAGTATTAAAGTCATCGCGATTATCTTGTTTATTCTTATCGGGGGATTGGCCGTATTCGGGATCATTCCGATGTCCGGAACCAGCGAAGCTCCCTTGTTCACTAATTTTGTCAAAGACGGGCTCTTCCCGACGGGGTTTGGCGCGGTATTCTTGACGATGCTCGCGGTTAACTTCGCCTTTTCGGGCACAGAACTGATTGGTGTCGCTTCCGGCGAAACGGCAAATCCGGAAAAAGTCATCCCCAAAACCATTCATACCACCCTCATACGGCTTATTATCTTTTTCATGGGCAGTATTACAGTGATCTCGGCCTTAATCCCCTGGAAGGAAGCCGGAGTTGATCAAAGCCCCTTTGTTCTGGTCTTCAACAGTATAGGAATTCCTTATGCCGGAACGATTATGAATTTTGTTGTTCTAACGGCTATTCTCTCCTGCGCAAATTCGGGTCTATATGCCGCTACCCGTATGCTCTGGTCCTTATCCAATGAAAAAATGATTTCGGGCGTCTTTGGCAAAGTAAATAAGAAGGGCGTTCCTATGCCCGCTCTGATTCTTACCGCCTTGGGCGGTGTACTGTCTCTGATCTCCAGTGTGATTCCCGCTCAACAAGTTTATATTATCCTGGTTTCCATTTCGGGTCTGGCCGTGGTGATTGTGTGGATGGGCATCGCCGCTTCCCAATTTATGTTCCGCCGAGCTTACCTCAAAGCGGGAAATGCTGTGAACGATTTAAAATTCAAAACGCCGCTGTATCCGATTGTCCCTATTGCGGCATTCCTTCTGTGCTTCCTCTCTTGTGTATTGATCGTGTTCGACCCGGCGCAAAGAGCGGCATTATTCTATACCATCCCATTCGTTGCCTTATGCTATATTTGCTATTACGTCAAACAAAGCATTCAGAAAAAGAAAACCGGTATCCAGGAAGAAGTTAAAGACGTTAAAGAAGTTCGAGTGTAGTACGGATATCCAGTCCGATGCCATGGATTTAAGAACCTTGAGGCCCCATTAATCTGAGGCCTTAAGGTTCTTCTTGCTTAGGACCGAATCACCCGGAAATCCATTGGCTGCCAACCTTGGTTCAATCCGCCTTCAATAACGAACCGAGCGGCTCCAGAACCGTTGACAGCCCTTTGGATGGATTGGGCAGATGGACGTGAAAGGCCGACAAAATACTTAGAATCAAGCCCGTCAGAATAAGCAGGGCGTACACGATCAGATCCTTGCGCTGCTTCTTTTTGATCAATTGGGGGATATCCCAGCCGGCCAGCATCACAAACAGCAGGATAATCGCCATAATCTTCATGCTTACTCTCACTCCTATTCCACGGTAATCATCGACTTATTGGTCAGACCGGTGTGGACCACCTTCGCATGGGCGTTGACGTCCACTTGCAGTTCGGGAAATACATCATCCCATTTGTCTTTATACTGCCGATTCCACGCTTTCGGATATGCCCGGTATACAGCGTTGCCGAACCCGAAGATGTCGGAATTAAACGTTGTTTGCGCCTTCTCGATTGTGGACTGTATTCTTCTCTTCGTTTCCAGCTCCAATTCCTGTTCGACATATTGAATCACCTTAGGGTCACTCATATCCAATGGGGAGTTATTCTCATAGACCGTGTTTTCCATATAGATGTCCGCCTGGATTCGGAGCTTGCCGCCCCGGAGAATTGGTTTGATCTTCGTCGCTTTCCGGACCGCCAAGGCGCTGATATTCCCCCCTCCCTTATCCTTTGGAATCTCCACTGTGACAATACTGGTCTTCAGCTCATTGCGCAGCCACAGCGCTCCGCGCGTCTCTGCATCATCCAGCCAGCCGACCAGCTTATCTTTGCGGAATACGGCTGCCCCGGAAATGACCGTGTTCATCTCCCCTCCGGAAGACCCATCTTTGTTCTCAACCTCGCTTTGTCTTAGCCCCACCTGGGCAGCGATCGGCTCGCAACCGTCCGTAAGGAGCATATTAAAAAAGTCTTTTAAGTAGATTCTGATTGCGATATGACGCTTCTCCTCTTCCCTGATTTCCTCGGCCGAAATCTTCTCCCATTTGGCGTTGATCTTCAAAATATCCGCCGCTCTTCCTTCGCTGAATAGAATGTAACTGCGCAGCCGGGATTCCCGGTACCGTACAAAAAAATCAAGCACGGGCGCAACCCCCTCCCGCGCCAGCTCCTCCCCGATGATAATAATCCGGCTATGGGAGAAGAACAATTGGCGGGGAAGCTTCTTCTGCAGCCTGCGGCAAGCATCCAGCATGGTTACCCCTTTCTCCGACACGACCACGGTTGCTTTATTTCCATCCCCGCTCCCCGAACCGCCGCTTCCCGAACCGCTGGCCGGTCCGAGCATCGTCGGAACGGCAATCTGCAGCGTGAGCAGGTACTTTCCGTCCTCCATCTTGTCAATGGCGGAGGCAGTCACAATCGACAGGTCGTTCAATTCAACCCGGCCCCAGCAGCCGCTCATCAGCAGCATGGCAAGGATCAGCAGCATGAACCCCAGCTTTCTCATCAGGCGTCCTCCTTTCATAAGCACGGCTACCCGCCGCGTCTTGGAGAACGCGGCCGTAGTGATCCTTTCATGCGTCGGGGATTGCTCTTGCCGGTCTCGGTCGAGCGCTTGGTCATCCCCCACCAAGGCACGCGCAGAAGAGTATCCTTCATATCACTGGCATGAAAGGGAGCCAGCGGCGATAGATAAGGAATGCCGAACGAACGCAGGCGCGCCATATGGATCAGAATGAACAATAAGCCGAGCAGCACGCCATACAGCCCGAGTGTCCCGGCCAGAATCATCATGGGAAACCGCAGCAGCCGGATGGTAATCGCCTGGGAGTAGCTCGGAATAATGAAGGAGGCTATCCCCGTGATGGAGACGATAATGACCATGGGCGCGGATACAATCCCTGCGCTTACGGAAGCTTCGCCGATAACGAGCGCCCCGACAATGCTGACCGCTTGTCCGACCGGCCGGGGCAGGCGTACCCCTGCTTCACGCAGCGCCTCGAATGAGATTTCCATCAGCAGCGCTTCGACAATGGCCGGAAAGGGAACCGTTTCGCGGGAAGCGGCCGCGCTGAGCAGCAGAGCTGTTGGCAGCATCTCCTGATGAAACGTCAGCAGAGCGATGTACAGCGACGGCAGCAGCAGAGCAATGATCAGAAACATATAACGGAGCAGCCGAATGAGCGTCGAGACGACATATCTTTGGTAATAATCCTCGCTGGCCTGCATCATTTCAAAGAAGGTAACGGGAAGAAACAGGGCAAAGGGAGTGGTGTCAATCAACACCGCGACTTTGCCTTCCAGCAGGTTGGCCACGATCCGGTCGGGGCGCTCTGTGTAGTTTATCTGGGGAAAGATTGAAAATGAGCTGTCCTCGATCAGCTCCTCCACATAACCGCTCTCCAGAATGGCGTCGATGTCGATCCGGTTCAATCGCTTCCGGACTTCTTCGATGAGCGCTTCGTCCGCAATCCCTTCCACGTAGGTAATGGCGACATCGGTCTTTGACAATCGCCCCAGCTGGATGCCTTCAAATTTCAACTGCGGCGTTCTCAATCTGCGGCGTATGAGAGTGATGTTGGTGACCAGATCTTCCGTAAATCCTTCCCTTGGCCCGCGGATGATGGCTTCGGTAGCCGGCTCCTCAACCGCCCGCATTCCCCAGCCCCTCGCGCTGATGAAGAGAGCCTTGTCCACGCCGTCAATCAGCAGCACCGTATCTCCACGCAGAATATGGTCTATGGTATCCTGAATCCGCCCGCCGGTGCTTACTTGCGATGCGCTGAGGACCTTGTTTTGGAGCAACTTCTCAATTCCAGTCAGCGAAGTTGTTAAGTTCTGTGTCATTTGCCGGCCAAATTCGAGCAAGGGCTCCATAATATCGGAATCGACAATGAGGCTATTCACCATTCCATCCAGGAAAATAATGGCCGCGTCCTGAGAGCCTCCTAATTGAAATTCCCGGTAGATAACGTCAGACGATCGGTCAAAAATCTTCTTTAGAAGGGCTATGTCCTGTGCAATATTCCCGCTGACAAGCTCTTGATTAGGCGGCGTCCCTTGGCCCATTTCTCGTTCACCCTTTCTTTAGATGTACTTCTTCTTTTCTTCCGTCCAGTCTCCGGATTTTGGCAACAATCAACATGAGCAGCGGAAGCAGAATAACAAAAGGCAGAGAGAAGAACGGCCAGATCGTGGTAACGAATACAGCATCCTCAACAAGATTTCCATAGGCGGCAATTGAGAAAATGAAGATCAAAACTCCCAGGGGATTAACGACGAAGCGGTAATCCGAAAGCCTGCACCACTGGGCCAACCCGACAGCGGCGCAATAATATAGGATCGCGATCTTCGTAAAGCCCGACGAAATCCAGAGCATCATGCCCAGAGTATCCATGTCCGTCAGGAAGCCCAGCTTTTCGATGTACTTGATAAGTTCATGGGTCGGATAATTCATTCTGGCAACGATGGACGGACCGAACACCAGAAGACTGATCAGCACGCTTATCGTAAGCATGCTCCCGCCGAATATAACCGCCAGGATATAAGATTTCTTGACCTTCCGGATATTGCTGATATTGGGCAGCAGCATCGCGAACACGATCGTCTCGCCAAATGGAAGCGAAGCCACCGACACCGAGCCCTTAATAACCGGAGGTATTCCCTGCCCTAGAAAAGGCAGCAAATAATTCCATTTGTATTCCGTGACCAGCATCAGAATGATAATCATCACGATCAGTTCGCGAAAGGGCAAAATCAGCTCATTGACCCGGCCTAGAGCTTCAATTCCCCCCCGGACGGCATAGGCGATTACGGCCAGCAAGGATCCGCTTACGATAATGGCGGGTGCCTGCGGCAGCGCGACGGTTATGACATAATCGCGAAAGACACCGGTGACAAGCGCCCCCGTATAACACGGGTACAGCACATACAGCAGACCGACAGCTTTTCCAATCCATTTTCCCAGTATGATTTCGCTGTACTCAACAATGCTGCGCTCCGGAAACAGAAGGCCCAGCTTCGTAAATAGTAGAACAACCGCTATCCCAATCAGGGTGGCGATAACAACGGTCAGCCAACCGTCCTGTTTGGCAAAGGAAGCCGCACTGGACGGAATGATTACCGCTGAGCTTCCCATCAGAAACGTAAACATCAGAAAGCCGGCCTGCCTGGCACTGATCTTTCCCCGGTCCAGCATAATTTGCCCCTCCATTTTCCAAGCATACTTTGCATAGTTTTCCTACTTGCCGTTAAAATAACCGTTTCTTGCAAGGTTTATTTTCCTCTGAACTGCAAATACTGGGTTTATTATTTTTCACGGGAAAGGACAGGACATGGCACAGGAAAAAATCAGCGGGTGGCAGCTGTTCTCCATGATCATTCTGTTTGAAATCGGGACTACGGTACTGTTTGGACTGGGCATGCGGGCCAAGCAGGACGAGTGGCTGGCCATCTTGGCCGCGATGGTTGCGGGGCTTGTCTTAATGCGGGTATACGCCAAGCTTTGCGAATATTATCCGAATCGGACGCTCGTCCAAATCATTCCGGAGGTCGTCGGAAAATGGATCGGCTATCCGCTGTCGCTGATTTATATCTTGAATTTTGCTTACGAGTCTTCACGGGTGCTTCGGGACTTCGGGGAGCTTATTGTGCAGACGATCTTGAGGGAAACCCCCATTCTGGTCATTATGGCCGGATTAATGCTCGGCGTCGTCTATTGTCTGCGAGGCGGGATTGAAGTGCTTGGACGTTTGGGGGAGATCCTGTTTCCGGTGGCCTTCATCGCCCTTGTAACGGGGTGGATTCTCATCTTCACTTCCGAAATTCACCATTTCGAGTATATAGAACCCGTCTTTGAGAAAAATGGGCGGTCGATCTGGAACGCGGTATTTCCCTTCCTTCTTGTGTTTCCGTTCGGCCAAACGCTGCTGTTCATGATGTTTGCCAAAAACCTGAATTTCCGCAACCGTTTCCGAAAAGTCGGGATGGCCGGGATTCTCGCGTCCGGCATTATTTTGTCATTAAATATGATGGGATTAACTTTCGTATTCGGACCGCTCGTTCTGAAAGAAACGGAATTCCCTCTATATACCGCGATAGGAATGGTTGATCTGGGGGATTTTATTATGAATCTGGATGCGTTCGCAATCCTGATGATGGTTCTGGGCGGGTTCTTCAAGCTTGGGGCCTTTATGTACGGTGCCGTTCTCGGAACCGCGCAGCTGTTCAGACTGGAATCTTACCACATTCTGCTTGTACCATGGGGCACGATTATTCTGGCCCTGTCCTTTATCATTGCGTCAACGTACAGCCAGCATATCTATATCGGCTGGAATATATCCATACCCTATATCTTTTTCCCGCTGTATGTGATCATCCCCATTCTGCTGTTGATCATTGCGGCTATTCGTAAAATAGGGAGCGTCTGAATAAAGGGTGCAACGCAAAAAAGGGCCGAGCCCCGGCAGAGAGTTCTACCGAGGGAGCAGCACTTCTATAACGATTACCCGGCATTTACCACAGCGTATACCCTGCTTCCACAAGGACTTTGTACCATTGCTCTTTGGTCAGCTCAGGGCCTTCTGCCGACTTTATGGCCCGCTCAATCCGCTCCTTGTTTCCGGTGCCCAGGACAATGGCCGGATTGGAGGAGTGCTTGAAAATCCATTTGTAGACGACCTCGTCGAGATGCTCCAGCCCAAGCTCCTGCCGAATCGTTTCGAGAACGTTATGCATCTTCTCCTCAAACGCATTAGTCGGTTTAAAGATTCGTCCGCCCGCCAGAGGCGACCAAATCATCGGTGATATTCCTTCTTTCAGGCAATGGGTCATGGCCCCGTTCTGGTAATTCTGGATGCCCAGCGGATGCAGCATAAACTGATTGGTGACAAACGGAATGTCCGAATATTTTTGCAAAGTGTCAAATTCAAGCGGACTGTGGTTGGACAAGCCGAAATACTTGACCTTTCCCTCGCTCTGAAGCTGAAGCAGCGTTTCATTAAGCTCGCGCGGATCGATCAGCAGATCGAACATATGGATGAGCAGGATGTCGATATAACCGCATTGAAGCTTGTCCAGAGAGTCGTTGACCTGCGTCAGAATATATTCTTTATCCGTGTTGAAATAACGAGTCTTGATATGCGGGTTCCGGGCGTTCGGCACACTGATTGCGCATTTGGTCACGATTTCAATTTTCTCCCGCAGCGATGGCTTCAGCTGAAGGGCTTCTCCGAACAGCGCTTCGTTTCGATGATCGCCACCGTAAATATCGGCATGGTCAAACGTGGTAATTCCCCGTTCAATACACCACTCGATAAACTCGACTACCTGCTCGGCACTTAAATTCCAGTCATTCATTCTCATGCATCCAATGACCAGTTTGGAAATGGAAAGCTGCTCGTTTAATTGAATTTTCAAGCACAGTCACCCGCCTTGTACCTAAGATATAACAAGCTAAATCCGCTCTCATTATACCTTATCAGGAAAGCGATTACTTTAAGATTCCTCAGGTTTATATGTTTGACTTTCTCATCGCGCATTTGGCAGCTCGGCTAACGAAATCCGGCCTGCAACTTCGTAGCCCTGCCCCTGCCCTCTCGGTTTCACCACAACGGTACCCAAGTTGGGGATTCCACCTAGTCCCACCCCTTTAGGGAAACTGTGAGCAACGATGACCTGATTCGTGCCTGGAGACGGCGTTTTCTCAAGTATCGAAGTCAGGGCAGCCAATGCCGCTTCCCGCTCGGAAGGGGTGACGTCACCGCTTAAGCGATAAATTCTGATCCAGAATGGGTCGATTTGCACATTTTCTTCGCCAAAAGCCAGCTCCGCCGTTTCCCTTGTACGGCATAACGGTCCTGCCAGAACCGGAGATTGAACAGGGATGTGCAGTCTGCGAATCGCCTCTCCGAAAGCCTCCGCTTGTCTTCTGCCTTCTCCTGAAAGATTTCTCTGCGTGGAACAATCCCTCAGGTCAAGATTGGGCCGGTCTTCTCCTGCGGTTGCTTCGCCATGCCTGACATACAGAATATATCCGCCTTGACGAAGCGAATCCAGGAGCGACGGGTTCACTGGCCCGGCTTGGAACGCACGTTCTGCCGCCCCTGTCATTTGTGCCGGAATCATCAGGAGGAAACAAAGCATACTGAAATATACGAACCTTTTCAAAACTTCCACTCTCCTCTCGCTCGCATACCAATTCCAACCTCTAGTATGCACAAGGAGAGGAAATAAAAACGGGTGTTACATCAATCCCAGCAGTATACCTCCTGCCGCGCCGGTCAGCACAACCGTCCAGGGCGGAAGCTTCCAGAAGACCAGCATGATAAACAAAATAACAGCCAGGGCAAAATCCATCGGTTCCAGGATAGCGGTAGTCCACAGCGGATCGTATAGAGCGGCCAGCAAAATGCCGACCACAGCCGCGTTGATTCCCGTCAATGCTCCCTGGATATTCGGACTCTTTCGGATCCCGTTCCAGAACGGGAGCGCACCGATAACGAGAAGAAAGGCGGGCAGGAATATGCCGAGCGTGGCGACCGCCGCGCCAGTAATCCCTCCGGCCATAGCCCCAAGATAAGCCGCAAAGGTAAACAGCGGACCCGGCACCGCCTGAGCTGCCCCGTAACCGGCCAGGAAATCTTCCGGGCTGACCCATCCGGCCGGAACGACTTCCCGTTCCAGCAGCGGGAGCACGACATGACCTCCGCCGAACACCAGTGAACCGGAACGGTAAAAGCTGTCAAACATCGCGAGCCAGTCCATTTTCCCCGGCGTTCTGAGAAACGGTAGCGCTACAAGTAGGCCAACAAATAAAGCCAGACAGCAGACGGCAACGGTTCGGCTGATCCCAATCTGAAGGTCCGCCCCTCCCGGCGCGGCATTCTTGCGATACAGCCACAAGCCGGCAGCCCCCGCGGCAGCAATGATCAGCACTTGGCTGTAGGCGGTATGCCAGGATAGCGAGGCCGCTGCGGCAGCGGCGGCGATGGTCACTCTCCCCCGGTCGGGCGTAAGCTTCTGCCCCATCCCGAGAATGGCTTGGGCAACAATTGCGACCGCCACGATCTTCAGCCCGTGAATCCACCCGGCGCCCGCGATATCGTAACCTTGAAGCAAGAAGGCAAACGCTACTAACGCAATGACAGACGGCAAGGTGAAACCGAGCCACGCGACCAGACCTCCAAGCAGCCCGGCTCTTACTACGCCGATGCCGATTCCGACCTGGCTGCTGGCTGGACCGGGGAGGAACTGGCACAGCGCGACAAGATCGGCGTAGCTGTGCTCATCCATCCATTTGCGGCGGCGGATGTACTCATGATGAAAGTAGCCCAGATGGGCGATCGGGCCCCCGAATGATGTGAATCCAAGCCTGGTTGAAACCTTCAGCACTTCCAGAAGTGCCGAGGCTCTGCCCTGCCCAGCCCCTTTCGGCGCCTCCTGCCGATTTGTTTCCATAGTCGGAATACTCCTTTCCCATATCAAAAATCGATTATATTTTATGCGATATGCCAAAGCTTAACTAGAGCCTTTACAGAAATTTTACAAACTGCTTTCAATTGAATCGGTCTCTGAACACAAAAAAACTGCTTCAAACAATCTTGAAGCAGATCTATTTCCCTATACCCTCATTACTTCGTTACTACTGCGTTTTAAGTTATAGTGAAAAATGAAAACGGATATAACCATAAGAATAATCGCCGCTAAATAGAGGTACACGTAGGATAATTGTTCAACCATTACTCCGCCAAGCATGGGTCCGAGCGCCCTGCCTAAAGTAGACGACATATTTACAAAACTTTGATAGGAGCCTTTTGCATGGGATGGTGAAATCGCATTAATCATTGCGGGTATAGCAGGAAACACAAACATTTCTCCCAAGGTAAGCAAGACAATGGCAGCCATGAACCCGATATACTGCTGACTAAATATGAGGACAATGAAGGAAAAAATAAACAGCGTAACGCCCATATAAATCTGTATTTTATTAGTGTGAGCCACTTTCTTAATAATTAATGAAATCATCGGCTGGCCTAAAATAATTAGCAATGCATTGATCGTCCACAAAAAGCTGTACTGTTTAATTGAAATATTAACTTTTGGTAAATAAGCCGAAATCGTACTTTGCCATTGGACATAACCTATCCAGACCACGAAGTAAACAAAGCAGATGACAAATACATGGATTAACCGTTTACCCTTACTACGATCGCCTGCCTCATTTAACTCTTTAGAATCACTTTGTGGAGAAATGGCTCCCATATCTTTGTAAAACAATAAAACGATCATTAAAAAGGTGATGTATAATAGCAGGTTCGCTATAAATATAAGAGAAATATTGAAATCCGCAATGAAACCGGCAATGGATGTTCCGGCAGCTACCCCGATATTCAGCCCTAAGTAAATGGAATTAAATACATAACGATGATCATAGTCTGATAGACTGGTCGCAAGCGAATTAACGGATGTAAAAATAATACCTGTACCCAAACCCGTGATCACTAAAAATACGGCGTAAAGCGGCCAGTCATGATTAATGACTAAACCAGTTAGTGAAATAATCGAGATGCACAGTCCGAGTAGAACCGTTTTATAGCCGCCTATCCGGTCAAATAGTCTCCCGCCGAAAAAATTTCCGATTAACGTTGTAATAGAAACTAGCAGCAGCACAAAACCAGCAACAGCCAGCCAAACGTTTCGTTAATACGCTAAATAGTTGATCATTCACAGTTAATGCGCTGTTTTCATCCACACACCCTTCTTTTCCAAAATGGATAATCTCTTCTAACGATAGCCCCATTTCCTTTAAATCCTTAACAAATTCGATAAAGGCAACATCTTCGTCATTATATTCTCTGATACCAGAACAGTTTTTATTAACTGCAGGAAGCAGACCTATTTCTTCATAATAGCGAAGGGTGTGCGTAGACAGCCCCGTTAACTGCGAAACATCGCTTATTTTATACATAGTATTTCTCCCCCCTTTTTCAGAGTAGCAGTTAGAGTTAACTTTAAGTCAAGAAGAATATGAGAATCAACGGCATTGAACTCCGGCAATCGTTGACTGTTACTTGTATTCGTGTTAATTTGTATATGCAAATGAAAAAAGGGGCTGAAGCATGTGAATGAAGAAGAACAAGTATTAATGCATTGTCTATATTTCACAGCCAGCCGTTTTGCCCGGAACATCACTAAATTGGCGGAACGCACGTTTGATTTCGGTAATCTGGCTCCTTCTTATTTTTACATGATCATGATCGTCAAATTTCATCCGGGAATCACGCAGAAAGAGCTGTGCCGCAAGCTGTCGATCGCTCCTTCCACGAGTACGAGGTTTATTGACAAGCTCGAAGGCTTAAAGCTGGTAACCAGAAAAATAGACGGCAAACAGACCTTCATCTCTTTAACCGAAGAGGGAGAGAACGTGTACCTTAAGTTTCGAAGCTCTTTAAAAGACTTATTTGAAGGCTACTCTCAAATTCTAGGACGTGAATTCAGCCTGGATTTAAGCAAAATGCTGCATGAAGCAAGCAATAAGCTGGAGGACGAACTGTAAATTTTTTTACCCTTTCATTTGCATATACAAATAAAAACTTCAAAGGAGAAATGGGCATGAAAACTTTAGTGATTGTGGCGCATCCGAATATGGCGAATTCTGTGGTCAACAAATTGTGGGCGGACCGGCTGCACCAGGAAGAGGGCATCACGGTCCATGATCTATATGCGGCATACCCGGACAAACAAATCAACGTGGAGCGCGAGCAGCAATTGCTGCTGGAGCATGACCGGATTGTGTTTCAATTCCCGCTTTACTGGTACAGCAGTCCCTCCTTGCTGAAGGAATGGCAGGATGTGGTGCTCACTTACGGCTGGGCTTACGGATCGCAAGGAACGAAATTGCATGGAAAAGAGTTTGGTCTGGCGATTTCGACAGGGGGAGCGGAAACCGCCTATCAAGCGGGAGGGTACAATCATTACAGCTTGAGCGAGCTGACCAAACCGTTCCAGGCTATGGCGAACCTGACGGGAATGCGCTTCCTGCCCACCTTTGCCGCCCAAGGCGTACGGGTGCTAAGCAATGAGCAGCTTCGGGAAAGCGCAGAGGCTCTGGTCCGTCATTTAAAAACATCATTTTAGAGGCGTATCTAAGGCCACAAAATTATAAACGGATTCCATGCAAAGACCCCCCACTACTTAATTGTAGATGAAGGGGTCTTTTATTATCGGATGTTATTTTCATCGCTGATAGAAAGAGGAATAGATTTCAGTTGGACTCTTTGGTTATTCTTGGAATTGCCTGCATAATCAAAAAGTGGTTCACTAAGTTTGAATTCAAAGTCTTCTCTGTCAACTCTACCAACAGTCATGTTGCTATCATAAAGCTGCAAGAGAAAATTGGCCATTTCATCGCTTGTATGGTATTTACTAAACACGTTGTCATAGTCATACTCGCTCGTATTGTTGGCCACTTGTCCAAATTCGGTTTTGGTAGCCGCTGGTGCCAATACTTTAGCTTGTAATTTTGCATTGGCGGCTTTCAGTTCATGGGCCAATCCCTCGGTAAATGCACTGACATAAAACTTGGTAGCACAGTAGGTAACGGCCGTTGGCACGATTGTGTATCCGCCAGCTGAAGATATATTGATTAATTGTGCACCATCCACGTCTTTATAATCACGTACATACAAGGACGAAAAGATAGTTAGGGCTTCCACGTTTAGGCGCAGCATGGTTTCAATCTTGTCCAAGTCTTGACCGGACACACTGTCATAGTTACCGAAACCTGCATTATTAATCCATGTTTCGATTTCGTACGAATTTAACTCTCGATAAAGTTGATGGACGTTTTGACTGACGGATACATCCACTGCTTTTATCACAATGTCCAGCTCAGGAACTTCCTGCAAAATTTCTCTTTTCAGTTCGTTCAGATTGTGTTCACGGCGAGCAACAAGTATGATATTTTTCTTACGTTTTGCGAAAGCCTTAGCTGTCGCGTAACCAATACCAGCGCTTGCTCCGGTAATAACTGTATATTTTCCTTGTGTACCCATATTAATCATCCCCTTTCACTTGGCATACTGACCCCTAACCTAAATTGATCATAATAAAGTTATGGATCAGCTTCGGCATCCTTATTATGCAACAAATGTAAAGGCGACCGTTATCCCATTCTGCTCAAATGATTGCCTAATCCTCTCACAATCATTTACGTTGCGTACGAATATGAATTATGATGGAACTATCAAGGATGGAGGAACGAGGAGGATCTTATGTCTGAACGAATATATAAACAGCAGGATGAGCTTGCCAAACTCATTGAGCGTTATTCAGGCCGGGACGGTGTTCACACGACTGCTATTCCGTCTTTATTTTTCACTCGTCGATCTAAAGTTACTGGATCAAATTTTGCAGTTTACAATCCTTCCTTTTGCATTGTCGTTCAGGGTGTGAAGGAGGTATTGCTGGGACAAGAGCGCTTTATTTACGGTCCTACCGATTACCTTGTTGCATCCGTTGATTTGCCGGTTACCGGACAAGTCATGGAAGCCTCCTCCCAAGTTCCGTATTTGTCTCTCAAACTTGAGTTTACCCCGGGTCAAATCTTAGAAATTTTAAGCGATTCTGAAGTTCGAGTTGACCCGAAAGAAAACGCTAAGCGAGGTATGTTTGTCAGCCGGATGGAATTATCTTTGTTGGATGCGGTAATCAGGTTAGCTCGTTTGCTAGACAATCCTAAGGATATCCCGGTACTTGCTCCTCTCATCACGAAGGAAATTCTCTATAGGGTTCTGCAAGAACAGCATGGGGCTACGCTGGAACAAATTGCAATAGAAGGAAGCAGCACCAAACGAATCAGAGACGTTATCGAACATATCATGAATAACTATGATACGTCTTTTCGGATTGAGGAGCTTTCGGAAATAGCGAATATGAGTGTTTCTTCGCTTCATAGACACTTTAAAGAGGTAACCGCTATGAGCCCGATTCAGTTTCAAAAACAACTGAGGCTGCAGGAAGCACGGCGTCTGTTATTATCCGAGTCAACAGATGCCGCGGATGTCGCATTCCGGGTAGGCTATGAAAGTCCGTCGCAATTCAGCCGTGAATATTCCCGAATGTTTGGTTTTTCACCTATACAAGATATAAAGCGCCTGCGGGCAATAAACGTATGAATCCCTGCTGGGCGGAGGTTCAAATGCTTGCACGAAAGGGACCCCGCCTATTCTCTCTCCCCGCAAATCATCAATTTGTTGCCGTCCGGGTCTTTCACGACGAACCAATGGTTGTTCTCGATTTCGGTCACAAACTCCGCACCAAGCTCTTTCAAATAGTCAAAGGAACCTTGCAGATTGCCCGTCATCAGCATAAAGGCGGGGGTCTCAATGGACGGAGGTCCGCCCGGTTTGTCCCCTCCCCACATTGGCATCATATCCAGCAGGATACCCGTTCCTTCCATCGGCAGCGGGCATAAGTGGCCAAAGAGGATTTCACAGTCCGCTTCATTCAGACCAAGTACCTTGCAGTACCAGCTCCGGGCCCTTTCGATATCCTTAACCGGCACAAACACACTTCCGATCTTGCTCTTGATTGGGCTGCTGGGCCTCGAAACTTCCTGACCTTGCGGTTGTTCGTTCATTGTTTCCCCTCCATTAATTTTCATTGAAACGCTTTCAAATACACAAATCAATTTAGCTGGGGCCTGATTAGCAAGGTATTTTTCACCATCATACCAAACGAATGTTCTGTTTTCAATTAAAATTTTTAGCAATCCTCTTATATTCATTCTTTATCAATCGGTTTCGTAATGCCATCCTTGTAGTAATCAAAGACGAGCTGGTGCTGGGTTCCCCGAACCCCGTAGAACACGTCGGAGATCTGCTTTCCCCTGCGTCTCAATTCGGAATCCAGCCATTCTCGGGTCAGCCCGTTATTCTTCAAATTCTCTTCGATAACTATTCCGTCCATGATCAATTCCACCGGAAAAGCCTGCTTGTGTGAACGAAGCTTCATATCCTTCTTGGTTACATATTGATGCTCGTCCTTTTTTAATACCGACACCGTTCCATTATCTTCGAGAACCGCATATTCCACTTCCTCGACGTTAAAAATCCCTTTTCCCCTCAAGGCTTGATCCAAAGAATCCATAGAATATCTTAATTTTCTCATGTTATCTTCCAAGATCCTCCCGCCTTCAATCAATATAGAGGGAGAACCCGATATTAACCTTCTCATTTTGCGGCTCTTCAGGGCGATGATCGATAATACAATGGATGTAACGGTAATGACAATAAGCGACAGCAGCAGATGGGTCCATTTCTGGGTTTCATTGAACGCCAGGTTGGCCGCGATGGTCCCAATGGTAATGCCGGTCACAAAATCACGCAGCGTCATGTTCGAAATCGTCTGTTTCCCGAGCAATTGGGCTACCAATAATAGCAGCAGAATCGCGGAAAAGGTGCGAATGATAATTCCTATATACGCTTCCATCTGTATGCTCCCTCCTTAAGCTCTAAGTATCTCCATATCGAATGGAAAGAAAACCTAGTAGATATGCCGTTACCCTTGCTTTCCATTCACATATTGTAGAGTGAACTAGTATTTGATTCTTACGAGAATAAGGGGAGCGATATAATGGGAGCCAGCCCGAAAAAATCCGTCAAACCGCAGGGAGTTTCCATTATTACCTGCACCAATCGCCAAGGCTATCTGGGAAACCTGTTAAGCAATTTCAGAAGGCAGTCGTTTTCCAAGAAAGAACTGATCATTATTGTCAACAGCAGCCAAATCCCTCTTGAACCCTATCAGCGTATTGCGAAAAAACATAAAAATATACGCGTCTTCCGCGTTCCGGGTCAAATCTCGCTCGGGGCTTGTTTAAACTATGCTGTCCGGAAGACGAAATACAGCTATATTGCCAAGTTCGACGACGATGATTACTATGCTCCCTATTATTTGACCGAAAGCCTCCGGGCCTTTCAGAGAACGAAAGCCGATATTATCGGAAAGCGTGCCCATTATATGTATTTGCGCGGATCGAAGACGCTTATCCTTCGTTTTGCTGAGGATGAGAACCGGCCTGTCACCAAGCTGCCGGGCGCGACGCTCGTCATTAAACGGGAGGTGTTAAACAAAGTCCGGTTTCCTGATCGAAGCGTGGGAGAAGATGACCTGTTCTGCGTAAGAAGCAAGAAGAAGGGGTACAAGGTGTATTCTGCTGAAAAAAATAATTTCGTGGCCATTCGGCGGAAAAATTCATCGAACCATACGTGGATTATCAGCGACAAGGAATTGATCGCCCACCACCGGAAAATCCCCGGCGTCAAAAATTACAAAAGCTTTGTACGAAGAAAGCCAAAGGGTGTTGTATAGTGGCGGACTCCGGCATTTCCCGCAATAAGCATGGGGTTTCGATCATCACTTGCACCAAGCGGGGGCAGTGTATGGACACTCTTTTTCATAACTACCGCAGACAGAATTATCGGCACAAAGAGCTTATTGTTATTTTAAATCATGACCATTTAAAGATGAACGAGTATATCCAGGCTGCAAAACGATTCAAGAACGTAAGGATATACCGCCTTCCGGAGCATGTATCGCTTGGAAGCTGCCTGAATTACGGCGTTCGGTTATCGCGGTACAACCTGATTGCCAAATTCGATGACGACGATTACTATGCTCCGGGCTATTTAACGGAAAGTGTGAGAACCCTGTTCAGAACAAACGCCGATATCGTAGGAAAACGGGCTCATTATATGCACTTAAGCGGCAGAAAAATGCTCCTGCTTCGCTACTATGACAAGGCCAATCAGTATGTTTCCCAGGTTCAAGGCGCGACCCTTCTCGTCAGACGGCATGTGTTCAGCCGCATTAAATTCCCGAATACCAACCGGGGCGAATGCGTAAAATTCTGTTCCGCCTGCCTGGCCAAAGGCTTCAGGATTTATTCGGGAAGCCCCCGCCATTTCATTGCGATGCGCAGAAGAAACTCCAAAGACCATACCTGGATCGTCAGCGACAAGCAGCTGTTATCAAGAAACGTTAAACTGCTGAAAGCAGGCAGCATCAGAGCCTATGCAGGACGAAGCCGGCATACTCTATAGCTCCTGTTTAGTCGGCCTTACAATGATTTCGTTAACCGCCACATTTTCCGGTTGAGAGATCGCATATAAAATCGAGTGGGCAATGGCCTCCGGAGACAATGCAACATCCCACGAATCCTCGATGCTCTTTTTAATATCCGGATTGGTAATGGTATTGGACAGCTCCGTTGCCACACCTCCGGGGCAAATGATCGTGGTACGGATGTTGTTCTCCGCTTCCTCTTGCCGCACAGCCTCCGTAATCGCCCGAACGGCAAACTTGGTGCCGGAATAAACCGCCCACGTCTTTCGGACGATGTGCCCTGTGACAGAAGAAACATCAATGATGTGCCCCTTCTTTTGTTCCCTCATATAGGGAAGAACCGCGCCGATCCCGTAAAGTACGCCTTTTATGTTCACGTCGATCATTTGGTCCCATTCGGAGACCTTTTTTTCATGCAAAAAAGAAAGCGGCATAATGCCCGCATTGTTAATCAGGACATCAATCCGCCCAAACGTCTCAATCGTGTAACGCGCAAGCTCCTCTACCTCTGCATGGGAAGCCACATCCGTCACTTTATATTCGGCAATGCCGCCTTCTTGCACGATGACAGACTTCAGCTCGCGCAACCGATCCTCGCGTCTTGCCGCCAGCACCACCTTGGCTCCGCTATTTGCAAGCACCTTCGCCGTAGCTTCACCAATTCCACTGGATGCTCCCGTTAAAATAACGACTTTTCCTACAACGTTTAACATATTAGACCACCCTTTCTTGATTCGAGATTATTCCAGTATAATACCTCGAGTGCACTCTAGGTCAAGGCTAATCTAGCTGTCGGCTATCTCCGCCAACAATGAAATTTGAGTGCCCGTAGGCATGGCCGTTGTCCTTCTCACCATATTTCGTGACAGTTCATCCCTTACCAGTTAAAATTCTTGAATAGGCTAAAGAGGAGAGGAAAAGCGATGAGCCAGCAGAAGAGAATTCTCATTCCCTTGGATGAAGTCACGCGGCAATTGCGGAGCAAGGCTAACTATAAACTAAAGGGCATCCTTGGCGGATGCCCTTTGATCTGGGAAAGGAGTCCCGGAAAACGAGTAGTAACGTACTCTATTCCTTGGCTCCCTAGATTCTGTAGTCGTCGGTTCTCCACTTCTGGATCGATTTTTTAATGGCATCGGGTGACAGCTGATCTGCCGCCGCCTTCTTGCAAAGTGCAGGAAATTCCTCATCGGAGGCAAACCGCAAAGCTACGATTTGTTTCACGCTAAGCCTCGGATCGAGCAGTTTTTGTGTCAATACATAGTGCCGGAGATTCTCTTCGGCCCGTATCGCCCGGTCCTGTGCTTTTAAAGGGTAAGAGCGAACTACTAGAAAAATAACGATGAACATGATAGAAATGATTAGAAAAAGGACTGCAGGAAACACCTGATTTCCCGCTTTCAATGATCTCGCCAGCTCTACTACAGCTGAAATAAACAAACCTGCTGTCAAAAGGGTAAGCAAAACGTGAAAAAGAGGATGTATCCTGCGATGATTAGTATAGTTTTGAGATTGCTGACTCATTTCTGCCCCCCCATTTTAAGGTTTATCGGTGTTATACCTTTTTGACAAATTCGGATTTCAAACTCATCGCCCCAAACCCGTCAATTTTGCAATCAATATCATGATCCCCGTCAACTAAACGTATATTTTTTACTTTTGTACCTACTTTTAAGACGGATGAACTTCCTTTTACTTTAAGATCCTTGATTATGGTCACTGTATCCCCATCGTTTAAGATATTGCCGTTCGCATCTTTGATAATCCTTTGATCTTGAGTAACCTCAGGTTCTGATTCTAAAGTCCACTCATGAGCACATTCCGGGCAAACATAAAGACCTCTGTCTTCGTAGGTATATTCGGAATTACATTTTGGACAATTGGGCAAATTAGACAACACTACATTCCTCCATTCGTTACATCCATACTAACATATCCTACCACTATGCTGTAAACGGCATTTAAGTAGGGATGGTTATGACAAATGTGGTGCCTTTGCCTTTTTCACTGTCGACTTCAATATTCCCTTTGACCTTATGGATGGCGCTATAGGCCATGAGCATCCCAAGACCCGTCCCTTCAGCTTTCGTGGAATAATAGGGCTTGCCCAGACGCGATATTTCTTCCTTGGTCATTCCGATTCCGGTGTCCTGGATACTGATCACGATGTTGTGCTTTTTCTCCGTTATATCAATGGACAGCGTGCCGCCGCCCTTCTCTTTCATCGCTTCGATCGCGTTCTTATACAGGTTAATCAAACATTGCTGGATCTGGTTCCTGTCGTAGCTTTTATTTAACGAGTTATTGAAGTTATATTTGACCTCGACTTGATGGATAGTGGCATAAGGCAGGATTAAATTTTTGGTATACTCCGACTCCGCTCTCAGGTTGGAATAGACCATGTTTTCGGACTGCGGCTTGGCAAAAGACAGATAATCGCTGACGATTTGCTCCGCCCGGCCCAGTTCCTGCAAAGATAACTCGATATAACCTTTTTCAACCGGTGTGAGGGTCTTCGATTTATTCAGAAGCTGCAGAAAACCGCCGGTAACGGTAAGCGGATTCCGGATTTCATGGGAAACGCTGGCCGCAAGCTCGCTGACGACATTTAGTCTCTCCGATTGCAAAAACCGGTCCCGATTCTTAATATTGGCGATGATCTGCTCAATCAGGACCATAATGACGCATATCACTCCGACATGAGTAGTTAAGGCATAGAAGGTGAGAATCCAGAACTGCCAATCGAGTGAGCCTACAATCCGGCTTAAAATGATCAGGTAACATCCCATGGTGAGCAAAGAAATAACAGTTGCGCTGACGATTCGGCCCTTCGGGTCCAGCTTCAGAAATCTGTTACTGAATAACGGGACCAGCGCGAATACGGCCGTTGAATAAAGAAACGAAGGAATTGTCCCGGCGCCGCCTACATAGAACCGGTAAATGTTTAACACGATATACAGCGGGAGAACATTCTTGTATCCTCCGTAAAGGGCCACGATAATAAACGGGATATATCTTAAATCATAAATAAAGCCCATTTCCAGCTTGATAGGTTTGGCAATACAAAGAATCATCGTGACGACCGACAGTAAAATGAGCATTTTTCGATTATAGGAATGGGTCCGGTTTTCGAAGAAAATCAGAACGATTACTACCGGAAAGAGTAAAAACAGGAAATTTAACAGTAAAGTTTCTAACAAGGCAAGACTTCCTTTCGGCCTCACTTAACTAATCCAATGAACAGGTTAATTTAATTATAATTAAAGATGAACGCGGATTCGATTGAAATTTGGCGTATAATGATAATGCTAATCATGATTCTTGGGAGGCTTCATACGTGCCAGTACTCATTAATGAACAAATCAAGGCATCCGAGGTGGTGCTGACCGGGCTTAATGGAGAGAATTTAGGGATCGTCTCCAGAGAAAAAGCGCTGGCCATGGCCAGATCCGAACGGGCGGACCTGGTCTGCACTTCGCTTATGAGCAGTCCCCCGCCCTGCAGCCTCGTTGCGAAGGGGACAGGAAAGGCGGCTGCCCGGAAGAGCGCTGCGCCAAGCAAGGCAGACGCCGGACGGGGAGCCGGAGGAGGCGGCAAAGAGAAGGTCAAGGAGCTTCGCTTCACCGCTCATATTGAGGAGCATGACTACGACACGAAGCTCCGGCAGGCGGACAAGCATCTGCGCACAGGCAAACCGGTACAGCTGGTCGTGAAAGCATCCGGCGCCAAAGAAGCGGCCGCCGCCAAGGCCGTGCTGGAGCGGCTGGTGACCGATCTGAAGGACGCCGGAGTAAAGGACACGGGTATCCAGACCAGCGGCAAAGGCTCCCAGGTAAAATTAAACCCTCGCTGATTGCCTTGGGAGAAGGTTAACGCTGCTCCCGGTTCGCTAATTGCTCTTGGGCCAGCCGGATCATCTCGCGGACCATGGAGCCGCCGATTTTGCCGCCGACATGGCCCACCGATTCCGTCGTCAGACCGCCATTTTCACCCGGCTGCAGGGGGACGCCAAGCTCCTTGGCCACTTCGTATTTCACGTCATCCGGGTGATTCGGATCAACGGCATACCCTTCATGCCGCATCACATCTGCTTTGAAGGTCTGCATTTCCTGCTCTACCCCCGGCACCGCATATTTTCGCTTTCTTCTGGCCATTCGGATCCACTCCCTCGAAGTCTTTTCCCCTAACATGCCCCGAGGTGACCCTCTTCATCCCGTATCCGCTTCACCAGTTCGAGTTACCATTCATTATAACGGACTCCCCTCACCATAGCGCGGGTAATATACATTATCAATAGGGAATGCTAAAATGGTCACGAACAAACATCTGTTCTATTATATAGAAAGGTGCCGGCCGATGAACATACCATTAACCAAACAATCGATCAAACAATGGTGCGGGCCTAATGCATATCAAAAAGGCAGCCGGTTGTGCCGCGCCAATAAAATTCATTTTAGACGATTCGACACCGAAGCGCATGAATATACAGCCGAAGTGAACGGCGGAAGCCGCCATGAGGTTCAGCTTTCATTTGACGGAAACGGCAAGCCGGAGGCGGTATGCACCTGTCCCTCGCTTGGCTCATACGACTCTTTTTGCCACCATATAGCCGCGGTGCTGATCCGACTCTGCGACATTCAGCTAACCGGCGACTCCACCGTCCCGCAGATTCCTGACGATCGCGGCCCCGGAGCAGCTCCCGGACGCGCCGAACCCGCCGCGATCACCGAGCGCATTCTCGAACTGTTCGACGATAAGCCTATACGCCCCATTCACAATAGAACCCTTGCGGAGACAAGAACACCTCTTAATGTGGAGTTTATTCTTAAGCTGCTCGACTTGGACCAAAAAACCGCGCTGTTCGGCATAGAGCTTAAAGCAGGCCCCAAAGCCTTATACATCGTTCAAAATATCGCTTCCTTCCTGGATCAGCTTGACCGGGGGGAAAGCTATGCTTTCTCAGCGAGATTCGGCTACAGCCCAGAGCTTCACACCTTTGCGAAAGAAGACGAGGCCGTTCTTCGGGCCTTGATGGAAATGATTCGGGACCGCGCCGCCTACCGCGAAACAGACCGCCTGCACTCAGTATATAGCTCTGGCAAAAGCGGCGACCGCATGCTGCTCATTTCGCCGCAGGCATGGGCGGGCCTCCTTCCCCTGCTGAAGCAGGCGCCGAAGGTCACCGTTATGGACGGGGAGATCAAATATGACGGCATTAGCCTGTCGGATGAGCCCCTGCCTCTTCGCTTCGAGCTGGGCGAAGCCGGTTCAGGGGACGTTTCGCTCCGTGTTCACGGCCTTGAGCAAATAACGGTTATGGAGCCATACGGGGCGGCATTCCTTCAGGGGAAGCTGCTCCCGATCCCTGCCAAACAAGGCAAGCGGCTTGCCGAACTAAAGGCCATTCTTGGCGATTCAGGTGCGGACGACATTCTTATTCCCGGCGGACAGATGCAGGCTTTTATGGAAAAAGCCGTCCCCGGCTTCATGAAGCTGGGCAGCGTCCGCATCGCCCCGGCCATTGCGGAGCAAGTAACGCAATCCCCGCTTCAGGCCAAGCTGTATCTGGACCGGGTGAAGGATCGTCTTCTCGCTGCCGTTGAATTTCAATACGGCGAGGTCGTCATTAATCCCCTGGAGGACGACCGTATGCGGCAGGGGGCGCCGCGCATTCTCATCCGCGACATGGAGGGCGAGCGGCAGATCATTGATATGATCGAGCAATGTCCGTTCACGAAGACAGAGGCCGGATACTTCATGAACGATGAAGAAGCCGAGTTCGACTTCCTCTATACGGTTGTCCCGCAGCTCGAGAAGCTGATGAAGGTGTACGCAACGACGGCGGTGAAATTGCGGGTGCACAAACTAAATACACTTCCTAAGGTCAGTATGCAGGTATCCGCAGCCGAACGAATGAACTGGCTTGAATTCCGCCTCAATATGGGGTGGATACCCGAAACCGAAATACGCGGTCTTGTGAAATCCCTGGAGGAAAAGCGGAGATACTACCGCCTGCCGAACGGTTCCTTGCTGCCGCTGGACAGCGCTGAGCTTCAGGAGATGTCGAGGTTCCTCAAGGACACGGGGCTGCTCTACACCGATATCATCGAATCGAAGATCCGGGTTCCTCTTGCCCGCAGCCTTCACCTGATCGATCATGAATTTGGCGGCCTGAAGCTCGACAAGCCGGTGCGTCAGCTTCTCTATAACCTGCGGAATCCGGACAATCTCGACTTCCCGGTTCCCGATTCGTTCACGAAGGTGCTCCGGGATTATCAAATTACAGGCTACCAGTGGCTGAAGACGCTGGCCCATTACGGATTCGGCGGCATTTTGGCGGATGACATGGGGCTGGGGAAGACCGTGCAGAGCATCGCCTTCATCGCTTCCGTTCTGCCGGAGATTCGGCAGCGGCGCATCCCTGTCCTCGTGATCTCGCCGGGGTCGCTTGTCTACAATTGGCGTAACGAACTGCGGAAGTTCGCACCCGGCATCCGCGTACTCATTGCAGATGGCAGCCAGAACGAGCGGGCGGAGAAAATGCAAAGGCTGGAGGACGCCGACGTCGTCCTTACCTCGTACCCGCTCCTGCTGAGGGATACGGATCTCTATGCCAAGCAGCCGTTTCACACACTCATTCTCGATGAGGCCCAGGCCTTCAAGAACGATGCAACGCAAACGGCTCGGGCCGTTAAATCGATCCCGGCCGATTACCGGTTCGCCTTGACCGGAACCCCTGTCGAGAACCGGATCGAAGAACTGTGGTCAATCTTTAGCGTCGTCTTCCCGGCATTGTTCCCTGACCGGAAGACGTTCGGCAACTTAACGCGCAAAGAGGTGGCCAAACGGGCGCGGCCTTTTATGCTGCGCAGGTGGAAGAGCGAGGTGCTTCAAGACCTGCCGGACAAAACCGAGTCGATCAAGCCGGCCGAGCTGCTGCCCGAACAGAAGAAGCTGTATGCCGCTTATTTGGCCAAGCTGCAGCAGGACACCCTGAAGCATCTAAGCGTGGACGGCTATCACAAGAGCCGGATCAAGATCTTGGCCGGTCTCACCCGGCTTCGGCAAATCTGCTGTCATCCCGCCCTTTTTATCGAAGATTACAAGGGAGGCTCGGCGAAGCTTACGCAGCTGATGGAAATCGTGGAGGAAGGTCTAGCCAACCGGAAACGCATGCTGATCTTCTCGCAATTCACGGAAATGCTCGGCTTCATTGGCAGAGCGCTGAGCGGTCAGGGTATTCCGTTCTTTTATTTGGACGGGTCTACGCCGGCGCGTGAGCGCGTCGAGCTGTGCGGCCGGTTCAACGATGGCGAAATGGACATCTTCCTCATTTCCCTGAAGGCGGGAGGAACCGGACTGAATTTAACCGGAGCCGATACCGTTATTCTCTATGACCTGTGGTGGAACCCGGCAGTTGAGCAGCAAGCCGCCGACCGCGCCCACCGGATGGGGCAGAAGAACGCCGTCCAGGTCATCCGCCTGATCACCCAAGACACGATGGAGGAAAAAATGTACGAGCTCCAGCACAAAAAGAAGCTCTTAATCGACGAAGTCATGGGCCCCGGCCAGGAGGAGGGAGCGTCGGCTCTTACCGAAGAGGAGCTGCGGGAGATTTTGATGATATGAATGTAAAATGGGACATGCATCCGCCGCATGTCCTATTTATGACAATCAAACGAACATTAGTTTAATCGACACTGAGCACAACCTTCCCTCGGCCGTGGCCAGTTTCTACCTCGCGGTGCGCGTCAGCCGCATGATCCAGCGAATAAACCTTTCGAATATGAATGTGCAGCTTTCCTTCCGAATAGAGCTCTACAAGATTTTGCAGCCGGGACACATTTCGTTTGCTTCGAATTTGTTTCACCCCTAATTTCTCCGCTTGCGCAAACGCAATGATCGTTCCGACGCGGCTTCTATCGTTCGCTATATCGACTGCCGCGAATAAGCCTTCTCCACCGGCCGCATCAAGACAAGCGTCTATTCCTTGCGGGGCAAGGAGTCGCAATGATTCAGTCATGTTTTCACCGTAAAGAACGGGAACCGCACCAAGCGATTTTAAATACTCATGGTTCGCTTCGCTTGCACTTCCGATAACGACGGCGCCTCGTTCCTTCGCCAGCTGTACGGCTACTGTGCCAACCGCTCCTGCAGCCCCGTTGATAAATAAGACATCGCCTTTGGCGACCTTTAGCTCTTCTATGGCGGTGTGTGCCGTTTGCGCAGCTCCAGAAAATCCGCCGGCCACCTCCCAAGGCATGTCGGTAGGCTTCGATACGATCTGACTAATAGGCACGACGATATATTCAGCATAAGATCCTAAATATTGAAAACCCAGAACGCCCTCCCCTATCTCAAATCCGGTCACACCGTCTCCCAGTTGATCTACTATTCCCGCGAACTCGTTACCAAGGACTGCAGGCAATTGTACCGTTGCGCCTGGAGGTATCCGACCTTTGCGTACTAAGCAATCGGCAGGCTGAACACCTGCTGCTTTTACCTTTATCCTTAACGTTCCCTGCCCCGCTTGCGGTATATCGAGCATCATCGCCTCAAGTACTCCAGGCGGTCCAAAAGAGGCGATCCCCATCGTTTTCATTTTCATGTTTATCCATTCCTTCCTTTGAAAGCAGCTAAAATTCCCGGGAACATATGGACTGCTTCGCACTTCTATTCTATAACCAACTTGTTATAATAAATAATATATCTTTCCTTATATGACTCATTCCTTTAAATATATGAATAGGAGTTGTACAGATGGAATTGCTGCAGTTGCATTATTTTCGGACGGTTGCCAAGCATGAGCATATGACAAAAGCTGCACAGGAACTTCATATTGCCCAGCCCGCGCTTAGCAAGACGATTGCGCGGTTAGAGAAGGATTTAGGCGTCCCGTTATTCGATCGGCAGGGAAGGCAAATCAAGCTCAATCCGATCGGAAAGGCTTTCCTTCGAAAGACAGAAGTTGCGCTCTCCGCATTGGAGGAAGGCAAGCGGATGGTTGCGGACATGGCAGGCCTCGAAGCCGGCAGTATTCACGTGGCTTCGCCTACCTTAAACCGGCTGTCTGCTCCTATAAGCGAGTTTCTTGACCAATATCCGGATATCCGGTTTCATCTTTCACAAGCCTCAACAGAAGAAATGGAGGAATTGCTCGAATCCGGAAAAGTCGACTTTGGGTTTACGGCGTTTCCCGTTAGAAAGCCCGGTATCCGCGAGCTTCCAGTGTTCTCCGAAAAAGCTTATCTCGCTGTTCCTCCCGGCCACTGGCTCGCTGAACGTGAAAGTATCGATCTGACTGAAGTGGCGAACGAACCATTTATCGGCTATAAAACAAATCATATCTTTCGAAAGCGGGATGAGGACCTGCTGTTGCAGGCTGGCATAACCCCCAAATTTGTATGCGAAGTAGATGAACCGGCTACAAAATCCAGCTTGGTAAGAGCCGGTCTGGGCCTTGCAATCGTAGGTGCCTGCAACAAAAGCGACGATGCCCCTAAATCTCCCATGACGCTGCTTCAAATTGAATCCCCCAGCAGCAAAAGCACGTTCCAGTTGGTTTGGCATGAGAAGCATTATTTGTCCAAGGCCGCACTAGCCTTCCGTGACTTTGCTGCAGCCTACTACCAAAAATCTAACAATGGAATTAATGTGTAGAAGTTTCTCGGATCATTCTCTGAACAGTGCTTCCTGAACCGTATATTTCTAATCAAGCGGTGGAATATTATTTTCACCAATGTGGTACTGGAGGCATTTGTGATGAATGGAACAACTGGAGACCAAGTGGATTTTAATCCGTTTAATAATCTGCTCATCTCCTCTATGGTAGCGGCTATTCCGATACTATTGTTTCTTTTGTGCTTGACCGTATTTAAAATGAAAGGTATTTATGCAGCCTTATTAAACTTGGCGGTTACCTTTTTGATCGCAATGTTTATATTTAAGCTACCTGTTGGCGATTCCATTGGAAGTGTCATACAAGGTACCATTCAAGCCATATGGCCCATTGGTTATATTATCATCATGGCCGTTTGGTTATATAAACTCTCTGTAGAGTCGGGGAAATTTGACGTATTGCGTGCAAGCATTGCCGGTATTTCGCAAGACCAGCGGATTCAGCTATTACTCATAGGCTTTTGTTTTAATGCCTTTCTTGAAGGCGCCGCCGGTTTCGGTGTTCCCATCGCAATCTGTGCAGTTCTATTAGTTTCCTTGGGATTCAAACCCTTACAAGCGGCTATGCTCTGCCTCATCGCAAACGGCGCTTCAGGAGCGTTCGGTGCGATCGGTATTCCTGTCGCGATCATAGGAACCTTGAATTTACAAGGGAATGTAACTTCAATGGACGTTTCCATGATGTCTGCACTAACGCTGCCCTTTATTAATTTCACGATTCCATTCTTACTCATATTCTTAATTAACGGATTCAAAGGGATCAAAGAAGTATTTCCGGCTATTTTAGTTGTATCTATTACCTATACCGTAACTCAAGCTATGATTGCCCTGTTTTTAGGTCCGGAATTAGCTGATATTATCCCCTCTTTATTGGCTATGGGAATGTTGGGTTTACTGTCGAAAAAGTGGAAGCCGAAACAAATCTTTTTACTGGGCAATCATAAGGTTACCCTTCAAAAACATACAACGGGTGATGTGATTAAGGCCTGGTCTCCATTTTATTTATTGAGTTTATTTATTTTAATGTGGAGCCTGCCCGCTTTTAAAGATTTATTTGCAAAAGGCGGGGCTCTTGCTTTTACCACATTGTCGTTTGGAATACCCGGATCGGCTTTACGTTCAAGCATCGATTTAATAAGTGTGACAGGTACACCCATATTGCTGGCCGGATTAACAACCATTATCACAACAAAATCTCTAGGGTTCACAAAAGGTATAGAGCTCTTTAAACAAACCATTGCGGAATTTTGGATTCCACTCGTTATGATTTCTGCCATTCTCGGTATTGCTAAATTAATGACTTACGCAGGATTAACAAATGCATTAGCTGAAGCCGTTGCTGCAACAGGAAGGTTCTTCCCGCTTTTATCGCCCATCTTAGGATGGATTGGGGTATTTATGACGGGGTCAGTAGTAAATAACAACACCTTGTTTACGCCTATCCAAGCTACAGCGGCTAACATTCTTGGAACGAATCCAACTTTACTGGTTACCGCTAACACCGCCGGGGGAGTAATGGCGAAACTCATTTCACCGCAATCTACAGTCATTGCAACCGCTGCCGTTGGTGAAACAGGCAAAGAATTTGAATTAACGAAAATGACTTTAAAATACAGTTTGGGACTACTGGCATTTGTTTGTCTCTGGACCTATGTATTATCAGAAGTCTTTAAATTTTAGGAGGAAATGGCGGCACGGGTAGAAACGAATCTCAAGCGTACGTAAATGCCTACAAGAGAGCAAAGCGTAATAAGAGCGGATCCCATTTCCGAAAGGACCTCACCACCATTATTAAGGCGCCAAACGGGGAATACACCTGTTTTGCAGGCATGTGGATGGTATGGTAGTCTCTGCAACAAGCAAAAGCCCGACTTCCTTAGAGAGGTCGAGCTTTGCGCTGCATTCCGTATTAGCTGTATCGGGAGATAAGCTGATGCAATTGGCTGGCCACCGCATGTACGCCGCGGCGCAGATCATTGCCGGTAAAGGTCACGCGGATAAAGCTTTCGTCCGTACCTATGGCTTCCGACAAGAAACCGCCAAGTCCGCGAGCTCTGCGGTCAATCTGGAGATACAGCTCCAAATTGTCCCCCCGGGGGAAGAACATCACTTCAAGCTCATCCAGCGCGCCGCGAAATTCGCGGGTCGGCACATACTCGAATTCCTGTACGAAGGGCAAGCCCGCGCCAAGACGGGGAGCATAATCATTCGACACTTCGCGCAGCCTGAAGCCCAGCTCATCCAGCGCGTCAAATACCACCTGCATGTTATCGCTTGGCAGTACCTCAAGATAATCATGGTCGCTTGGGTCCAGCGCCATCTTGATATCCAGCCCGGTCATCAGCCATACCGGTGTGTTGCGGTACGATACAGGCGCACGCTCGGGGACAGTCATTTCGAACGGAATTTCCCGAGTCTCCCCGGCCTGCAGCAAAAATCCCTCAGTAATGAGGATGCGCGCGATTTCAGTTTCGTGGGTTACCTTTCTATCATTTTCTTCTTTCTCATATTGAGTCTTTACATAAATATAAATCTTGTCAATTTGCTGCTCCACCTGGCCTCCGCGAATGGATACCACTCCGCGCAGTGTACCGCCGGCCACTACCTGCGCCTCCTCCAGCCGAGTGTCCACTTTAGCCGACCCGATGCCGACGCTTGCCAATACTTTTTTGAACATAGACATGTACCGGTTCCCCCTCCACAATAATTCATCCTTGCAAGACGTTCATGCTATGCACTACGCAGCATCTGGCTGATCCGTTTCAGCCAAGAACGAACTTTAAACTGGGCATATGCATATTATGAAAAGAAATCATGATGAAGGAGTGAATCAAATGGCGTTTTCGCCACTGCCCGGAACACCCGCCCAAGCCTTGTCTCCTCCCCCTGCCTTTATCCCGCCCAAACCTCCGGCATACGGATCTTATATCATCGACTGCGTGCAAAATTATACTTATGTCTGGTTATGGAACGGGGACAGTTTCTGGTATTTCCCCACTCGTGTGGAGTACGGAGAAGTTTCAGGCTATCGCTGGAGCGGGACGTTCTGGTATTATTACGGAATCGATCCAAGATTCATAAATGCGGTTTCTTGTCCTCCGATTCCTACGCTGTACTAATATTGAAGCAGCCTATGAGGCTCAGCAAGCTTTTAGGCTATCCTTTAGGGGATGGCCTTCTCTATTAATTAGATGACTCCATATTCGGATAACCTGCATATTGCCTCTAGAGTCACCCGGCCACGCCATTCCAATTCGGAAGCAGGACCTGGGGCTTCCCAGCTAATAGGCCATCCTCCGTCTGGCAATTGTTGTTTCAGAAGTTCCTCCAAGTGACCATCGATTTGGTTTTGAGTAAACAATGGCCTACAAATTGCGTCTGGTTTCGGTGCAAAGTGAAGAGGTGTCAGACCATAACTTTCTATCGGAGCATCAGGTATGAAAAATCGTGCTCGAGGAAGAGCTATAGCTATTGCATCCAAAAGGTTCATTGCCTTGGCCCTGTCAGGTATATATTCTGCCAAAGCAGCAGCACAACAAAGAGCATGGGCTTCAAAGGGAGGACTTTCGACAATCATTTGATAGCAAGTTTCCGTTGCCAGAGAGAGCCATTCGTGCTTGACTCCCTGATAATGAAGCAGCCCGCAAATCGCAGCTGTAGGATTAAGACCAGGAGTTAGGGTTGAATGTATCCAATGACTTGCCATAGGAGACTGATATGCGGATTCCTGAAAAAATGGGACGAGCCCCTTCTTGTTTGAAACGGATTCCAGAAAGCTGCATACAGAAGTTGCAAGTTCAACGTCAAGATATCCAGCTTCCTGGAGTGCTCCAAGGCCAAAAGAAATAAACAATGGTTGACTTTCTGGACAACGAACATCAGGTTCTAAGGCATGCCCCAGTCCACCATCCGAATTTTGATAGGCACGTACGATATTTCCGACAGATTGGGGAGGTGCGCCTTCATAATGAACCTCGAATAATCTTCGTTCCAATAAACGAGCATGTGTAAGCATGAATGTACGTGCTTTTGCCAAATGTCCAGTCATGATTAACCCACCAATCCATATAGAGTTAATTCACTACAAACTCATAAACACTTAAGGGCGCAGTCTAACGCAATCAGCTTGCCTCTACCTTGTTATACGTTTTTTTTAGCTTTTAACTCAACCATACCTCCGTGTCGCCAGACAAGTTTTTTCAGAGCCTCATCTTTTGCTCCAAGTATCCTTTAACGGTACGATACGGTTAAACACAAGCCGCTCACCGGTACTATATTTCTTATCGACGCAAAAATAACCGTGACGGAAGAATTGGAACTTCTGTTCCGGGCTGGCATGTTGAATGGAAGGCTCCATTAAAGCATCCTTTATGGTAACTAATGAGTCAGGGTTGATCTTCGTTGTCCAATCTCCGCTGTCTTCCTTCGGAATATCCTGGTCAAGCAGCAGTTTTTCATAAAGATTAACATCAACCTTGACCGCATGGTCCGCAGATACCCAATGAATCGTCCCCTTCACCTTACGCCCGGTAAACCCCGTGCCGCTCTTCGTAAGCGGGTCATATGTGCAGCGCAGCTCCGTAATTTCACCCGTAACGCTGTCTTTGATCACTTCTTCGCATCTGATAAAATACGCCCCCTTCAGCCTCACCTCCCCATTCGGACTAAGCCGGTGAAAGCCCTTGGATGGCTGCTCCATAAAATCGTCCCGCTCGATATAAATCGTTTTGGAAAAAGGAACCTCTCTTTTCCCCAGAGCCTCATTTTCGCTGTTGTTTTCAATCGTTAATCGTTCCGCGCCATCTTCAGGGTAGTTGGTAATGACGACTTTTAGAGGGTGCAAAACAGCCATGACGCTAACCGTCTTTTCTTTTAAATCCTGCCTGACGCAATGATCCAAGAGCGAAATATCTACCGTGCTTTGGGTTCGAATGCTGCCGATCTCCTCAATAAAACGGCGTATGCTCTCTGGCGTGAAGCCTCTTCTTCTTAAACCACGAATCGTTGGGAGCCGGGGATCATCCCAGCCGTCGACGTAGCCCCCTTCAACCAGCTGTCTCAAAAATCGCTTGCTCGTTACTACACCCGTTAAGTTCAGCCGCCCGAACTCCCTTTGCCGCGGAGGCTCAGGGGTACCAAGCTCCTTTAAGACCCATTCATACAAGGGACGGTGATCTTTGAATTCAATGGAGCATAGGGAATAGGTGATGCCCTCAATCGCATCTTGGATAGGATGAGCAAAATCGTACATCGGATAGATGCACCAGTCATTTCCAGTCCTGTAATGCTCAGCATGGATAATTCGGTAAATCACAGGATCACGCAGATTCAAATTGGGCGAGCCCATATCGATTTTGGCGCGAACGACCTTTGAAGAAGCCGGGAAGTCACCGTTTTTCATTTTGGCAAAAAGCTCCAGATTTTCATCAATGGACCGGTTTCGGTAAGGGCTGTTCTTCCCTGGCTCCGTCAAAGTCCCGCGATACTCTGTCACTTCGTTCGGTGTCAAATCACAGACGTAGGCCTTCCCACGCTTGATCAATGTGATTGCAGCGTTATATATTTCGTCCGAGTAGTCTGAGCCGTAATAGATATTTTCCCCCGGATCATATCCGAGCCACTTGATATCCTCAATGATCGCATTAACGTACTTGATGTCCTCCTTAAGAGGATTCGTATCGTCAAAACGTAAATTGAACGTTCCGTTAAACCTTTGGGCCACTGTAAAATTCGTATTTATGGCGTAGGCGCTCCCGATGTGAAGATATCCATTGGGTTCGGGAGGAAATCGCGTGCACATTTCTCTGCCAAACGGGCTCTTCTCAAGCTCCTCACTAATTAGACTAAGCAAAAAATTCTCGGTGTGATGCTCCTTGAGGCTACTCAATGTCGACTCCTCCTAATGAACTTGTTAAGTGATCATCCGATACAAAAAAAACTTCACCTCCAAGACTTCATGTCTTGGGGACGAAGTTGTCGCGGTGCCACCCCAGGTTCATTAATATGTCGCCATATTAACCTCTTTAAGTACGGCATTGCAGGCAATGCTTATACTCTAGCTCAATAACGGGAGCTCCCGTCATGCCATCCCCCTTGAAGGTTCCGGCATGCTGCTCAGAGGCTTGGTTCGGGAAATTGCTCTTTGCTCCTTTTCACCTACCGGAGCTCTCTGTGCAAGAACGTCACTTCCTTACTCTTCTCATCATCGCGTTTTCATGTTATCGATAGGATATCAATTATTCCCATTTTTGTAAACCCATATTCATAGTATTTGTTCCAAGTACATACATACGACTACTAATGTAACTGATAAGTTCATTCACTTAACCACGCGGTCATTGAGGGTATTTTATTCGAAAAGCTATAATGCAATTGACTAGTCGAAATGATAAAAATTGGAGGTTATCCAAGTGAATTTTGAGATAGGGAAAAAAATCAGGACCTTGCGTTTACAAAAAGGAATGACCCAGGAAGAGCTTGCGTCCAAACTGAATATGTCATCCCAAGCAATATCCAAGTGGGAAAACAATGTAACCATGCCTGATATCCAAATCCTCCCTGATTTATCTGTTATTTTAGGTGTTACAATTGATGAGCTATTTGCATTAACCGATGACACCCATTTAATACGTATTGAAAATATGATTAGTAATGTACATTTTATATCCAAAGATGATTTTGACTATGCGGAACAATTTCTGAAGGAAAGGCTGAATGACGAGGAGAGAAAATCCCAATGTCTCACCTTGCTGGCGGAACTGCACATTCATCGTTCAGATGAGCACCGTGAAATAGCCTCCCATTATGCCAAGGACGCACTGATCCTAGCTCCAGATAAGAAAAGGAATCATAACGCTCTGCGGGATGCAGAGAACGGAGTCATTTTCGACTGGAACTTCTCAAATCACCATAAGCTCATCGAGTATTACAAAAATTTCGTGCCCAATTATCCGGACTACTGGCGAGGTTATGTATGGCTGATGAACTACTTCATTGCAGATGGCAGATGTGCTGAAGCCAAAGAAACCCTGGAACAACTGAACAGCATCCATCCAGGCTATTTGTATCCACTATATGGAGGTCTGATCTGTAAGGAAGAAGGCAAGCTTTCTCAAGCATTAGCTCTGTGGGAGCAGATGACGGAACGGTACTCTCACGAATGGCTTGCATGGTCCTCCAGAGGGGACTGCATGGCTAAACTTTGCAGATATGACGAAGCCATAGAATATTACACCAAAGGTTACGAGCTTCAACCACACCCCAAATATACAGATTCATTGCAAGCGATTTCTCATATTTATGAGATCCAGGGGAAGTATGATAAGGCTATTGAAAAGCTTCAAGAAATCATTGTCCTGTTGGAAAAGGATTGGAAGGTTACGGAAGGGAAGACCATTGATTATTATAAAGGGGAGATTGAAAATTTAAAGATATTGCTGAAATAAATAAAATGGCCGAAGAAGTTGGCATGAGCGACCGGCCCCTTCCGCCAAAACGGCGGAGGGGCTTGCCATTACTTGCAGTACGCATTCATCAAATTATACTTTATTAACATAAATAAACAGATTTCCATAGTACTTCATGAATCTTTTATACTCAGTATTTCCTTTCAAAACGATGATGGTGGGATAGGCATTGATTTTACGTTGTTTTAGTGAAGCCAACAGTTCCCGCTGTACGGTACAATAAAACATTCCTTCCTCATATCGAATAAGAAGTGGTGGTTTCGCAGATACATTATCATCATTTTCAACTACCTGGTTCGTCCCAATATCGGATTCTTCGCGCCGAATGAGACGCAATGGAAACTTAACTACACCGAAATAGAGAGAATCTACCTTCATGAAATCTTTCATAATGGGAGCAGCCTTCCGGGTAAGCAGGAAATAGCATTGAACCCACTCTTCGATCATCCCGGCATTCGCATAGGATACAGCTGATTCTAGTGTCGGAGCATAAGTTAAATACTTATGATTATTCTTCGAATAGATGATTTTCTTAATGGAATCCAAGGATAAGAAGTATTCGTCCGCAAGTTCCGAAACTGTCAGCCCATGAGCGTACTTATTGCGAATCATTCGATTGCGCTTCTGCAGTTGATCCCGGTAGCCGGACGTTTCCCCCCAAGCCCTTTTTTCCTCCCCGGAGGGAATATATAGAAGTTTCCCTGCCGCGTATTTCTGGATTTCTTTCAATAGTTCCTCGGGAATGATATCGCTGGCATTTTCATATTTCATCTTATCACCATCTATAAGGCGTATATTCGATCTTTCAGCTCGCTGATCGATTTCATGATTGATGCACAGGACTCCGTATCATCAATCGATGCGTGCCAACGCAAGACATCGATCCCTTTATAATAAGCCATACATAAGAACCTCTCTTGAAAATCCGGTATAAGGATGTTCCTTTTCTTACAATACTCGAAAAACAATTCCGGGATGTGCAAGTACGGCTTATTCAAATCCATAATGGCAAAATCGAGAAGGAAATCGCAGATGCCGGATCTGCTCCAGTCAGGGAAGCCGACCGTCGTCTTGCCATCCGTGATCATATTGGCGAAGAATGTGTTGTTATACACCAAATAACGTTTTCCTTCACAATACGGGATTCTGTCCTTCATTTCCTGTAAATATTGTTCAAAGAACTCAGGCTCAAGAACCGTTGTCTCGAACATCTCCTTCCAATTATACCAATATCCCTCTTTATCTTCTGCGAATGTATCGATCAGAAACTCCTTACAGGTCTCGTATTCCGTTTTACATTCCTCACTAAACTCACCATAACCCTCTACTCCCTTTATATCGGATGAATGAATTTCCAGGATCTTGTCAAAGAACAACTCATGGCAACCTACAAACTGTTCTTGGTTTAATTGATCGGCGATAAATCCATTCGGCGTCATACTCACCATTCCAGAAAGCATTGATTTAATGATATTATCCTTACCCATTTTTTCCTCCTTTTTCATTCTCAAATTAGAATTCATCAGGTGCGCATCTGATATAGGATAAGGATATCATTGGAACTACGTGGGATATAGGCAATGAATATCTTAAATCAACTTTACACAGGCCCTTGCAAGAGCAGATATATGTATAAGCGATTTTGTTACATTAATATTGCCGCTAGTCTAAAAAGTAGACATAGAGAATCGGGTAGAATGAACATATCCAAATTCGAGGTGCTATCATGACGAAAAAATACGATAAAGAATCAAACTGCAAACCATTCAGATGATCCAGGAAGAAGGAAAGGCGGTGGCGCAGGTTGCCCGCGAGCTGGGGATTTGTAACAACACTTTATACCGTTGGATGAACGACTGGCCCCTTCCACCAAAACGGCGGAGGGGCTTGCCATTACTTGTGGATATGGCTCAACGCACTGTCTGAAGCGGCTAGTTTTAGGGGCCGTCCCGATAGTAATTCCGCTCAGCACCAAAAAGGTACCCCGCTAAACAGAAAATGTTCATCCATCAGAAAACTCGCAAATTCCCTATCGGTTAATTTGTCAAAGGTAGTTGGCACCCACTCACTGGCCTCAGGGACGCGTAATAAGAAATTCAAGGATTCCATCTGTGCCGCAACAAAAAATGCCTCTGTCAGTTTCACATAAAAGGTAGAATCCAAATCCACAGGCACCAAAATCAATCGGTCGTACCTCCTGATTATAAAATAAGATATTAGGGCAGATTAGGTCGGCATGGATCATTCCCCACTTGCCGTTTCTCTTGTCTTGCGAATCAAGAAAACGAATCAGCTTATTCCCTGCTTCTTTTAGCACTCGGAGCGTTTTTTGATTAAAAGAAAATTCGGAGGCTTGATCCAATTGTTCAAGCACCGATGCAATGGCAGATGAATCGTAGGCAGGTCTGGAGAAACCATCCGGTGTTTTCCATCCCGAAGAGTGTTTATGTATTTTCGCTATCATTGTACCGGTATTCTCGGCATCCTCTTTTGTAGGAATATAAGATTTATTCTCCCCTTCCAGCCAACTTGTCAATGTACAAAGCACACCATTTATAATGGTAATATGCTCGCCGTCCGTATTTTTACGGGAAATCGGCACAACTAAATCGGTCTCCGCAGCCAGGGCATCCACCCACTGCAATTGTGACTTGAGGGCCTCATAACTTGTCCATTTGCTGTCCAGAGCGTCATTCTTGGACTTATTAAGATGTAAGGAATAGGTGTGTTGATCGGAGTCGGTTACTTTGTATACGATATTTCCACTTTGTCCGATCAACTGGATCGTATCAACATGAATTGCATACGATTTTAGCGCTTCTGCTGCGGTTAATAAATGATTCACTTTCACTCCCCCACTCAAGCCAATCCATATCGTTTCTCCACAAGTTAAATTATAATTAGGAAATACACACGATTCCTAGCAATCCATGCACGGAAATATCATGTAAGGAGCAGCCGTTTCACGAAAGGAGTCCGTTTCGGTATGTTAAAAATCAGCGCTTTCTCCAAGTTGACCGGGGTCTCCGTTAAAACTTTACGATTTTACGATAACCTGGAGCTGTTAAAGCCCGCCGTCGTAGATGAAAATAATGGCTACCGATATTACACCGAAGAACAGCTTCTAACGGTTAAACGTATCCTCGCCTTGAAAGATCAAGGCTTCACATTAGAGCAAATCAAGCCCCTGCTGGAAGAAAACGTTCTACCGGAGGCAGTAAAGAACCAATTAGCGGATAAAAAGAAAGAACTTGAGCAGGCCATCCATGAAGCGCAAAATCAGCTTAACGAGATCGCTAAAAGGCTGACCCGTGTTGAAGAATTGGAGGAGCATCATCAACATACACTGGCTGCAATTCGGTATGTAGAACCCCAACTCACCGCTTCCATACGTGACACTATCCCACGTACGCAGTTGTGTCTGCTGTTGGACGAAATTGTACAGTACGTCCGTTCCTGCGGGGAGGATGAAGGGCGTTTACTGACGATTGTATGGCATGATTTCGGCAGCATGAATTCAGATCTGGCCGATATCGAGGTCGCCCTGCCTCTAACCAAGGTTATTCCAAGCGGGGGAAGAGTGAAGGTCGGTATCCTCCCTGAATTGAAGGCTGCAGCTTCCCTTGTGCACCAGTGCAACCCCTACCGCAATGATTGTCCGGCTGTCACAGAACTCCTGTCATGGATTCGGTCTCAAAGCCTGGTCCCTTCCACAAAAGAATCGGTCCGCGAAATCTATTTAACTTCAGACAAGGATATGTACGGAACCTTACGGCTGGCTGAGCTGCTCGTCCCAATCGAGCCTACCGGTTAACACTCATTTTGATCCCATGGTTCATTCTGCAAATTGCAAAATGGATCATGGTTTTTTTATGCAAAAAAATCGGTGTTTCCTTGACTCTCCCCTTAACTGGAGGGTGTAAAGTAGTGCTGCACAATAAAGAAGGAGGAGTGGAACCAATGAAACGGCTGGAAGGAAAAATAGCTTTGGTCACAGGAGGAAGCAGAGGGATCGGAAAAGGGATTGCCCTGCGTTTGGCAGAGGAAGGGGCCCTGGTTGCTGTTCATTATGGGAATCGCCGTGATGCGGCGGAAGATGTCGTTCACCTTATTGAAGAAAAGGGAGGGCAGGCCATTGCGATCGGTGCAGGACTCGAGACCACCCTTGGGGTGAAGCAGCTGGTTCAATCCTTGGAGGAAGCACTCCTTCACCGTACCGGAGAAGCCCGGTTTGATATTCTTGTTAACAACGCCGGTATCGGAACTTCAAAATCATTTGAGGAGACAACAGAAGAAGCATTCGACGAGGTATTTGCAGTAAACGTCAAAGCACCGTTCTTCCTTGTCCAGCAGGCATTGCCGATGCTGCGTAACGAAGGACGCATCATTAATATCTCTTCTGGTGTTACACGAATCGCATATCCCCACATTATGGCCTACAATTTGACAAAAGGGGCAATCAATACATTTACCCTGCATCTTGCGCAATTACTGGGACCGCGCGGCATTACGGTTAATGCTGTCCTTCCCGGCATCGTCGATACGGACGTCAATGCCTCTTGGCTGCACACACCGGAAGGGCAGAAGTATGCATCAGAAATGTCGGCCCTCGGCCGGATCGGGCAGCCTTCCGATATCGCGGACATCGTCGCTTTCCTCTCTTCATCAGACAGCCGCTGGGTAACGGGACAAATGGTTGATGCCACCGGCGGTTCACATCTGTAAGCACAAACTTAAGGAGCAGAACCATGGTTCTGCTCCTGTTATTTTTGACAGGGTTAGGTTATAACGGGCGGAATGCCGCTTCCTCTACTTCCGTCACACTTTTATTAGGGGTCTTGCTCTCAGGCTTCCCTATCCCATTCGTTAGCCCGAGCGACCGCGCGGTTGAAGCTTGTATTTCGCTTATAAGCTCCGGGTTTTCAGGCAGCGACACACCGTAAGAAGGAATCATCTCCTTCAGTTTCGGTTCCCACGCTTTGATAAGTTGCGGGAAGCATTTTTCTATGACCTCAAGCATGACGGAAACGGCGGTAGAAGCACCTGGGGAAGCGCCGAGCAATGCAGCGATCGAGCCGTCGGCGGCACTAATCACTTCCGTGCCAAATTGAAGCGTTCCTTTGCCGGAAGCCGTATTTTTGATAATTTGCACACGCTGGCCCGCTACTAATAGCTCCCAATCCTCGCTTTTGGCGTTCGGAACAAATTCCCGCAAAGCTTCCATACGCTGTTCTTTCGATAACATCACTTGCTCGACCAGGTATTTGGTCAGTCCAAAGTTCTTCACGCCTGCCGCCAGCATTGTTACGAGATTATCCGGTTTGACCGAAGTGATCAAATCAAACATCGAACCGAATTTTAAAAACTTGGGCGAGAAGCCGGCAAACGGGCCAAAAAACAACGATTCTTCCTTGTCGATGAATCTTGTGTCCAGATGCGGAACAGACATGGGCGGAGCGCCAACCGCGGCTTTGCCGTAGACTTTGGCATGATGCTGCGCGACAATATCCGGTTTCCGGCACACCATAAACAGTCCGCTTACCGGAAATCCGCCAATGCCTTTTCCTTCAGGAATACCGGATTTCTGCAGCAAATGCAGGCTTCCTCCCCCGCCGCCGATAAAGACGAATTTGGCCGTATGGCGCCCTACGGTACCGCTATCCAGATTCCGCACTTTCAATTCCCACGAGCCGTCGCCGGCACGTTTAATATCATCCACCTGATGGTTGAACTTCAGATCGACGTTGTTACTCTTTAAGTGGTCAAACAAGATGCGCGTCAAAGCGCCGAAATTGACATCCGTTCCCGATTCGATTCTCGTTGCCGCTATCGGCTGATTGAGTGTCCGGTCTTTCATCATAAGCGGAATCCATTTCATCAGTTGTGCCGGGTCATCGGAGAATTCCATCCCTTGAAATAGGGGACTTTTGGAAAGCGCTTCAAATCGTTTTCTTAAAAAGGCTGTATCCTGTTCCCCTTGGACAAAGCTCATATGAGGCACAGGCACGATAAAGTCCCGCGGATTTCGTATCCGCTTGCTGTCCACCAGATAAGACCAAAACTGCTTGGAAACCTGATACTCTTCATTTACGGTTATCGCTTTGCTAATATTGACCGATCCGTCCGGTTGTTCGGCGGTGTAGTTCAGTTCGCACAGCGAAGAATGCCCCGTACCCGCATTATTCCATTCATTAGAGCTTTCCTCTCCTGCGCCCGCGCGCCGCTCAAACACGGTGATTTTCCAGTCCGGCGCTAGTTCCTTGAGCAGTGAACCCAAAGTCACACTCATGATTCCGGCACCAATTAAAATAACGTCGGTTTTCGTTTGTCCGTTGCTCATTTTTACCGTCCTTCTACCCTACAATTTGCAGGAAGGATGTAAGGCGCTCCTGCTTAGGCGCCACAGCAAGCCAGCGCGCGACCTCGCCGCACACTTTTTCTGGATTAATGTTGCCCTAATCTTAGTGTATCACTATTGGTATTAGATTTTAATATTTATCTAATTTTTTATTGGAATAGTGCTGAGTAAATTATGCCAGTGGGTGCTGTGAGCAGGGGATTAGGTTGGGGTTTTTGTTAGTTAGGGTGGGGAGCGGCGAGTTGTTTTAAATGGCAAACGTTAAGGCCATCCAATACGGATGACCTTTTTCTTTAAGCGAATGTTTCCCTATGGACTGCTTCTATGCTGCGCTGAAAATTATTTTACTTCCACCGGTTCGAATAAATTCAGATAATATTTGCTTCCACTATCATCCGGATTGTCATTACGAATATGTTCTTCCAGGCATAGTCTTGAACGGTCAGATTTGTACTTACTGTGCTTTGACAAGTGACGCATTAACGTTTTCCATGAACCGCCTATGTCATCACTGCTTTCTAACATCGCGTACAGGCCGCCGGGTAACACCATTTCTTGTAAATGTGATGGAACATCCACTCCATCCGGAATTGCAGCACACATGCCATATCCATATGGGATACCGGGATGACTTGGCAGCGGCTTCACATTACCACCAAAAAAACGTGCCGTACCCAGTAAGCTTGACGACGTAATCCAATCCAGCACCGGCGCAATTGCCTCATCTTCTGGAGAAACACCTACAGCAATATTATAGGCTACCCTCATAGGAGGCAGGGTGACTATTTTGATAATGTTGTTTTCTTCCGGATTGCTCATTAATAAATCCTCCATTTCCGTAAGGATCTCATCAAGACTTGAGAGACAATCTATGTTTTTCTTATGAAAAAGTTTCAAGACCCGGTCTAATTGCTGTTCAAAAAGCAGGATTTCCGCTCTCTGCAGCTTTAACGTGGAGATTTTATTTTCAATAACCGCGATAAGCCGTGAAGGGGATTGGTTTTCAATAACAGATTTTATATCCTTTATCGGAATATCGATTTTTCGAAGTACTGCAGTAATTCGGATACATAAGAGTGCGTTTTCATCATAAATTCTCCATCCAGAGGTATCCCTTGAACTTTTAAACAATCCTTCTGATTCCCAATGGCGCAAGGTGCGACTCGTCAGTCCCATCTGCTCCGACAACTGATTGATTGCAACAGATCTGTTCATCCAAAGTCTCCTTTCCGAGCTCTCAATGTTATAGTAGCAGTTGACGCTGCGACAATTTCAAGAGTTATCTTTCTGTTCTCCGTCAGGAAAATCCTCATTCCATGGAAAGATTCCAGAATAGCAAAGCTGGAACAGTTAGGTGTTTCGGCTGTTGTTATAATTTAATCAACCGTACGGGGAAAGGGAATGATGGTTTGAACTATAGCGTTGATATCAAACGAAGCATCGAATTTATTGAGGCCAATATCAAGGAAAAACTGACACCAGAAATCGTTTCTCAACATACCGGATACTCTTTGTATCATTTCTGCAGGGTTTTTCAAGTGTGTATGGGAGTTCCTGTCATGGAGTATATTCGAAAGAGACGGTTGTCCTTAGCATCGGTAGAGCTTTATAAAGGCAGAAAAATCATCGATATTGCGTTTGATTACGGTTATGAAACACAAAGCGGATTCACTAAAGCTTTTCGTAAGGAGTATGGCTATAACCCGACACAATATGCAGTAAGGATGGCAGGTGTCAAAAATTATCTTACCGGAGAAAAAAACACTTTAAAATTAGGAGGCTGTTTTATGGTTCCTACAATTATCTCAAAGCCGTCATTTAAAGTTGCCGGTTATGGAATAAAAACGAATATCGCAGATGGAAGTTTTACTAAAGATATCGCTGCATTTTGGAACAATTACGATATTAACGGGTGGGAATGTAAAATGTATGACCAGCTTAATCCTCCGAAACATGGTGAAGTTGGGATCTGTGTACCGGAGTCTAGAGAAAGCGAAAGCTTGGTTTATTTGCTGGGAGTCATTGTTGAAGATTTTGAAAAAGTGACTCCAGACATGATTACTCTTGAAGTACCTGAAGCTACCTACGCTGTATTTACTACTCCTCCTGTGGATGTGACACTCGGAGGAAAAAACGGTAAAGCCAATCAGGAGGATTTCCCCAACGCGATCAGTAAAACATGGAAGTATATCTTTGAGGAATGGTTCAAGGATAGCGGGTATGAGTATGATGAGACCAAATTAGATTTTGAATTCTATGATGAACGTTGCCATTTCCGTCCGGATACAGTTATGGATATCTACGTGCCCGTTATAAAGAAGATTTAAGCAGGAATAGTAAATAGAAAAAGGGCTGTTTTCCCATGAAGCTTTTTTCAGTACGTTTCTAGTCACACTTTAAAAAAACTTGCCGCTATTTGGTACGGTTCCCTGTATTGTCTATAACGGCAAGTTTTCTTCCTTCTTTAAATTCCTAAAACGACTAGAGGCTAAATGAATCAGATGGCTTAAAGCGAAAGTCAGAACGATCCCCCATGCTGAGACTAATAAGAGTTTCGCTACAACCGGCAATACGATATTATTAAACGCATACTGAAGGCAGACGACTACCGGAACATGTAGGACGTAGACTGTGAAGGCATTTTTGGATAATATCTCGGTCCATCGAAAAGTTTTATTTCCAACCTCGCGAAATAAAAAGATCAGGCCGAGTGACAGTCCTATACAGAGAAATGTCTCATAAAATGAATAGGCCAGGGAATTCCAGCTATAGCCGCTTTGAGAGTTGAAACGAATCCACCCCGCATACCTACAGGCTGCCAGGACCACTCCGACTATCAGCCAGATTGTGCCAACAGTACGGCTTAATGTCTGAAGCCACTGACGATGATAAGCAATTATTCCCGCTGTAAAAAAAGCAGCGTACTGGGGGACATGAGCGAATTCTGTCTGGATGATTCCCAAAAAGCCAACCCATTTATCGATAGGATAGTGGAGGCGAATCAAAAATGTTGCCGTTGCCACCAAAAATCCAAATGCAATAATGCCCCCTTGTCCCAAAGGCTTTTTCACCGATATACCGGCCGTCTCTCTTCTTAAAACCTTTCGAATTCCGGTGTAAAGGAATGCATAAACTAACAGGTGCTCAATAAACCACAAATGACCGAATTGCATATCGGGCCATGAGGGTCCCGTCCACCCGTGAGGCTTCCCCCCCAAGCCAAAATAAACCTTCAAATAATAATCCCAGAAAGTCACAATTCCGTAGCTTCTGAAGTTCAGATAATATGCATACATCAATAACGGCATTATCACAAAAAAGCCAAAGAGCAGTGGTAAACCAAGGCGTTTCACCCAGTCTTTGAGAAATCGCGCGGGACCCTTCCTATTAAAAGAAGCCGGAAAAAAATAAGCAGAAATCAGGAAAAAAAGACTCATGAAAAAACCGGCGTTTACCGAAAAAAAAGCTCCAAGATCGATTGCTTCGCGACCTTGGAAATACCAAAATCCGTTAGATCCACCATAAGGCTGCCCTGCGTGATGTGCGATGACAAGAAATGTCAATGCAACTTTTAGATTGTCTAGAAAATGCAGTCTATTGTTCACCAAGTCCTACCTGCTTTCTAGGGGGTAATTTCCATATTATTATAGCACGTTCACGTCAAGACGGGCGCGCGCTCCCCTGTATGATTTGCACGATCGCAACATATGTAAGGCGAATCATTTGTGGCAGGGTTCGAATGAACTACTTGCAAATAGAAAAAAAGGCACAACACCAGTGTGCCTCCCGTGATAAGTTCTGCTAAGCAGATTTTTCCAAACAAAATACTCCCGACATAATGACCGCAGTACCGGAAATCCTTTATATATCGTAACCGGCCGAACTATGCTGGATTCGGCCTGAACTCCGCCAATTCGGACACATTCCGGGTCGTGATGGAGTATACTCCCTTCCCGATAAAGGTCCTCATCCCTTCCCTGTCGTCTACTGTCCACACACAGACAGGAAGACCTCGTGAAGCTGCGTATTCGAGCAATTCCGAGCGGACGAACCGGTAATGGATGTTGATCCCCAAGCAAGAAGCGGCCATTGCCTCTTCACATGTTGCGATGACGGCCTCCTTATAATCCAAAGTCAAGAACAAACCGGCGTCGGCATTTAAGAGTCTCTTTAACTCAGGGTGGGTTCGATATGCCAATAATGCCCGCTCTTTCTCACACCCGGACAAAATAACCTGGTCCAGCATGCCATATCGATTCACCAAATGTGCAGACGCTTCAATGCTATCGTCGGATTTCAAGTCCAAATTGGCCATTTTGCCGGCAGCCTGAAGAAGCTTCAACATATCTTCCAATTTACAGAGCCCGTGAAGTTGGCCGCCATCTCCATGAGCTTTGATTTCAAGCTCCGACAATTCTTTGAAATGGTGTTTGGAGATGAGATATTCCCCGCCGTCAACCGTATAAATCGCATCATCGTGCGCAAGAACAGGTATTCCATCCTTCGTAACACGGATGTCGTCTTCGATGATATCCGCCCCGGCTCGAATCCCTGCTTCCACAGAGAGGAGCGTATTATCCGGTGTATTCATACACCCGGTGTGAGCGGTGATGAGCGGGAAGCGTCCGGCCATCAGGAGTCCTCCTTGTTGCGCGATATATTCCAATATCGTTCCGGCCACTCCATCTTGGGATGGAAATTATAGAGCAGGCCATGCGTGCAGATAACGGCGTTGGCCCAGCGGGTTTTAAACATCAACGGTTTCTTCTCAAGCCAATCAAGCGGATCTACGACATCGGGAAATTCAAGGTATTGATCAAAAGTGCCTTCAAATCCTTTCGGCCAAAACCGCTTTAACGGATGCTCAGGCACTCTTCCCCCGGATTTGACATGCTCGTAGGTCTGCTTCATCCATTCCAGTAAGGTTACATTTGTCAAGGATTCTGTCATGGACTCCCAGCCTTTGAGCAAAGAACCGTGTTTTCCCCATTCAACTCGTACAATCGGACGTTGTTGATTATTCCTCGCTTCCTCTACGGCAGCATCCGAATGGATGACTCTGCTGTGGAAGAACGTCATGACTCGAGTTACCGTCTCTTCTTCGCGGTCATACTCTACCCAAATCTCTTCATGATCGCAGGGCTCGCCATCATCGGGAAAATCGAAATCGTCCTCCCAGAACAGGTGATAGCCAATCAAGGGCTGTTCCGGATGATGCACCGCCACGATATCTTTTAATGGAAAGCACTCTCTCGGATTTACCCGTAACTCGGGACAAAATTTTTTAATCCGTCTTTCCTCGTCCGGAGTGAGCGGCTGCAGCGGATCTTGCTCCAGCACACGGCGATACTGTTCAGCCGCGCGGCGCAAGTTTCCATCCAGATGCAAGTATTCCGCCTGCCAAGCCGTATAGAGAAGATTGTCCGGATCCGCTTTTTTCAGCAGCTCCAGTTGGTCGATGGCTATGAGAAAATAGTCCGTATCTGAGATTTTTCCATTCGATACAAATTGGATCAATTCCTTTTGTGCGTAAGAAAACTCATGTGTATAAATATGAAACATAGCTTCTCATTCCTTTTTTAAGAGTTCCAGCAGTTCATTATGGACCTTTCCATTAGAAGCTACCAAGGTATCATGATGTAATTGATAAGGAGTCCCATCCCTTGTCGTTACTGCCCCACCGGCTTCACTTAAGATCAGAACGCCAGCCGCCGTATCCCACGGGTGTAACCCTCCATGCCAAAAGCCGGTCAGACGCCCCATAGCAATCCAGCAAAGCTCCAGGCTGGCCGCCCCATTCAAACGCACATTCCTGCAGCTTCCTGTGAACCGGTCGATCTCTTGCACTAATTGCGAACCCCGCTTCCAATCCGCAGCTTGAAATCCTGTAGCGAGAAGCGCATCGCCAATCGTCTGTTCATTTCCGACCCGAAGAGGGCTGCCATTTCGGAATGCCCCGAGGTTCAGGGATGCATAGAACAATTCATCCGTTAACGGATTGTATACGACCCCAAGGATCGGCTTCCAATCCTTGACCACCCCGATGGAGACAGCATAATGAGGAATGCCGTGAATGAAATTGGTCGTTCCGTCGATCGGATCAATGATCCAGCCGTAGCCGGATCCTTTCGATAACAGTGCTGCATAAGAATTGGATTGACCCGTGTCTTCTTCGGATAATATCCAGTGATCTTTATATTCCTGTTCGATGTTTCGTTTGATTAACGCCTCGCTTCCCTTGTCCACATCCGTAACCAAGTCGGAAGCATTCTTCTTTTGTTCGATAGGTCCCATATTCAGCGCATGTTCGCGTATATATTGTCCCGCTTTCTTGGCATATCGTATGGCCGATTGAAGCAGTTGTCCGTTCAAATCTTGTTCGTTCAATTCAAATCACCTTCAATGTTTGTCTCGCTAAACCAGGCTCATGATAGCTTTGCGTTCTCTTCTTTGATCATGCTGTGAATATAGAAATACCCCATCGCTGAGCATAGGATGAACGTAAAGAATGCGGCAGCCGCAGCCAGCTGTCTATCTTGGAAAACGCCGAAAATTTGCTCCATGGACACGCCCAGCATTTGCGGCGCATTGGGGCCGATAAGAAACGGGGCCGTAAATGAACCGATGATCCCCATAAATACAAACGTGACAGCCACGAGCATCGTTTTGTAGGTAAGGGGCAACACGAACCGGAAAAATATTCGCAAGCCGCCGGCCCCGACGTCCTTCGCGCTTTCGATAACCGAGTTCGGCACACCGGATAAAGCGGAACTGAGCAGCATCGTCGCAAAAGGAATATTAAACCATAAATTGGCGATAATAATTCCCTTCATGTCGAAAATGATGCGCGGCAACGGCCCCGCATGAGCCATGAGCAAAAGGCGGGCCAACCAACCGTGGTTGCCCAGCAGCTGGATCAAACCGTATGTTGCGATCACGGACGGAATAAAAATCGGGATCATGTAGGTTTCACGGATTATTTTCGCCACCGTGCCGTTATTGAATCTCATATATGCGGCCAGCGCATAGCTGATGATCAGAATAAGGATGACGGAAATGATTGTAACTTTCAAAGTGAACAGGATGTTGGACCGCATCAGCTTATCGGTAAATAAATACGCATAATTGGACAAATCGTAGCCACCGGTCTTGTTGGTCAAGCTTTCTTTGAAAGAAATGATGATCGGAATAACGACGATGACGACCAGCAATAAAAAAGAGGGGAATACCATAAGTAATCCCAGTATCCCCGTTTTCACCTGCTTGCTCATTGGGCAGCGACTTCGCTTTGCCAGCGTTTATTCACTTCTTTGTCCAGCGCGCCGATATTGAACGTGCGGAATCCGGATGCTGCGCCTTTGAAGGCGTCCTGCACATCTTGCGGCATATTCGTCATCTGAATGCCCGGGAAGCCGTGCAAGCTGTTGGCGACAACGGATTGCGCTTCCGGAGACAGCACATAGTTCAGGAATTTATAGATCGCTTCTTTCTTCGTCGACAGCTGGTTCACCATCAAATAGGCGGGACCACCGTTAAATCCAGGGGTGATTTGGGCCATTTTGATCGATTCCGGCAACTGGCCTTTGGATACTTGATCAAGAACCATGTCGGACCATGCCGGAATCATGTCAACTTCGCCGCTGGCCAGCAAATCGAGCGTTCCTTGATTTTTCTTCGGGTAAATGCCATTGCCGTACACATATTTTCCAAGATCCTTCAATGTCGCAATACCTTGATCCCATTGCTTCACAATGCTTGGATCGGAATTGTGAATCGCATCGGCAGGCAACGTTTTATAGAGAGACGTAGTTACAAAAGAGTTTCCGGAACCGCCGGTGGACGGATCGTTATAAGCGAATCTTTGCGGATTCGCCTTGATCCAGGCGTACAATTCATCCAGATTGGCCGGAGGAGTCTTCACTTTGTCGCTGTTATAAGCCAGTACTACGGCAGAGGCGCGATACGGAACCGCCATATTCGCGATATCCTTCATCGTCTCAGCATCTACTTTGCTCAAATTCGGAATTTTATCGGTGCCCAGTGTATCCCACAGGCCGTCTTGTTGGCCGCGCGTCACAGTTGCCAAGGTATCTTCGTAAATATCGATATCGCCGGAGCCTTTATTCGCTTGTTTGGCGGCCATGATGCGGTCATATGTGGGCTGAGCTCCTGTGCCGGAAGCCGTGAATACCAATTTAACTTTCACATCGGTAGCCTGCTGCTCGAATTTCGGAATGACCGTATCCCAGAAATCCTTCACGTTTTGCGAGCTTGTTACATAAAGCGTGATCTCTGTCGGCTGTGCAGTCGCGGCTGCGTCAGCGGAACTTGAATTCTCAGGTGCCTTGCTGCTGCCGCAGCCGGATAAAATAGCGCCTGTGAGGGTAAACAGGGTCGTAAGCATAATGGCTGTTTTCTTGCTAAACATAATGAACTTCCTCCTTGATCATGTTTGGGATTCCGGGAAAGATATTGTTTTTGCAAAGCTGATACTTACTTCTTGGCCTTTATGAAGCTCTTTGACAAAATCGCGCGGCTGAAATGACCGAATGGTTCCATGCTCCTGCAAGTGGATGGACACTTCAGCGTAATGACCCAGCACCATAATTTGACTGATCGTTCCTGGAAGGCCTTGTTCCTCTTTGCCGTTTACGATTACATCTTCGGGGCGGACCGCCAGTTTTACGTTCCCTGTAAGCCGTTTGGAATTGGGGAATGTCAGTTGTCCCACGATCACCCGATCGGATGCTACCACCCCCTTTATAAAGTTCATTTTTCCGATAAATTGCGCTACGAAGAGCGTTTCGGGTTCATCGTAAATATGTTGCGGGGAGGCAATTTGCTCGATGTGTCCATGGTTCATGACGACGATGCGATCGGAGATCGATAGCGCCTCCTCCTGATCATGGGTGACAAACACCATCGTTAGGCCGGTACTCGCCTGGATCTCCCGCAGCTCTTCTCTCATCTCGTGCCGAAGCTTGGCGTCGAGTGCGGAAAAGGGCTCGTCCAGCAGCAAGACGGCCGGTTTCAGCAGCAGCGATCTGGCAACTGCGATCCGCTGCTGCTGGCCTCCGGATAGCTGAGTCGGATATTTGCGCTCCGCCCCAGGCAAACGGACGAGCTTCAGCACCTCGGATATCTCTTGTTCCATCTCAGCCTTCTTCATCTTTCGTATTTTTAAGCCGAACGCCAAATTTTCGTATACGGTCATATGCGGCCAAAGGTTGTAGCCTTGGAACACCATAGAAGTTGGGCGTTTTTCCGGGGGAGCCTTAATAACGCTTTTGCCTTCGATGAGAATATCCCCTGAATCCGGTTCGAGAAACCCGCCTATGCTGCGCAGCACTGTCGTTTTGCCGCAGCCGGACGGACCAAGCAGCGTAATCAGTTCCCCTTTCATGACATCGAGGTTGATGCCTGTTACGCCTTCCCCCGTTTTATAGCGCTTCGTCAGCTGTTGAATTGAAAGTTGAATGCCCATATTGGTCCCCTTTTTTTCTGATCGGATTTTGCCGTCATTTGATTTGGAATCCGCTGGCCATAATATCCGAGCTGACAAATCGCTGTGCGGCGAGCAGCAGAATGATCGTAGGCGCCGTTAGAATGATCGAAAATACAGCCCCAGCATAGGCAGGATAATCGGCGATGATCGAGTACATGATGATCGGCATCGTTTTATAATTGGGGACACCGACAAGAAATGTGCCCTGCGCCTCATCGAGCGAATTCAGAAACGTAAATATCGAAGCGACAAGAATGCCCGGCATCGCCATCGGAAGCGTGATGCTGCGGAATACTCGGAACGGACTCGCACCCACATCCCTTGCCGACTCTTCCTGGGCCGTATGAACATTGCGGAAGGCCGCCGTTGGAATCCAGGTCATGAACATGAGCACGTTGATCATATGAATCAACACGACCCCAGCCATCGTGTTCATTAAGTTCAGCTTGTAAAACAAAACCGCTATTGTCACATACAGCCCCATTTTCGGAAAGGCGTGTGTGAGCAGAAACGAGAACATGAAGAAGCGGCTTAGCGGGAATCGAATCCGGGCAAACGCATAGGCGGCCGGAATACAGAGGACAATAGACAGACCTGTCACAATCAAAGCAATCACAAACGACAATCCGATCGATTTGGCAACATCCTCTTGTTGAAACACGAACGTCCACCATTTCAACGACCATTCCTGCGGAAGCACGTCAGGATAGTTCCATTTGCCGGTGAAGGCCAGTATGGCCAGGTTCAACAACGGTCCTAGGAAGAAGATAACAAATACAACGAGGATGATGAATTCGACAATTTTCCGGGGACCTATAGCTTTTAAGTACCAATTCATTCCGAACTATTCGCTCCCTTCATGGCATTTTTTTAATCCAGTGGACTGCCGAACAATCAGCTTGGGTTCAAGTTCTACGTTATGCATCGGAACAGGCTCTTTTCGGATCAGCTTGTCCAATAACGTAAAGGCCTGAATTCCCATCTCTTCTTTTTCGACCCGAACGGTTGTCAGGGACGGGGAGTACATGGAAGCGAAATCGATGTCATCGAATCCTACGACGGCCACTTGCTCGGGGATGCGTACCGACTGTTCCAATAAAAATTTCATAGCGCCCAGAGCCATCATGTCATTGGTCGCGAATAAGGAAGTATAACCTCCCGTTCGAAAATGTTCCCAATACCGACACATCAATTCATACCCTTCCGCAAATGTGGATGTGGACGCACTCACAACGGACGAGAGCGAGAGAGAGGTTCCGTGTTCTTCCATGCTATGCCGGAATCCTTTCAATCGTAAATGATGACTGCGATGAGTTTGCGGCCCCGCGAGTACAAATGTGTTCCTGTGCCCAAGACCATATAAATAATCGGCTGCTATTCGCGCGCCCTTCTCATCTTGATTGACGATGTGGATATCCCCGTCCGCATGGTTTGAGCTATTGACCATAATGTACGGAACTTCGAAGTTCTTGATACTATCAATGACATTTTGTCCGATTCGGCTGATGAGGATGAGGCCGTCTACTCTTTTCTCGAGCATAAAATCGGCGGAGCGAAGCGAAATTTCATGATCGGTCATCACAAATACGGAATAATTCAGGTTTGTGGCAGACGTTAAGATAGCGTCGAGAATTTTGCCGTAAAAAGGATGAGCGGCAATAGGATGATACTCACGGTAAATGAGCACACCGATATTGTTCGTACGTTGCAGAACCATAGCCCTCGCTACTGCATTCGGCTTGTATTGCAATTCTTGTACGATTTTAAGCACTTTGTCTTGCGTTTCCGCGCTCGTATAGCCCTTTCCTGAAATTACTCTTGAAACCGTTGATTTGGACACACCTGCGCGCCGGGCAATTTCTTTAATCGTAAACTCCATGCTCATGACCTCATTTCTAATATGTGAGACCGTTCCCACATATAAAATATAACTTCGAATTGTTATCTCAAAATTATCCCTATACTAAAATATTATTAAGATCTGTGATCCATCTTACTAAAATGGATCATACGCGCCGGCGCAATTTTATTGGCGTCCCCACCACCGACACGGTGCCGGTTCATAGCTATTTGAGAGTGATACAGTTCTCCGTACCACTTTATAGGGCGAAGCTCTTCGACCTCTTTAAGTACTCTTCGATTTTTGAAGTCTACTATATGTACATCTAACTAAGCTAATAGAGTATCAACCTTAAACTTGTGAACAAAAACCATAAAAATCTATGCCTGTAGACGAAACGGATTGAAGGGCTTCTCCAGTTCCAGCAGCCGATTCAGTCCCATTCCCGTTTCTTCGAACTTTTCCCTCTGATCATAGAGCCTTGTGTACAGGCAGCGAAGGAAGTGCTTACGGTTTGTATTGAGAGTGTAGCTTTCCACACTCTTCGTTCGCGCCGGCTCCATCTGCCCCAACCATTCGCAAATCGTGGCAAAGGAAACCTTTTGACTCTGAAGCATAGAGACGATCGCCGTAGCGAGCCGTTCGTCCTCTTCTCTCTGATACACCTCAGCGGGTCTCTCGAGCAAGGTCTGCACGCCCGTCCAGATTTCGGCACATTCCTTCGCTCCCGCATAGCGGCTCATCGCACATTCATCCAACGCATCTGCAACATGCGCAGCGGCATGCGCCCATCCCTTGACCTCCACGTATCCGCGAAAATCGTCTTCCAAATGGCAATAGCGAACCAGTGCATTCAGAGCGAGGTCATAGCTTTCTCTAGTTAAGTACGGCTCCCGATTATCGTAGGTAAGCAACAGGGCGATCAAAAGGGAAGTAAACGTGCGCTTAAAGACGCTGTCCGTCTCCTTCTCCCCGATCCCGTAAAATAATCCGCTATCTGAAACGGATTGCTGAAGCAGTTCTTCCATTTGTGACTTCCCGATTGCGTTCTTCTCCAGCAGCCAATTGAACAGAGCGGAGTACGCTTCTTCCCGAATTTCGGAGTCCGGAGACCCGAGCAAGATCACCTTCTGCTGAACGAGCGTCCATACATCCTGTTGTTCCTCTTCCATTCTGTCGTTGCCCCCTTCTATTCCCATGTTCGTTTCTCATTGATTGCCATCTTCATCCAGAACCTCTTTCGCCAGTTCCCCCACTTCGATGATTTTACCATTAAATGACTATACAAAAAATATAGGCCTCAGTCCCAGTGAATTCAGGACCTTCATTTCATTTGGGTATTATTTACAAAAGGTCTATTGCATGTTATTATATATATGTAATTACGTAACTACGTATTTAAGTAATTCATTGAAAGGGTGATCCGTTTGACAATGCCTAGAGACTTCGGCGCAGAATTGGATATTTTAAAGAAGCAATTGGGTGATCTTGAACAGCTTGTAAGCCAAATCGCAAACGATAGCTCTCCCAGAGTTTCGCGGACCCGGACATTTGACAAAAATACCGTGTTAGTCGAAACGGTCAACGATGAATTGGATCTTGGCGGGGTCTTTTACTCAGGGCAATACAGCGGGGAGAAATGGCGGTTCAGATGGGAACCCCAAGAAAGACTTGTCAGTCAATTGCTGGATCTGGACGGCGAGAAAGTCGCCAAAATTTTAGCGGCGCTTGGTCACAAGCAGCGTTTGGACATTCTTAGATCGGTGTTGAAAGAGCCCCTTTCGGGTTCGGAAATTGTCGAACGTCTGAACATGGGGACAACCGGACAACTCTACCATCACATTAAAGCGCTGCTTGGAGCTGACCTCCTTGTCCAGGAAGAACGGGGTGGAATGTACTCGCTTCCCTCCCACAGAGTACTTCCACTCCTTTTGTTGCTAGCCGCGACTTCCGACTTGCTTGATACAAGCGACTATATAGAACTAGCTGAAACCAGAAACAACGCTAGTGCCTATTTGGGTAACACCCAGGATGCTTACGACCCTCACTATCTCCTCTGGGCAGTGTTGGAGAATTCCATTCTGGAACATCGGGCTGGATTCTGCAGCGAAGCAGGCATTTTCCTTCAAGGCGATGGTAGCGTCACAGTATCCGACAACGGGCGAGGAATCCCTGTTCAAGTCCTTCCGAACACAGAAAAGTCACGCGTGCAAGCCGTTCTCACCGAACTGAGCCATTATAGCACCAGCGACTCTTTTGTTGCTCCGGGGGGAGAAAAAGGGATTAACATTGCGGTCGTCAATGCTCTCTCCCAAAAGCTTTCAATCGAAGTTCGCCGAGAAGGAAAAGTCTTCAGGCAAGACTATAGACATGGAATTCCTCAAACGGGTTTGTTGACCGTAGGTATAACCAAAGAAACGGGAACAAGCGTTACTTTTCTACCCGACCCGGAGATTTTTAAATCCGCCTTTGACAAAAATGTTATAGCAAAACATGTCCCAGAAATTTCAGCAATTTATCCCGACCTGACCATTCATCTTTAATGAAACTAAATGTTTGCAGCTCAGCTTAACGAAACTATCGGCTAAAAATGCGAAAGGAGCATGCCTCGGCAGCTCCTTCGTTGTTTGTATTGATTTCCAGAAGTTGCTTACGTAATCATTTGACAAACGGATTACTGTATAATAGGATTAGAATGAACATTCGATCTAATCTGTTATTAGCTATAGAATGAATGTTCAATTTATACATTGGAGGTTTTATGATGAGCAAAACAGTCTTTATTACGGGGACCAGTTCAGGATTGGGTAAATTAACAGCGATTCGATTTGCGGAGTTGGGCTGGAACGTCGCGGCCACCATGCGTACACCCGAGAAGGAAACCGAACTTACGGCTTATGACAATATTAAAATATTTAAACTGGATGTCACCAAAGTGGAGCAGGTTCAAATGGCCGTGGAACAAGCCATAGCCGCATTCGGGAAAATTGATGTCGTCGTCAATAATGCCGGTATGGGCACTTACGGCCCGTTGGAGCTAGCCAAAGAGGACGCGATCGATTGGCAGTTCGCCGTTAATACGCGGGGGCCAATCAATGTTATTCGTAAATTTTTGCCACATTACAGAGCTAATGGAGGGGGCATGTTTATTAACATCAGCTCCTTCATGGGGATCACGACAGCAGTGCCGCTTGGATCGCTGTACAACATGTCCAAGTTCGCTTTGGAAGGATTGACGGAAGGTCTCTATTACGAACTGAAGCCGTTCAATATCGAGCTTAGATTGATTGAGCAGGGCGGGTCTACAGGAAATAATTTTAAGGAAAGTATCACTTGGAACAGGGATGAGAACATTAGAGACTACGATAATTTGATGGGGAAAGTGCAAAATGTAATGAACACCGCCGATACCAGCGGCCGTCTGGATGACCCTCAAATTATTGTGGACGCCATTGTCGCTCTGGCAACGGGGGAAAGCAAGAAGTTCCGTACCGTTATCGGCGCAGCAGGCAACGACCTGATGGCTCTTAGAAACTCTGTGCCGATCGAGGATTATTTAGAGACCATCGCTAAAAATTATATGTAACGATATGACAACCTTCTCCCGCTGCTACCATGAGGCTGTATTGACTGAAGAACGTATTAAGTATATTCTAGTTTAGAATGAACGTTCGATTTGATGCTGGGAAAGGAAGAGCTGAATGTTTGAAAAATACAACAAAGTGCAGCGGGCCGTCCTCGAAACGACTCTTAACATTATTATTCGGAAGGAATTACAGGCTACCTCAATGGCGCTAATAGCCAAGGAATCTGGCGTATCGACCGGGAACATTTATCATTACTTTCAAAGTAAAGAAGATATTGTAAACGAGTTGTACAAAGCAATTGTCACATTCAACGGAGAGTATGTGCGCGAAGGTTTATTGCAGGGCAGAACGATTCGTGAAAAGTTCGAATTAGGTTGGAATCGGGTTGTCGAATTGGGTGAAAAATATCCACAGGGCTTTCAATTTATTGAGCAGTATTCGTTCTCGCCTTACATTTATGATGAGGTGAAGCAGGCAGTCTATACAGATGGCTGGTGCGGGCCTATGAACAAGTTGTATGAAGAAGCTATTCAGCAGAAGTTGTTTATCCCCATGAATCCGAAGCTGATGGTACAGATGCATTACGGGACATTAGTTTATATTTTGAAAGCCCATCTGCAAGGGATCTTCGAATTAACCAGCGACAGCGTGCATGAAGTCATCCGTTCCTGTTGGAAGGCTGTGAAGCTCGAGGATGATAAGGTTCAGCTTAACGGAACTATCGGCTAAAAAAATGCGAAAGGAGCATGCCTCGGCAGCTCCTTCGTTGTTTATTATTGCTCTATCTCATACAAGGACTTATCCATTGCCTGCATGAATGGGGTCCAATCTCCTGCTGCGTACAGCAGAAGCCGATGCATGGCACGCGTACACGCGGTATAAAATAGCTTGCGCTCGCTCTCCCGATGATACGTCTGAGAAGAGGCGTCATAGATGAGAACGGCGTCGAATTCAACGCCCTTGGCGAGGTACACGGGGATTATTAATGTTCCCTTCTCGAAGGTGGGCGTGCTCTTCGTCACAAGCTTCAACCCCTCGCATCCCTGAGCCGTCAGTAGATCGTAAGCTTCTTTGCTTTCGGCCGCTGTCTTCGTAATGACGCCGATGGAGGCGAAGCCTTCCGCCTGAAGCGCCGCGAGATGCTCCGCTATTCGCGCTGCCCGCTTCTCGCCGTCGCCCGCCTTAGAGAGGAGCGGTTTCCTGCCGCTTCGTTCAAAGGGTACGATCTCCTTGGCGTTCGGCAGCAGAGACCTCGTGAATTCCACAATCTCGCGGGTTGACCGATAGCTGCGAACGAGGCGGAACAAGCTCGTTTCAGCTTCGCCGTACAGCCGGATAAGCGGCGACTCTTCACCGTACAGCTCCGTGGCCTGAGCAAAGATGGCCTGACCGAAATCGCCAAGCACCGTCATGCGAGCACGGGGGAACATTTTTTTGAGGAACTCGTATTGAAACATCGAATAATCCTGACCCTCATCGACGAATATATGCCGGATCTCCGTGTTCGTCCGAACGCCCTCGATGAGCTCTTTTAAATACAGGTACGGTGTCGCATCTTCATAGAACAGTTGGAGCCGGCCAAGCTTCTCCTTGGTCTGTTCACAGATTTCCGGCCAAAGCGAAGGAATTTCAGCTTCCTTCGTCATCTTTTTATAAGCATCCTCTTCTTCGAACAATTGAATGTACAGCTGGGCCATATCGATGAACAACAACCGCTTCACGCTTCGCTTCAGCGGCTTAAACTGCTCCTTCACGATCATCCGGCGCAGTAGCTCTTCCTCCCGCTCGGCATAGTCGAAATCGCCCTCGTCCGGTCTGCCCTTGCCGTCCAGTCTTTCGCGGACCTCTTCATACTGCTCGGCAAAGTCAAACACGCCCCTCTCCTTGTGCAGAGCATGATACGCTTCGGCGTACTGATCCTTGTCAAGATAATCGAGCTCCTCCTGCACCCAAAGCGCCTCACGTTCCTTGCTTTCCAGCAGGTTCAACTCACGCAGCAGCCACTCCTGCAGCATAATAATGCGATTGGTCATGCGAATGGAGGGATCATAGCTATAAAATGTGGATTCTATTTGCTTGGCCGTGATCAAATCGCGGTCCCGAAAGCGGATGCTTGAGAAGCGCATGCCCTGCTGCTCCAGCCACTGCGCATAATTCTGGAGAGCTTGCAGAAAGTCTGCGGATGCCTTGTACTCCATCCCTTTCATCCGGGCGGCATACCCTTGGCTTGATGCTTCTGTCAGCACGTATTCGATCTGGTCAAAGGGGTCCTCTACACGGAACGTCCCGCCAAGCCAGTGGTCCAGATATTCCTGGAAGGTCGTCTGCTGCATGTTTTCTTCACCGAGCTCGGGAAGAACGGTAGATACATAGCTGTTAAACATCGGATTCGGTGAAAAAAGAACGATTTGGTCCGCCTTGAGCCGCTCGCGGTGCTTATACAGCAGATACGCTACCCGCTGCAGCGCCGCCGAGGTTTTCCCGCTGCCGGCTGCCCCCTGCACGATGAGCATCCGGTTTTTGTCATCACGGATAATGGCGTTCTGCTCCTTTTGGATCGTCGCGACGATGCTCTTCATCTGATTGTCCGCACCCTTGCCGAGCACCTGCTGCAGCAATTCATCGCCGATCGTTACGCTCGTGTCGAACACGTTCTGCAGCACCGCCTCGCGGATCTGATACTGCCGTTTCAGCTTCATCGTCCCCGAGATGGCTCCATCCGGCGTGTCATATCCGGCCGCTCCCGGAGAATAATCGTAGTACATGCTCGCGATTGGAGTACGCCAGTCATAAACCAGGAAACTCATGCCGTCAGAATCGACGAAGGATGACACACCGATGTAGACCTGCTCGGTAGAGCTCAAGCCATCCTCGTGGAAATCGATGCGCCCAAAGTAGGGTGATGCCAGCAACCGTTTCATGTTTTTCCACTGCTGTACGCGCTGCCGGTGGCTTCGCTCCCGTTCGGACAATAACGCTTCTTGCTGCCTGATACTGTAGAAGGTCTCTTCAAAATCTTCGTCCGTGCTCGTGTTGACCGTTACTTCCTCCCAAAATTGCTTACGGATATCCACCGCCTGATTGTGCAGCCCCTCCACTTCCGGCGCCAGTTCAGCGATTCTCGCTTGCAGCTTTTCAGTAACCAGCTCCAGCCGCTCCTGCTCTTGCTTCCAATCCTCCGCGCTTATCATCTTCCTGCATGCACTCCTTCATTCGAATTTGAAGAAAAAGAAAGTTTGACAAACCGTAATGTCGTGTGGTAAGATTAAAGTGTAAATAAGATGGGTTAACTTTGCAATTATTTAAATTAAAATCAGCAGTTCTTCAATCATAGCATAGTGCTTCTTTGTGCGCAAACTTTATTTATGCATAGTTGAACCCCCGGCGGGATTGCCGGGGGTTTTTTGATTTAACTCATGCGCCGCTCGTCGAAAAGCACGTTTAAAATCAGATGACGAAGGACGGATCACTGTTGACATTTTATGGGGGATACTGTATAAATTCAAAGCCAATACGAAAGACAGAACAGGAGGATCTGCATGCACAGAGTGATCAAAATCAGATTTACCCTCTTTTACGGTGAAGCGCCTGAAGCAAAATGTTACGGGTACATGGAATTGAATCAGGATGGCAATATGATCGCGCTCTACAATAGGTACGGTGAGGAAATAGACATGTATGGCGGACATGAGTATGTCAGGGTACGGACACTTGGCAAATTTGATGACGAAGACCGTGATAATTTTTATTCCTTGTTAGAAAGTGATGGTGTGGGATAATCTGCACGATAGGCTGACGATTCCGGTGCCAAGGCACTACGAAAAGTCAAATTTATCAATTTCAAATAGTTAAAAAAGAAATTTCAGACTTGCCTTAGTTCCCGCTGGTTGTGTTCTCAATCTCAATTGTTCCTAGCCGCAATTAAGGCTCTTGTCCTCTTACACCCTTGTGAGAATCCTTTAGAATAAGGATTCTCACAAGGGAAGTTTTACGTTAATCACACTTAAACAATTAAATTACTTATTTTTCTTTTGAAAAAGAAAAATGTAAATGACATTCTGTTCGCTTTCCTTTTGTTCTTGGTGGGTCTTGGATCGACTACGGCTAGACACGAAAGAATCACTTCCATTTTGGATTTCGTCTGCCGGGGCTGCGCTGTTTTGTAACTAATTATCTTTTGTAAAGTCCCGATTATAGCAAAAAAGCCGCCTTTCTCGGAGCAGAAAAAAACGCACCGACTCCACGAGAAGTCAATGCGTTCCTAACAGCAAATCTATTTGATGTTCGTCGCTATATTGCTGCTTTTTTCCCTTTTGCTTCTATTGGGGTACAGCATAAATAACAGAACAAACCACAGAGGGGTAAACAATAACGCCGGACGTGTCTCTTTGGCAAACAGCATAATGATGAGTATCCCGGCAAACAACGCTAAGACCACATAGTTAATAAATGGCGTAAAGGGTGCCTTGAATTTGGATTGAGCCTGTAATTCCGGCCGGGTCTTCTTATACCGGATATGGCAGACGAGCACGACGCCCCAGACCCAAATGAAACAAATGGCACTTATCGTTGTCACGATTCCAAACGCCTGCTCCGGAATAAGTTTGCTGAGTAGAGCGCCCGCCGATATGACAAGCGTGGAGATGAATAACGAATTCCCGGGCACATGATTTTTATTCAATTTGGAAAAATGAGGAGACGCCTGGTTGTTCTTGCTCAAGTTATAAAGAATCCGGCTTGTAGAGAACATCCCGCTGTTGCATGCGGAAGCGGCTGAAGTTAATACGACGAAATTGATAATCCCTGCGGCAATCGGAATCCCTACTAAAGTAAAGGTTTTAACAAAAGGACTTTCAGCCGGACTGAGCTCCGTCCATGGGTTAATGCAGAGCAGGACGAACAGCGCGCCCACGTAGAAAAATAGAATCCGTAGAGGAATTTTATTGATCGCCGATGGGATATTTTTTTCCGGATTGGAGGTTTCCGCTGCCGATACCCCAACCAATTCCACACCGACATAGGCGAATACCACCATTTGAAAGGAAAATAAGAAACCTGAAATGCCGTTCGGAAAAACGCCCCCGTGTTCCCAGAGATTTTTTACCGTGACCGATCCTGCATCCGTCTTGAATCCCATGACCAGCAAAACAACCCCGATGCCAATTAAGGCAAGAATCGTGATCACTTTGATTAACGCAAACCAAAATTCCAGTTCTCCGAAATTTTTTACCGTTAACAGGTTGAGCCCTAATAAAATGATTAAGCAGAAGATAGCAGGTACCCACTGCGGGATATCGAACCAATATTGTACATATACGCCAACCGCAATTACATCAGCCATAGCCGTCATGATCCAGCAAAACCAATAGGTCCAACCGGTTATAAACGCGGCCCGAGATCCAAGATAGTCTTCCGCAATATCCGTAAACGATTGATAACCTGCTTTAGACAACAGGAGTTCTCCTAGCGCTCTCATCACGAAAAACACGGCGATCCCCACGATGATGTACGTAAGCATGATGGATGGGCCTGCCTGTTGAATCGCTTTTCCCGATCCCAAGAACAATCCCGTACCAATGGTGCCGCCGATCGCGATGAGTTGAACATGCCGATTTGCTAGCTCTCTCTTTAATTCTGGTTGTGCCATACCTAGTTCCCCCTTATGAATGCAATACATTGGTGCCAATAAAAAAAGAGATTGGATGTCCTCCAATCTCCCGGTTCATAAGAATATCGAATAATACTTATCCTGCTTACAACGATCAGCATAACAAATACATTCAGTACTCTTCTGTCCTTTTGCCTGAGATTGTGAACCCTTCGGCGCCGCGGATTTCCCGCGGTCTCTCCAGAAGCTGCTCCTGCTATAGTGTGCCCATAGCAATCATAGCTTGCTAACTATTAAGTTAATTAAGCGGTAATGCCTTCTGATATTTTAACATATTACTTGCGATGTAAGTATTTAAACAGTGATAAAAGTCACAATGTCTTTCCTAGCCCTCTTGGGTTTAAGGCTGCGCCCTGTTAAAAGTGAGGTTACTTGTGGCAGGGTTCTCTGTGGATCAATCCCGTTCAGATAGGACAATCTGCTTTAACTGGATGACCAAGCTCTTAAGCTCCTGCAAGAATTATTATTTCGTTTTCCTCAGACAGCCTTAATCGTAATTGATTTGCAAAAATGACTTGGAACCCGCTATGCCCCTCATTCAGCTGAGCAAGTCGTCAGCCGTGCCGCCTCCATGGTGAAGGCGTTCTGAAACGCAGGTGCATTCGTGGGGCTCGTACGCGTATCCAGCAAGGACTTCAAGGATATGCCGCGTCCTTTACTGGACCAAGCTCCTCCTGCAATGAACCTGCCACCCGGCTGGGATGAAATTGTGCCAGAGATCGGTGTCATAGACACCGACCACGTGATTACAAAGCGCCAATGGGGTGCCTTCCATGCGGCGGACCTGGATCAGCAGTTGCGCCGGCGTGGCATTACGACGATCGTCCTTTGCGGCATTGCTTCAGGTATTGGTGTGGATACCACAGCGCGAGAAGCCTTCGCCCACGGGTATCAGGTGATTTTTGCGATAGACGCCATGACCGGCTTCAGTGAGGCGGAGCATGAGTATGTGCGTTCCGTGATCTTCCCGCGGCTTGGCAGAATTCGCACGACGGCGGACATTCTAGCCTGTGCCGCCCTTCACTCTTCCACTCCTGATTGAAGCAGCTATCGGAATCAGAGCCAGGCATCCTTAGGGAAAAATAATATAAAGGCGGCCCCTGCGGTTTCATACGGGTAGCGGGGTAAAACTTCTCTGCCCGAGGGGCAGGGGCAACGAATGAAGTAGACTTGTCTGCAACCTCGGCGGGTTCAGGCTGAGCCGCGTATGCAGCTGATTTTTTTATAACTATCGTTATATTTCGCCGTTATTTATGTTACGGTTCACTGCGCTGTCTGTAGCGGCAAGTTTTTTACAAAATGAAGGGCTGCTATATTCAGCAGCCCTTGGTATTGTTCTATCTACGTAAGGAATAAGTTGATGTATGAAGTCCCTTCCAGATCCCTGGGTGAATCTGTATTTTTAACTCCCTATTTAATGTTGATCTATCATTACGCATTATCGAATAATATTCTGTATGAGTCTTAAGTCTATTTCGATTTAGCACAATTCCGAACTGATAAAGATATCTAAGTAAGGATTCCGCATCCATTCCTAATTTTGCTTCAAAATTTTTATATCTTTGCTGCTTAAATTCGGTTAAAGAGAATGGCTGTGGACCTACAATTCGTAATAATTCATGTAATATATCTTGGTCATTAATTTTTACAGCTATTTCGTTGGAGATTTCAGAAAGCAGCCATAAGGAGTATTCTTTTTCGGCACTTGGAATAGTTGACCTAGAAATTGAATTTGTTCTATTAATCTCATCCTGTATTTTTATTGAAAATTGAAGAACATCACGAGGTCTATGAAAACCACGATGTACAACAAACTTGAATATGCTTTCCCGAGAATCAAAATCAAAAACCTTTTTGCTAAAGAGTGCATTAAATGCCCCATATTCTGAAAGTGAAGGTATAGACAGATGAATTCTTTTATTGATCATTCGCAATAATCTTGCATTTGCCCAATCATCTCTATTAACAATAGACCAGTTTAAGTTCAATTTATACCTATCCCAGCGTGCACTCTCAGCATCAAATTGATCAATCGAGTTATAAATGTCACTTCGTAGATATCCCACCACTTTGGCTTTTATATTTCGACTTTTAAACGTTTGGTTTATATCATAAATAACTTTAAAGAGACTTATAATTGCTTGGTGATACTCACCCATGTTTTGATATTGAGTATAGTTATCGTCTAACTGATCAAATTGAATCAAAAATCTTGTTGTTTCAGGATAACCTTGAAAGTAATTAATAATTAGATTCTCTAGCTTCCTGTTGATTTGTGTTATGTTGCTAAACTCACGCGCATATGTAGTATTTCCTGTACTCTCAGCGGATAAGGACAACGGCTTTAGTGATATACTGCCCGAGGTTTTATCTGCTTTAGTCACCACTTGTTTATGTAAATCAATAACATCATCACCAAATAAGTAATGTACATAATCGAACAATTGTTTATATTCATCGTTAACAACAGAATTTGCATCACGTGTAATTTGAGACGCCAATTCTAAAAAAATTATATTTCTCCATATACTCTGGAATTGATTTGGTCTTGAAAAATCCTCATCTTTCAAAGTAAGCAACTTTTCAAATGGAAAGTCTTTAAATGACATGTTTGAAATAATCGCATCATTGTTGCCGGCTTGTTTCTCAATCCAATTATATATTGCTGATTTACCCGTACCTTTTCTACCAATAACAAAATAAATATTATTTTCAACAATTGTTTGCCAGTAGTTGTCGTCGATAAAATAAGATTCCAGATTAGCATCATACAGTCCATCTATATCACCAAAATCTATCTTTTTAATTAACTCCACCATATTAGTGCTCATTGTTTTTACCCCTTTTCAACACAATAAAAAACACCTAGAACAAATATTACCATTCTGTTCTTTAATTCTACATTTTCAAACAATAATTTACAAAAAAATACATCAATGATTTTGATATTATGGAACTGTATTACTGAAGCTAATAGAGAAAACTTGCCATTATTTATGATACGGTTCTCCGCGCTGTCTGTATCGGCAAATTTTGGATAAAGAAATAGGGCTGTCTTAGACGGCCCACTAAGAATAGCAGCTTTCATAATTAAGAAAAACGATTTGCCGTTGCCCATTTCGTGACTACCTTCTCGAGTATGTCAAGCCGCGGAAGTGAACGGTACCAGTGCTGTGCTTGATCTCCTGGCAAACAACTTGAAGCCGCCAAAAAAGCCCTTTTTAGCCATGGAGTTAATTCCGAAGCATTTCTTCTTCTTGGACGAAACCAATGATCTAGTCCTGCTCTACCCATAGCTAAAATTAACTCCCTTTGGGAATATTGATCCGTCAACTCTGTATAAAGCCTATTAAATCTATCCTCATTATTCCACTCGTTATTACTTGTAAATGTGTTTAGTATCCAAATTCGATTGTACTCTAGGTGGCCTACAATTGAATCTGTACACAGGTTAAGAAGTTGTGTTCCGATTCTGTGTTTTGTTCCAACATCAATTTCAATTGTTTGGAAGTAGACCATTACCTCTTTAACCACAGGATACAGTTTATTTATATTACCAATCAAACACTCGACGCTAGCAGGGCTTCCTATCTGAGTTAACCTCTTTAAGAGAAATCTCACTAGGGATATGTCAATATCATCGACTTCTTCCAAGTGTTCTTCTAAAATTCCCTCTAAGTTCAACCGTCTTAATTCTTCTTGTTGCTCATCATCAAGTTCAAAAAAGTCAAAATCGTCATATGGGTTTGAAATTTCCAAATGTGAGAGTATTTCATTAAATTGTTCATTCAACCCGCCAATTTCCCGGTCATCTTCATTCCCTAATATGCGATTTTCAAAATCTTCAATCGTCATAACCCGAGTTTTGTGTTGTTGCAAGGTCAACCCATGATTTTCAAATAACAAATTCGCTAGAGTACCCAAGGCGACCAAAGCGTCTTTTTCTGTTTCACAAAAGATTCTAAAATCATCAACAAATCTACAGTGAATTAAACCCTCTCCCATTAATCCACGGTCAACATCATCTAGGACCAATTCAGCAAGTAAACGAGACGCTGCCTGTCCGACGGGAATCCCATAAGACACACTGCCATTCATTTGGCTTAAGCATCTTCTCAATGTCCTTACATGGTTACCTTTAGCAGGCAATGCTTGGCCTAAAGCTTGTTCTAGTGGGTGGGAATATATCCGTGGGAAAAAGTCAGCAATATCAGCGATTACAACATATTCAAATGCACCTGAATCCACTTGTTCTTTACAATGATCCTGGAAGCCATCCCAATTATAATTTGGGTCATACATACGGCCATTATTATCTGGGTCAAATCTATTAGAAAAAGCTATGTTTTGTTCCTTAGGAATCCTAAACTCTTCTATATCTTGTCCAATTTCATACATCAATGCTGTAAAAGTGATGGAATCCAATGGATCGAGTTGTGTTGAGATTCGAAATCCATAACGATGTTTTGGTGTCAATAGTCTTCGATAAGTACGCAATTCCCACGCTAAGACATTTTGTTGCGAAAGTTCTGGCTTTACATCTTGTTCCCAATAAGTCCTAATAGCGGAAAACTCAAATGGAGTTGGAAAAATATCGGTGTCCCCATATTTCTCTATATGACTTAATGCCCAGTCATATGACTGCGGTTGTATTCTCAACATATAAACTCACCTCTTTATTCTCATTAAGAACTATGACATACTACCCATTCTACCAATTTATGTAACACCCTACAACTGTAATTTATTGAACCGATCAGTAGGGAATTTGATCATATCGAAGAATAGATCAGACGACCAATAAAACCAAGGATCGAGGCGTCATGGGGTATTCTTTTATTCTGTAAACTCGAACATCTCTAGAGAGGTAATAAAAAGACATAGAGCCTCTAATGCCCTGAGGTACATGATGATACTGAGAAATTTGACGGACCTTCTACTGCAGCAACCCTAAATAAAGAAGAATTAAAGAAAATCGAATTGTTCCTTTATTCTTCCCTCAAAAACCTGCCCCTACTTATGGTAGGGTTCCCCCCGATTGATCTTCACCGCCCGATAAATCTGCTCCACCAGCACCAGGCGCATGAGCTGATGGGGCAGCGTCATGCGCCCGAAGCTGAGCCGCTGCTGCGCGCGGCTTAGGACCGCATCGGAGAGCCCGTGGCTGCCTCCGATGACGAACACGACATGGCTCGTCCCGTAGGTGCCGAGCCTGTCGATCTCTGCGGCAAGCTCCTCCGAGCTCCAGAGCTTGCCGTCGATGGCGAGCGCGATGACATGCGCGCCCTCCTTCACATGCGCGAGGATGCGCTCGCCCTCGCGCGCCTTCACGCCCGATACCTCGGCTTCGCTTAGGGTATCGGGCGCTTTTTCATCCGCCACCTCAATCATCTGAAACTTGAGGTAGGGCGTAAGCCGTTTGGCATATTCCTGGATGCCCTGCACCAGGTATTTCTCTTTTAATTTTCCGACCGTAATGAGCTGAATGAACATAAAACTCCGAACTCCCCTTTCTTCGTCCTCTAATGATAAACAAGGATCGATGAATACACAAACGCGGGCCTTCCCTTAACTTAAGTCAAGGAAGTCCCGTTTCCTCCTTAGTACAATGTAACCATGAAGAATTCTTATGAGGAGGGTTTTCGAATGTCGACTCCAGCGGCCCGGGCGGCCGGGATTTCACTCATTTTGATGGCGGCTGCCGCCGCATTCTCGTACGGATATGTGCATTCAAATCTGGTCACGGAGGGAGACCCGGGCGCTACATCTAGCAGCTTGACCGCATCTCCTTTGCTGTTCAGGGCAGAGATCCTGGGATGGACCCTGATTATGGTCTGTGACATCGTGGCTGCATGGGGATTATATAAAGTGCTGAAGCCGGTGCAGCCGAGCCTGTCCCTGCTGGGCGCATGGCTGCGCCTGTTGTATACAGCGGTCTTGGGTGCGGCCGTCTCCAGTCTTGTCGTCGTTTCACTGCTTACAGGCAGCAGTACCGGGGCATTTTCGGGCTTCACGGCGAATCAGTTGGAGACGGAGACGATGCTGTTTCTGCGGGCTTTTGAAGCGGTATGGTCGGTTGGTTTGATCATTTTTGGTGGGCATCTGGTAATTGTGGGGATTCTGGCTCTCTGGACAGCGAATGTACCGAAGATCATTAGCGTACTGCTGCTGTTGGCCGGAGCCGGTTATATCGTCATCCATGTGTGGCGCACGCTTTGGCCTGAGGCCGAGGGTCTTGTTAAGGGGCTGGAGTGGGTGTTTATGCTGCCGATGACGGCCGGGGAACTGGGCTTTGGGATCTGGCTGCTGTTCAGAGCTCCGTCTCCGCGCGTTCGCGGTGAAGCCGCTTCTTGATCCGGCTCAGCGACTCCGGCGTCATGCCGAGATAGCTTGCAAGCTGATGCTGAGGAACTCGGTCGATGAGGCCAGGTCTTCGAAGAAGCAGGGTCTTATAGCGCTCTTCGGGGGAAGAAGCGATAAAAGCGGCGAACTCCTCCTGAACCTGACCGAAGCTCTCCTCGATCATCCGGCGCGTCATGGACTCGAGCTGCGTGTATTTGGCGTACATCTCCCTCTCAGTGTCCAGCTGGCCGACGACCAATACAGAGTCCTCCAGACAGGTCAGGGTGTAATCCGATGATTTATCCGGCTTATGTACGTTGAAGATGGCGATCGCCTGCTCCTCCGTGTAGAAGTTCGAGGTTATGTCCCGGCCCGTCTCATCCACCGCATGCTGCCGTACGCACCCCTTTAGGACAAAATAACATTTGCCGGGAATCTCCCCCTGCCTGAGCAGAACGGTTCCCTTCCTGTATTCTTCCACCTGAATTTCATCCAAAATCGCGTGCTGCTCTGCTTCGCTCAAAGAGGTCAGCCGGGCCATATATTTTAGTAAAAGATGCTTCATTCTTTCCAGCCTTCCTCCTTCAGTGTATGAGTTACCGCATCATGGGCACGTCAAAATTGTCCGAATGAAAAAGGCTGCAGTACCGCCCATTCTCCACCGTAAATTACAGCACGCAGTAGTCCGGGTCGGTCACGCCCGCCGGATATGACTTGCACCATCCTCCATTTTAAGGGAGGCCAGGCGGGTTGTACATTTCTCTTTTTTGTAGGCTAAGGGCTGACCCTAATCGCTATGCTCCGCCAGCTGCACCTCAAAGCCGTCCGGGTCCAGGATATAAAAGAATCGCAGGCGGGGATTGGGCGCGACCGGCCCGCGGGCAACCGGAATGCCCAGGTTCTTCAAATATTCCATCGCCTCATCCAGGGATTCCACTTCAAAACCAATGGACACGCCGCATTCCGTCTTCAACACCGGCTCACTTCCCTGAATCAGTTCAACCTTCGGCTGCCCATCCGTCCCCAGCATGGCGATCTGCCTGCCTCTGCTCTCGAATCTGCGCTGAACCGGCAGTTTGAGAATCCCGTGATAGAAGTTCATGGACGCCTCGAGATCGCGCACCCGGAGTGTAATCCAATTCATGCTCAAATTCATGCGTGTATCCCCCTCTGCTGATTGTCCCATCCGCTAATATGCTATCAATGGAAAAAGACGGCGGGAAGCCGTCTTTTTCTCTCCCATTTCTATTTACACGACCAGATATTCCGCATTCTTCTTGCATTCCGCACATTTGGCCGGCGGGTCCCAGTCCGAGAATTCCGTATCTTTCAGATCCACGACGTCGGGCGCGTCCTCGTATTCGTCGACAAACATATCAATGGCCAGCTCCAGATGTTCTTTACAGACAACATACATGTAATGCAAGCATCCCTTTCCCTTTGCTCTTAAAGCGTAATACTCCTCTTACTGTTCTACCACAATTCCGCCAAAAAAGAAATCCAAATAACCCGCAAAAGCGGCCGCCTGACGCAGCCTTGCCTTTACGGGTCTATGATTAGCCTTGCTCTGCCAAAATGCTGCGGTTGTCTTAATTCGCCGAAGTGGCGCGCTGCGCCGCATACCCCGGCCGGTCCAGCTCATACAATCTGCGGTAGCGGGGCTCGGAAGCCATTAGCTCGGCGTGGGTGCCGCGCATTTCGACTCTGCCATTCTCCATAAAAATCACTTCGTCCATCCGCTCCGCGCCGACAAGATGATGGGTCACCCAGATCAGCGTCTTGCCCTCCATTGCGGCAAAAATCGTCGACAGCAGCTCCAGCTCCGTGCGCGGATCGAGACCTACAGTCGGCTCGTCGAGCAGGACGACCGGCGTGTTCTGCAGCAGGATGCGCGCGAGCGCGATCCGCTGGCGTTCCCCGCCGGAGAAGCGCAGTCCCGCTTCGCGTACCCGCGTGTCGTAGCCTGCAGGCAGCGAGGCGATCAGGTCGCCCAGCTTCGCTAAAACGCCCGCCTGCGCGATTTGCTCCTCTGAAGCCTCCGGGTCGCCAAGTCGGATATTGTTCGCTACCGTCGTGTCGAACAGATGCGGACGCTGATTCAGCACGGAGATAATGGATGGAATCCGGTCTCCATAAGAAGCTGCGGCATGTCCGTTAATCGTTACTGACCCTGAGGTGGGAGCAAGCGCTCCCTGGATCATCTTCAGCAGGGTCGATTTGCCTGCGCCGCTGCGGCCGATGATGGCGACTTTCTTGCCTTGAGGAATGTCCAGCGTCAAATCGCGAACCGACCATTCCCCGGCTTCGCCGTAGCTGTAACCTGCATCGCGCAGCGAAATATGCGCCGAATGACCTTCTTGGCCACCGGCTGCAGACAGGTCTGAACCAGCGCGGCCGGAGTCGCTCCCAGCTGCACGGTCAGCACCAGACTGCTCCAAATTAGCACTGCCCGGTTGTCCGCCGTCTGCGCCACCAGCCTTAGACAGCTCTGAGTCTCCCTCATATGACGTGCTACCCGCCTTTTCGCCGCCCTCCGCCAACTCCCGCGGCCTTTCCTCCACACCCGCGAGCCGTTCCAGCGAGTTGCGGTACTGCGGGATTTTCTCGATAGCCTCCGATACCGGCAGGAACGCATCCGCAACCGGAAAGACCACCAGCGCGAATGCGGCAATCAATGTGCCGGGAATCGCTCCCTGCGCAAACTCGTCGCCGGCCCACCAGATCATGGACACCACGCCAAGGCCGACCACCGACTGGCCCAGGAACATGCGGATTCGTGCCCAGCGCCGCAGTGCCGCGTCTGTACGGGCGACCGCCCGCTCATCCGCCTCGTACGTTTCAACGAACTGGCCCTGCCGACCGCTGATCATCCAGTCGCTCATGCCGAGCACAGCATCGGTCAGCTTCTGGTACAGCCGATTGCGGGCCTGCTTGACTTCGCGCTGACGCTTTTGCGTTAGCAGCAGCGAAATAAGCGGCAGGACTGCGACCAGCACCAGAATGTACAGGCCGACCAGCACCGCGAAGCGCACATCGAACGTGCCGATGGCAATAACCGCCACCGCGTAGATAATCAGGGAAATGACGGCGGGAAATACGGTGCGCAGGTATACATTTTGCAAATATTCAATGTCGTCAGCCAGCATCCCGAGGATATCGCCCGTGCGGAAGCGCGAGGACAGGAACAACGCCTGCGGCTCCAGAATGCGGTACAGCCGCTGACGCATTTGGGACAATATCCGCAGAATCGTATCATGCCCGACCAGCCGCTCCACATAATGAATGACCGCCCGGCTTGTGCCGAATGCGCGCACGCCGACAATCGGGACATAGATCATGAGGATGTTCTCCGGCGGAATAGACGCTTTGGAAATCAGAAAGCCGGACGTATACATCAGGGATGAAGCGGAAAATATCGTCAGTGCTCCCAGCAGGACAATCGCCAGGAAACGCCAGAAATAGGACGATACATAGGGGGCAAACCAGCCTTCCCGTCTCAAAGAATCCCCTCCAGTTGCGCTTCTATAAGCTCGTAATAGGTGCCTTTGCGTTCAAGAAGCTCCTGATGGGTGCCCATTTCGGCAACCCTGCCCTGCTTCATGACCAGAATAAGGTCCATATCCGCCATCCAGTGCAGACGGTGCGTAGCCAGGAAGACAAGCTTGTCCTCAAACAGCGGCAGCATCGTCTCCTTCAGCTCATATTCCGTTTCGATGTCCAGATGCGCCGTCGGTTCGTCCAGCAGCATAATCGGACGTCTACTCAGCAGCGCCCGCGCCAGCGCGACCCGCTGCTCCTGCCCCCCGCTTAAAGCGCGTCCGCCGCCGCCAATCATTTCGTCCAGTCCGTCAGGGAGCGAAGCGGCAAGCGGAGAGAGACCGGCTGCTGCGACCGCCCCGGCAACGGCTTCCGGCGAAGCCTCCGGATGATAGAACCGGACATTATCCGCCAATGTTCCGCTAAAAATGTACGGCCGCTGCGGAATATACGACGTCTGGCGCCGCCAGGCGTCGTCCGTCAGCGCGCTTACGTCATAATCGTTAATTTTTATATGTCCCCGGCTCGGATGCAAAAACCCGGCAAGCACATCGATCAGCGTCGACTTGCCGGCGCCGCTCTCCCCGATGATGCCGATTTTGCCGTTACTGGGGAACTGCACGGTAATTTCCTCCAGCGAGGAAGGACCTCCCTCTTCGTGCCGGACGCCGATCCCTTCAAGAGACAGGTTGCTGGTGCCAGCCCAGGCAAATACGGACTCCAGCACAGCCAATACGCCCTTACCAGAGGTTTCAGTCTTCTCCCCGCCGACGGACGGATGCGTATCCGGTTTACCTGCCACAGCCGACAAAGCACGCACTTTGCCCTCATCCTCAGAACGTTCTTCCTGCCGCCCCTCCCCTCCTGCTTCCTGAGCATTCATCCGCGATGACTCCCCACGCTTCAGCACTACCGCCTTGACCGTCTCACGGTCGATAATGCTCTTCATCGCTTCCCCAGCCTCCTTGCCGTCGAGCGTAGCATGGAAGTCGGCGCCGACGAGCCGTACCGGCAGGAAATATTCCGGCGCGAGAATGAGGATCATCAGCCCCGTCACCAGCGTCATTTCTCCGTTCACCAGTCGCACACCGAGACTTACTGCCACGGAAGCGACGGACAGCATCGTGAAGAAATCGAGCGCAAACGAGGACAGGAATGCGACCCGGAGAGTACGCATCGTTGCCGATCGGTAGCGGTCGCTGACCTCGGCAATCGCCTCGCTGTGATCCTTGCTGCGTCCGAGAAACTTCAGCGTTTCCAGCCCCCGCAGTGAATCGACAAAATGATTGGACAGCGTCCGGTACGACTCCAGCTGCCGGTCCATCTGCCCCCGTGCCGTCATGCCAATCAGAATCATGAACACGATAAGGATCGGCATCGTCACCGTTAGAATAATCCCGCTTATGCGGTCCTGTGTATACACAAAGACAAGGAGCAGCGCAGGCGTTACCGCCATGCCGACCATCCGCGGAATAATCAGCTCCAGATAGGTGCGGAACTTGGTAACCCCTTCAAGGACAAGCGTTACCAGCGTTCCTGTTCCTTGATCCCCGGCCATTCTCGGCCCCAGCCGAAACAGCCTGTCCATCATCTTGCGCCGCATGGCGCTGCCCGTCTTCTCCGCGAACCGGTACGAAACACTGCTCATCAGCAGGCCGCAGGCATGCCTCGCCAGAAACGCAAGAAGGAACAACAGCGCAGTGCCCCATTGTTCCTTCAGCGGATTCCCCGCGAACAGCGCGGAGACGACTTCGGCCAGCGACCCCGCCATCAGCAAGATGGACAAGCTTTGCACCAGGGTAAGGAATCCCACCGCCAGAAAGACCGGCCTAACTCCTTTATACCCAAGCAAATTTCTATCCATTAATATTCGAGAGTCTCCTTATCGCTAAGCCTTTTATGGAAGATGAAATAGCTCCAGACCTGATAGCCCAGCACGAACGGCAGCATGGTCACCGCCACGATCGTCATCACTTTAAGCGAATATTGGCCGGATGCGGCGTTCGTAATCGTCAGGTTGTAAGCTTCGCCGAGCGAGCTGACCATTACCCGCGGGAACAGGCCCACGAATACGGCGATAACCGAAAGGCCCAGCACCGCGCCCGTCATGCCGAATGCCCAGCCGTCGCGCTTGTGCTTGCTGAAATAACCCGCGAGCAGAAAAGCGACCAGCCCCAGCACCGCAATAGCCCACAGCAGCACCCCGCGCACTTTGAAAATATCCGTCTGGAAGTAAGTCATGATGACAAAAGCCAGCAGCACTATACCCGTCGGCAGCAGCAGAGCTCGCGACCGTTTGCGCGCCCGTTCCTGAAGCTCGCCGAAGGTCCGAAGCGCCGTGAACAGCAAGCCGTGGATATTGCACAGCAGGACGACCGCAACTCCCGCCAGCACGGTATAGACATTCACAATGTCCCCGAAAAAGGCCGCGTGCATCTGCATGTCGCCGTCAATCGGCAGACCTTTGATGAAGCTCGCAAACACAATGGCCAGCAGGAAAGGCGGCAGGAAGCTGCCGATCAGGATCGACAGATCCCAGGTGGTCCGCCAGCCCCCAGATTGCGCTTTGCCTCTGTATTCAAAGGCCACCCCGCGGAGAATCAGACCGAACAGAGCGAACACGAACGGTACATAGAATCCGCTGAACAGCGTTGCATACCACTCGGGGAAAGCGGCGAACATCGCCCCCGCCCCGGTAATAAGCCATACCTCATTCGCGTCCCAGAAAGGGCCGATGGAGTTGATCATCACCCGGCGCTGCCGTTCGTCCTTCGGGAGCAGCTGGGACTGCATCCCCACACCGAAGTCGAAGCCTTCCAGGAAGAAGAACCCGACGAAGAGAACCGCAATCAGCACAAACCAAAGTTCATTAAGTGAGAGCATGGTGTCCCTCCTTTTTGTTATAAGGGTCGGTCGAATGCGAATCTTCGTCGATGGCGTACGGGCCTTTTTTGATTACTTTGACGAACAGATAGATCAGCACGATCAACAGAACCCCATAGATAGCGTTAAAGGTAATGAGCGAGAACAAGACTTGTCCTGCCGTAATATTGGGCGAGACGCTCTGCTCGGTGGTCATCAGTCCGAAAACGGTCCAAGGCTGACGCCCGAATTCCGTCATGACCCAGCCTGCCGTATTGGCGATCGGAGGCAGCAGCAGTCCGGATAAGCAGATGCGCAGGAACCCGGTGTTAGGCTGATCCAGCTTCTTGCGCCACATCAGATATACAGCCCATAGTGTTATAAAAATCATCGCCATACCGGCGGCAATCATAATCCGGAAGCTCCAGAAGGTCGTACGTACAGGCGGTATGTAATTGCCCGGACCGTATTTTTGCTCATACTCAGCCTGCAGCTCTTTCATCCCTTTGACTTCACCGGAGAATGTACTGTAGGAGAGGAAGCTCAGCAAATACGGAACCTTCAGCTCATGCGTGCTTTCCATTTTATCAGGATCGATATTGGCGATTACCGTCCACGGCGCCGGGTCGCCGCTCTTGCCCCACAGGCCTTCGGAAGCGGCCATCTTCATCGGCTGGGTCTCAACCAGATATTGCGCCTGCCAGTGGCCGGCAAAGGCAACGCCGATCGAGGAAATGATGCCGACGATCGCCGCGATTTTAAAAGATTTTTGAAAGAACGAAACGTTCTGCTTTCTGAGCAGCTTAATCGCGCTGACACCGATAATCAGAAAGGATCCGGTGGCAAAAGCGCCGAGTACGGTATGCGGAAATTCAACCAGAACTTGACCGTTGGTGATGAGCGACAGAAAATCATTCATCTCCGCGCGGCCGTTGTTGATGGTGAACCCTACAGGATGCTGCATGAAGGAGTTCGCTGCCAGAATCCAGAAAGCCGATAGCGTGGTGCCGATCGCAACAAACCAGATAGACAGCAGATGGACCTTCTTCGAAACCTTCTCCCAGCCGAAAATCCAAATTCCAATAAACGTCGATTCCAGGAAAAACGCGAGTAAGGCTTCAACCGCAAGCGGAGCTCCGAATACGTCCCCGACAAAGCGCGAGTAATCCGACCAGTTCATACCGAACTGGAATTCCTGCAAAATTCCGGTCACAACTCCGATCGCAAAGTTAACCAGGAAGAGCTTGCCCCAAAATTTAGCCATTCGCTTGTACTCTTCGTTGCCGCTGCGTACGTACATCGTCTCCATAATCGCGATGATGAACGACAATCCGATCGTCACCGGCACAAAGAAAAAGTGAAAAATCGTTGTCGACGCAAACTGCATGCGCGACAGCATAAGTGTATCCATGTTTTCCCTTCCTTCCCCCCGTTTGATTGCTTTTTATTTTGTCAAAATTTTAAGATGTGAAGTGTGATTTATGTCACATTTAATTCCACTTTTCCAACACAAAAATCAATAAATTTGTGACATTGATCACAAATTTTTCGACAAAAGCAAAAAAAAAGACGGTTATCCGTCTTTAAAGCTTATCGTTTGAAAATCTGTTTCTTTCTTTCACTATCAAGAAATGGAAATGTTCTTTTTCAACGATTTCGGATCGCTGCTTGAATTAATCAATTGCGGAAGCATTCGCATTCCCTGCTCCATCGGCGCATGGCACAGCGGGCAGGCAGGCGCATCCTCAAACGTAAAATTATCTCTCATCCACCCATTGCAGTCATCATTCGTGCAGGACCACACGGCCGTATTCTCTTCCGGGACTTCTTCCAGCGGTTTCTTCCGGTAGTTCATTGCCGTTCCCTCCATTCTTTAGGTGCAAGGTTGGTTTATGATTTAAAAAAAGACCGTCCCAACTATTGTCAAGCGGGGACGGTACTTGGGTTGATTTACAGTTTTACAACGTTCTCGGCTTGCGGTCCGCGGTTGCCTTGAACAACGTTGAATTCAACGCGTTGGCCTTCGTCCAGCGATTTGAAGCCTTCGCCGACGATTGCGCTGAAGTGTACGAATACGTCGTTTCCGCCTTCAACTTCGATGAAGCCAAAGCCTTTCTCTGCGTTAAACCATTTAACTGTACCTGTTTGCATGTTGTATGCCTCCAAAAATTGAAATTAACATGTTTCCTTTTATCTTTGAGCAAAGAAAAAATTCACACATTGAAAAAGGCTGCTCTTCCAACCTGACAACCCTTTTCAATGTGGAAATTCCAGGGTTCAAATTAAATTATGACTTTTATCATAGTACCACAACAAGACATCAAAGGCAAGCTAACAACCGGTAGCAAACCCATTTTTTTCCGATATAAGGCTAGCTCCCCAATCCAGCACAGCCAGCCTTATCTCGGTTCTTTAGTATTATATCCTGCAAATTCGGAATTTATTCTCCCGGTTTCTCTTCAAGCGTAATCGTAACTTCCTTCTCTACCCCGCCACGGTAGAAGGTGATTGCGAGCGGGTCGCCCACCCGGGTCTCATTGTACAAATATTTGCGCAGGCTCAGCGTGGAATCGATAGTCTGGCCATTAAATTTCGTAATAACATCATTCAGCTTGAGTCCCGCTTCCTTGGCCGGCCCGACGACATCGAGAACGACGACGCCTTCCTTGACGCTGCTCGGCAGCTTGAGCGCCTTGCGCTGGTCTTCGGCAAGCGGAACGTAAGGGTTGTTCAGATCCATCGAGTATACTCCCAGGTAAGAGCGGGCGATTTTCCCTTTCAGGACCAGTTCCTCCGCAATCTTGATGACATGGTTGGCCGGAATGGCGAACCCGAGGCCTTCTACGCCGGTATCGGAAATCTTCATCGTGTTGATGCCGATTACCCGGCCGTTCAAGTCGACGAGCGCTCCGCCGCTGTTGCCTTCATTGATGGCGGCATCGGTCTGGATAACCTCCTGCTCCCAGTCATAAACGCCGTCCTGGTTAAGGGATACCGGGATCGTGCGGTTCGTATAGCTCACGATGCCCGAAGTAAGCGTATCGCCAAGACCGAGCGGGTTGCCGATCGCGATCACCGTTTCCCCAAGCTGAAGCTTCGAGGAGTCTCCCAGCTTCGCAATGGTGTTGATCCCCGCCGCATCGATGGAAAGGACGGCTAGATCGCTGACCTTGTCCGCCCCCACAAGCTCCGCCTTGCGGGTTTCGCCGTCTACGGTAACAATCTCAAGCTTGCTCGCTCCGGAGATGACATGGTTGTTGGTGATGATAAACGCCTTGTCGTCGTTTTTCTTATAAATAACGCCTGAACCAAGCGCCGATTCGTCCAGCGTATTCTTCGCGCTCTCTTCTTTATGATTAATGATGCTGACCACCGCCGGACGGACGGCAGCCGCCGCCTTGATAATCCGGTCGTAAGGATCTCCGCTGCTTGGCGTGACATTTTGAATGAAGGCGGGCTGGGCTCCTTGTTGATGGGATAATTGGCCCGTAACCAGACTGAACAGCAGGACCGCAACGACCGCGCTGAACAAGGAGCAAAGCGCGGAAATTTGCAGTGTGGACAGTCTCAGCCGTCTGCTTCGGGCCGACCAGCCGCGTGGAACAGACCGCTGCTTTGAGACTTTTCGTTCTCTCCGTCTGGATACTTTCGTTGAATAGAAATCATCGTCAAACAGTCCCAACTTGTCATCCTCTCCCCTCATTAACTCGCGCCTTAAAGCGTGGGGCACCCTGCCCTGCAGCCCAATTCCTCATGTTATAGACTGCGTCATGCCCAGAAAGGTTTCGGCTATGCGCTCATTCACGGTAAAAAAGGCCTTTTTTCGCGCTCAAAACAGACTAAATCTCCTAACGGCGGAATACTTCGCAGCCTGTCCGACTATAATGCTAGTAATACTGACGGTTGGCCGCGCGCAATCGGACTGCTGTACTCCTCTATTGTAGCACAGCCCGAGCGGCAGCGCGTGTTTACCAAAATAAAAACAAAAACAGTGCAGGAGGCATGGCTATGGATTCATTTTCTTCCCATATGGATTTAGTGCAGTTCATCGGCAAGCTGGGCGATTTAAAAGACGAACACTATCATATGACGCTTGCTCTCAGCGCGGCCGTGGAACTTTTGATTGAAAAAGGGCTGATTACACGCAAGGAGCTGGAACGCAAAATGTCGGAGCTTGACCATCTTATGATTCGCTCACCGTATCCCATGGCGTAGGCTGATCGTAATACGTGTCGCAGAGCCGGAACTCGCTGTCTTTGTAGAAGCAGCCTCTGTCTTCCATCGCCCCCCGAACCGACATTCGCGCAAGGTCGATCATGTTATGATCCCGGCTTAAATGGGCCAGGTAGGTCCGCTTGGTGCGTCCCGTCAGAATCTCGCTTAGAGCCGCGCCCGCCGCATCGTTGGACAAATGGCCCATGTCGCCGAGGATCCGCCGTTTCGTATTCCACGGATAACGCCCCATCCGCAGCATCTCGATATCATGGTTGGCCTCCAGCACCAGTACATCGGCATCCGAAATCGCCGCCTTGACCTTATCGCTGACATAGCCGAGGTCCGTCGCCACACTAAGCTTGTCCTTGCCTTCATAGAAGTTATAGCCGACCGGCTCGGCGGCGTCGTGGGAAATGGCAAACGATTCGACCCGCAGGTCTCCAAAATCCTTGAATTGTCCCGTCTCCAGAATGATGCGGTTATGCTCTTCGATATTCCCGATCGACTTCTCCATTGCGCTCCATGTGCCGCTATTGGCGTAGATCGGCAGGCTATACTTGCGCGCAACCGCGCCGAGGCCCTTGATATGATCGGAATGCTCATGCGTGACGAGAATCCCGGCAATCTCCTCTCCCCTTAACTCGCGCATGGTCAGCAGCTCTTCGACCCGCCGCGCGCTCAGGCCGGCATCGATCATCAGCGTCGTCCCGCCTCCCCGTACAATCGTGGCGTTGCCGGTCGAACCGCTGGACAGCACCGTAAATGAAATCCCCATAGCTCCTGCTCCTTTTGTCGTAATCCAATTTCTCACTCTGATGTCTTGGGACTGATAATATCGGCGCTGATGCCGTTGACGTAATACGATTTGCCGTCCTCAAGCATGAACCGCCACATCGGCGCCGCCACCTGGCTCTCGGAATTGAACAATTCCCCGTAATAGCCGAGTTCAATTTCCTTCACCGCCGCGCCCTGCGGGAAAAACTTCTCGATCAGGCTCCCCAGCGCCTTGGAAGCCGGTAGCACCTTCTGCGCTTCGCCCTTTCCGCCTTCCCCCAGATCGATTTGCGGCCGGCGGTAAGCGACAATTTTCTGATTGTCGTAGATGAGCTCCAGTCTGACGCTGAACAGCGGCCATTTGCCGTCGACCAGCGGATGCAGCACGAACCTGCCGACCTCGCTTTCCAAAGGGTCGAACCGGTAGCTCCCGATGTCCGGAATTTGAGACTTCAGCTCTCCGCTCAGCTCGGTGAAGGAGAAGATCAGCTTGCTGTCGACCGGCCGGTCAAGCTTGACGGCTCCGCCGCCTTCCACGGCCGAATAACGGTAGGTCAAGTCGGGGAGCTCAGGCGTAGCCGCCGGAATGGGGCACAGAATGCGAATATCCTTCTGCTCCATGATCTGCTGGGTCGAATCGGAGAGAGAGGTGAAGTCAAGATTGGCGCTGACCTGCTCCCGCAGGTCAACCCAGAGCTGGTAGCACAGCAGCAGATTCAGCAGCAGAAATGAATAGATCAGCACATTTTTCGCTCTTCCCCAGTCCATGACTCTCCTCCTCTTCTCCTTGATTATTTCAGCGTAAGCGTGCTGCCGTCCCGGTACACGACCTTCCAGACGGGAACCAGCTCCAGCTTGTCTCCTTTGACCACCGGCTTATAGACCGGGTACAAATCACGGAGCGGCGAAGATTTGCCAACCTCGGCCAGCCGTTTTCGCAGGGCGTCCCCGCCGGGGAGGTCTACAATTCTTTTGGTACTCTGATCTTCCTTGCTGTACATTAAGGACCGCTCATAGGCCGTAACCGTTCCCTGCTGCAGTTGCAAATAGATGATTCCGTAATGCAGCTGCGGCTGATCGAGAACCGGGTAAGAGCCGTAGGGGTAAGAACCGTAATACTGCTGGAACGAAACGAGCCGATCCTGATCGTTCTCCCTGGCCGCCTCCAGCCGGTAAGTACCGTTCCAACCTCCATGCTGATTGACAAAATCGACGGCCTCCAGCACATCCTTGGCATCGGTGCTCTCGCCCGCCGGAAGTGCCGTAGGGTCGCTGTAGCTCATCCAGTTCCGCTCTTGATCGACCTGCAGGCTGCGCTTGCTGTCCGTATAGATTTCGGAGCCGTCTTTTTCCCGGATGTAGCGCGTGCTGCCCGCATCGAAGAACAAGCTGCTCTGCATCTGCTCTACCGTATACAGCCCGGAAGGCATCTCCGACGCTACCAGAGACAGGTTGTTCTCCGGAATGTAATAATCGCCGGTTAACGTAGTGTATGGCGTCCACGACTTTCCGAAATCGACATGCTGCTGCACGTCCTGCACGGTAAGATCGGCTTTGGCCGCCTCATACACGATATCTCCCCTTGTGCTGAAGAAAACGGCATGCGCCTTCGAATCACTCTTGGCGCTGTAAATCCAGACCCGGTCGATGCTTTCCCCCGAGAACAGGGAATCCGGAGAGAGCTGCATCACCCGCTGCAGCAGCGTTACGGGAATACCCGAACCGAACGATAGCTCGATGCCGGGATTCTCGCTGCGGATCTTGGCCCAGTCGAAATCCTGGACGGAGCGGCGCTGAAAGCTTTCGAAGCTGCGCCCCTTCAGCCGGTTCAGAATGAGGTTATAGAACGTCGAGCTCGGGTAGAACAGCGTATGCTTGTTGTTTCCGAGATGTATAATCATCTTGTCGGGGAACAGCAGATTTTCGACTTTTTCCTCCGGCCCCATGTTGTCTGTCTTGACATAGAGATTCTCGGAGAAGACCGCGGAATCGCTGCCCGGCAGACGGTAGATCAAATAATAACTCTCCACCAGGCTGCTCACGACGAGCAGCGCCAGAATCCATGATTTGATTCTTTCCTTCACGCCTGATCCCTCCTTTGCTTCTCCAGAGGCAGCGTAAAGGTGACCTTAGAGCCTTTGTTCAGCTCGGACTGCAGGGAGATGGTGCCCCCGTGCGCTTTAACAATTTCCCGGGCAATGGACAGTCCGAGTCCGGTTCCGCCCATATTCCGCGAACGCGCCTTATCCACCCGGTAGAAACGCTCGAAAATCCGTTCGATATCTTTCTTCGGAATGCCGATTCCGGAGTCGCGAACGGATATTTCCAGCATGCCTTCGGGATTGCGTCCCGCCTCCAGTCCGATGCTTCCGCCCTCTTGTGTATATTTCAGAGCATTGGACACCAGGTTGCCGAGCACCTGGTCGATCTGATCCCGGTCAAGCCAGGCCGTTGAGATGCCCCGGCGGATGACGATGCTGATGGAGATCCGCTTCTGCCGGATTTGGAAAGAGAAGCGGTCGGCCACATCCTCCAGCATCTCGGAAATGTCCGTCTCCTGATAGCGCAGCTGCGCTTCCCTGGAATCGAGCCGCGACAGGTGCAAGAGATCGGTGACAAGGCGGATCATCCGCTCTGTCTCGCTGCGGATGACGCCGACAAAGCGCCCTGCAAGCTGCGGGTCTTCCAGTGCACCGTCACCCAGCGCTTCCGCATAGCTCTTGATGGTCGTGAGCGGCGTCCGCAGCTCATGCGACACATTCGCCACAAACTCGCGGCGTGACGCCTCCAGATTCTCCTGCTCGGTGACATCCTGCAGCACCGCGATCGTTCCGGCGATTCCGCCCTCGCGGCGGTGGATCGGCGTGAACGTCACCCGCACGATGTTCGGTTCCTCCCCTTCGGCAGATTGCAGCCGAAGCATCGTCGACTGCGCGGTGCCGCCGGACAGGGCAAGCGTCTGGTCGCCTTCGAGACCGAGCAGCCGGACCAGCTCAAGCCCCCGGGGGAGCGGCTCTTCCGCTCCCAGCATGATAGACGCCCGGCGGTTCATCAGAATGACGCGGCCGGTTTCGTCCGCCGCCACCACGCCGTCGCTCATATTGGTCAGAATAGAGGCCAGCTTCTCCTTCTCTTCCTCGTTCTGGGCAAGTGCATCCCTCAGCCTGCCGGTCATATAGTTGAACGCCTTGCTGAGCTGCCCGATCTCATCATTGCCGAATATCGGCATTTTCCGGTCGAAGCTTCCTTCGGCGACCTCCTTGGCATGCCGGGTCATCTCTTTGATCGGCTGCGTGATCGTGTGGGCGAGGATAACGCCGAGCACGGCCGTCAAGGTGAGCGCCAGCAAAAGGCCGGAGATGAACACGCTGTTGATCCGGCCCATCGTCGCGTACAAATCCTTCATGTCGGCGGCGATGTAGATGGCCCCTACCACCTTGCCTCCCGACCATACCGGCTTGGCCACGACCTTTTTCCGCACATTGTCGTCGCCGATAATGTATTCCTCGTTGTCGCTGATGCCCTGCAGCGCGCGGCTGACCACCGTCTGTGTATTACGCCGCCCGACATAGTCGCTCTGCGACGGCACCGAGGTCGTAATGATTTTGCCGCTCGCATCAAGCACCTGAATTTCCGCGCCGCTGATGTACAGATTGTTGACCATGCCGCGCAGGCTGTCGACCGAGGACTGCTCGCTTGCTCCTCCGGCTTCGCTGCTGAATTTGTCGGCCGTCAGAATCGACAGCATTTCCGCCCGGGCCTTCAAATCCTTCGTGAAGTTGTCGGTCAGCGAATTCTTCATTGAGCTTACAAAATATACGCCGATCAGCTGCATCGCAATCAGAATCAGCAGCACGTAAATAATGATCAGCTTAGCCTGAATTGTCCGGAAAAAGGACATGACCTTCATCACAATCCTCCGTTTTTGGGACTGTGCATCAAATATCCGAGCCCGCGCCGCGTAAAGATATACTCCGGCTTGCTCGGGTTCTCCTCGATTTTCTCTCTCAGCCGCCGAATCGTCACATCAACCGTCCGCACGTCTCCGAAATACTCAAATCCCCATACCGCCTGCAGCAGATGCTCTCTCGTCATCACCTTGCCGGCGTTCCGGACCATGTAATAAAGCAGTTCGTATTCGCGGTGCGTCAGATCGAGCGGCTCCCCGCCCTTGTAGACAGTGTACATATCGGTATCTATAAACAAATCAAAATGGTGAATGCCCTGTTTGCCCTCATCCGGTCCGCTCGGCGTCTCGGCAGGGGCAGACTTGTGCTGGCGCCGCATTTGCGCCTTGACCCGGGCAAGCAGCTCGCGCGTGCTGAACGGCTTGGTGACATAATCGTCCGCCCCAAGCTCAAGGCCCAGCACTTTGTCGATCTCCCCGTCTTTGGCGGTCAGCATGATGATTGGCAGATCGAGATGGGCGGACCGCACCTCGCGGCAGACATCCATGCCGTCCTTGCCGGGCAGCATGAGATCAAGCAGCATGAGGTCGGGCCGTTTGGACAAGGCCAGATCAACGGCGCTGATGCCGTCAAAAGCGCAGATGACCTCATACCCTTCTTTTTCCAAATTAAACTTTAATATATCGGCAATTGGCTGTTCGTCATCGACTACCAAAATCGTTCCCATCCCCATAATCCACCATTTCACCCTTTTATCTTACTGGTAAGTTTCCTATTCATTTTACCATACCTGTCCGCACGTCACATCCTACGAAGTATGCAGACCCGCCTTGCAAGAGCGAAGACGGTGCCCGCTCCCCACAATAATGAAGCCGTCCGGGAACTCCCGGGCGGCTGTATTCAGGCTGTGCTATTGCAGATATTTCATCGGGTTCATGGCCGTGCCGCTTTTGCGGATTTCAAAATGAAGATGTGTGCCCGTGGAGCGGCCGGTGTTGCCCATGATACCGAGCTGGGAGTCCTGCTCCACCTTCTGGCCAACCGATACGGAAATTTTACTCAAGTGGCCGTAATAGGTCTCATATCCGTTACCATGGTTAACGATGACGACATTGCCGTAACCTTGCTGTACACCGGCAAAGCTTACCGTCCCGGCATCCGCCGCCTTGATCGTCCGGTTGCCGGAAACAAGGTCCACCCCTTTATGAAGCCGGCCCCAGCGTTCGCCGAAGGTACTGGAAATGACAGCGCCGGTTACCGGCCAGGCGAATGAGCCGGAAGCTTGGTGAGCGACCTTGGTTCCGCGGTATACAACTTCAGGCAGCGAGGCCCTGAGAACGGTCTGTCCCAGCCATTCCTCTCTGACAACTTCGCCGTTCTCCTTCGTCAGCCGGTACTGCATTTCCTTGAGCCCGGTCTGCCCGGGGCGAACGACCTTCGTCTTGCCCTTGGGCAGCAGCTCGCTCGTACGCACAATGACTTGGGGTTCCGTCACGATCCGCTCCGTCGCCTTCTCCTTCGTTACAACGGTAATCGGCGGCTGCGGAACGGTCAGCTTAAGCTCATCCCCGATCTGCAGCGTCAGTTCCTTCACATCCGGGTTGTTCCGGAAGATCTCCTTCTGCGTGATTCCATAACGGCTAGCAATGTTCGAAACCGTGTCACCTTCCTGAACCGTATAAAGGAGCGGCGCCTCCACGCCCTCGGTCAGTGCCTTGATTGCTTCCTCTGCGTCCATGACCTTGTTCGGATCGGCCTTTACCGGCAAAATCGACAGCGGCTCGCGTATATCCGCCGACTCAACCTTATCCCCGGATGAAGCCGAACCCGATAACGCGGCCGTCTGTTTCAGCTGCGGAGCACCGGAGGCTTTCTTCTCCCCCGATATGTAGTGGGCTTTTACTCCCTGGAGCACGGCACTGGCCGTTTCCTGGTCTTTCACGATGCCGACGGCCTTTCCGTCTACGACCAGCTGAACGCCAACCGCATAGGCCTTAAGCAAGCCGTCCAGCTTGTCTATCGTTCCTTCGTTATCAATAACCGGCTTATAGCTGCGGGCCGCCTTCGTAGTAATGCCGTCCGTCTGTAGAACCATTACCTCATCCGGGTATTTCTCCTGATACGCTTGCCTCTTCTCCTCAAACAACGTATTAAGCCGGTTCTTATCCGATAGCGTCCCGATTTCCTTGCCGTGCAGCAGTACGCGGTAATAGACATCCGTATTTGCTTCCACATATTGCTTGTGCGCCCCGATGATCGAAACGGTCAGCAGCGCAACTCCGGCAGTTGCCGTAAGCCAGGTGAGGCGCCGACGCCGACGCGAATTTTGTATTACCCGAGCGTTCACCATGCCTTCCCCGGCATCGGCTCTCCCTCCGGCTACGGATGCGGGAGCTTTTCCCTTAAGCTCCTTCAGCCCGCGTATTAACTTTAAACCCTTCATGAAACTCTCCCTTTCAGCCTGGTCCCCGGACTGCCAAGCAGCCGGATCTATGGTATGACCGATTCATCTATATTTGCCGACAATATATCCTGAATGAATAAAAATACAATTTTGATCACATGGCAAAAGTTACAAAAAATTAACCTTTTCCGGTCCCTGTTAACTTTACCATAGCCTGCGGAAACATTTCAACTATACTGAGCGGATCACCCTGATCCATATCCACGCAAAAAACGCCGTCCCCTCTACGCCCGCAAGCGCTCTGGAACAGCGTCTTTTCCTGAAAAAGGCAATCGTTTTAACCCGGATTCCGCGATAGGGAGTCTGTTTCTTTACTGCCCGCCCGTGCCGGGAGTCAGGATCTTCATCAGCTTGTTATATTCTTCCGTGGTTACGTACTTGGAAATAATTGACTGGATCTCCGTCACTTCCTGTTCCGTTAGCCCGCCCTCCATGGCGGCGGAAATCTTCTGCATTTCCTCTTGAGGAACCTTATTCATTAATATGTTAAAAATATTCACTTTTTCCGCAGAGGGCAGATTATCCTTCAAATCCTTCATCGCTTCCGGGGTCATGACCAACTGCTGGTCCTGCGTGCCGCTCTGATCCTCCGAAGCTGCCTCGCCCATGACGGGCAGCGCGTTATCCGGCATCTTGTCTTCCGCGGCGTTTCCGCTGCTGTCCGTCGTCGCCGCCGGAACCGTTTCCTTTGTGTCCCCAGTGCCGGTCGGATTGCCCCCGCCCGAAGGATTGACCGAAGCCGCGCGGTTATCCTGTGCAGCCGGTTCCTTGAAGGTTGGCTTTCCGCTTGTCCCCAGAAGGCTGCTCAGCATTCCCCCGAACCCGGGGGCAGGCAGGTCGGCCTTAAGGCCGAGCCCGGACATGACCGACTGAACATATGCGTTGACGATCACGCCAGTTGTCAGTATGGACAGACTGCTGGCCAGGACGACAATCAGACATACGCCGAGCGCGCGTTTAACCCATTTCATTCCCATCTCTCCCTTACATGAGTGCATTCTGTCTCCCGCTTGCATCCCATTCAGAACTTTGGGCTGCTATCTTTCCAGTATTGACCAATATGGGCGCCGGGAAACGTTCATCGGCTCATTCATGCGGAAGTTATGGGGCCGCCCCCCCGAGCAAACGGGCCGTCTTGCGCGAAATCGGCACACGCGAAAAAACCGCAGAAAGCCATAGCAGGCTCTCTGCGGTTCTTACATTCAGCATTACGCAGGATGCTCGAATAAGCGTATCATTCGCTTGGTCTTGCCGTTTACTACTCGTAAATTGGAAGGACTTGGTTCGTCTGGTTGCGGTTGCGTCCGACCGAGAAGATCGCAATCGGAATACCTGTCAGCTCGGACACGCGCTCTACATATCTGCGTGTGTTCTCTGGCAGGTCTTCCAGCGTCTTGGCCGACGTGATATCCTCATCCCAGCCCGGCAGCTCTTCATAGACCGCTTCGCACTCGGCCAGCATTTTCAGGCTGGCTGGGTAATGGGTAATTACCTCTCCGCGGTATTTGTAGCCGGTACAGATCTTGACCGTCTTCAGGCCGCTCAGCACGTCCAGCGAATTCAGCGACAAGCCGGTCAGGCCGCTGACACGGCGGGCATGGCGGACAACGACGCTGTCGAACCAGCCAACGCGGCGCGGACGTCCGGTAACCGTACCGTATTCATGACCAGTCTCGCGGATCAAATCGCCGATTTCATCGTTCAGCTCGGTCGGGAACGGACCGTCGCCGACACGCGTCGTATACGATTTGGCCACCCCGATGACCTGCTTGATCTTCGAAGGCCCTACGCCGGAGCCGATGCAGACACCGCCTGCGGACGGATTGGAGGACGTTACGAATGGATAGGTTCCTTGGTCGATGTCGAGCATAACGCCTTGAGCGCCTTCGAACAGCACCTTAGTGTTCGCATCGATGGCGTCGTTCAGCACGACCGAAGTGTCCGTCACATAGCGGCGCAGTACTTCCGCATACTCCAGATACTGCTTCAACGTCTCTTCCACATCAAGCGGCTCTCCGCCATATACTTGGGTGATGACCTGATTCTTCTCATTCATCAAATGACGCAGCTTGAGCTCGAATTCTTCGGCATCCATCAAATCGGCGATCCGGATGCCGTTGCGAGCCGCTTTGTCCATATAAGCCGGACCGATGCCCTTGCGGGTCGTGCCGATTTTGTTCGGGCCCTTGCGATCTTCCTCGAGCGCATCCAGCACCATGTGATAAGGCATAATAACGTGGGCGCGGTCGCTGATAACCAGGTTGTCCGTATCAAATCCGTTCTCGTGGATATAATTGATTTCTTCAATAAGGGCGGCCGGATTGATCACCATGCCGTTGCCGATGACACAGGTCTTTTCTTTATAGAAGACGCCCGACGGAATCAGGCTGAGCTTGAATTTCTTGCCGTCAATCAGAATCGTGTGGCCGGCATTGTTGCCCCCTTGATAGCGGGCGACCACATCCGCGCTCTCTGCCAGAAAGTCCGTGATTTTGCCTTTGCCTTCGTCTCCCCATTGTGTTCCCACAACGACTACCGTTGACATGTTCATTCCTCCGTAGGTGCTGCCATAAGCACCATTATTTTTCTTAATAGGGCTCTGTACTATACGTTATGTACGCAGCCCTGACGGACGCTTTAGACGGTTTAATCCGCTAAAGCACAATTATCAGTGTACCAGCGGTCTTTTTTAAAGTCAAACAAAAACGAACGATTGCACCAATAAATGTACAATCGTTCGGAAATTGTCATGATTATCCTTAGCCCGCGAACGGTTCGGCGTGAGCGCGCTCGTAGTTGACGAACTTGTTGAAATTTTTCAAAAAGACAAGCTCCACCGTGCCGACAGGACCGTTACGCTGTTTGGCGATAATAATCTCGATAATGTTCTTCTTCTCGGTTTCTTGATTGTAGTAATCGTCTCGGTACAGGAACGCGACGATGTCGGCGTCCTGCTCGATCGAGCCCGATTCCCGGAGGTCCGACATCATCGGCCGCTTGTCCTGACGCTGCTCGACGCCCCGGCTGAGCTGGGACAGCGCGATTACCGGAACATCCAGTTCCCGTGCAATCTGCTTCAGTGTCCGCGAAATTTCCGATACCTCCTGCTGGCGGTTCTCTCCGCCCTTGCCGCGGCCCTGGATGAGCTGGAGGTAGTCGATCACAATCATGCCCAGCCCTTTCTCCTTCTTCAGCCGCCGGCATTTGGCGCGGATATCGGCCACGGTTATGCCAGGCGTGTCGTCGATATAGATCTCCGATTCCGACAGCGACGCTATGCCCATCGTCAGCTTCGACCAGTCATCGTCGCTCTTGAAATCGCCGGTACGCATAATGTTCGCATCCAGATTCGCTTCGGCGCAGATCATCCGCTGCACCAGCTGGGCAGCCGACATTTCCAGACTGAAGATCGCGACCGTCTCCTTCGCGCGCACCGCCACGTTTTGGGCGATGTTCAGCGCAAAGGCCGTCTTGCCCACGGAAGGGCGGGCGGCAACGATAATCAGGTCATTGCGCTGAAAACCGTTCGTCATCCGGTCAAGATCGACAAAGCCCGACGGAATGCCGGACGTGCCGCCTTTGGTCTGGTGTAGCATCTCCACCCGATCGAACACTTCCATCAGCACATCACGGATGGCGATGAACCCGCTGCCGCTTCTGCGGTTGGAGATTTCGAGAATACGGCGTTCCGCGTCGCTCAGCATATCTGCGACATCCTCGCCGCCGGTGTAGCCTTCGCTTACAATCTGCGTCGCGGTCCGGATGAGCCTGCGCAGCATGGCCTTCTCTTCGATAATCTGCGCGTAGTAATCGACATTGGCCGCCGTAGGCACCGCATGTGCAAGCTTGGCCAAGTAGCTGACGCCGCCGATATCTTCAAGCTCTCCCTTATCCTGAAGCTTGGCCGTCAGCGTAACCAAATCAATCGGCTGGCTCTCTTCTCCGAGCTGTATCATCGCCTCAAATATCATTTGATGCGCCTTGTCGTAAAAGTCTTCGGTATTCACCCGCTCCATGGCGGCAATCAGCGCTTCGTCCTGCAGCAGGATCGCGCCAATGACCGCCTGCTCTGCTTCCAGATTCTGCGGGGGAACCCGATCGAAAAAGAGATCTCCGCCCATACTACTCCTCCGTTACCTGAACCTTCAGCACGGCCTTGACTTCCGTATGCAATTTCACCTGAACCTGCGTCGTTCCCAAGTGACGGATCGGTTCGTCCAGCTCAATTTTACGCTTGTCGATGGTGATGCCGTTCTGCTTCGTCAGCGCTTCGGCGATTTGCTTGCTTGTGATGGCCCCGAACAGCCGGCCGCCTTCGCCCGCCTTCGCTTTAAGCGTAAGCGACAGATCACTCAGCTTCTCTCCAAGCTTCTGCGCTTCCTCTTTCTCCTGCTCCTTGCGGCGCACTTCTGCAGCCGTCTGATTCTCGAGCGTCTTCATATTGCCTTCTGTAGCCGGACGGGCCATGCCCCGCGGCAGCAGGAAGTTTGTCGCGTAGCCTTCCGATACTTCTTTGATCTGCCCCTTCTTGCCCTGTCCTTTAACGTCTTTTATGAATATAACCTTCATTCGAACAGACCCTCTTTCGCTTCAATTTCCGCCAGCACCTCAAGCAGTCTGGCCTCTGCTTCCTTGCTTGTTCCTTCCAATTGGACGGCCGCGTTCGTCAAATGTCCGCCGCCGCCCAGCTTCTCCATAACGACCTGCACATTCATTCTTCCAAGCGAGCGGGCGCTGATCCCGATCAGCCCGTCCGGGCGCTCGCTAATGACAAAGGAAGCGAGCACATTCGTCATTCCCAGCAGCGTATCGGCCGTCTGGGCAATCAGCAGCTGCGGAATTTTCATCCCCGGCGCTGTTACCACCAGCGCAATATGGTCATACACCATCCGGGCATGCTTGATAATTTCCGCTTTCGAGATGTACTCCTGCAAATCCTCCTTCAGCATCCGCTGAATCAGAATCGTATCGGCGCCCAGCCGCCGCAGGAAACCTGCGGCCTCAAACGTCCGCGATCCCGTATGAAGGGCAAAATGCTTCGTGTCTACCGTTATACCGGCAAGCAGCATCGTCGCTTCCAGCGTGCTGAGCTTGACCTTCTCATGGATGTACTGGAGAAGCTCCGTCACCAGCTCGCAGGTGGAAGACGCATACGGCTCCAGATAGACGAGCACCGCCTCATTGATAAACTCCTCGCCCCGCCGGTGATGGTCAACGACGACAATCCGGCTGGCGTATTGAACAAGCCGTGGCTCCATCGTCATCGAAGCCTTGTGTGTGTCGACCACGATCAGCAGCGTATGCTCTGTCATCACCTGCAGCGCTTGCTCCGTACTGATGAACGAGCTGTACAACTCTTCATCCCTGCGAAGCTGCTCCAGCATGCGCGTAATGGACGGATTCGGCCCTTCGAGCACGATATCGGCATCTACGTTATACATCTGGGCCGCACGGAGCAGCCCGATGGAGGCTCCCACGGCGTCGATATCGGGGTTGCGATGCCCCATAATAATGACCCGGTCGCTCTCCTGAATCAGATCGCGGAGGGCATGCGCGATGACGCGCGCGCGCACGCGGGTTCGCTTCTCCGCCGCGTTGCTCTTGCCGCCGTAGAAGGAGAGCCGCTGGCCCGCCTTGACCGCGGCCTGATCGCCGCCTCGTCCGAGCGCCATATCCAGACTGGACTGGGCCAGGGCCCCGAGCTCGCTCGCAGACTCCGCGCCGAACGCTAGGCCGATGCTCAGCGTCATCGGCACCTTGAGATCGGCTGTCATTTCCCGCACCTCATCCAAAATAACGAAGCGGCTCTCTTCCAGCGCCTGCAGGCTGCGGTAATTCAGCAGCATCATATAGCGCTCCGAGGAAAGGCGGCGCAGGTATACCTCGAACTGCTTCGCCCATTCTGTTATTTCGCTCGTTACCTTGGCGATCAGCGATGTCCGCTGCTGATCGTCCATTCCCTGGGCGGCTTCGTCCAGGTTATCCATCAGCAGAATGCCAAGCGCGAGCTTCTCTTCCTCATACCGCTGCCGCAGATCAATTAGCTCGGTGATTTCATATAAGTACAGCAGCCGCTCGCTTGGAATAACAACCGCCTGATAGTAGCGTTCGTCAACGCTGATTTCCATGCGAACTTCCTTCTGAATCCCTTCCTTGCCCGCTTCCCGCTTGACCGGAGGCCCGCCGGCGGCCGTCTGTACGAGGTCCGGCAGCAATTCGGTCAGCGGCTCGCCCACCAGCGATTTTCTTGAAAAAATCTCCCCCGCATAGCGGTTGTTCCACTCCACCGACCGATCCTCGCCGTATAGAATAATGCCCAGCGGCAGCGTTCCGAGCGCTTCCCCCTCCACCCGCTTAATGCGGAAAGAGAGACCGTTGATGTATTCCACAAGATTCCGCCGGAACGAAAGCTCGGCTTTCAGCATGGTGAAACATAGCGTTCCGGCCAGAAACAGGCTGACAACACCAAGCGCCCAGTTATATATGCTGACAATGATAATAAGGACCAGCAGCAGCAAGAACGCCCAGACGGTGTGATAGCCGTGCCAGCGTCTTTGCAAAAATTTTGGCATGAGCTCTCACCCTATCGTTTCGATTTGGTGACCATTTCGCGCAGCGGCGCCACCAGGTCGATAATCCCGATAATCCACAGCGGCGGCACCATAATGGCCAATACCGCAAGTATAACCGGAATGGTTCTGTTCCAATTCCGCTCATGAGCGAGAAAGAAGAAGAACCCGATCGTCTGGATGATAAAGCATATCCGCAGCAGCGGCACTAGGTTGGCCGTAATCATGACCAGAAGGCTGTTATCCGACTTTAAAAAGAACAGCTGAATCACGGCGGCGATCAAATAGTACCAAATAAACGACTTGGGTATTCTCCAATCGCGGGCAGGTTTAAGCTTCGGTACGGCGTATCCCATACTGTTCAGAATCGGCCGGACGATAGAGTGAGTGATCACTGTAATCAGGAAAGAAGATACAATCAACGCCATAGGAATGACCTGAATGAATGCGCGACTGTTATTGCCGATGTCCTCAGGGCTTCCCCCAAGTATGCCGCCCATACCGAATTCCTGCATCGGGGACAGGGCCATCGTGCGCATCTCGTTCAGCACGTCATATACGTAATTATAGAGATCGAACTGGAACAAGGTTTTGCCCAAAAGGAGCAGCAGCAGAAATTCCCCGAGGAGCGTAATGGTGCCTGCAACAATCACCGTAGAAGCCGGAGCCTTTTTCTTGTACCATCGTCCCATAACGAGTGCGGGAACAATCAGGTAGGCGGCAATCCATATATACAGCGGGCTAATCAGCCCCAATATCAGCCATACGGGCACAATCGAAAGTATAAACTGCCTTGTATTCAGCGTGGTGAACAGCAGGACAGCCGGGATAATTACAAACAGTGTCGTGATAATGAGAAAAGGAGTTGACAGGGATAGCAGCAGGAGCAGATAAACCACACTCCAGACCGCGGATGTCCAGCGATATTTCAACAATGTTCACCTCTTACGCATATGTTCTTCTAACGCCGATATATCCTGATACCAATCTTCCAGCTGATGGCCTTCTTGCCGGTGCTTTCTCAGCTTCTCCTGAAGCACCTCATCCAGATCGCGGTACGATATGCCGAGCCTGCGACCCAGAATATAAGAGCTCATAATCAAGCTGGCCAAGCTGTCGCTTACCCTCCCGGTGCTGCCTTCCCATAATGCTTTGAACAATCGGGAAACCTGATCGATGACTTCGGTCTTCAGCCACTCGATGACCTTGGCCCTCTTGGCTACATCCAAATCCTTCGGCATGTTGGACACGTCTATCTACCTCCGGGAAAAAGCTTTATTCTCCATTATAGCACAAATGACTTTCCGCATCACGACACCCTCTTGGCCCGGACCTGGGGCAAAAAAAGCCCGCATCCCCCTATGTCGGAAATACAGGCTGCTTCCCTGCCGATAGCCTTGCTCGGAATTTGTTCGGCGCTTACAAGGATTCTAGCGATTTTCGGGATACGAACTTTTCACAATACTCAATAATTTGGCTCCGCCGGACAATGCCGATGAACTTGTTCATGTCGTCCACAACCGGCACAAAATTTTGTACTTTGACCAGATTAATCAGATCTTCCATGTCCGCATCGATGGATACCGGCTTGTTGTTCATCCGCAGCGGAACATCCTTCAGCAGAAATCTCGACGAATTTTCGAAGGTGACCTTTCCCTCCGATTCTTTCATGTACCAGAGCAGGTCTCCTTCCGTTACGGTACCGGCGTATTCGCCATTTTTGTTCAGGATCGGAACAGCTGTATACCGGTGGTATTCCATTCGTTCAAGCGTCTGACGCAGGGTGGAATCCAGCGTAACGCAAGCAACCTCCTGCTTCGGAAGCAGGAAAAACGCAATATTCATCTTCTAGGTCCTCCTCAAAGTCCCCAAGGAATAACGGCTTTCCCCTTGTCTCTCTCGGATGGGGTCCGCTTTAATTGATACGCAAAAGCCTTAACCGCAGTTCCAACAACAGTATACCATAGGAACAACAAGCAGCAGCCGGTAACTTTTCACCAGGGCTGCTGCTTGCGGGTGATTTATAAGAAAGTTGTTTGAATCGCAAAAGGCTCTATTGGGCGGCGGACGTCGCCTTCGCTTCCAGCGCGTCGCCCGCTTTTCCCGGCTCGATCAGCTGGTCTACCGGCGTTGCGGCATTCATCCAGTTGTCGATCATCGACTTCGCTTTATTCAGATCCTCATCATTTATTACATCATAATACACGCCGCCGATACGTGTGCCCTCGCCCATAACGGTGAAGCTGGAAATATCGGCTTCCTTGCCGCCCAGAAACTTCTTAGCCAAACCGGTAATCATGGCAGGCGGCATATCAGTCTTGAAATTTTCGCCCATAATGTTAAGCAGCTCTGTCACGTTGCCGATTTGGTTCAGGGACAGCATTTTGTTTGCGAGCACATCCAGGAAGACCTGCTGTCGCTTCGTGCGGTTAAAATCACTGTCTTCGCGGTAGCGCACATAGTTCAGCGATTCCTCGCCGTTATACAAAGGCTTTCCGCCCACAATCGTAAATTTCTCATGGTCCTTGCCTTTGTTCTGGATCGTCTTTTTGATCGGCAGCGGCAGGCCGCCCAAAGCATCGACGGTATCCTTCAGCCCCTGGAAGTTGATCGTAGCATAATATTGAATATCATGCCCCAGCAGCTCCTCCAGCGTATCCTTGGCCATTTGCTGGCCGCCGAAAGCGTAAGCGTGCGTAATCTTATCCTTCTTGTTGCCGTCATGGCCGATAATCTCCGTATACGTGTCGCGGGGAATGGAGATGAGCAGCACCTTGTAATCCTCGGGACGGACCACCGCATAAATCATCGTGTCCGAACGGGCCGTTTCCGTCTTGCGCTGGTCGGTGCCTAGCAGCATAACGGAGAAAGGATCGCTCTTATAAGAGATCGGCTCAGGCTTGACGGTCTTGTCTTCGCTTGCAAGCGGCTGATAGGACTTCTGCTGAAGCGTAGTCTCGACCTTGTCCGACAGGAACAAATCAAAAGCCAGAACCGTCAGCGGCTTGCGAAGCAAAACTCCTCCGGCTGCAATGATCAGAAGCAGGATAAGAGCAATATATCTTTTTTTCCACTTTTTTTTCATATCGATTCCTTCTTTTATTATAGAGTAGACGATAATCTCGATTGCTTTATTTGGAATGACCGGAGCGGTCATGGATTGGTTCTGCAGAGCAGAGACAAGCTCTATGCCGGCGCCCCTAGCTGGTCTTCCTCCTTTCGGCGCAGATTCTACCTAAATAAACAATAACACTATTGTAATCACTATGAAGGGAAAAAGAAACAACAAAAAACGACACATTTGGTTAAAAAAGCATTCCACCGCTCTCCAAAAGCGGCAGAATGCTTTCTTAGCCGAAGGCGCCGCCAAGGCGTCCCAGCAAGTATTTGAATCTTCGGACCGGCGGAAGCTCCATATAAAACGCGTAGTCGAACAGCTCGGCCGTCTCCTTGAATCGCTCCTCCTGGGAGTCCGCGCCCATTATGACGGCAATGACACGATGCCCTCCGCGCTGGGCCGTTCCCGCAAAGCTGTAACCCGTCCGTTCGTCGTATCCTGTCTTTAGTCCGTCCGTTCCCGTGTAAGCGTAAGCCCCGCCTATTCCCGGAAGCATCAGATTCGTATTGCTGACGTACAGCCCCTTGCTCTGCAGCTTCATTTGGGTCAGGCTGGAGGTCTCTAGCACCTCCGGATACGCAGTGATCAGCGCGGCCGCCAGCTTCCCGGCATCTACGGCTGTCATCCTTGTCTCGACGAGCTTGCCCTGCTGCCGTTCCGCCCTTGGCGGCGAAATCCCCGTTGCATTGGCAAAGACGGTCTCCCCCGAAAGTCCGAGCGCCTTGGCCTTTGCGTTCATTATAGAGACAAATGCGCTTTCCGAGCCTGCAATATGCTCAGCAAGCGCCACCGCCGCATCATTGGCCGAATAGACGGTAATTCCCTGATACAGCTCTTTTACCGTATATACTTCGCCGGCCTGCATATTCAGCGTCGTCCCTTCCGCCGTTCCGGCACGGGCGCTGACCGGTACCTTATCGCTCCAATGAAGCACCCCCGCAGCCAGGCGGTCGAGCACGATCATCTGCGTCATCATCTTCGACATGCCGGCCGGGCACAAGGCGGCTTCACCGTTGACATCCATCCAAAGCTTCCCGGTTTCAAGATCCATCAGAACCGCCGCTTTTGACCTGATATGCGGCTTCATGACGAGCGTTCCGTTCTCGATTGCTGCAAGCAGCACTATAATCGTCAAGGCGGCGGCTGCCGCCCCCAAAATGCTCCGTCGCTTCATATCGTCATCCTCCATACCTATAAGACGAACGAAGCTGCGTTTTGGCTTCATTTTCACAAAAAATTCCTAAAATGCTCAATATTTCTCTTGGACCAGGAATGCCTTCTTGATTCCCTCGCTAATCAAATGAATCGAAAGAATTACCCCGGTAATCAGCAGAGAAGCCGGAAGCCATAACCACCATCGGTCTCTGATGACCTCCGGAGAGAGAGCATCCGCCATCATATTCCCCCAGCTTGGCTGACCGGCCGGCACGCCGAACCCCAGGAAGCTTAGACTCGCTTCGACTCCGATCATGGCCGCGAACGTCCACATCAGATTCAAGATCAATAGTCCCGACAGACCCGGCAGCAGATGGCGCGTCAATATGCGCAGCGGCCCGGCTCCCAGTGAGCGCGCGGCCAGTATATATTCATATTCCTTAACGGCGAGCGTCTTGGCCCTGATGATCCGTGCAAATCCTCCCCAGCCCAGCAGCCCAGCCGTCCAGATCAGCGAGGGAATGCCGCCGTCCGGATAGATGCTCTTGACGACAATGACGATGATCAAAAAGGGAAAAGACAGCACGACATCGGCCGCACGCATCAGCAGCGAATCCGCCGTCCGACCGAAATAACCGGCCAGTACTCCTATCGCAGTCCCTGCACCGGCTGTCATAGCGGATACGCAAAGGCTTATCCATAGCGTCGTCCGGCCTCCGTATAACAGCCGGGACAGCACATCCCTGCCTCCATTGTCGGTGCCCAGCCAGTGCTCGGCGTTTGGAGGCCTATTCAGGTTCCGCAGGCTGATCTTCACCGGATCATAGTCCGTAAGCCAGGGAGCAAGGAGACAAAATGTAATTACCGCTGTAAGAAACAGCAGGGCAAAGGCGGCTGGACGACTTGCTGCAAATTGACGGACAGCGACATGGATCCGGGAAGCAGGCGCATGGTTTGGCTTCATTTTCTTCCTCCGTCGTAACCCGCGCGTATGCGGGGATCGAGCAGACCGTACAGCACGTCCGCCACGATATTCCCGGCAACAATCATGAACGCTGTCATCAGCGTTACTGCCATCATCACCGCATAATCCCGGCCCGCCACCGCAGCCGCAAACAGCGATCCGATCCCCGGATAGGAGAACAAATTCTCGATGACGACCGAGCCTCCGAGCAGGCCTCCAATATCCAATCCCAGGAAGGTAACGAGCGGAAGTAGCGAATTGCGCAGAATATGCCGGTTATAGACCGTGGATCGGGATATGCCTTTGGCCATGGCCGTGCGCACATAATTTTTGCCGCTGTTCTCGATGATTTCTCCCCGCAAAAATTGCGTATACGCCGCGGTATTGAACAGGCCGAGCACGGCCGCGGGAAGCAGGGCATGAACCGCCCGGTCTCCCAGCGATGACCATGCTCCCCCTGAAGCGGCAGCCGTAACCGAGCCGCCAAGGGGCACCCAGCCGAGCACAACCGCAAACAGATAAATCGCAAAGATCGCCGCAATGAAGGTCGGGACCGCATAGGTAATATAGCTGGCCGTCAGGATTAACCGGTCCCTCCATCCTCCCGGATTGCGTCCGGCAATCATTCCGAATACCATAGCGCTTCCATAAGTAATGAGAAGCGACAGCACGGTCAGCAGCAGCGTTGCGGGCAGGCGCTGGCCGATGAGTTCACTTACCGGCATTTTATACAGGAAGGATTGCCCTAAGTCCCCTGCAGCTGCCGCCTTTAACCAGCGCCAATACTGGATTGGCAGGGGGTCGCTGTATCCCAGCTTATCCCTCATTTCCGCGGCATAACCGGGATCTTTGTACCCCGGATTCAGGCCTCCGCCAAGACCGTCCCCCGGCATCTGCTTGGCCAGCGCGAACACGGCGACCGAAATTAGGAGCAGCAGCGGCACGGCGCCAAGCAGCCTGCGAAGCGCAAATTTGAGCAGCATGGCCTCGGCCTCCCTATTTGCCGTCTTTTACCCACCACTTATAGGGCTCGATGATGTTGCTGAGCGTACTGACCTTGACTCCCTGAAGCCGTTTGTTTACGGCTGTAATGGTCTCGCGTTCCGCAACAAATATCATCGGCACTTCTTCATTGATTAATTTCTGCCAGTCATAATACACCTGAGTGCGGTACTTCCGGTCATACGCTTTCAGACTTATCCCATCCCGGATGAGCCGTTCGTTCTCCGCCGAGGACCACCGGGGGTAGTTCCAGAGATCATTCTTTCTCCACAGTCCGGTAGGATCGGGATCATTGGACAATCCCCAGACACCGTTAAACAGCTCCACTGAAGGATCATCCTCTTCGACCGCCGTATAGAAGGTGTTCATCTCCTTGAGCGCTCCGCCGTTCAGCTTGACATCCAGGCCCACATCCCGCCAATTCTGCAAAATAGCCTCCGTTCGCGGTTCGTCATTGGTGCCGCCGACCATGCCGTCAAAATGAATCACGAACTTCGCTCCCTTAGGATCTTCGCGCAAGTCATCCCCGTCCGTGTCCTTATACCCCGCTTCATCCAGCAGCCGCTTGGCCTTTTCCGGGTCATACGGGTACCGGTTAATTTGATCCTCCGGAATTTTAGCCCAGCTTTTGCTTGAGATCGGCGTTTCCGACAGCTTACCGAGTCCGTAAGAGAAAGCGTCAATGATGCCTTGGCGGTCAAGGGCATAGTACATTGCCTGCCGCAGTCTTTTGTCCGAGAACTTGGGGTTATCCATGACAATCTGCCCGGTCTTACCGTCCCAATGCCCGAATTTAAAGCCGATATACTCAAAAGACAAATCGGGCGTCTGCATCAGCGTAATGTTATCGAGCTTTTTCAGGCTTTTATACGCATCCCGCGGCGCCTGCTCGATATCGATCCGCCCCTGCTCAAACAGGCTTGCAATCAGCTTGTCGTTGAATACTTTATACAGCACGCGGTCTAGGAGCGGCTTGCCCTTGTAATAATCGTCGAACCGCGTCAGCTCGACAAATTCCCCCGGCTGAATATGCTTCACTTTGAACGGGCCGATGCCGATGGGGGCTTTTCGCACCTGGTCACTGCTAGGCATATCCTTTACCGCAACTCCAGCAAAATAACTCTTATTCATCGGATACGCCCACAGATTATCAATCGTGTTCACACGGGCGGCCGTTACAGTAATCTTCATTGTATAGGGATCGATAACCTGGATGCCCGATATCTCCTTCGCTTTCCCGTTGTGATAATCCTCGGCCCCCTGAATCATTTCCACACTGTAATAGCGCGGGCCCGTATAGTCCGGGTTGGCAATGACCTCAAGCGCAAATTTCCAGTCCTCCACGGTCAATTCGGTGCCGTTCTGCCAGTGAATGCCCCGCTTGATTTTGAAAGTGAACGTCTTATGGTCGGGCGACTCCTCCCAGGTTGCGATCCCAGGGGCCGTGGTCAAATCGTCCTTGACTGTAAACAGCGGTTCGGTTATAAATTCCAGAACATGAAAATCATCTTCACCTTCATAAAAAGCCGGCTCAAATAATCCCTTGAACGGAGAAGGAAAGCCGTACGTTACCGTCCCGCCCGCTTTGGGGTCGCCTCCGGCATTGGTTGCCACAGAGGAAGGCTCTCTCCCGCCGCGATTGTCCGGAGCATCCGCTCCGCCGCAGCCCGACAGCAGCAGTGCAACGAAGAGCAGCGGCGCAAGTGCCCGGATTACCTTTCTGTTGTTCATAGGTCCCTTCCCTTCTCCTGGTTAAAATTAGCTGTGAACGCTTTCCCATCCAGTGGTCAATAAATAAACCATCGGTCAATTCAAACCAACTTTGAATATCGAATGCAATAAATATTGGATTCCACAAAATTTCAAACATCATACAATGCAATATTACTTGCGTCAATAGCTTTTATTACGACCCTTCCTCCTCATCCTTTTCCTTGATAATCATCAAGCCTTCCACATGCTTGCGCTCCATCAGGTGGCGCTTCTTCCGGTTCTCCTTCGTTTCAAGCACAATATCCAGATCATAATCTTCCGGGTACAGCTCCTCTTTGGATAAATACGGCTTCAGGCGTTTATGGTTAAACTGCATTTTATGCTTCTGCACCATGACGCCCACCATGCCTCTGGCATCCCGTTTCTCGTAGACGATTCCCGTCCTGCCCAGTGCAGTGACATAGACCGCGTCCCCGACTTCAAATACATGCGGCTGCTCCGGATGAACCTTCGCTTCTTTTTTCGCAGCGCTGCTGCCTGCTGTAGCCTTCTCTTCCTTTCTCCCTTCCATATCATACCACAGGCGCATCTCTTGTTCGGCAAGCGGTTTCCGGGGGTGGCTGGCGGCAATTTGCCGCGAGCGTTCGATGACCTTTGCATCCAGGCCAAGCTTCTCCGCAATCTGCAGCGCATAGCTGTGGCCCGCTTCTCCTATTGTCAGCTTATAGAGCGGACGCAGCGTCACCGGATCAAACTCCATTCGGGCATTTTGAAAATCCGGCGCTGCCGAGGCAAATACTTTTAATTCATTAAAATGCGTCGTGACGATAACATTTGCTCCTCTGCGGCTGAGCTCCTCCAAAATGGCGATCGACAGAGCGATTCCTTCGCCCGGGTCCGTACCCGCGGCCAGCTCGTCGATCAGCAGCAGCACATTGCGGCCTGCTGCCCGCAGCATATCATCCACACCCTTCATCTGGGCGGAAAAAGTGCTCAGCGACTGTGTCAGACTTTGCCCGTCCCCGATCACGCTCATCACCTCGGAAAATACCGGAAGCTGGCTCTCTTTATCCGCCGGAATCAGCAGACCCGATTGGGCCATCAGCGTGAGCAGGCCTACCGTCTTCAGCAGAACCGTCTTTCCGCCTGTATTCGGACCGGTGATCACAAGCGACTTATACTCCAGGCCGAATTCCACATCAATCGGAATCATGCCTTCAAGCAGCGGGTGCTTGCCTCCGAGAAGCCGCATATATCCCCGGTTGTTGAACGTTACCGCTTGCGCCCCTGTCTGGGCGGCATATTTGGCCTTGGCAAAAATAAAATCGTACACGCCCGTAATTTCAATATTCAGCTTCAGGGCTTCCTGCTCCCTTTCGATCAGTCCGGTCAGCATGCTTAAGATGATCCCCTCTTCCCGGGCCTCCTCGCTTGTTAGCATCTCCAGTTCTCCCTGCAAAGCGGCGACCTCCTCCGGCTCCACATACACCGTCTGACCGCTGGTGGACTGATCGAGCACCGAACCCTTGACCTGCTTATGGTACTCGCGCTTGACCGGAATTACATATCGACCTCCCCGCATGCTGTACAGACTCTCCTGCAAAATGGACTGATGCCGCGACATGACACTCTCGATTTTCTTCAGCAGCCGCTCCTTCGTTACTCTCAGACGTTTGCGCACCTTCTCCAGTCCCTTGCTTGCTCCGTCGTCAATGACGCCGAACCGGATGCAGCGCTCGATCTCCTCTTTCACCGTCTTCAGCTCCATCAGCGAGGCGGCATACGCTCCGATTCTTAGCGACGCATCTTTGGAAGCCATATACTTGCGCAGCTGGGAGCAGCTGTTCAGGAATACGCTCACCGCGGTAAAATCCTGCTCATTGAACAGATATCCCGTCCCGAGCAGCGACATCACCCATTCAATCCCCTCTAATGAAGGTATCGGCACACTCGATCCTCTCATTAATAGTTCCTTGGCCTCCGCCGTCTCTTGCACCGCTCTCTGCACAGCCGTAGGTTCAGTCATCGGGGCAAGCTCCCGAATGAGCGACCTTCCGGCATAGGAGACGGCATAACGTTCCACTTCTTTCTTAATCCGATTGTATTCGAGCGTTTCCCGGCTTAGTAAATGCATGTTCTTTCCTCCTCATTGGTCGTCGTTTATCGTCCTACCGTTCCCCCGCAACGCAAAAAAGGGCAAAGAATGCCACAGCGCATTCCTTGCCCTAATCTTTACACTGGTCCCTGTCTCCGGGAGCCTTATCGGCTCTTTTTGTGGAATAAACAAAAAAACCGCGCTGCAAGAGCACGGTTCGTTTGCGTTGACGGGATAACAGCCGTAAAGAGGCGATGTTGACGCGTCGCGTGTTCTTAACTAAATCATTCACCCCAGGCACAGCTTCGCCCTGTCAAAAGATAATGCTAACTTACGCTTACGCAGCACACCTAAATAAGCATGCGCTTAAAGCAAGCAAAAGAGCAGCGGTCTGCCAGACCTGAAAGGTGATATGAAATTGCTTAGTTAAGAACGCTCACCGACATCAAAATTTCCCCTTCGTTGTAGGATGGTTTAAACTTACTATATTTTTCCGGCTTCGTCAATCCGCGAACGGCTCCATTCAGAACCAACTCATTCACCGCTGAAAAAGAGATCGTAATTAAAAAGACAGCCGGATGACCGGCTGTCTTTAAAGCTTGTCTTACTCCGTAGTGTAAGGCAGCAGTGCGATTTGACGCGCGCGTTTGACAGCGATCGTCAGAGCGCGTTGGTATTTTGCGCTCGTACCCGTTACACGGCGAGGCAAAATTTTACCGCGCTCACTGATGAATTTCTTCAGCAGTTCGGTATCTTTATAATCAATGTGAGTAATTTTATTCACAGTGAAGAAGCATACTTTACGACGTTTGTTGCGGCCGCCACGGCGTGGAGGTCTCTTGTCGTTGTCTCCGCCTTCTCTTTGTTTAAAAGCCATCGTCTTTTCAGTCCTTCCTTATTAAAATGGCAAATCATCATCCGATATATCAATCGGCTTACCGTCGCCCGAAAAGGGATCCTGATTATTGTTGCGCGAGAAACCGCTATTTCCGCTGTTTCCGCGTCCGCCGCCGCCGTATGAAGGTGGCTCGGGCATATCCCCCCCGCCGGATGCGTTTCCGCCCTCACGGCTCTGGGAAGATTCCAGAAACCGGACATTATCGGCAATAACTTCGGTTACGTATACACGCTTGCCTTCGTTATTCTCGTAATTCCGGACTTGAATACGGCCCTCTACCGCCGTCAGCCGACCTTTGCGCAAATAATTGGCACAGGTCTCCGCCAGCTGTCTCCAGGTAACGACCGGAATGAAATCCGCTTCACGTTCGCCGCCCTGGCTTGTAAAAGGCCGGTCTACGGCAAGCGTAAACTGGGTTACGGCAACGCCTTGAGGCGTATAGCGCAGCTCAGGATCGCGGGTCAATCGGCCGATCAGTATGACACGGTTCAACATTTGGGTCCCCTCCTTGGAGCGATTTCCTTACCAAGCGAACGCCGTGCTCTTAGGCAACATCGTTCGTGATGAGATAACGAATAACTTCGTCGGAAATCTTCATGATACGTTCCAGCTCGGTAACGACTGCAGGCTCTGCATTGAAGTTAACCAGAACATAAACGCCATCACGGAATTTCTTGATCTCATACGCAAGACGTTTCTTACCCTGCACATCGTGCTTCGTAATTTCTCCGCCGTTGGAGATGATGCCTTGGAATTTTTCGACTGCTGCTTGAACAGCTTCTTGTTCAACGTCAGGACGAATAATGTACATCACTTCGTATTTGCGCATAACTTTCACCTCCTTATGGTCTAAGGCCCCTGATCAGGTCAGGAGCAAGGATCGAGCACAAACTCGAACTATAATAATATACCAAATTTGAATACACGTTGCAACCTTTCTTCCCTTATATTCTGTCTGATTATGGACTTTCCTTCGGTACATGAAGCCGCAGCGCTGTGCGCACAATAGGACGGTAATCCATTTTTAAGGCCGAAAGGAGGGAACAGCATGGGTGAGCAGACCGAATTTGAAGAAGGCCAAAAGGCACCAAATCCCGGAATTTATACGGAGGTAGGCGAGGCGCGAAGCTTTCATACGGAGATTCAGAACCCGAAGTCGATTAAAATGAAGAAAGGCGACACTTTCCCGGAGACGACCAACAAAAACCGCAAGTGGAAAAAGGTCGAGAAAGCGCGCGTGCATTAATTTTTTTAACAATAATGTATAATTCGAGTTGCCCTGACCCATAATATAATCAGGCAGCACAAGAGAGAGGTGTGGTTCCGTTGGACAATGTAGTCGAACACAATCACAGGAACTCTGTTTCAGCCACTATTGTTGGCAAAGGATCACGCTGAGAGCCAAGTCGTAAAAGACAACAGCCTTGGTAGTCCTGACTCGCTTTAGGAGCTTTTTACAGAAGATTTCCAAAATCATTCAAGTGCTGCCTCTGGAAGGGCCCGAAAGGGTCCTTCTTTGTTATAATATCAGAAAGTATAAACTTCCAAGACCAGACTTCCTGATATTGAAAGAAAAACAACCGCTAAAGAGGGATGCGGCAACATCTTCGATAGGCTCCGATAGGAGTTTTTCTTATGGGCCAAAAGGAACGTCAGCGAAATAGCTATGCCCTTCTGTCCGTCAAAAACCACAACCTGTTATGGTGCGCAAAAAATCCTCCGCCAGGTGGACGAAGGATTGTCGTTAGCTGTTATTAAGGTAGTGGCGGAGAAGGTGGGATTCGAACCCACGCACGCTTTGACACGCCTAGCTGATTTCGAGTCAGCCCCCTTGGGCCTCTTGGGTACCTCTCCACTGCACATTAAATACACTTCCATTATCATAACATAAATGAATCCCTTCCGGCAAGCCTGCTGTTGAAAAAGCATCCCACCAGCCTTCGGCGGCTTCATGCTTCCTGCCTTCAGTCAATATCGTCCCGTTCCACCCTGCGGATGGATTGGTACGCGATTGCTATTCCCAGCAGTCCGAGGGATACCGATACGAACGAATAATTTCCCAGCCGGAAGCCGCCGAAGTCGGAAGAGATGATCGCTGAAACCAGCACTCCGCTCACGATCGTTGCCGGGACCGATTTTTTGCGCATACCTACAAATAAAGGGATCAAGGCTATACCCGCCGCATATACGGCGCTGGTTGCAGTATGGAGCACCATCGAGATCAGCAAGCTTCTGGTAATTTCGCCGGGAATTTCGTTGACGAAGCCGTTTATACCGACCAGGATGGCACCCAGTGCGGCGACCGATACAATTATATTAATCAGCGTGAACAGGAACACGATCATTAATTTCGCATACATCAGATTCATTCGCGAAATGGGATACGTAAATAGCAGCTTAATGGTTTGATTCTTATATTCGTCAATCACCAACCGGCCAAGCAAGACGGAAGCATAGACGATGAATGAAGACCTTACAAAGAGATTTAACGCCTCAAACACTTCGGGATAGGTTATAAATTCAGTCTGGTCAAAGAACACAAGCAAAATCATGAAGGCCAGAATGGCCAGGTTGGTAATGAGCACGCCTTTCAGTAGCCCAGCCAGCTTATATTTGCGCATTTCCAGCGAAATCAGCTTAAGCAATGCCCTTCCCCCCAATCAAGCTCATGAAATGATCTTCCAGCGTCGTTTTGCTCTTACTAATACTCTCTACCTCTACGTTCTCCATAATCAGCGCCTTATTCAGTTCATGCTGCGAAACGCCCTCATCATATATCCGGATGGTACAGAAATCCATCAGCTTGAAATTGGTCAGGCGCAGTTTCTCTTCCAGCACATAAACCGCTTGGCGGACTGAGCTTGTCACAAGCTCAATGTATTCCGCATTCTGTCTGCGGATCGTTTCCATTGCGACCTCTTCCAGCAGGATACCTTCACGAATGACGCCGATTGTATCGGCGATCTGTTCAATTTCCCCGAGGATATGACTGGAAATGAGCAGTGTCATTCCGTACTCGCGGCTGAGCATTTGAAACAATTCGCGAAGTTCCTTAATGCCAACGGGGTCCAATCCGTTAATCGGCTCATCCAGAATCAGCAGTTCGGGCTTGGTCATCACGGCTCTGGCAATCCCCAGACGCTGCTTCATGCCGAGAGAGAACTCTTTTACCGGCTTCTTGTCGACCCCAGTGAGCTTCACCAGATCCATCACATCGTTAATCGCCTGCCGGTTGTAGAAACCCATATATTCTCCGTGCAGCAGCAGATTTTCCCGCGCGGTCAGCTTTTCGTAGAATACCGGGTATTCAATAATGCTGCCCATTCGTTTCAGCATCTCGTAAGAGCGGCTGGTCATCTTTTCACCGAAGAACTCAATTTCGCCTTCCGTCGGCTTCACCAGATTCGTAATCATCTTCATCACGGTAGTTTTGCCCGCCCCGTTCGGTCCCAGAAAGCCGTAGATTTCACCTTGCTTAATGTTCATGTTTACGCTGCTTACGCTCTTGTTTCCTTTGTACACTTTGGTTAAGTTCCGTGTCCGCAGAATGGTCGACATTCCCGCTGCCTCCTTATCATCAGTTCCTGGTATTTATTGTACCGGGGAGAATATTCTTTTTTATTAACGGATTCTTACAAAAATCTTAATACGAAGGCATTGCGAGCGACATTTCCGGACACCCATCCGCCGGTTTCAAAAGTTTATTCTGGGAAAAGCCGCCGTAAAAGCTGTTCTTACAAAAGGCTGGCTAACCAGCGTAATCTTGCCGTTCATCTGCTCCGTCAACCGTTTCGTGATCGTCAGCCCAAGGCCGCTTCCCTGGTACACCCGGTTCCTTGAATCCTCAAGCGTGTACAGACGCTCGAACACTTTATCCTGATGATCCGCAGAGATTCCCTTCCCCCGGTCCCAGACTTCAATGTATACGGTATTCTTATCTTTATACAGCTTTAACCCCAGTACCCCTCCGCCAGCCCCGTATGTGATTGCATTGGACAGCAGATTAGACATAATCCGGTCCAGAGCCTCCTCATTTCCCCTTATGTAACAGGGCTCATCGGGGATTTCGATGACGACTTCCGTTCCCTTGGCGCTCAACGTATCATAGAAAGCCAAAATATTTCTCCGGCACACCTCCCCAGCCTCCACCCGTGACAGCGGAAGCTCCCGGTCTCCGGACTCCAGCTTGGCTAAATCAAAAAAGGTGTTCATCAGCGTGATCACCTCTTCAGCCTTCCGGTGTATCGTCTTCAAAAGCCGCTCCCGTTCTTCCGCATTCATATCCCGGTCCTGCAGCAGCGTTTCGATGTACCCGAGAACGACGGTCAGCGGGGTCTTCAGATCGTGCGAAACATTCGCCAGCATCTGGCGCATGGATTTCTCCAGTTTATTTCTCCGGGCAATGCCCTCATGGTTGGTATCCAGCAGCCGGTTCATATCGGTAAGCAGCATCCTCAGCTCAGGAGAGCTGCTGAATAACAGAAGCCGTTCCCGGGAATTCCGTGAAAGGATGTCGTTTAGCTTCTCATGAATATATTTTAGCTGGAGAGAATCACGGCGAGACCTCCGGTACTGCATGGCAAGACACAATAGAAGCAGACCGATCACAGCTCCCAGCACGGCGGTCATTATACGGATTCTCCAAGCTTATACCCGATGCCCCAAAGTGTTTTGATAAACTCGGGATGGGAGGGGTCGTCCTCAATCTTTTCCCGCAGTCTTCTCATATGTACGTTAATCACGTTTTCATCGCCGTAATATTCTTCTTCCCATACCATTCCGTAAATCTGAGCTTTGGTGAACACCCGGCCCGGATGGGTCATAAACAGCTTCAGGATATGAAATTCCTTGGCCGTCAGCTTCACCTCTCCCCCATTCTTCAGCACCGAAAAGTTATTCAAATCAACAGTCAGTCCGCCCAGAGTTACGCTTGCTTTCTTATCAGGAGTTTCCCCGGATGGGCTGCGGCCCGTGGCATACTCAGCCCGGCGGATGGCCGCCTTCACCCGCGCCGCAAGCTCGATCATGGAGAACGGCTTGCTGATATAGTCATCCGCTCCAAAGCCGAGTCCAAGAGCTTTGTCGACATCCGTATCCTTCGCGGACACAATCAGCACAGGCACCAGACTGGATTTGCGAATGCACTGAAGAATGTCCATGCCGCTGCGCTGCGGAAGCATCTGGTCAAGCAGTACAAGGTCAAACGGTCCTTTATGGCGAAAAGCCTGTTCCGCCGCCTCCCCATCAAAGGCGCTTTCCACTTGGTAGCCCTCTTTCACCAAATACGAGCGGACCATCTCGCTGATGGCTTCATCATCTTCTACCAATAATATGTGATGCTGCAACTGCATTCCCTCCCATAATACATTGTCCCGGCCCCTCATCCGGTGTCAGGCACGTTCCTTTTCCTATTTTCAAGCTACCAAAATTACTCAGATAAGGAAACTCCAAAATTCACAAATAATCAATACAAAAAAACCTCCCGCCTATTCAGGCAGAAGGTTCGTTTCATTCGTTATCGTTATGTGCTTTGGTGGCGGAGAGGGTGGGATTCGAACCCACGCACGCTTTGACACGCCTAGCTGATTTCGAGTCAGCCCCCTTGGGCCTCTTGGGTACCTCTCCGCAGCAAGATTTATTGTATCATGCTAATAGGAGAATGGCAAGTTCAATTATTTTCCACTGTGCTGTCCGCGGAACGAATCACTTTTTTTAAATTTTTCTCAAATTTGGCCCGGGGAATCAGTACACTATGCTGGCAGCCCGTACACTTGATTCGGATATCCATCCCCATGCGGATGATTTCCATTTCATTCGTTCCGCATGGATGGGGCTTTTTCATCTGCACGATATCTCCCAGCTGAAAGCTTTTACGTTCCATCTGGCTCCTCCCCTTCTTCTTTAACCTTTCCCGCCGCCTGCTCCCGGATGCCCGTTGCCGCCGTCCGGCGCGCTTCCTGCTGTTCCGGCTTTCGCAAAGACGCTTCCTTGTCCGCTAACGCTTCTGCCTCAGCTTCTGCCTCTACTTCCGCCTGTGCTTTGCCTTCAGCCTCAGCTTTTTCTTTTGCAGCCCGTTCGGCTTCCCTTAGTTCCAGCTGCTCCAGCGCTTTTTTAATGTCGCTCTGAATTTGGCGCTGCGCAGCTTCCCTCATATTAGGCAACGTATGGGCTGTTACCCTGACGACATACTCGGAGGTGGTCATCGATTGAATCCCCAGAACATTCGGAAAAGCCACGACATTCTGATTGCGTTCCTCGATCCCCTGAAGCGCCTGACGGATAAGGCCCAGCGTTTCTTCCAGGCTCCGCTCAATTTTTACCGGAACATCGACTATCGCCAAAGCGTTAGCCATCGAGAAATTCGTCACATTCGCTATGGTTCCGTTTGGAATAATGTATATTTCACCGCTGCTTCCAAGGATCTTAGTCGTTCGAAGCCCGATGACTTCCACAGTGCCCTTGAATCCGCCGGTCGAAATGACATCGCCTACCGCAAATTGATCCTCCAGAATAATGAAAAAGCCGGTAATCACATCTTTAACCAAGCTTTGCGCCCCAAAACCGATAGCGAGACCGAGCACACTCGCGCTTGCCAGCAGTGGACCCAGCTCAAAATGAAACTCTGATAAAATAATCAGAATCATAATAAAATTGCAAACAATAGTTACTGTGTTCTTCAGCAATTCGCCGACAGTTGAGAGGCGACGCGTGTTCGCGAGCAGCCCCCTACTCGTCTTTCGTTCCAATGACCGGTCGATGATCCGGTACACCACACTTATGATAATGCGCGTCAAGATGAATATAAAAATAATACGCAGCCCCGAAAACAAAACATTGGCCCACATATCGGCATCCGTTAACCAGTTCCATACTTTATCTTTGAATTGAACCGCCTGATCCACCGCTTGCCCCATAGTCTCTATCGGGGTGTCGCCATTCAGCAGCCATCCCGCCCGATGACTCATAGATTCCTCCTCCTCACGTCGTAATCAATTGATAAGAGCCGGTTTGTTCATCTTTGCCGTAAATGCCGCGAATTTCGATATTTTGCTCATCAATGATCTTATCCACCTCTTCCAGCGCACTGCGAAAAAACTGAATCGACATGGCGCAGCCCGCTGTAATCTCTTTTGGCGTTGGGCATATATCAATTTCGATTTCTGCGTACTCCAGCAGCATCTCGGCGCGAAGCGCCTGCTGCGTCGAGTCAAACGCGATCAGCAGCTCCTCGTTCATAGGTCACTCTCCTCTTAGGCTTCAGGTCTTATCTCTTCTTCCTGAAGTATAAAACGGTCTCTCTATCCATATACTAATTAACATCAAATAGAAACGTCGGGGAAAGGAAGATTATATGTATTATTCCTCTAATCCAGTGCCATTGCAAGAGATGTCTTGTTTAAAAATATCACATGCTGACCCTGAAATCTATTCTGCGATCATCCATCGTCTGTTATTCCACTTTTCCCGCGTGCGTCCAGGATCTCAGATTGTGGTTGTCTGTATTGGCACTGACCGTTCGACTGGCGACGCCTTAGGCCCCCTCGTTGGCACCGCTCTGTCGCGATATCACAGCCCGCTGTTCACCTTGTATGGAACACTTGACAACCCGGTACATGCGGTTAATCTGGAGGAGACACTCGGCCTTATCCGGGAGCAGCATCAGGAGCCCTATGTCATAGGCATAGATGCCTGTCTCGGACATTCAACAAGCGTCGGCTCTATCCAGGTCGTTGAAGGCCCTTTGCGCCCCGGAGCGGGCGTAAACAAACAATTGCCGCCGGTAGGCGATATCCATTTGACGGGCATCGTTAACGTCGGCGGCTTTATGGAATATTTCGTTCTGCAGAACACACGGCTCAGCCTGGTCATGCGGTTATCCGAGATTATCGCTTCCAGTCTCTTTTCCGCTCTGAAGCAGTGGCATACCCATTCTAGGTCCGCTGCAGCGCTTGAGTAGTAACTTCCTTCTCTTCTGGGGACAGCGGGTACTGCGACTCTCCCTCTTTTAATGGCTTAGCATAGATATAAGAGTTGTCCCGGCTGTGCAGGCTGGTGATAACTATGCCGTTTCCGCGTTCATCAACAGCAGCCATTGAGAAGCTGAGGTCATTCCCCCGCTCTCCAAAGGCGTTATACCGTTTCAGGGCTACTCGCCCCTGCAAACCTTTCACTTTGAGCTGCAGTGCTTCCAGTCCGGTCTTTTGCGCCTGTTGAACCTCTTCCAGCATTTCGTTCTGATTTTTCAAATCAATCAGCAGGCTTTCCAAATCGTCGATTCCGGTTCCCGACATCATGGCATCATATTTACGCCGCATGGACCGTAATTTACTGCCTTGAACAAGAACGATAATGAGTATGATCAACAGCAAAATGGCTAACCCCGGTATCAGCCACTGCAGCTGATCGCTTATAAATTGATTCATTTCTGACATCGATAAGACCGTCCTTTTTCTTTATCTGCTTCACCGCTTGCCGTAAAGCTCCCTCATGGCATGCAGCATCATACCGACATCCTCTTCGGTCGTATCCACACCTACACTCGCCCGCACCGCGCCGCTCTCAATCGTGCCAGCGGATTTATGCGCCAGCGGCGTGCAGTGCATCCCGGCTCTTACCGCAATGCCGTATTCCCGGTCCAGACGGTGGGCGATTTGCGCCGATTCTTCCCCCTCAATAACAAAAGACAGAAGTCCTGTGCGAGGAGCGCCTATAGACGGGCCCAAAAATCTTATGCCGGGAATGCTCTCCATCCCCTCCATTAAGGTTTGGATCAGGCCCCATTCATGCGACCGTATATATTCCGTACCCAGCGACTTCACTTTTTGAACGCCGGCAAGCAATCCCGCGATCCCTACTGTATTTTGCGTTCCCGCTTCATATTTGTCCGGTCTTACATTTGGCTGCTCGCTATACTCCGACTGACTGCCCGTTCCCCCATGCATTAGCGGCTCCAAGTCCAGATCAGGCGAAATATACAACCCTCCTGTTCCCTGCGGCCCAAGCAGGCCTTTATGCCCGGGAAAGGCAAGAAGATCGATATTCATCTGTTTTACATCAATATCCACCGAGCCGGCACTTTGGGCGGCATCAACCAGGAACACAGCTCCATGTCTCTTGGCAATCCCCCCGATCTCGCCAATGGGCAGTATGCTTCCGAGCAGATTGGAGCTATGGCTACAAATGACCATTTGGGTGTTGCTCTTGAATGTCTGCTCCAGTTCCCGCAGATCCAGCTGCCCTTCCGCGTCCACTTTCAAATAATCAACTTCAATGCCTTTTGTTCTCCGCAGATACTCTAAAGGGCGCCGAACCGAATTATGTTCCGTCATGGTAGAGATGACATGATCCCCTTCGCGAAGCGTCCCTTGAATGGCCATATTAAGTGACATGGTTGTATTATGTGTAAACGCGATATCCTGAGCATTGGCGACCGCGAACAGTTCTGCCAGCGCCGCCCGTGCACGGATTAACATTCTCCCTGTACCGATTGCCATAGAGTGATTCCCTCTTCCGGCATTGGCTCCCGCATGCTGCAGTGCATCCATCATCGCTTGCACAACTTCATGCGGCTTTGGCCACGAGGTCGCCGCATGATCCAAATAGACAAGCTCCTTCAATTTCAAGCCCCCTTTTTCATAGCATCCGCTTTTTCGTGCAAAAAACATATCCATTGTTATCCTTTTCGGATAGACCAGGATATGTTTTCCATGTGCTTGATTAATTTCCGAGCAGTTCTAGGAGGCGTTCCAAATCCTGAGCACTGTAATAGTTCAACTCAATCTTCCCTTTATCTTTCCCCTGTTTAATCTTAACGGTTGTTTTGAATCGTTCCCGCAAAGTTTCTTCCACACTATCAATGTAGGGATCGCGTTTAACCGTTTTAGCTTTGGCTGCCCCCGCCGGTTTGCGATCCAAATTTTTCACCGCTTCTTCCAGCTCTCTTACACTCCATTGCTGATCGACACATTGCCGTGCCAACTGCTTGATCAACTCCGGCTCCTTCAATCCGACAATCGCCCGCGCATGCCCCATGGAAATTGTTCCACGTGAAACAAAATCCTTCACTTCTTCCGGTAGCGTCAACAACCGCAGGAAATTCGCAATATGAGAGCGTGATTTACCGACCTTTAAAGAAAGCTCTTCTTGTGTAAGTGAGAACTGATCCATCAGGCCCTGATAGGCTACAGCCACTTCCATGGCATTCAAATTTTCGCGCTGCAGATTTTCAATCAATGCAATTTCCATAACCTGCTGGTCGGTAAAGCTGCGAACCACCGCCGGAATCGTTGCTTTGCCGCAGTATTGGGATGCGCGGAATCGGCGTTCACCGGCAATAATTTCATATCCTTTAACGACACTGCGTACAATGATCGGCTGAATCACACCATGCTGACGAATGGATTCGGCCAATTCCTGAATGCTCTCTTCATTAAAATCTTTACGCGGCTGGTAAGGATTGGCACGCAGCTGAGAAAGAGGGATTTCGACTACTTTATCGTCTTCGTTAATGGACAAGGAAGGGATTAAGGCATCCAATCCTTTTCCCAAACGCTTACTCATAAGAAACCACTTCCTTTGCCAACTCGGTATACACTTCCGCTCCCTTGGAACGCGGATCGTAAGTAATAATGGATTGTCCATGAGATGGGGCTTCACTCAGTCTAATGTTGCGAGGGATAATCGTCCGATACACTTTTTCCTGAAAATATTTTTTAACTTCTTCAATGACCTGAATGCCCAGATTGGTCCGCGCATCCAGCATTGTCAGAAGGACGCCTTCAATTCTTAAATGAGGATTCAAGTTTTTCTGAACCAGTCTAACGGTATTCAACAGCTGACTCAAGCCTTCAAGCGCATAATACTCGCATTGAATCGGAATGATAACCGAATCCGCCGCTGTCAGTGAATTGATGGTAAGAATACCCAAAGATGGCGGGCAATCAATAATAATGTAATCATATTGCTGTTTCACCAGTCCGAGCGCCTTCTTTAGCCGCAGCTCTCTGGAAATGGTGGATACCAATTCAATTTCCGCACCTGCCAATTGAATCGTTGCCGGGATAATATGCAGACCGTCGATCTTCGTCTCCAGGATGGCTTCATGCGGGGCAATTTCGTCAATCAAAATGTTATAAATGCAGTTTTCCACATCTGCTTTGTTTATGCCAACACCGCTTGTGGTGTTTCCCTGTGGGTCAATGTCAACAAGCAGTACCCTTTTGCCCAAAGTAGCCAAACCGGCACCCAGGTTTACAGAAGTCGTTGTTTTACCGACACCGCCTTTTTGATTTGCTATGGCAATAATTTTGGACACTTATTTCACCTCGAATAGTTGGGAAGAATCTTGTAGTCGTTCTAAGATGAGGAGCTGATGCGGCTCTACTCATGCTTGTGACAACTTACGGGATTAGCCGCAGAAAAGGCGGCCAATCACCTCAGGGCCGCCTTCAGCTTTGCAACACTTTATTTTTTTGGAATTTGAATCAAAATCTCATAATGGTCGCCGCGGTCATTCTCGGAGGTCTTAATTTCCATACCGGAGCCGGTAACCATTTCTATGGATTGGCGAATCGTATTCAGAGCCAACCGTACATCCTTCGTATAAGAAATACGTTTCGCTTTCTTGATCTTGGATGCTTCCTTATAAAAAGCGATGCGCGCTTCGGTCTGCTTGACGTTCAATCCCTTGGAAATAATCTCTCCAAGAACCTTAAGCTGCATTTCTTCGCTATCGAGCGACAATAGGGATCGCGCATGCCTTTCCGTGATTTTTCGTTCCATCAAAGCCGCTTTAACCTCTTCCGGCAGCTGAAGAAGCCGGATTTTGTTGGCAATGGTGGATTGGCTTTTACCGAGACGCTGCGCGAGACTCTCCTGGGTCAACTGGTGCAAATCGATCAGCTTCTGATATGCGATCGCTTCTTCGATGGAAGTGAGTCCTTCGCGCTGTAAATTTTCGATGAGTGCAATCGAGGCTGCCTGCGAGTTGTTGAAATCCCGGATGATTGCCGGAATACTCTCCATCCCCAATTTCTTAACCGCCCGCCAGCGACGTTCCCCCGCTATGATCTCATATTGAGAATCCTTCATGCGGACGACAATCGGTTGAATAACTCCATGGGTCTTAATCGTCTGGCATAGCTCATCGATCTTCTCATCATCAAAAATCGTTCGCGGCTGATAAGGACTGCTGATTATATCTTTGACCGGGATTTGTTTAATCTCTTCTCCGCTGCTTCGTTCGGTAAATCCAAACAGTCTGGTGAATTGTTCTTTCATTCCGTTCATTACCACCTAATTTCGTTATAGTACGATCCTAGACCAATTCCCGGAAAAACAATCGTACAAGCTATTCCTAATGTATGCGGTACAGGCACAGCCCAGCTCTATGTCGGCGAAACGATCCTCTTGCCGGTCCCGTTTATTCGGGATTCCCAAAAGGCCAGTCGGTCCTGCGTCATATGCTGCAAGAATGAAAAAACATTTGATCGTGCCTATACGGCGCTTGGGGCACCGCAATGTTACTATATTATTCTATCACTTTTCCGTCCATAATCCTATTCTTCGTATAGACCTATTTTTCCGTTTTTACGGTGAAAACACTTCGTGAGAATATGCAAAACGGCGCTGTTTCAATGTCGGCACAGTAGTGAGTTGACCATCCATAAATCCGCAGCGTTGAATTTTAAATGGACCTGATTTTATCAGACCGACATTGAAATCTATTGAGCCAGAAAAAAACCGCCTTCCCATAGGAAGACGGCTTGGATCAACGCTGACAACGTAGTTTCCAAATGTTTCACGTGAAACATTCAGACAAGGGGTGTTTTGGCAGGTATACCCGCTTTTCGCGGATACTTAGCCGGAGTAGCTCCCGTTTTGCGGATGAAAATAATGTGCCGCGCCGAATCCTCTATCGGCAAACTGAATGGCTCTACTTTTTCAAGTTGGCCTCGCAGCTCTTTCAGACTGAACTTGGCTTCGCTCAGCTCCTCTGCCGGGTCGCTGCCCTTCATTGCGGCAAAAATACCGTCTTTACGGACAAAGGGCAGGCAGAACTCATTGAGTAAAGCCATTCTCGCAACCGCACGCGCTGTCACCAGATCATAGCTGTCCCGGTGGGATGTCTGACGAGCAATATCCTCAGCCCGGCCATGAATCAGCTCGACCCCTTCCAGCTTCAGTTCATCGCAGACATGCTTAAGAAACGAGATTCGTTTGCTCAGTGAATCGACGATCGTCAGCTTTAATTGAGGAAAGGCAATTTTAAGCGGAATGCCCGGAAATCCGGCACCGGATCCAATATCCGCCATCCGCTCAACAGCCTGCATATCCACAAAAAAAGCAAGAGACAGGGAATCATAAAAATGCTTCGTATATACCTGCTCACGCTCGGTAATACCGGTAAGGTTCATTTTTTCATTCCAGCTGACAAGCTCCCGGTAATAGCTTTCGAACTGGTCCAACTGCTGAGAAAGCACAATCCCCCGCTCTTCCAGCCGCCGGACAAATTGTTCTTGAATCGGGTCCATTGATACTTATCCTTTCGCCGCGGTTACCCGGTTATAATGCTCCAAATGCACCAGCAGGATGGAGATATCGGCCGGGGTCACGCCGGAAATCCGAGATGCCTGGCCAATAGAAATCGGACGGATCTTCGCCAGCTTCTGCCGGGCTTCGATGGCCAATCCATGAATATCGCTGTAATCGATATCGTCCGGAAGCTTCTTTTGCTCCATCTTTTGCAGACGCTCCACATGCTGAAGCTGCTTTTCAATATAACCCGCATATTTGATCTGAATCTCGACCTGCTCCTTCATCTCCTCATCAAGCAAATCCTGTGGCGGGGAGATTTGTTCAACAAAGGTATAGTCTACTTCCGGACGGCGCATCAGGATCAGCAGGTTACTCCCGTCTACAATTGGCGCCGACCCTTTTTCCTCCAGGGCAGCATTTACTTCGGACGGTTTAACCTTGGTGTCCTGCAGTCTTTGAATTTCCTGCTCGACCTTCTGTTTCTTATCTACAAACGCCGCATACCGTTCTTCGGAGATCAAGCCGATGTCATAACCGACCGGTGTCAAACGAAGATCGGCATTGTCATGGCGAAGCAGCAGACGATATTCTGCGCGGGAAGTAAGCAGTCGGTACGGCTCATTCGTTCCTTTGGTTACAAGATCGTCAATCAGTACGCCGATATACCCTTGGGAACGGTCCAGAATGACCGGATCTTTGCCTTGCACCTTGCGGGCCGCATTAATACCAGCCATTATACCCTGTCCTGCCGCTTCCTCATAACCGGAAGTACCATTGATCTGTCCAGCCGTAAACAGACCGGGCAGACGTTTCGTTTCCAGGCTCGGCCACAATTGGGTTGGCACCATGGCATCATATTCAATAGCATATCCATTGCGCATCATTTCAACCTTTTCCAGGCCGGGAATGGAGCGCAGAATTGAGAGCTGTACATCTTCAGGCAGGCTCGTAGACAAGCCTTGAACATAGTATTCCGCCGTGTTTTTTCCTTCCGGTTCAAGAAAAATCTGGTGCTTCGGCTTGTCGCTGAAGCGGACCACCTTGTCCTCGATGGACGGGCAATAACGAGGCCCTGTTCCCTCAATAATGCCGGTAAACATCGGCGCCCGATGCAGATTGCTGTTAATGATCGAATGGGTCTCCTCCGATGTATACGTCAGCCAGCAAGGAAGCTGCTCGTTATCGGAAGATTTGGTTTCATAGGAGAAGAATTTTGGATGCTCGTCTCCCGGTTGAATTTCGGTTTTAGAGAAGTCAATCGTATCTTTATGCACACGCGGCGGGGTTCCAGTCTTAAAGCGGACTAATTCAAAGCCAAGCTCACGCAAGTTCTCCGAGAGCTTAACCGACGGCTGCTGATTGTTCGGCCCGCTTTCGTAAGTCGTCTCCCCCATAATTACCTTGCCGCGCAGATAAGTGCCCGTAGTCAAAATAACGGACTTACTCCGATAAATTGTTCCGGTCTTGGTGATTACTCCGGCGCATTCGCCGTTCTCAACGACGAGCCGCTCAACCATTCCCTGCCGCAGCGTCAGATTCGGCGTCTTCTCCATCGTTTCTTTCATTGTGTGCTGGTACAGAAATTTATCGGCTTGGGCGCGCAGGGCGTGAACCGCAGGGCCTTTACCGGTGTTCAGCATGCGGAGCTGAATGAACGTCTTGTCGATATTCCGACCCATTTCACCGCCCAGAGCATCGATTTCACGAACGACATGCCCCTTGGCAGGTCCGCCAATCGACGGGTTGCAGGGCATAAAAGCGATCATATCCAGATTGATCGTCACCATCAAGGTGCTGCAGCCCATTCGGGCCGCGGCGAGGGCGGCTTCACTGCCGGCATGACCCGCGCCGATGACGATCACGTCATAGCTTCCTCCTTCATAACTCATTACATTTCCTCCTTTTATATGAAAACGGCGCTCTATGGCCGCCAATCTTATTTTCCTAAACAGAATTGCGAGAAGATTTGGTCAAGCAGCGAATCGGCCGCCGTATCCCCGACAATTTCGCCCAGCTGCTCCCAGGCAAGCCGAACGTCGATCTGAATCATATCGATCGGTATCAGCTGCTCCGCAGCTTCATAGGCATCCTGAAGCGACTTGTGCGCTTTTTTTAGCAGGGCGATATGGCGAACGTTGCTGACATAGGTCAAATCCCCGGACTCCAGCTTTCCTCCGAAAAAGAGTTCCGAAATGGCTTCCTCCAGCTTGTCGAGGCCCTCCTCTTCCAACACGGACATCGGCACGATAGCGGATTCGTCAAAATATTTCAGCAAAACGTCTTTGTCCAATTTCGGCGGTAAGTCCATTTTATTCATGATACATAAAACTTGTCTACCGTGGATTTGTTCCATTAAAGTTAATTCATCCTCATGCAGAGGTTCACTATTGTTCAGTACAAACAGAATGAGGTCAGCCTCATTGACGGCGGCTTTGGAACGTTCCACCCCAATTTTCTCGACCACATCCATCGTTTCACGGATACCGGCCGTATCCAGCAGTTTAAGCGGTATATTGTTAATCGTAACGAATTCTTCAATCACGTCACGGGTCGTACCCGGAATATCGGTTACAATCGCCTTGTTCTCCCGAGCGAGCGCGTTAAGCAAAGACGATTTCCCCACATTTGGACGGCCGATGATGGCGGTGGTAATCCCTTCCCGCAGAATCTTTCCCTGGGTCGCCGTCTTCAGCAGCCGCTCGATTCCTTCCATCACATCACGGCTCTTGTCTTTAATATATTCAGCCGTCAGCAGCTCCACATCATGCTCCGGATAGTCGATATTGACCTCAATATGCGCGAGCGTCTCCAGCAAGCTTTGGCGAAGCTGCCCGATCCGCTGGGACAAGGACCCGTTAACCTGCTTCAGCGCAACGGAAAAAGCACGGTCGGACTTCGATCGGATAAGGTCGATTACTGCCTCCGCCTGAGATAAATCGATTCGCCCGCCCAGAAAAGCGCGCTTGGTGAACTCCCCCGGTTCCGCAAGCCGGATCTGCTGCTGAAGCAGAATGTCCATTACTCTTCGCACAGAGATGACACCGCCGTGCGTACTGATCTCAACCACATCCTCGGTGGTAAAGGAACGCGGAGCCCTCATGACCGTAACGAGCACCTCTTCCATGATTTCGCCGTTTCCGGGATGTACGATATGGCCGTAATGAACGGTGTGACTCTCCGCTTCCGTCAGCGGAATCCGGCTGCGGAACAAAGCCGCCACCTGTGAAATGCTTTCCGGCCCGCTTACCCGGATAATGGCGATTCCTCCCTCGCCTACCGCCGTCGAAACGGCAGCAATGGTATCGCTGATCATGCTTACCTTCACCTTTCAAATGATGTAATAACCGGCATAGACAAGTTAAAAAAACAATGACCCCTTACTGTGGTCAAGGAGTCATTGCGGCTATATTTCACTGCTTCAATGTAATAACGACACGGCGGTTCGGCTCTTCGCCCTTGCTGTAGGTGTTCACCTGACGATGATCCTGAAGCCGCGAATGGATGATCTTCCGTTCCTGCGGAGACATAGGCTCCAGCACGACTTCCTTGCGGGTACGAACGACTCGGCCCGCCAGCCGATCCGCTAAATCCTCCAGCGTCTTCTTGCGCCGTTCACGGAAATTCTCCGCATCCAGCACGAGACGGATAAAGCTGTCGGAATAGCGGTTGGCAACGATATTGGCCAAATATTGCAAAGCATCGAGAGTTTGTCCTCTTCTGCCGATCAGCAGTCCCAGATCCGGACCGGAGATTTGCAGCGTAGCGGCATCCTTGCCTTGAACGACTTCCACTTCCACATGGAGTCCCATGCTCGCGGCCACATCCACAATAAAACGAATGGCCTCTTGATAAGCTTCCTTAATTGGATCTCCGGAATCCTGGCGGGGCGCGCCCCCGGTCGCCTCTTGTCTCGTCGCTAGTTCAATCTGCTGAGGCAGTGACGGAGCACTCGCCGCTGGCACCGGTGCAGGATCAGTCAGCAAGGTGAGCTCCACCTTCGCATCCTTCACACCGATAAGCCCCAGGAATCCTTTTGATGGCTGCTCAAGCACGGTTACCGTGACCTTGTCCTTTTCGGCTGCCAGCTGGGCAAGTCCGCGCTTCACAGCTTCTTCAATGGTTTTCCCTGTCGCGACGACTTTGTTCATTTGGATTTTTTGGCCTCCTTCAACTTCGATGCCTTACCGCTATTGCCGGAATCGGCGCCGGCGACCGCCGCTTGGGGAGGAGTACCCTTTCCCCGGTACAAGAAATAATTCTGACCGATCGTATACAGGTTGCTGAATACCCAGTACAGCGGTAGTGCGGACGGGAAGTTGTAAGACATAATAAAGATCAAAACCGGATAAACCATCAGCATGAACTGCATCGGGCCCTGCTGCTGCATCGGATTCATCGACGACATCATTTTCGTTTGCAGGTATGTCGTAATCGCGGCGAGCGCCGGCAGGATGAACAAATGGTCGGGCTTTCCGAGCTCCAGCCAAAGGAATGAATGCTCCCGCAGATGGGGATTGTAATAAATCGAGTTGTAAAGAGCGATAAAGATCGGCATTTGCACAATCAGCGGTAAGCAGCCGGCCATTGGATTGACTTTGTTCTCCTGGAACAGCCGCATCGTTTCCTGCTGAACTTTTTGGGGATCGTCCTTATATTTTTTCTGGATTTTCTGAAGCTCGGGCTGAATAGCCTGCATAGCCTTGGAGCTCTTCACCTGCTTCATTGTCAGCGGGAGAATAAGCGTACGGACAACAATCACCATTACAAGGACGGCAAGCGCGTATTCCCCATGAAACCATCTTGCAAACAATTCCAGGGCCTCAGCAAAGTAACGAACAACATTTCTTTCCCAAAAGTTCCCTTGCTCTAAATCCTCAATTGTATGCGTTACCGTGGCTGATTGACCGCACCCCGACAAAACAGCCATCATTAAAACTAATCCAGCGATGAGGAGAAACCATTTTCCTCGTCTAGTCTTCAATAGAGACACTTCATAACCCCTCTCTTAAACATTCCATTGCACCGTAAATCATACCATATTTATGAAGACAAATAAACAAGCCCAGGGCCGTCCGTCTATTTGCGCGAAGCCTTGAGCAGCTTGGCTTTTCGCAGCACATGAAGCACGCTTTTTTCAAGCTCCGCATAGCTCATGTCGAGCGCCCCTTTTCGGACGATGAACACCATGTCCAATCCGCCGGCGATCTCGGCCTCATGATGCCGCACAATCTCCTTCACAAGTCTTCTCATCCGGTTGCGGACGACGGCGTTTCCGATTTTTTTGCTGACCGATACGCCGGCCCGGAACCGCTCAACCTGCTTTCTATTGAACCAATACACCACAAACTGATGGTTCGCAAACGACTTCCCATGCCTGTATACGCGGCTGAAGTCGGCGCGGTTTCGTAAACGCAAGCTTTTATGCACGAAAAATCTCCTTGCTCAAAGTCCAAAATCAGGATCTTCGAAATTTTTCTTCTTATTATTATAGTCACCGGAGGAACTCACTAAACGAGCGGACCAGCAGGCGGGCCGCCGTCTCTCCCCAAAATACGGTCATCCCCTTATTATGCAAGAAGAAACGGCTAATCCATCCTCAAAAAAAGGACGTTACCCGTTTCTCGTGACTAAAGACCAGGAAATAAGCGGTGCTTATTCCTTCCGATATACAAGAAGAAACGGCTGCGCCGTCAAATATTGCGGGAGGGCATCCGTTTCTCGTCGAAATATAAGATCATGGAAGAGCGAAAAGAGGCTTATTTGAAAAAAAAGACCACCGCAGTGGTCTTATTGGCCTGACTTACGCACTCAGAACTTTTCTGCCTTTCAGGCGGCGAGCAGCCAGCACTTTACGGCCGTTTTTCGTGCTCATTCTTGCGCGAAACCCGTGCACCTTCTTGCGCTTGCTTACATTCGGTTTGAACGTCGGTTTCATGTATTGCACCTCCCTTGCAGGAACTTAAATGACTGTCAAAAAACGGCTTGGCCGTTCTTGCTGGGACAGTATCCACAAGATCATCATTTTCATCTATCTGAGAAATTTCCTCGCAGAAAACACCTTTATATATTAAAACATAAAGCGCCCTTAAAAGTCAACTGCAATCCCGCTCCCTTGCTCTCCCTCTCTGAATGTCGATTTATCCACAGCTTGTTTGCCCGATTAAATAATCCACAGCCCTTCAAAGTTATCCACCTGTGCTCAAAGACCGGCGGTAAATTCTTCGCTTAATGGACAATCTGTGTATAAAAAAATAAACAAGTGCCGGAAAATGTCGAACGGTAAACAAATTATCAACAATATGTAGTATTGTGGCTATCAATTATACACAAGTGGTTGAATTTGTGGATAAAATCCTCGGGTTCATTGAAAATCAAGGGGAGTTTTGCTATGATGGTATTACTTTTGATTGTGAATAGATTTGAATGTCCTCCATATTATCAACAAGTTGTGGATAAAGTTGTGAACAATTCAAGTTTATCCATCTTTTTTTGTCTTCTCTTCCTGCTTATTGGGGATAATATTCCCCATCACCTTATTTTCTTCGACATTTCCACTTCATGGCTCTAGCCACATTTGGAAGATTTAAAGGAGTGACAGTGTGTGGAAAGCCATACTTCCGAACTATGGCAGCAGATTTTATCAATTATTCAGACCAAACTAAGCAAGCCAAGCTATGATACCTGGTTTAAAGCAACCAAAGCGCTCTCGTTCAGCCCCCAGTCGCTCGTCATTTCGGCGCCGACAACTTTCGCCGTGGAGTGGCTTGAAAGCAGGTATACGAAGCTGGTCGGAGCTACGGTTTTCGAAGTGACGGGACAACAGGTCGACGTCAAGTTTGTTATAGAAGAGAACAAGCCTGCGGAGCCTGTCGTTCAGATTTCTCCCGGGCCTCCCGCTGTTTCCCGTGAAGAAGCCCAAACGCATATGCTGAATCCCAAGTATACGTTCGATACATTTGTCATCGGCTCGGGCAACCGGTTTGCCCATGCGGCCTCGCTGGCCGTCGCCGAAGCGCCGGCCAAAGCCTATAATCCCTTGTTCTTGTACGGCGGTGTGGGACTCGGCAAAACGCATCTGATGCATGCAATCGGCCATTATATTCTGGAACATAATCCGAGCAACAAGGTGATTTATATTTCATCCGAGAAATTCACCAACGAGTTCATCAACTCTATTCGGGACAACCGCGGCGAAAGCTTTCGCAACAAATACCGGAATGTCGACATTCTGCTGATCGACGATATTCAATTCCTTGCCGGCAAAGAATCGACGCAGGAGGAATTTTTCCATACATTTAATGCGCTGCATGAGGAACGCAAGCAGATTATCATCTCAAGCGACCGGCCACCAAAGGAAATTCCGACTCTTGAGGAACGGCTGCGTTCGCGGTTCGAGTGGGGCCTCATCACGGACATTCAGCCGCCGGATCTGGAGACCCGGATCGCAATTTTGCGCAAAAAGGCCAAAGCCGAGAACCTTGATATTCCAAACGAAGCGATGATGTATATCGCTAATCAGATCGATACGAACATCCGTGAGCTGGAAGGCGCTCTCATCCGGGTTGTGGCCTACTCTTCGCTGACCAACCAGGATGTAACGACGCATCTGGCAGCCGAAGCGCTGAAGGATATCATCCCGTCCAGCCGGCCGAAGATGATCACCATTCAGGATATCCAGCAAAAGGTCGGCGAATATTACAATTTGCGACTCGAAGATTTCAAAGCGCGCAAACGGACGAAAGCCGTCGCTTTTCCAAGACAGATTGCTATGTATCTTTCCCGGGAGCTGACCGATTATTCGCTTCCCAAGATCGGCGAGGCCTTTGGCGGCAGGGACCATACAACCGTTATTCACGCCCACGAAAAAATAAGCCAGTCGATTAAGGTCGATCAGGAGCTGTACAAAGTGGTAAACAATATTTCCGAGAAAATAAAAAATCCTTCGTAAGAAGGAATAAACAAGCCTATACACAATCTATTCACATGTGCGTAGGCTTAATTTTATGCAGTCCAGGCCGCTTATCCACATATCCAGCGCCCCTACTACTAATACTATTTAAAATCTATAATATATCTTCATCAGACAAAGCGGCTGCGCCGTCTTTCGAAGAACCGGTATAAGGCTTCTGTAAACTCTCATTATCAGACTGCCCACTATTCAGCTAGGAGTGAAATTATGAAAATCAGCATTCTTAAAAATGAACTCAACGATTCCATCCAGCATGTATCCAAGGCGATATCCAGCCGAACGACGATCCCCATTCTCACCGGCATCAAGCTGGAGGTCAGTTACCAGGGCGTTACGCTAACCGCCAGCGATACCGATATTTCCATTCAATCGTTTATTCCGGCGGAAAATGACAGCGAGCAGATCGTGAAGGTGGAGCAGCCGGGAAGCGTCGTGCTTCCGGCCAAATTTTTCGTTGAAATCATCAAGAAGCTGCCTTCTAAGGAAATTCATATGGAGGTCAAGGATGGCTTTCAGACCTACATTTCTTCCGGAGCGACGGAAATTCAGATGGTGGGCCTTGATCCGGAGGAATTTCCTGTCCTGCCGAATATTGAAGGCAATGAAACGATCTCTATACCCGGAGATTTGCTGAAAAATATGATCAAGCAAACGGCTTTTTCCATCTCCACCCAGGAGACAACGCCGATTTTAACAGGTATACTATGGAATCTGTCGGACGGTGAGTTCAAATTTACCGCAACGGACCGTCACCGGCTGGCAACAAGAGCGGCCCGGCTGGAAGGAACGGAGGAAGTCCGTTTCGCAAATGTTGTCATCGCCGGCAAAACGCTGAATGAGCTGAGCAAAATCATTCCCGACCAGAACATGCTCGTAGATATCGTCGTGGCCGATAATCAGGTGCTTTTTAAATTGGACCGGGTTCTCTTCTATACCCGCATTCTTGACGGCGTCTATCCGGATACTTCTAGAATTATTCCGAATGTTTACAAAACAGAACTGACTCTCGAAACAAAAAAATTAAGCGAATCGATCGACCGGGCTTATTTGCTGTCCCGCGAAGAGAAGACGAATATCGTCCGCCTGCAGACGCTTGATAACGGAGGAATCGAAATCTCCTCGAGTTCATCGGAGCTTGGGAAAGTGCGGGAAGAGCTTGACGTCCTTGATTTTAAAGGCGAACCGTTGAAAATATCGTTTAACTCCAAATATATGCTGGATGTACTGAAAATAGTCGACAGCGAACAGCTGACAATCGCTTTTACCGGGATGATGAGCCCGATAATTTTAAAGCCGCTGGATGAAAGCAAGGCGCTGTACGTTATTTTGCCTTATCGTACAACCAACTAACGCCGGATTCCCCTTTTGTGGATAAGTGGCGGAGAGGAAATAAATCATGAAGAAAATAGTTATCCACAGTGGATATATCAAGCTGGATCAATTTTTAAAGCTGTCGGACTGTGTATCCACAGGCGGGATGGCGAAGGCTCTGCTTCAGGAGGGGAATGTGCTCGTGAACGGGGAAAAAGAGGATCGCCGGGGAAGAAAGCTGTATCCGGGCGACAAAGTCGAAGTGAAGGACGAAGGACTGTTTGAGGTAGCCGGCGGAGAAGAGTAAGCATTTTTCACTTGTAAATCAAAGCTCCATTGTCAGGAGCTAGCTTGAAATATAAGCTGGAATAAGAGCATAGCGGTTAATGGCTTGTATTTCGATCGAGAAGCGGGCGCTTTTTCATCCATGGGAATTGTGCTGCCGTTTCCTGCTTGGGAGGAACGCTTTCGTGTTTGTAAACAGTATCACCCTGCGGCATTACCGGAACTACGGATCGCTGCTGCTTGAAGGCCTCGGAGATGTGAATCTGATCCTTGGGCAAAATGCCCAGGGCAAGACGAATCTCGTCGAGGCCCTTTACTGCCTGGCGATGACGAGGAGCCACCGGACCTCAAAGGACCGCGAGCTGATCTCTTTCGACGCTCCGGACGGCGCGGCTTATATCGAGGCGGAGATTCGGCGCAAATACGGGAACTTAAAGCTTGAGCTCACGCTGTCCCCGCAGGGGAAGAAAGCCAAGATTAACGGTCTGGAGCAGCGGCGCCTGAGTGAATTTGTCGGTTCGCTGAATGTCGTCATGTTTGCGCCCGAGGATCTGGAGATCGTCAAGGGGACGCCTGGCGTCCGGCGCCGTTTTTTGGATATGGAAATCGGCCAGGTTCAGCCAAGCTATCTGTTCCATCTGCAGCAGTATCAGAAGGTGCTCCTCCAAAGAGGCAATCTGCTCAAGCAGCTGTGGGCCAAAAACGGGGCTGGCGGGGATATGCTGGAAATATGGGACGCCCAGCTTGCGGAGCATGGTGTTAAAATCGTCAAAAAAAGGAAACAATTCATAAAGAAGCTGCAAGGGTGGGCCGAAGAGATTCACAAAGGGATTACCAACGGCGGCGAAGAGCTGAAACTGTCCTATGTCCCTTCTTTCGGAGAGCGTGATGAGGAAGATGAAGCTGTCTTATTAGACAAATTTATGTTAAAGTTATCACAAACACGTGAACAGGAAATTCGGCGAGGCATGACGCTGACAGGTCCCCATCGGGACGATCTGTCCTTTTTTATCAACGGCAGAGAAGCTTCGGTCTATGGTTCCCAGGGGCAGCAGCGCACAACCGCTCTTTCGCTCAAGCTCGCCGAAATTGAACTAATCCATGAGGAAATCGGGGAATATCCCGTCCTGCTGCTTGACGATGTTCTGTCCGAGCTTGATCCGTACCGTCAAACGCAGCTAATTGAAACGTTTCAGAGCAAAGTGCAGACCTTCATAACGGCTACCGGAATCGAAAGCCTGAATGCCGATAAATTAAAAGGCGCAATCCAGTATCGCGTCCATAACGGAATCATAGAGTCTTAAACGGGAGGAAGACCATGTATATTCATTTGGGCGGGGAAAAGATTATCCGGTCTTCGGAGCTGATTGCCATATTCGATATTTCGATCGAGAAATCCTCCAAATTGTCCAAACAGTTCGTTGCTGCGGCCTTGAATGACAAGAAATTGGAGCGCATCGGTGAAGAAGAAGCCAAATCAATAGTCGTTACGCAGAATATCGTGTATTATTCCCCCATTTCTTCTTCCACACTCAAAAAAAGATCCAGAATGCTGCTTGAAGGTTAAAGCCCGTTCTGGGCCCAGGTCACAATCTGAAAGAAGTAGGTGAAGGCATGTCAATGAATCAACCGACATATGATGAGAGCCAGATTCAGGTGCTTGAAGGGCTGGAAGCGGTCCGCAAGCGTCCGGGCATGTACATCGGTTCGACCAGCGTAAAGGGCTTGCACCATCTCGTATGGGAAGTTGTCGATAACAGTATTGACGAAGCGTTGGCCGGTTATTGCGACAAAATCCAAGTTATTGTGCATGAGGACAACAGCATAACGGTAATCGACAACGGACGTGGAATTCCTGTCGGAGAGAACACGAAGCTGAAGAAATCGACGCTTGAAGTCGTCATGACCGTCCTGCATGCAGGGGGCAAATTCGGCGGCGGCGGATATAAAGTATCGGGCGGCCTGCATGGTGTGGGTATTTCGGTAGTGAATGCCCTCTCGGAAAAAGTGGTTGTCACAGTTAAGCGGGAGGGACATGTGTACCAGCAGGAATATCGCCGGGGGGCCCCTCAGTACGACATCCGGATGATTGGCGATACCGAAGAGACGGGGACCAAGACGACCTTCCACCCGGACCCGGAGATTTTTACCGAAACGACCGTGTATGAATATAATACGCTCCTTACCCGGATTCGCGAGCTGGCATTCTTGAATAAGGGAATTGAAATCTCTCTCACGGATGAGCGGACCGGTGCGGTGAACACGTTCAAATATGACGGCGGTATTATCGAATACGTGAAGTTCCTCAATGAGAAAAAAGAGGTGCTGCATGAGGAACCGATCTATGTTGGCGGTTCCCGCGATATGATCCAGGTCGAAGTGGCGCTTCAATACAACGATTCGTACACCGAAAATATTTACTCTTTCGCCAATAACATCCACACCCATGAGGGCGGGACGCATGAATCCGGATTCAAGAGCGCCTTGACGCGCATTATCAACGATTATGCGCGCAAAAGCGGCATCATCAAGGATAACAGCTCCAACCTGACCGGGGACGATGTTCGTGAAGGACTAACGGCTATCATTTCCGTGAAGATCCCCGAGCCGCAGTTCGAGGGCCAGACGAAGACAAAGCTTGGCAACAGTGAGGCTCGCGGGATTGTGGAATCGCTGTTTGCCGAGAAGCTGCAGGAATTCCTCGAGGAGAATCCGGCCATTTCCCGGCGCATCCTGGAGAAATCGCTGCAGGCTTCCCGGGCGCGTGAAGCGGCGCGCAAAGCCCGCGAGCTTACGCGGCGCAAGAGCGCGCTTGAAGTCAGCGCGCTGCCGGGCAAGCTGGCGGACTGCTCGTCCAAGGATGCTTCCATCAGCGAGCTGTTCATCGTCGAAGGCGACTCTGCCGGGGGATCGGCTAAGCAGGGGCGTGACCGGCATTTTCAGGCAATTTTACCGCTGCGCGGTAAAATTCTGAACGTGGAGAAGGCCCGGCTGGACCGCATCTTGTCCAACGCCGAAATCCGCGCGATTATTACCGCTCTTGGAACGGGAATCGGCGATGACTTCGACCTGTCGAAGGCGCGTTATCACAAGGTTGTCATCATGACGGATGCGGATGTCGACGGCGCCCATATCCGCACGCTGCTGCTGACCTTCTTTTACCGGTATATGCGCAAAATCGTTGACGCGGGCTTTATCTACATCGCCCAGCCGCCGCTGTTCAAAGTGGAACGCAACAAGGTGGTGCGCTACGCCGGCTCGGAGAAGGAGCGCGACGAGATTATCGCCACCTTCGGAGAGAACGCCAAATATAATGTTCAGCGCTATAAAGGCCTCGGAGAGATGAATGCCACGCAGCTCTGGGAAACGACAATGGATCCCGAAAGCCGCAGTATGCTGCAGGTAACGATCGAAGACGCCATTCTGGCGGACAGCATTTTCGATACGTTGATGGGCGATAATGTGGAGCCACGGCGCGATTTTATCCAGGAGCATGCCAATACGGTCAAGAATCTGGACATTTAATTCGGCTGCAGGTCAGCCTGATGAGTTCGATTCATACGGTAAAGGGGTGTTGCGGGAGCACAGAACCGCAGTATCCATCTTCAGCAGCCTCCGGCTGCCGCCAAGCAAGGCGGTCCGGGGGCTGTTTTTACGTCAAGGAGGAAGAAGGAGCAGGGGGCTAACGGCCGCGTGTATGGGTCTTGCGGCGCGAGGATAAGCTCGAGCTGCCAAAACCCGCACGTCCGTAGGAGGCGGCATACCGGCTGATTTTACGGTAAATGGATTTGTCGTCAAACAGCTTAAACGCTACAAGGGAAGGCAGTGTATTGACCTCAAGAATCCATAAATCATGATGATCATCCATGGCGACATCCAGACCGATTTCCTTCATATCCGGGAAAGCCTTCACCAGTTGGCGCCCGATGCGCACGCCAAGATGTTTCAGTCGATGTATCATAGACGAGCGATCAGCCGTGATCATATGCTCGGCAAGCAGCTCCTCAACGGGCAGGAGGCTTCCGCCGTTATGATAGTTGGTCACAATTTTTTGCGGCGCCGCCACTCTGCCCAAAAGTCCCGTTGTTTCCCATCGGCCCTCCGGGTTTTTTTGGACAAGCACACGCAAATCGAATGACAGATTCTTATAACGCAGAAGGTTGATTCCTTGTTGAATCAAATAGGGACGCTTCTTTATTCGTCCAGTGATGGCCTGATGCAGCTCTTCCATCGATTGAAAGGCATGCGCTTTGGTACCGTAACGGAGGATATACATTATACTTGGCTCGGCGTTTTCCTCTTCGTGTGCTTCCGGATTTTCCGCGCCGCTTGGTGTCAGGATCAGATTCCGCCGCTCCGCTCGCATGACCCCGCATCCGTAGGTTCCGCGGTCCGGCTTGATATAGACGGTTTCATACAGGACGAGCATCTCATTAAGCACCGAATAATCATATTTACGGGTATCGGGAATATAAGGCGCCAAGGAGCGGTTCTGCAGGATGACTTCGGTCTTGGCCCATTTGCTGGAAACCCGCTGAATTCTCATGTTACTCCTCCCTTTACACGGCTGAAATATAAGGACAAGTGTTCTAAACAATGGTATAATCTAAGGATATGGGATGATATCTTTATGCCCGTGCTATAGAGCGTTTAGGCACGGTCTGTTCCATACAGTCTATGAGCCGTGAGTCTATGCGGACAGGGCTAATACCCGGGAACCGGGCAGAAAAATATTGATATAACAGCTATCAGCTAGTACGTTTAATTGTGCTGTTTTTGTGAAAGGAATATAATAAAGGGTAGCGGTTTTTTAACTGAAGGAGGTCCAGCAACTCATGGCTGAACAAAATAACCCGCAAATCAGGGATCGGGACATCGGTGTCGAAATGCGCGATTCCTTTATGGATTACGCAATGAGCATCATTGTGAGCCGGGCTTTGCCGGACGTACGGGACGGACTTAAGCCGGTTCACCGGCGCATTTTGTTTGCGATGTCGGAGCTTGGAATGTCACCGGATAAGCCTTACAAGAAATCGGCGAGAATCGTCGGTGAGGTTATCGGCAAGTACCATCCGCACGGCGACTCGGCCGTATATGAGACGATGGTCCGGATGGCTCAAGATTTCTCCATGCGCTATATGCTGGTTGACGGGCATGGCAATTTCGGCTCGATTGACGGCGATATGGCTGCGGCAATGCGTTATACGGAAGCCAGACTTTCCAAGATTGCCATGGAAATGCTGCGCGATTTGAACAAGGAAACGGTTGATTTTATTCCGAACTATGATGGCGAGGAGAATGAACCTGCTGTTCTGCCTTCCCGTTTTCCCAATCTGTTGGTTAACGGGGTATCTGGTATTGCCGTAGGGATGGCTACCAACATTCCGCCGCATAATCTGGGCGAGGTCATTGATGGCGTACAGGCCATGATCCGCAACCCCGAAATTACGCCAATCGAACTTATGGAATATATCAAAGGCCCGGATTTTCCAACGGCCGGATATATTTTAGGCCGCGAAGGCATACGCCAGGCGTATCGTACGGGCCGCGGCTCGGTCACGATGCGTGCAAAGGCACTGATCGAAGAGGAGAGTAACGGCAAGGCGCGGATTGTTGTAAATGAGCTGCCTTATCAGGTTAACAAAGCGCGTCTGGTGGAGAAAATTGCCGAGCTGGTGCGCGAGAAGCGGATTGAAGGCATTACCGACCTTCGGGACGAATCGGACCGCAACGGCATGCGCATTGTGATTGAAGTCAGACGGGATGTCAACGCGAATGTTGTACTCAATAATCTCTACAAACACACTTCGATGCAGTCTACCTTTGGCATCAATATGCTGGCTATTGTCGGCAAAGAGCCGAAGGTGCTGAACCTGCGCGACGTGCTGTACCACTATTTGCAGCATCAGGTCGAGGTTATCCGCCGCCGGACCGAATTTGAACTGAAGAAGGCCGAAGCCCGGGCGCATATTCTGGAAGGATTGCGCATTGCGCTGGATAACCTGGATGAGGTTATCGCTCTGATCCGCGCTTCGCGTACGGTCGATATTGCGCGCGAAGGCCTGATCGAGACCTTCAGCCTCAGTGCCGAGCAGGCACAGGCGATTCTGGACATGCGGATGCAGCGTCTGACGGGTCTGGAACGCGACAAGATCGAGAACGAATATAACGAGCTGCTGGTGAAGATAGCCGAGTACAAGGCCATTCTAGGCGATGAAGCGCTCGTTCTTGAGATTATCAGCAATGAGCTGCAGGAACTGCGTGACCGGTATGCCGATGATCGCCGGACCGAGATCACTATCGGAGAAGAAAGCATTCTCGATGAGGATCTGATCCCGCGCGAAGAGGTCGTCATAACGGTATCCCATACCGGTTACATCAAGCGTCTTCCGGTAACCACTTACCGCAGCCAGAAACGCGGCGGCCGAGGCGTTGTGGGCATGGACACGAAGGATGAGGACTTTGTCGAGCATCTCTTCGTCAGCAATTCCCATAACTATCTGATGTTCTTTACCGATAAAGGGAAGGTATACCGGATCAAGGCCTACGAAATTCCCGAGCTTGGACGTACGGCCCGCGGGACTCCGATTATTAACCTGCTTCAGATCGAGCAGGGAGAGAAGATCAGCGCGGTCATCCAGATCGAGGAAACCGAAAGCGATCAATACCTGTTCTTTGCCACCCGCGAAGGTCTGGTGAAGAAGACGCCGCTCGAGGATTACAACAATATCCGTAAAGGCGGGCTTATCGCCATCAATCTGCGGGAAGAGGATGAGCTTATCGATGTGAAGCTTACCGACGGAAAGCAGAAGCTGATTTTGGGCACGGCGGACGGAATGTCCATCACCTTCTCCGAGGAGGATGTCCGCTCCATGGGACGGAGTGCGACTGGCGTCAAGGGCATTACTCTGGATGAAGAGGATCATGTCATTGGCATGGATTGTATCGATCAGAACCTGGATGTGCTCATTGTCACGACCAAGGGCTATGGCAAACGGACGCCTGCCGGCGATTACCGTCTGCAGACCCGCGGAGGCAAGGGAATCAAGACCATCAACCTTACGGAAAAGAACGGCCCTGTCGTCAGCCTCAAGGTCGTTAAGCAGGAAGAGGATCTAATGATCATCACGACGGGCGGAACCTTGATCCGCATGAGCATGGATGGCATTTCGACCATGGGACGTTATGCGCAAGGCGTGAAGCTGATCAACATCCGCGAGGACGATGCCGTGTCTACCGTCTGCCGCACCGATAAGAGTGAGGAAGAGGAGGGCGCGCAGTCCGATGAGGAGGAAGGCGTCAATCCTGAGCTGACCGAAGCTTCGGAAGTCAATGAATCAGAATCTGCCGATTCCGATTCGGAAGATGGCGGAGAGGCTCTGGAATAGCATCATCCATTAGCTAAGAGAGTACCTGCAGCGAGTGCTGGCAGGTACTCTTTTTTTGCATCCTAAAAAAATGACTAAACTAAAACTTTCATACTAGTCGCTTCCCTATATTCATAATATAATTAGGAAAATAGTACCTATTTTTCAGCATGGAGAGAATAAAGGGGTTGAGCGTATGCCGAGCATATCGGTGGCGGAAGTAAAACCGGGTTCAAAAGTAAGTAAAGACATCATTACGCCTTTGGGAGGGACTCTGTTTACCAAGGGAAAAGTATTGCTGCCGCGCGATATGGAAATACTGGAGGCTTTTCTTATCCAGCAAGTGGATATTCAAGGCTCGGAAGAGGACGCCATAGCTTCGGAAGCCCCTGCAGCTCCTTTGAAGGGGGATGCCAAGAAGGTAACGGCTTCTTCAGTCTCTTCAGTGACCCGCAGCAGTTCACAACTGCATGAGGAATACGATAAAATGCTTGCGCTCATCAAAAGCTGTTATAGCTCAGCCAGCGCGGCAATTCTGCCTATTTATGATCTCCGCAGCGCCCTGGAATCGCTGATCACCCATATCAAGGACTACCATGTTCTGAACTTTACGCCGCGGACGCTAAATGATCAGGACTATATTTATCATAACGCCGTGCTCTCCGCGCTAACCTCCTATAAAATTGCCCAATGGTGCGGATACCCCCAAAAGGAGTGGCTTCAGGTGGCCTTCGCCGGCCTGCTGCATGATATAGGAAATGCCAAAATTGATTCTTTCATTCTTCAGAAGCCCGAACCGCTTACGCTTACCGAGAGAAATGAAGTGCGCAGGCATACGACGTATGGATATCAAATTTTGCGAAATGTAACAGCTATCAACGAAGGTGTCCGGCTTACAGCTTTGCAGCATCATGAAAAAATTGACGGATCGGGTTATCCGCTTCGGCTTCAAGGCAGCCAGATTCATATCTACGCGAAAATTGTCGCCGTGGCTGATATTTTTCATGCTATGACACTCGAGCGGGTATACAAGAAGGCACAATCGCCTTATCTCGTTTTGGAAGAAATCCAGAAAGAGGGCTTTGGCAAACTGGACCCCACAATTGTACAAACCTTTGTTTATAAGACGACAGAACTTCATAACGGAACCAAGATACGCCTTATCGACGGCCGGCAGGGGGAGATCATCTTCTCGGATCGCAGCAACCCTACACGTCCTTTAGTAAGCGTGGAAGGCCGAATTATTAATCTGGCGCATTCGCGCAACCTGTATATTAAGGAGATCATCACGTAGGGAAGATATTGGTTTTGAATTTATTTTTAAAAAAAGGGTTGCATAAAGAAATCAATCATGGTATATTCTAATTCCGGCCAAGAAATACGGGCTCTGCTTCAAAAAAAGAATTAAAAAAAAAGAGCTTGCATTAAACGGTTGGATATGATATATTATAAAAGTTGCTGCTGACGAGAAGTTGAGCGGCGGCAAAGAAGTTTGATCTTTGAAAACTGAACAACGAGTGAGTATTAATTGAGAAGAAATTCTCGTCAGTTTGTTTGATATGAGCTATCGGCTCTACCTTTTTGGAGAGTTTGATCCTGGCTCAGGACGAACGCTGGCGGCGTGCCTAATACATGCAAGTCGAGCGGAGTTATGAGGGAGCTTGCTTCAGATTAACTTAGCGGCGGACGGGTGAGTAACACGTA
>NZ_JAAKGU010000019.1:0-45265 GCF_011043685.1 Paenibacillus apii | reverse complement strand
TGATAGCTCACATCAAACAAACTGACGAGAATTTCTTCTCAATTAATACTCACTCGTTGTTCAGTTTTCAAAGATCAAAGTCTCTTTCAGTTCGTCGCCGTGTCTCTTGCAGCGACCTTTATAATATATCACAGTCTAGTTGTTATCGTCAAGCACTTTTTATTTTTTCTTTTTCAAAGCACTTTTCGATAACCCGCTGCTTCATATCTGGCCCGAAGAGCCGAGTATTAATGTATCACATAACGCAAATGCGCGTCAACTACCCAAATAAGGTAATTTTTAAACCTACGAGCATGGCCACTCCAGGCAAACCCAGAACGGACACCGTTCCTATCGTTGCCGGGTTCAACGGGATGTACACTCCTCCGGCCAAATGCGTGAAATCGACGATATAAAGTCCAATTGCCGCCAGGATCAGGTGGGAGCCGAAAAGGCCCAGCCACCCCCAGCCCAATCTTTTCTTAAATACAACAGCCACCAACAGTACAGCAGAGAGAATTAGTATGCCTGACGCTACAATTTTCATTCCTGCTCCCCCCTTATCTTCAAAGCGGCATTACAGCCGGTCGCGGTTTAACCCGATTCTTTTGGCATGCTTCAGGTGAATTTGATACTTCCGTTCGGCCGCCTCCAAAATAAAAATGGCATAATCGATCTGGTCTTGGCCTACGGCTTCGTCAAACATCAGGTGAGCTCTTTCCCACTCCATATGAGCCTTCCTTATCTCGGTAAAAACATCCCAATGCTCCTCCTGAGCCTCTTCCTGCTCCTTGCCGTTCTGACTGCGCCACCCGCTCAACCAACCCATCCCGATTCCTCCTTTATGATGAAATTTATGGGAAGACGCCCTTCATCTCCGCATATTCTCATTCATATCGGGACAAGGCCAAACTTAGAACTATGAAGTAGCAGCCAAGGGTATTGTTTTTGTGGAGAGGCATCGGGATCGGGGAAGTTTCGGAAAACAAAAAAGAAGCCTTTAGGCAGGCTTCTTCCGCAATAGGACTCTATAGGATTAAAACAATTCGCGCCGGCCTTCCAGCGCTTTGGACAAGGTCACCTCATCCGCGTATTCGAGATCGCCGCCAACCGGCAGGCCGTGGGCAATCCTTGTTACTTTCACTTCAAAGGGACGGACGAGCCGGGAGATGTACATCGCTGTCGCTTCCCCCTCAATGTTGGGATTGGTCGCCAAAATAAGCTCCTGCACCCTCTCATCGCTGAGCCTTGTCAGCAGTTCCTTTAACCGAATGTCATCGGGTCCGACGCCCTCCATTGGCGAAATCGCGCCCTGAAGCACATGATAGAACCCATTAAATTCTTTGGTCCGCTCCATGGCGACAAGATCTTTGGAATCCTGCACCACGCAAATTACCGAAGAGTCTCGCGTCTTATCCTGACAGATCCGGCACGGGTCGGTATCGGTAATGTTGCAGCAGACCGAGCAATAGTGGAGATTGCGTTTCACGCTGACGAGCGCTTTGGCAAAATCAATCGCCTCGTCTTCCTTCATGTTCAGCACATGAAAGGCAAGCCGGGCGGCCGTCTTGGGGCCGATTCCCGGCAAACGCGTAAAAGCATCGATCAGCTTGGCAAGCGGTTCGGGGTAATACAATAGGGTATCTCCTTTATGATTAACTTAAGCCTTCACGTTGTTAGAACAGACCCGGGATCTTCATGCCACCGGTGAATTTGCCCATGTCCGAACTAGCCAGCTCTTCCGCTTTGGCCAGAGCGTCGTTTACGGCCGTAAGAACCAAGTCCTGCAGCATTTCCACATCTTCCGGATCTACCGCTTCCGGCTTGATCTCAATGGACAGCACCTTCTTGTGTCCGTTAACCTGTACGGTTACAACCCCGCCGCCGGAAGAGCCTTCCACCGTTTTGCTGCCAAGCTCTTCTTGGGCTTTCAGCATCTGTTCCTGCATTTTTTTAACTTGCTTCATCATTTGATTCATATTGTTCATTCGTGATCGTCTCCTTAATAACTGCGCGAGAGGCGCATAGGGTATACTTGCGGATTAATCTTTTATGACAACGAGGTCCTCGCCAAACAGCTGAATGGCCTCGTCAATCCAGGGTTCCTTGGAAGCCTCTCCGGTCTCGTGCTCATGCTCCAGACGCAGCTCCTCCTGATCTGGAGCCTTCGGCGATTTAACGGAGGCTTCGCTCCAATCGCGGAGCATGACCGTAACCAGCCGGTACGGCTTGCCGAGCCGGGTCTCCAGAACGCGTTCGATAACCTGCTTATTGGCCGGCTTCTCGGTCGTTTCCCGGTGGATCGTATTCTTGAAGGCAACCAGCACCGCGTCATCGGTCACCGATACGGGTTCGCCGTCGACAAACCAGGCGTGAACCGTCACCTTCTCTTCCTTAACAGACTGAAGCACCTGACCCCACTGCTTATAAACCGCCGCAAAATCACCGCTGTCCTTGCCCGATATGAATTTATCCATTTGCGGCGGAAGCTTGGAGACGGAAGAAATGCGCGGAGCCGAAGAAGATCGACCGGCTGCAGGCTTCGGCGCACCGCTCTCCCGGCCATTGGCTGCAATCCCGCCGGACTGGAGTGCCTGTTCCAGCTTCTTCTCTAAGGCGGCAATCTGCCGTTTGAGCACATCCAGTTCCCCTTGATCGGCCGGTGATGCGCCGCTCACGCGTGCCTGCGTCACGGGAGTATCATTGCTCTCCTTCGGACTGCACAGCTTCATCAGCGCCACCTCAAACAGCGTCTGGGGATGTGTGGCGTATTTCATCTCGCTCAAATAACGATTCAGCGTATCTACGATTTCGAACAGCCGATCACGCGAGAAAGCCTGTGCCATATCCTGAAATTCCGCCGGATTCAGCACTCTGTCGGTCAAGCCGGCAGAGCCCGGCACCATTTTGATCATAAGCAGATCGCGGAAGTAATAAAGCAGGTTCTCCAGGCATTTGTCGGCGCTCTTCCCCTCATGCATCAGCTGTTCGACCAGCTCGAGCAGCCCACCCATATCGCTCTCCAAGATGGCTTTGGCCAGCCGGGCGAATTGCTCCGCCGGTATGCCGCCGGTCATGCCCAGCACCTGCTGATAGGTCACATGGCCATCGGTAAAGGAGGAGATCTGATCCAGCACGCTGAGCGCGTCGCGCATCCCCCCGTCCGACAGGCGGGCAATGTACTGCAGCGCGTCGTCCTCGGCGGAAATGCCCTCCTTCTCGCAGATCACTCTCAGGCGGGCCGTCTGTTCCTCGAGCGAAACCCGGCGGAAATCAAAGCGCTGACAGCGCGAAATAATCGTCGCCGGCAGCTTATGAGGCTCTGTTGTCGCCAAAATAAACATCACATGCGCGGGCGGCTCCTCCAGCGTCTTCAGAAGAGCATTGAAGGCCTCCGTAGTCAGCATATGCACTTCGTCAATAATATACACTTTGCGCCGCACCTCGGTGGGTGCGTACTTCACTTTATCCCGCAGGTCGCGGATTTCCTCCACGCCCCGATTGGACGCAGCGTCGATTTCCTGCACATCCATCACCGCGCCCGAAGCAATCCGCAAGCAGGACGGACATTCATTGCACGGCTCCGGTCCCGGACCCCGCTCGCAGTTGACCGCTTTGGCCAACACCTTGGCGGCGCTTGTCTTGCCGGTGCCCCGGGGGCCGCTGAACAGATAGGCATGGGAAACCCGCTGCTCGCGAATCGCGTTCTGAAGCGTCTGGATAATGTGCTGTTGTCCGACCATGTCCTGGAACGCTTGAGGCCGCCAGGCACGGTACAGCGCGATGTGTTCCACTAGAGCATTACCCTCTTTCAACCGCCGCTTCCCGGGCGTTAATCGCTTCATTAATTATACTATATTCTCCGTCCCAAGACCAAAAACAAAAAGCATCTCCGCTTGTCGCAAAGATGCTTGATAGATTGCTAAGTATAAACCGCGCACCTGTTATTGATGACTGCGATCCGAGCGGCAACCCTACGCGGCTGCTCGGGCCAGGCTGCCCTCCGGCACAAGAGCAAACTTGCTTATGGCTGCTTCCTTCCGGACCTGACCAGGTTCACAAGCGCTCATTGCGGAGGACCCAACCGTCAACACAGCGCGTAGGGACCAAGCCTCACATCGACAGCACCTCTAACAGGAATTCAACCTCGCTATAGCGGATTGCGAGTTACAGGGCACCGCTACCTCCCCGTCTAGCACGGCGAAGATAAGTATAGCCTACGCCGGGGCAAAAATCAACTGGATAAGAAACCCGAAGCTGCCGCCTTTATTATGACAGTTATTCTTCCCAGGCAGCATATGAAATATATTGTGTAGTAAAAAAACGAAGCCCCCCGCCAAAAGGCGGAGGGCTTTCCACCGATTCTTGCCGACTTGCGGCAAACCGGATTAGATACCGTATTTCTTCTTGAATCTGTCGACGCGGCCGCCGGCATCCAGGAACTTCTGCTTGCCAGTGAAGAACGGATGGCATGCGGAGCAAATTTCGACGCGCAGCTCCTGTTTCACGGAACCAGCTTCGAATGTGTTGCCGCAGGCGCAAGTTACGTTTACGACATTATATTTCGGCTGAATTGCAGTTTGCATTTAAATTTCACCTCTTTTGCCCTGAGCCTCAGGCGGACTCAGAGTTAATATAAGACACATAGATGTAGTTTAGCACGAAATAAGCAGAGAGGCAATAGAAAGCTAATCGGGAATATGCGCTGCCTCTTTAAGGCTAAAAGCGGGCAATCGCTCTTTTCGTCCGGGCTTCTCCTGCCGGAGGAACATGCGTATACGAGCCGATGACCACTTCCGGCAATTCCTCACGGAAAATGTCGAGCATCGTCTTCATACCCAGAAGCTCTCCCTGCGACGGAGGAATCAGCTCAAGATAGCTCTCGGGGTCAATATTAAGATTGCGCATCTGGATCAGCTTGAGCCCGGTGCGCTTTACAAATTCGACCATGGCTTCAACCTCTTCTTCCCGGTCGGTTACCCCCGGAAATACAAGATAGTTAATGGAAGTGTAAACGCCCTGGGAGGACGCATATTTCAGCGACTTCTCCACACTAGCCAGAGAATAACCGCGCGGCTTGTAATAGGCGTTGTAGTGATCGTCCAGCGCGCTGATCGTGCTGACGCGCATCAAATCGAGTCCGGCGTCGACAATCCCCCGGATATGATCGCTCAGGCCGGCGTTAGTATTGATGTTGATGTACCCCATATCTGTAATCGATCGGACTTCCCGGATCGCCTCTATAATCAGCTTCGCCTGCGTCGACGGCTCGCCTTCGCAGCCCTGGCCGAAGCTGATAATGGATTCCGGCGTTTTCAGATGCTCCAGCATCACCTGTACAATCTCGTCCACTCTCGGCCGGAAATTCATCCGCGTCTGCGGCGAGACAAAGCCGCTGTCATCCGGCTGCTCGGAAATGCAGCCGAAGCAGCCGGCGTTGCATGAATACGACACGGGCACGCCGCCTTCCCAGCGGTTCAGAAAGGTATTCGAGGACGTCAGGCACTCATAGCCGAGCGCACAGTTCGAAAGATGTTCGTACAGCCGGTTCTCCGGATATTTGGCGGTTAAGGCGGCCACCCCGCTGCGAACCGCAGCGCGGTCGCAGTTAAGCGGATTCCACTTGAAAGGGTCATCCGTCTTCTCTGCGGCCACATAGAAGCCCCCGTCTTTCCATACGACGGCCGTATAACCGAACAGCGGCAGCTTGTAGGACTTATCCGTCTTGACATATCCCGGCAGACAGAGACGGGTATAGCCCTGCGGAAGCAGCGCTCCTACCGCCTGCGAGCCTTCCGGCAGCGGCAGCATCTCGCCGGTGGACGGGTTCATTCCGACGGCTCTTGAATTCGGCAGAAGAGAAAGCGTCGCCCCTTCCGGCAGCGGAATCAGTTCTTCTTCCAACAGTTCGACAATCATATCCCCGCTGCGGGCGAGCCCATGCAGCTCGGGATGATCGTATACATTTCCTTGCCCGTCGGCATATACCAAATGCATGTTATTCTCCTCTTGATTATCTTAGGTTGTAGTTGTGACCGAAGCCGCCTTGGCGCGCATCGGGCGCCGCGCGGAGGCGCCGCTGTTCGACGTCCCGCCGCTGCTCGCTGTCCCGCTAGCCGATTCCTTGTTCTCGGATGTATCGAAGGAAGCCAGGAACTCGGCGTTTGTCTTGGTGTTGCGAAGCTTTTTAATAAAGTTCTCCACAAAATCGTAGGAATCGTTCATGTTTTTGCGGATCGTCCAAATGGTATCCAGCTCTTCCTTGCTCAGCAGCACTTCTTCGCGGCGCGTGCCGGAGCGGCGAATATCGATAGCCGGAAAAATGCGGCGTTCCGCGAGCTTCCGGTCAAGATGCAGCTCCATATTGCCCGTGCCCTTGAACTCTTCATAAATAATATCGTCCATCCGCGAGCCGGTATCAATGAGCGCCGTCGCGAGAATTGTCAGACTGCCGCCTTCCTCGACATTGCGCGCAGAGCCGAAAAAGCGCTTCGGCCGGTGGAACGCCGCCGGGTCGATCCCGCCGCTAAGCGTACGGCCGGAAGGAGGGACAACGAGATTATAGGCGCGTGCAAGCCGGGTAATGCTGTCCAGCAGAATGACGACGTCTTTTTTATGCTCAACGAGACGAAGCGCCCGCTGGAGCACCAGCTCCGCCACCTTGATATGATTTTCAGGAAGCTCATCGAATGTCGAGGCGATGACTTCGCCTTTGACGGAACGCTGCATATCGGTCACTTCCTCGGGACGTTCGTCGATCAGCAGGACAAACAGTTCAATCTCAGGGTTGTTCGAGGAGATGCTGTTTGCAATTTCTTTGAGCAGGAGCGTCTTGCCGGCTTTGGGCGGAGCGACAATCAAACCGCGCTGTCCCAGGCCAACGGGCGCGAGCAGGTCCATAATGCGGGTGGACAAATGGGTAGGCGTTGCTTCAAGCGCAAGCTTATCTTGAGGATATAACGGTGTAAGGGCCGGGAAGTGAAGACGTTCGGCCGCACTGGCAGGATTCTCGCCATTGACGGCATTGACTTGCAGCAGTCCGAAATAACGCTCGTTCTCCTTGGGCGTTCGACACTTGCCGGATACCAAATCTCCGGTACGGAGATCAAATTTGCGAATTTGCGAAGCCGAAATATAAATATCCTCCGCGCTCGGCAAATAGTTGATCGGTCTGAGAAAACCGTAACCCTCCGGCAAAATTTCGAGCACGCCCTCCATAAACATCAGACCGCTCTGCTCTGCCTGGGCACGCAGTATGGCAAAAATCAATTCTCTCTTCTTCATCTGACCATAATAAGGAATCTGGTATTTCTTGGCCAGCTTGTATAGCTCGGTCAGCTTCATTTCTTCCAAGTCGGAAATTTGAAGATCCATATAATAACCACCTATTCAATTTATATAAGTTCAAAATGCGTGAGGTTGCACATTAAAAAAGCCAACTATGACATAAATTTGTCAGAAAGTTAGATGACATAATGCAGAGGGTGGGTGAGCGGCAACTGGACGGGCCGGGTGCCGGTGGATAACCGCAGGGCTCGACGCTTGCGGCATATGCCTGAATCAGAAGCGAGGAATCGGTTGAACAACAGCATATCGTTGCCGGTTGTAATGCAATACTTGATTTCACTTGGATTGTTTCGGTTGTACAGCAAAAATCCTCATTAGGATAGCATTACCCAAAATGGAGGAAGATATGCAGATTTTTGCAAATCTTTTTGAAAAATCGGGGAATAATTCATTAGCGAACATCATGGCGGCACGCCGATAAGTCATAAGTCTTCGCTACCCGGCGAACCTCCATGCGTTCCGCTTCAGAAATTAAAGTGCTTGAGGACTACTCTTCCTCCCGCCAAACCTCGGCCCCCAGCTCACGGAGATTGGATACGAGATTGTCGTAACCGCGGTCGATATATTCGACTCCTGTTACTTCCGTTATGCCGTCTTCAACGGTCAGTCCGGCAATGACAAGCGCGGCGCCGGCCCTAAGGTCGGCCGCTCTGACTTTGGCCGCATTGAGTTTGTTACCCTCAATAATGGCCGATCTTCCTTCAACGCGTATCTTCGCCCCCATGCGCAGCAGCTCCGGCACATGCTTGAAGCGGTTGCTGTATACGAAGTCGCTAAGCACGCTTACGCCCTTCGCCTGAGTCAGCATCGTGGTCATCGGCGATTGCAGATCGGTAGCGAAGCCGGGATAGACGAGCGCCTTGACATCGGCCGGTTCGTAGACCGCTTTACCGATAACCCGGATACTCTCATCGAGTTCCTCGACTTCGACGCCCATTTCCAGCAGCTTGGCCGTCAGCGCCTCCAGATGCTTGGGAATTACATTGTCAATAAGTACATTGCCGCGTGTAGCAGCCGCAGCGATCATGTAGGTACCCGCCTGAATCCGGTCGGGGATAATAGAGTGACGGCACCCGTGCATTTCCGGCACGCCTTCAATCCGTATCGTTTCGGTTCCGGCACCTTTAATAATGGCGCCCATGGAATTAAGCAAAGTGGCTACATCTATAATCTCAGGCTCTTTGGCCGCGTTTTCGATAATGGTAGAGCCTTTGGCCCGGGAAGCCGCAAGCATAATGTTAATTGTCGCGCCGACGCTGGATACGTCAAGATAAATCTTTGCGCCGCGCAGTTCTTTGGCATACAGGTGAATGGCACCATGTTCGTTGGTGACGGTCGCCCCCAGCGCCTCAAATCCCTTGATATGCTGATCGATTGGTCTCGGTTCGAAATTGCAGCCTCCGGGAAGTCCGATGGTCGCTTCTTTGAAGCGTCCCAGGAGCGCTCCCATCATGTAATAAGAAGCCCGAAGCTTCTTGACAGGACCGTTGGGCATAGGAATGGATATAATTTGGGAAGGATCGATTCTCATCTGGCTGTCCGACCAGACTACTTTGGCGCCAAGCTCTTGCAGAATTTCAGAATAGACGGCCACATCGCTAAGGGAGGGCAAGTTATCCAGAACAACTTCCGATTCAGCCAAAATCGCCGCAGGTATGAGCGCAATCGCACTGTTCTTTGCACCGCTGATCGTCACCATGCCTTGCAGCGGACGCCCACCGCCAATCATTAATTTTTCCATTGATTATATGGTTCCCCCTAGATGTATTGCAGCTGCTTTCGATCATAATAGCTCGTAAGACGGCGGAAAGCACAGCAGGGCTGCTGAAACGCAGCCCCGCTGCCCGCATCGTATTCATCCGAAAGGAAAAAATTCTGTATTTAAATGGAAAGACACCGGCTAAGCGGTGTGCTCTCCAAATCATGCTATTCCATTCATTATAACCGATTAAAGCTGACTAGCCCATTATACACGATTAAGCTTTGTTGTTGGAACCGAATTCGCGGATTTTTCCGATAACGGTTTGTTTGATAGCTTCGCGGCCCGGTGCGATAAATGTACGAGGGTCATAAGCGTCCGGTTTAGCTGCCAGCACTTCGCGAACAACCTTGGCGAATGCGATTTGGTTCTCGGTGTTTACGTTAATTTTGGAAGTTCCGAGGGAGATCGCTTTGTCAATGTCATGTTTCGGAATACCGGTACCGCCATGAAGAACGAGCGGAATTTTAACGGCGTCGCGAACTTCTTCCATTTCCTTGAATCCAAGGTTAGGCTCGCCGAGGTAAGGACCATGAACGGAACCCAGAGCCGGAGCCAGAGCGTCAACACCGGTCTCTTGTACAATCGCTACGCACTCTTCCAGCTTGGCGTACATAATGCCGCCCACAACGTCGTCTTCTTGTCCGCCAACCGTACCAACTTCGGCTTCTACGGAAGCGCCTTTGGAATGCGCGTAGTTAACGACTTGCTTGGTCATTTCGATATTTTCTTCAATCGGATGGTGGGATCCGTCGATCATAACGGAAGTAAATCCGGCGTCGATGGCTGCTTTACATTTCTCAAAGCTGGATCCATGGTCAAGGTGAATCGCTACAGGAACAGTAATATTCATGTCTTGAATAAGACCTTCTACCATTTTGACCACCGTGTTGAAACCGCCCATATGACGCGCTGCGCCTTCGGACACACCCAGAATAACCGGGGATTTCTCTTCTTCTGCGGCGCCCAAAATCGCTTGGGTCCATTCCAGGTTGTTAATGTTGTATTGACCAACCGCGTATTTCCCTTCAAGAGCTTTGTTCAACATGTCTGTAATAGATACCAATGGCATAGTTCATCCTCCTAAAAATGGTTTCTCGCTTTTTTTAAGCCGACATCACATACAGGCCTATTATAGCACAACCTGTCTCAAATACTAAAGAGTTTAGACAAAAAAATGTCCCGGCGGGACGAAATTCGCCCAACCACCTGATGTCAAGATGATGTTACCATCCGGTCTTCTTTTTATTACCCTAAATGTTCCCGATGCATACATCCGGAAATAGTCCTGCGACTATCGATCGAGGGCCGGTAGAATGGCCTCAAAAAAGGGACTCTGCTTATCGCAGAATCCCCGGCTTTAACTGTAGCGGTCCACAGAACCTGTCCGTAAATGCATGTTGACCGCAACGCGCATTTCATCGATATCGAACGGCTTGGTGAAATGCATAAGCGCCCCAAGTTTCGTCGCTTCCTTGATCATGTCCAGCTCGCCGTACGCCGTCATCATGATAACCTTGATCTCCGTGTTGATCTCTTTAATATGCTTTAAAATTTCCAGTCCGTCCATTCCCGGGATTTTCATGTCGAGGAGAACCAAATCGGGGCAGTCGCTGCGCACAATATCCAAAGCCGCTTTTCCGTTGGCTGCCTGGAATGTCGTGTAGCCTTCGCTATTAAAAACCTCCATAAGCAGGATCCGAATCCCGTTTTGGTCATCGACGATTAATACTTTCTTTTTCTTTTTCTCCATTCGTAACCCTCCCTGATATGTGGCAGATCCACCTTACCTCGTCCGACGGTCTTCTCAAAAATCCATACGAAGAACTATAATTCGTGCTTAACCGGGAAACTCCTGCTAACTGGTAAAAAATGCGTAATTATACGTCATAAAACAGTACAAAGGCAGGTTGCCCGGCCCAAGTAAAATTCCAGCCGCAAAATTCGGCCTGGACATTAGGGCATATTCAGGGATGGCCGATCCCGACGCACCATAAAAAAAGAGCCTCCCGCCAGGGAAGCTCTTCATTTTTCGGAGAATCCGATATAATGTGCCGGCTGAGCCTACAATTGCTCCGCGTGGGCAAGCGAGGCTTTGACAAATTCACGGAACAGCGGCTGCGGACGGTTCGGACGGGAAGTGAATTCCGGATGGAACTGAACCGCCAGGAACCACGGATGGCCCGGAAGCTCTACGATCTCAACCAAACGTCCGTCCGGGGAAGTGCCGGAAATCAGCAGGCCTGCTTTTTCAATTTGATCGCGGTAGGAGTTATTGAACTCGTACCGGTGACGATGGCGCTCATACACCAGTTCATCTCCGTAGCAGGACATCGCCAGGGAATTCGGCTGAAGCTTGCAGGGATAAAGTCCCAGACGCATGGTGCCCCCAAGGTCCTCGATATCCTTCTGTTCGGGGAGCAGGTCGATGACCGGATACGGCGTCGCCGGATCGATCTCCGAGCTGTTCGCTCCCGCGAGTCCCAGGATTGAGCGGCCGTATTCAATAACGGATACCTGCATACCGAGGCAAATACCGAAGAAAGGCACACCTTTCTCACGGGCATAACGGATCGCGGTAATCTTGCCTTCGATGCCCCGGTCGCCGAAGCCTCCGGGCACCAGAATTCCGCCGACGCCGCGAAGCACCTCGTCCACATTCTCGTTCGTGATCTCTTCAGCGTTTACCCAGCGGATGTTGACTTCGGAATTAGCGTCGAATCCCGCGTGGGAAAGAGACTCCACCACACTGAGGTAAGCGTCGTGCAGCGCCACATATTTGCCGACAATCGCGATCTCGACGTTGCGCTCCAGCTTGTTGATGCGGGCAAGCAGAGCTTCCCACTCGCTCATATCCGGCGCCGGCGTAGTCAGCTTCAGGTGGTTGACGACAATCTCGTCAAGACCTTCGTTACGCAGATTAAGCGGAACCTCATAGAGCGTCGAGGCGTCGCGGCATTCCACAACCGCATTCGCGTCGATATCGCAGAACAGGGCAATCTTGGCCTTCATGTCCGCGGAAAGCTCATATTCCGTACGGCAGACAATGACATTCGGCTGAATCCCGATGCTGCGGAGCTCTTTGACGCTGTGCTGGGTCGGTTTCGTCTTTACTTCGCCCGCAGCCTTGATATAAGGAATGAGGGTTACGTGGATATACATTACATTTTCACGGCCGATATCGCTCTTGATTTGACGGATGGCTTCAAGGAAAGGCAAACTCTCGATGTCGCCAACGGTGCCGCCGATCTCGGTAATGACAACGTCCGAGCCGGTCTCGCGGCCCGCGCGGAATACACGTTCCTTGATCTCATTTGTAATATGAGGAATGACCTGCACCGTGCCTCCTAGATACTCGCCGCGCCTTTCCTTGCTGATCACCGAGGAATACACTTTGCCTGTCGTGACGTTGCTGTTCTTGGACAGGTTGATGTCAATGAAACGCTCGTAGTGCCCGAGGTCAAGGTCGGTCTCCGCTCCGTCATCCGTAACAAATACCTCACCGTGCTGGTAGGGACTCATCGTTCCCGGGTCCACATTAATGTACGGATCGAATTTCTGAATCGTTACCTTAAGACCCCTGTTTTTAAGCAGCCTGCCGAGCGAAGCGGCCGTAATTCCCTTGCCCAGGGAGGACACTACGCCACCCGTTACAAAAATATACTTTGTCAATGCATAACCCTCCTAAATAATATCCGTAAAATCAGGCGATGTATGATGTTATCGTAACCCGTTTCCAGAGCGGCAAAACGGAGAAAATCAAAATCGCCCAAATGTCTCGGGGAAGCCTGTCCGCCACTTTCGACTGATCGTTATCACAGCGTGTTCCGGCACCAACATATATCTAAAAAACAAAAAAGTGACACCCGCAGAACCGGGGGCACTTTTTATTTTTAAAAATATAGAATTTAATTTCATCAAAAGCCCATCAAATAGTTTACTCTGTAGGCTTTATTGATGTCAAGCAAGAAATATTGGACCAAAAAAGTCTTAATATTTGTCGTCTTCTTCCTCTTCCTGGTCGTCGTCTTCGCTCTCTTCTTCGGAGTCTTCTTCGTCCAGATCCTCGTCATCGAGGTCTTCATCATCCATAACGACTTCTTCGTCGACTTCATCTTCGCTGTCATCATCGGAGTACAGATCGTCACGGTCTTCGTCGATCACGTCGAAGTCATCATCATCGCCGGAGTAGGAATCCTCTTCCTCGGCGAAATCTTCATCGTCCAGATCGTCGTCTTCATCATTGATGATGCGCGGACGCTTGGAGTTGCCGATCGGATCGTCGGAGCGCTCCAGCGGATACCAGCGTTTCAGACCCCACAGGTTGGTTCCGACACAGGCAAAACGCCCGTCGATATTAATTTCGGTATATAACTGGGCAATCGTATCGTTAATCTCTTCTTCGGTCATTCCGCGCAGCTTGGCCACTTCGGCCATCAGATCACGGTAATAGAACGGCGTATTGGCCGCTTTCAGAATCAGAAACGCCAGGTCCACCATCGGCATTTCTTTGATTTTTTCAGGATCCAGCTTCAAATTAAGTGGCGTACTCACTTCGGGACACTTCCTCTCACGCATTGTTCACGCTATGGCTTGATTCGGCCGTTATTTCGTTAACATTCATTGACAAACCTAAGTAAAACCTATTTGAGAACAAAATGCAAGTCAAATTGGCGCATACCCCTGCCCCTTGTTCCGAAAGGCCAAAATCAACCGTTTCAAGCAGTTTTCCCGAAAATCCGGACAGGCAAAAGTCTGGTCAAAAACGGAATGCGCAAAGCCCTGTCTGCCGGCAGCGAAAAAGCAAGAACCCGGGAAGGAGACTGCTGCCGCTTCGCTGCCTGGCGCTATGTATGAAATGAAAAGGCGGAGGAAGTTCCTCCGCACCTGACTGTATCCACGCCAAGGGTCGGCTCGGCGTTTGTTTCAAAGAGGGCCTTCCCTCTTACACTATTTTATGTATCGGCCTCTCTTTTGACACGACAGACGGCCTATTTCTGAAAAAAAAGGCAGGCTCCCACGCGGGCTTCTCCCCCTCCTCATAAAATATGGAAGCACGGCAGCAGGAGGGGATAGCCAAACAATGGACCTTCACGAATTTTGGAAATTGGTGCTTGAAGAAGCGGCTGCCGCTCCCGGGAACGCAGAACGGCGAATCGTTACTTTTCACGATCCCCGTCAGTATGCCGGGGCGCTGTCGCAGTGGAAATCCCTGAAGTCCCGCCGGCCCGGACTGCGCAGGGTCAAGGCGTCTCCGCTGATCCGGGCTTTTTTTGTGCCGGCGGCCGGAGCCGTGAAGCTGATGCAAAGATATGGGGAAGCAATTGCCGTCGAAGAAGATTTGCGTATTCAAATCCATTCAAAAGCCCCTCCCCTCTCAGCGTATAAGCCTCCGCACTCTCTGCCCTGGGGCGTCCGTGCAATTCACGCTCCCCAGGCCTGGTCGAGATCGACCGGCGTTCATATTAAAATCGGCGTCATCGATACCGGAGCCGATTTCCTCCATCCCGATCTCAAATCTTCACTCGCCGCCGGAGTCAATCTGCTGCATCGCGGCATGCTGCCGATTGACGATAACGGGCACGGCACGCATATCGCCGGTACACTCGCCGCCTCAGGCGGCACTCGGGGCATGATGGGGGTGGCGCCGCGCGCCCTGATTTACCCGGTCAAAGCCTTTGATCATACCGGCTCGGCGTTCGTGTCCGATATCGTTCTCGCCATCGATTGGTGCGTTCAGAACCGGATCGACCTCATTAATATGAGCTTCGGAATGAAGAGCCGAAGTATAGCGCTTCACGATGTTGTCATCAAAGCCTACCGTGCGGGCATTCCGATTATTGCCTCGTCGGGCAATGACGGCAAGCGGGGAGGAGACTATCCGGCCCGCTACAGCGAGACGATCGCCGTCGGCGCCATCGACCGCAAGCGCCGCGTCGCCTCCTTCAGCAACCACGGAGCTTATATCGATGTATACGGCCCGGGGGAGAACGTTCCTTCCTGCTGGCCGAAGGACAGCTATAAGGAAATGAGCGGCACCTCCATGGCGACCTCGCATGTGACGGGAGCCGCCGCCCTGCTGCTCGCCCTGCGCCCGGGCACGACGCCCCGGGAGCTGAAGCAGATGCTGCGCCGCTCCTCAGCGCCGCTGCTGCTGCGCAAGGGCCAGCGCCGGGCCGCGCTTGGCGGCGGGGCGCTGGACGCGATGCGCCTGCTGCGGTCGCGGGCGAGACGGCAGAAATGCGCAAATTCGGGGCCGCGCGTGCCGGGATGAAGCGCAGGGGCAGCAAGCAGCAGCTTCATTTGACAGGTACTAAAAAAGCCGCCCTTTTGAGCGGCTTTTCAAGCTTGTATGCGTTTCAAAAGCGGCAGGCTTCCGCCGCATTTGGTGAAAGGCGGCTACATCCGGTCCGGCGCCGTCACGCCGACAAGGCGCAGCACGTTCGCGATGGACTGGCGAACGGAGCCGAGCAGCGCGAGCCGCGCCAGCGTCTGGGCGGCATCTTCGGTGATGACGCGTTCCGCTTTGTAGTAGCTGTGGAAGAGAGCCGCCAGCTCGTACACATAGCGGATCAGGCGGTGCGGCGCATAGCCCTCGGCGGCCAGAGCCACCTCGAACGGAAGCTCGCCGACTTTGCGAAGCAGGGCGTATTCATGCTCCGCCGTCAGCTTCGAGTAGTCGATGGCGGACAGTTCGGGCAGGGTTATACCCTGCTCCTCGGCTTGACGGAATACGCTGCAAATACGCGCGTGCGCGTATTGTACATAGAACACCGGATTTTCGTTTGAGGTCGATACAGCAAGATCCATGTCGAAGTCCAGATGGGAATCCATGCTTCGCATGGTGAAGAAATAGCGGATCGCGTCGACGCCGACTTCGTCCATCAAGTCTTCCATCGTGACCGCCTTGCCGGTCCGCTTGGACATTTTCACCTTCTCGCCGTCCTGGAACAGGCTGACCATTTGGGCGATCAGCACGACCAGCTTGCCCGGATCATTGCCCAGTGAGGCCATCGCCGCTTTCATCCGCGGAATGTAGCCGTGATGGTCGGCGCCCCAGATATTGATCATTTTGTCGTATCCGCGGGCGTATTTGTCTCTGTGGTAGGCAATGTCCGGCGTAAGATACGTATAGGTGCCGTCGTTCTTGATCAGCACGCGGTCCTTGTCGTCGCCGTACTTGGTCGTGTGCAGCCAGGTGGCTCCGTCCTGCTCGTACACTTCGCCGCGGTCCCGCAGCTCGTCAAGAGCTCGCAGCACTTCCCCGGTCTCATACAGCGAGGTTTCGCTGAACCAGATGTCAAACGGCACGCGGAAGCGCCCCAGATCGCGTTTGATTTTGTCCAGCTCCTTCTCCAGCCCGTAAGCGCGGAAAAAGGCCGCCCGGTCTCCGGGGGTCATCTCCAGCAACGATTCGCCCTTTTCGGCAACAAGCTCTTTGGCAAAGCCTTTGATGTCTTCGCCGAAATAGCCGTCCTCCGGCATCTCCGCCGGCTGGCCCAGCTCCTGCAGATACCGGGCCTCGATCGACTTGCTCAGGTTGGCGACCTGGTTCCCTGCGTCGTTGATATAATATTCGCGGGTAACGCTGTACCCGGCAAAATCGAGCACGTTGCAGAGCGCATCCCCTACGGCTGCGCCGCGGGCATGGCCAAGGTGCAGGCTGCCCGTCGGGTTGGCGCTGACGAATTCGACTTCCACCTTCTGTCCCTCACCAGCATCGGTGCGGCCGTAATCGTCCCCCTGCTCCAGGGAAAGCGCGATGACCGGATACAGATACGACTTGGACAGCGTAAAGTTGATAAATCCCGGTCCGGCGATTTCCGCTTTTTCAATCGAAGCCTTGCTAAGATCCAGATGCTCCACAATCGCCTCGGCGATCTGGCGCGGATTGCGCTTGGCGATCTTGGTCAGCTGCATGGCGGCGTTGGTTGCCAGATCGCCATGGGCTTTGTCCTTCGGCACTTCCAGCACAATGACCGGAAGCTCTTCCCGCTGAACCAGACCGGCCGCGATAATCGCGTCGGCGATGGCTTCTTTCACCCTTTCATTGACCAGGGCAAGCGGATTTTGACTTTGTTTCATCTTTAAGGTTCCTCCTGTATATGCAAACTGATGGCAAACTGTCCCGACGGCTCGTCGTACACATATAACTCGTATTCCCATGCTGCCGTCAGGGAACGTCCCTGCCTCGAGATGCCGAGCGTGCTTGTCTCGGTGGAAAGATTGAATTGGGTATATGGAGAACGGTAAAATCCGGGCAGGCGCCGTCCGCTCTGAAAAGACTGCTCCGACTCGACTCCGCCATGGCGGATGATACGCAGCTCGTCCTCCAGAATCTTGATCGTTGTCCGCACGGAGACTTCAGGGCCCTGCGGTCCCTGTCCGGGCTCCTCAAAACGGATGTATAGCTGCTTCCCCTTCTGCACAGCCTCTCCGCCTACGCTGAGAACGCTTGTCTCCCCATCGTGCCGGCTGGCGAGCGTAATGGAAACGCCATATTTATGCGGCTGGTTGTCTGGCACCCTCGCCCCTCCATTCTTCGCTGCTGATCTTTACGCGCGGGCCGTCTCTATCCCATTGTTCTACTATAATCAGTTCACCGGGCCAATTCAATCGCTATATTAATGAACATTTCAATATGTATAATTTTAACATACCGCTCTTTAAAATCACACTCGTAAGGACCGGCAGCGCTGATCTATAGGAGATAAAAAAGGGGCCCAGCAGCCATTACAGGCGCTTAAGCCCCCCATTCAAGAGGCACTCTATGGCCAGCATCCTTACGCTATCGCCATTATGCCGCCCGCTTCCAAACATGCTCGGCCGTACAAATAATCCTTATTTCGCATGAAAAGAGAACTTCTGCTTCCATGTGAAGCCGCCGTCCTGCGTCGCATACAGCGAAGACTGCTCCGGCCCTCTGACGGCAAGCCAGCCCTCCTTGGCTCCGGTGAATGAAATCACCCCGTCAAATCCCGGAATGCCGGGCAAATTGCTCCACTGTCTGCCCCCCGTGTAGGAGCGGCCGACGCCGACCTGTTCTCCAGCCGGTGAATAGCCGAGGAGGAAGGCGGCGCCGCCGGCCAGCTGCATATTGCCGGGCTTGCCGGAGACCGGACCCTTCGGCAGCGGATTTCCGCCGCTTCCGGGCGCCGGTCCGCCGCCCGCCGTCGACTGGGCGATGACGCGCCGCCAGCTCCCGCCGCCATCCGGGCTGGCGTACAAGGAATAGGAGGTCTGGGACATGCCGGTTCCCCCGTACAGCACCCCCCATACTTGACTGCCCTTGGCGTAAATATCACCGAATTCCGGATAGGAGAACGCTGATTTCAGCTGAAGCGACCAGCTCTTGCCTCCATCGGACGTCCTTCTGATCCGGTAGCCCTCGCCCGGAGCGACCGTCACCGCCCAGCCGCTGCTGCGGCTGGTAAAGACCGCGCCGCGGGTATTGGCGGGCGTCGGAATTCTGCTCCAGCTCTCCCCGCCGTCTGCGGTGTAATAGGCAAAGGCCCGGTCATAGGCAAATCCGTGCTGCCGGTCTAAAAAATCGATTTTTGTAAACGTAACCGGGCCGCTGGAGAGCCGTTTCCAGTGCGACCCTCCGTCCGTCGTCCGGATCAAATATGCAGATTGTCCGTTCTGTACGGACGCCAACGCCCAGCCGTAGACGTTATCGGGAAAATCGATTTGCCGGAAAGACCACTGGCCCTCGTAAATCGTCTGAAACGTGCAGCCGCCGTCCGACGTCCCGATCATGAAGCCGTTCCCGGCCCCGCGGCCGGTTTTTGCGCCTAAAAACTGAATATCGGAAAAGGCCAGCGGCGATTCATCCGCGTTTGTATGCTTTTGTTGAAGCTTCTGGAGCAGTCCGTGATCGCCGGTACCGCAGACGGGCGCCTGCGCCGCCCCTGCCCGAGGCATATCCGCGCTCCAGCCGGTCAAGGCTAGCAGAACCGCCGAAAGCAACATCAGCGCGTTATTTCGTAATTTTTTAGTCCATATCATGTCAGCACCTCCCATTATCTATTACCCGGCTGTCGCCAAGGCCATGCGCGGATTCCCCCTCCTTTAATGAATATCCAACCTACTCCTTCCCCATAATGAGTAGAAGAATCCATTTTTGTGCAAAGGAGCATGGTGTCATGCCGTTTGAATCCCCGGATAAGCCTATACGGAAAAAAAGCCGCTGGCGCATGGCCCTACGGCTGCTGGCCGGCACCGCGGTCCTGCTCTTTCTCACCGCCGGAGCGCTGCTCGGCTATGTATACAAGAAGGATCTCCCGCCGATTCCGGACGATGCCCGCTCCAGGCTGCTGGACTCCCGGGGAAATGTCCTGGCCGTCTTCTCGCAAGACGGGCGCAGCCATGATCCGGTCGGGCTTAAAGAGATCTCCCCTTTCCTGATTCAGGCGACGCTGGCGGTCGAGGACCGCAAATTTTATGAGCATACCGGATTTAATTTCAAGAGCATGGGGCGGGCGGCACTGGTTAATCTGGAACAAGGAAGCCGCTCCCAGGGCGCCAGCACGCTGACCCAGCAGCTTGCCCGCAACCTGTATCTTTCTCATGAAAAGACGTGGACCCGCAAGGCGAAAGAAGCATTTTATACACTGCAGCTGGAAATGAAGTACAGCAAGGACGACATTTTGCGCATGTACCTCAATGAAATCTATTACGGCCATGGCGCATACGGCGTCGAGGCGGCTTCCCGGATGTACTTCGGGAAGTCCGCCGGTTCGCTCGACCTTGCGGAAAGCGCGCTTCTGGCCGGGATTCCGAAGGGGCCGACGTATTATTCCCCTTACAATCACCCGGAGAACGCCAAGAAACGCCAGAAAATCATCCTGTCCTCCATGGTCCAGACGGGTGAAATAACGCAGGCGGAGGCCGAGCGGGCGACTGCGGAGACGCTGAATATCAAGCCGCGGGAACAGCAGACGGCTTCGCAGTCCGCTCCCTACTTCCGCGACTATGTCGGCGCCTCGGCCGCCAAGCTGCTCGGCATCAGCCAAAGCGAGCTGGAGCTGGAAGGGCTGAGCGTGTACACGACGCTTGATCCCGACATGCAGAGGGCGGCCGAAGAAGCGGTCGAGCAAGGGATGGCGGGAGCGGGCGGCCTGGAGACGGCGCTTGTCTCCGTTGATCCCCGAACCGGATATATCAAGGCCATGGTCGGAGGCGTCAATTACCGGGCCAACCAGTTCAATCATACGCTCACGAAGACCCGCCAGCCCGGCTCCTCTTTCAAGCCGATTATGTATTTAACCGCGCTGTCCGAGAAGAAAATGACGGGGCTTACCGTCTTCAACAGCCAGCCGACCCTGTTTCATTACGATAACAACCGCAAGACGTACCAGCCCCGGAATTTCGGCGATAAATACCTCGGCGAGATCAATATGCGGCAGGCAATTGCCGCCTCGGACAATATTTACGCCGTCAATACCATCATGAAGGTGGGGCCGGAGAAGGTCATCGAAATGGCCCGCAAGATGGGCATCATCAGCCCGCTGTCGGACGTGCCATCGCTTGCGCTCGGCGCTTCGCCGGTCAGCCCGCTGGAAATGGCCGGAGCCTTCTCGGTCATCGCGAGCGGGGGCGTCAAGATGCCGGTGACGGCTATCCTGAAGATAACGGACGCCAAGGGGAACATCCTGTATGAAGCGCCCCGGACGGAAGGAGAAAGCGTCGTCCCGCCGGCAGCCGCCTATGTGCTGACCCGGCTGATGGAAGGGGTGTTCGAGACGGGCGGGACGGGCAACCGGGTAGCCTCACTGATCAAGCGGCCCGTCGCAGGCAAGACCGGAACAACGGATACCGATGCCTGGATGGTCGGCTTTACGCCGGAGCTGGCTACCGCCGTCTGGGTAGGCTATGACAAGGGACGCGATATTACGACCACCGAAGGGAGACGGGCGGCGCCAATTTTTGCACAGTACACGGAAAAGGCGCTGGAGAATGTGCCGCCGAAGATTTTTCCCATTCCTGACGGCGTCGTCAGCGTCTACATCAACCCCGAATCCGGCAAACTTGCCACTTCGGCCTGCCCCGACAAAGCGCTGGAAACCTTTATCAGCGGCACCGAGCCGACCGCCTACTGCGATTTGCACGGAAGCGGCAAGCAAGGACCGACGGGAAATGACGCCGGAAAAGGCGTGGCCGGAGAGGACGGGTCCTGGTGGAGCGATATCAAGCGCTGGTGGCTCAATTAGCTCCCACTCCTTGCGCGGCGGGTGAAGGTCCGGTACGATAGGACCCATCAAGCCCAGCCGAAAGAACGGCTTCCACCTGTTTAGATAAGAGAGGTGACCTCTATACGTGGTACCTATGGACCCCAATGACTGCGGCAAGCCGGAAGGACGGTCCCTGTCCTCCCTCTTTGCCCTGCCCGCGCTTCATGCGGCGCCGCTGCTGCTAGGCCAGCATCTCGTCCGCCTCACGGTGGACGGGGAGATCCGCTGCCGGATTGTGGAGACCGAGAGCTACGGCGGAGCGGAAGACAAAGGCAGCCACGCCTATGGCGGAAGGCGGACGGACCGCACCGATGCCATGTTCCGCGCCGGAGGAACCGCTTATGTGTATCTGATCTACGGCATGCATCATTGCTTCAATATCGTGACCGCGGAGGAGAACAATCCTCACGCGGTACTGGTTCGTGCGGTGGAGCCTCTGTCTCCCCGGGATGCGCAGCTTATGGCCGCTAACCGGGGAACCGCTATCCGGAGGCCGTCCGACCTGTCCGGCGGACCTGGCAAGCTCTGCCGGGCGCTGCGGATTGACCGAAGCCTGAACGGGCTTCGTCTCGATCAGCCCGGCGGCCCGCTCCGGCTGGAAAGCGGCTACGATCCGCGCCGCCTTCCGATTGTCCGGGCTCCGCGCATTAACATCGCCTACGCGGAGGAATATGCGGCCCTTCCCTGGCGCTTCTATATCCGGGATAACCCGTATGTCTCGGTGCATGACAGCAAGGCCGAGCCTTTCGTCTGGCCAGTAGAGAACAACTAAGGCGTATCCCGATACCGAGATCGACCATCCCGGCGACCAGTTGGCGTTACCTGATGCTCGGGAGATGAGCTTTCCTTCGAATGGACCTTCTGCCCCTTTGGTGCAGGAGGTCTATTTTACGTACATGCTTTCCCCTTATCTTAAAATACATTTACTGTTATAATAATTAAATACAACCAAATCTGAAGATATAAATGAGGGACATGGGATGAAGGATACCGGCATGATCCGAAGTTTAGACAATCTTGGACGCATTGTGGTTCCCGTAGAAATCCGTATGACGCGAAATATCGACATAGGGGATCCTATCGAGTTTTTCATTTTGGACGATCACATTATTGTATTGCGGAAATATACTTCAACGGAATGCACCTTCTGCAGGAGTCTGGACAATGTCACCTATTTCAAGGATCAATTCATTTGTAGCCGCTGCCTTCAGGAGCTGACGAACCCCGGCCTGGAAGATCGTGAACCGGAGCCGGAGAAGGAGCAGCTTGAACCCACTTTCGAACGTATCGCAGGCAAAAAGAAGACGAAATCGGAAGAGCTCCGCGACCGCCTGGAGCAAACGATGCAGGAGCATCCGGCCGCCAATCAGAAGGAGCTTGCCCTGATGCTGGGCATCAGTCAGGCAAGAGTCAGTCAGCTTAAGCGAAAATTCGGCAACGGCCGGTAGAAGCAGCGGTCTCTCTGCTCTATATATAAAAGGCTTCGCCTCCTTATATTCTAAGGAAAGGCGAAGCCTTTTTTGCGTGTGGCATCGTTATTCTGTCCCGTCAAAGGTCCAGCTTGGCGCCGGATACTTCAGCCTTCGAGGGCTTGCTTCAGTTCATCGGGCGACGCGTTCCACCAATCCTCGTTATGCGAGATGAGCAGCGATTTCAGCGCCGCTTTCTCCCGCGCGCCGAGCCCATCGGTAATCACCCGCCGCTTAAGCGCATAATCCAGCTTGTTCACATGATCGGCAAGGATCTTCCAGCCGCGCTTCGCCTCGCTGTCGATCCACATCTCGCACGCGGTCAGCCCCGCGTAATGCCGGCCCTCCGGTGTGTGTTCAACGGCTACCCATACGACCCATACCTGTCTGCCATTCGGCACATCCTCGCGCTCCATGGAGAACTTGATCCCCTTCTCCACCTTGCTCTTGGCGTGCATGGCGCCAACGTCGATAACCGCTTCGTCTCCGTCGATGATTACGGGCGACACGTTGTTCAGATCGATCGAGCCCGCTCCGAATCCTTTATGTTTGCTTTTGGCGTTCACAATATTCAAAGCAATCTGCTTCTTGCCATCCGGCTGCTTGTTGTCCATGCCGCACTTCCTTCCCTAGTGTAATCATGTAATGATGGATAGGCTTCGCGCCTATGTTTTGCCTGTATCTCCTGGAAGAACCGTTAAACCGCCGGCAAAAGGACGGCACAGCCGTTTCTTCTTGAAATACAAGAATTTATAAGTTTCACGCTTATAAAAGACCTTGTATTTCTACGAGAAACGCACTTGCGTCTTGAAAGACGCCGTCAGGCGTTTCTTCTTGAATATTTTAATTTTAGCTAATAATACGGCGAATGCCAACATATACATCCCGTAGAAGCTTGTCAACGGGAGGAATTACAGTATGAAGCGACGATTCCGTACGACTTATCTCTTCGCCGCCCTGACCGCCCTCTGTCTGCTGGGCGGAGGAATATGGGCGCTATCCGGATCTTCCCCGGTCTCCCGCTATGCCGCTGCTCCGGAAACGGCCAAGTCCCCGGCCAGTCCCCGCCAGGAACAGGCAGGCAAACCCGCTATGCCCGTTCCTCCGGCCGCCAGCTCCGCCCCGGCTCTCAGCCGGAGAGTGGCGGAGTACCACATCAGCGTGCAGCTCGATCCGGGCACAAGCACCCTGACCGCCGCCGAGACGGTAACGTGGACCCATCCCGGCAAGAACCCGGTTAGCGATCTGTACTTCCACCTGTACCCGAATGCCTTTGCATCAGACAGCACGACCTTCATGAAAGAATCCGGCGGCAAGCTGCGCAGCGACACCATGCCCCAGGATGGGTTCGGATCGATAACGCTGACCGATGTGCGAACAACCGACGGCGTTTCCCTGATGCACCGGATGCAGTACGTCCAGCCCGACGACGGCAACCCGGATGACAAGACACTGATCAAGATCCATCTACCGCAGCCGGTGAACGGCGGAGAAAGCGTTACGGTTAAGCTGCGGTATGAAGTGCGTCTGCCGAAAATATTTGCCCGCATGGGGGAATCCGGAGATTTTGTCATGGCAGGGCAGTGGTTTCCGAAGCTGAGCGTCTACGAGCCCGCAGAGGCGCGGGGCAGGGGGGAAGAAGGCTGGAATTTGCACCAGTACCACGGCACCTCCGAATTTTACAGCGATTTCGGGATATACAGCGTGGCCATTTCCGTTCCCGCAAATTATACCGTGGGAGCAACCGGATTTCCCGTTAAGAGCCCCAGAATAGCAGAGGGACGAAAAATATATCAATTTTACGCCGATGACGTTCATGATTTCGCCTGGGCCGCTTCTCCCGACTTTGTCTATGCGGAAAAAGCCTACTCCTCGGCGAATGTGCCCGGTGTGCGAATCAAGCTGTATTTGGACCCCCTGCATAAAAATCTGGCAGAGCGCTATTTCCAAGCCGCCGAGGCCGCGCTCAACGTTTTCAGCAAATGGTATGGCCCCTATCCGTACACCACGCTGTCCATCGTTGTGCCGCCCAAGGCGGGAAACGGAGCGGGAGGCATGGAGTACCCCACCTTGATCACCGCCTTCGGCGCGGAGAGCGGCTCTGCCGATACTTCGCTGGAACGGACGGTGATTCATGAGATCGGGCATCAGTTCTTCTATGGAATGGTGGCCAGCAACGAGTTCGAGGAAGCCTGGCTGGACGAGAGCTTCACCTCCTACGCCGAGGACAGACTGATGCAGAAGGAATACGGAATCGCTCCCAACCTTCCGCTTCAGGCCAACTTCGTTACGAAGCCGATGCCGCTGACTCTGGATGCCTGGAAATATGGCAGCGCGAATGTCTACACCCAGAACGTCTATATACGCGGCAAGCTGGTGCTCAAAGATATCGAACGGCAGGTCGGCGCCAAGGCAATGGATACGATTATGTCCTCTTATGCCCGAAAATATCGTTTCCAGCACCCGGGTACCGCCGACTTCCAAAAAATCGTGGAGAAGGTGACTAAAAAATCGTGGCAGGATTACTTCGACCGTTACGTGTATGGCGGCGGCGCACCCGATTTCACCGTGGAAGACATCACCGTAGGCAAAAGCAAAAAAGGCGGCTACGAGTCGCTGACGACCGTCGCCAATAAGGGCAGCCTGTACACCGGCGTGAGCATAAAATTCACTTTTGCTAACGGCAGCACGCTGCACAAGATCTGGGACGGCGAGGGAGGAAAGGCCTCGTTCCGGCTCTCCTCCGCGGCTCCCCTCGTTTCAGCCGAGGTGGACCCGGGTCACGAAGTCCTGCTGGAGAACAAGCATATCAACAACTTCAGAAAAGCGGCTCTCCCCGCCGCCGCCGTATCCCGCTGGACGCTAAGCCTGACAAACGCAATCGAAACTGTGCTCGGCATTTTCGTCTGGTGAGGTGAAATGAAATGAGATCTTATATAACCCGCGGCTGGGGCAGCGTCAAGGAACAGCTGTATATTCTGATTCTGCTGTTTATCTACCGGCTGCTCTGGGGGTATTTTCTGTACCGCTTCGTAAGGTCCGCCGTCGTTCCCGCGCTTCTGCGGTACCCTTCCGAGAATGCCGGCGGCAGCGCGATAGGCAGGCTGCTGTATTATATCGACGCCCAATTCAGCCTGACTTCCGAGCCCGACGTGCGGCGCTGGCTGTGGACGCTGCTTGTTCTGGCGGGCGTGCGCCTGCTGGCGACGCCGTTCATACGAGCCGGACTCCTGCATGAGCTGCATCAGGAGAGCAGGGGCGAGCGCGGGCTGTTCTTTTTTCCCGGCATGAAAAAATACGGTCTGCCCGTCCTGCTCTTCAGCGCCGCTGAATGGGCCTTGTCCCTTCTTCCCCTATACTGGCTTCTCCCCGAGGGGCGCAGACTCATCCTGTCCTCCTACTGGGAGCCGGGGCTGCTCCTGAAGCTGCTGCCGTTCATTCTCGGATGGCTGCTCTACGTGTTTATCATTCGCCAGATTCTGCTGTATATGCAGTTCGGTTATACCGCTGGCGCCGGGCTATTCGCTTCCCTGCTGACGGCCCTGCGATGCTTCCTCCCCGCCGCGGCGCTGCGGATTCTGTTCAGACTCGCGGGACTGTTGATCTTCCTTATATGCGCGGTAACGGGGATCCTCTGCCCCGGACTGCTCGCTTTTCTCATCAGGCAGCTTGCGCCTCTCCCTTCCACCCTATTCGCTTTGTGGGGGCTGGCGGCGCAGTATCATCTATGGCGCGGCAAAACGAAGGTTTCCTAAATTTATATACCGAAGCAAGCAAAAAGAGTTCAAATTCCGTGACAGGAATCCGAACTCTTTTTTATTTTGATATTTTCCAACATTTCGTCCTCTGAAATAAATTTGCCAAACCGCAAATCCTCTGCTACAATGAGCCTTGTGCTAAGGTAACAAGTTTGTAATCATTTTAAACTATTTTGTTATTTTGTCGTATGATGATAAATCAAGTCGATTGTTCTGGTGCATAACTAGCCAAATTCCCGGGCACCGGGGAGCGGGGGAACCATTTTTTTGGGTGAATTGATCTTGTAACCAAAGAGGTCATAGGGAACCTTCAAACCGAATCCTTAAGCTAACCACGCAGGCATTGGAAGGAGAACATAAGCTTTGAAAGGTCAACATATCAAGAAAAAACTCGCAGCCGCTGCGCTGGGCCTTGTGATGGCTTTCACCTTGGGTACAGGAAGCGCTTTCGCAGATTCGAAAATGGACACGGTCATTGCAAAAACTTTGGGAACCTCATATAAAACCGGTGGAATGAGCACAGCCGGTTTCGATTGCTCCGGATTTACCAAATATGTATTCACCAAATTAGGACTTAACATTCCTCGTACATCCAAAGCGCAATTCAAAGTGGGAACCTCCGTATCGCGCAGCAAACTGCGATCGGGAGATCTTGTCTTCTTCAATACGCTCGGCAGCGGCGTTTCCCATGTCGGCATTTATGTCGGCAATGGCAAATTCGCGAACTCCTCTTCTTCGCGCGGCGTAACCATCAGCTCGCTTAACCAGTCCTACTGGGCCAACCGTTATGTCGGCGCCAAGCGTGTCATGAACACCAAAGCCTACCAGGCGGTGGCTTACGATTGATTATCCTGCCCGGAATATGATCCAGATCATCCGTTCCGGGTTCTTCCCTTTTTCCTGTATATAGTTTAGCTACACTTCATTCGGCGGCTTGAAACAGATTTTGCAAAAATCGGCGCTGAAAAATTTTTTTTAGCATAAAAACGCGATTTTTATCCAGGGATTTCAAGCGAATTCTGAAATGTAAGCGCTATAAAATCGAATTCTGCTATGTTAAAAGTGATTGCCAAGCAACAAAAGGTTTGTTACAATAAGCGCTATAAGTTTATAGTAACATTTTTGTAATGAATATTAACGTTTTGACGATAAATTTGTCATGATTTATAGGACATAATCCGAACACTATATCGTATGTGCCGAGTTCCCTAACCATTAGGGAAGCGGGGGAACCATCTTTGGGTGAATTGACCTCCTGTCCAATAGAGGGGTCATAGGGGACCTTCTACCGAATCCTTAAGCTAACCTCGCAGGCATTTGGAAGGAGTCAATCTTTTTGAAGAAGAAGTTGGCAGCAGCATTCCTCAGCTTTTCCATCGTTCTCACACTCGGAGCAGGCAGCGCCTTTGCGGATTCCAAAATGGATAAAGTGATTGACGACGCCATTGGAACCAAGTATGTATCCGGCGGCACGAGCACAAGCGGGTTCGATTGCTCCGGATTTACCATGTATGTATTCAATAAGATAGGCATTGATCTGCCGCATCAGTCGGGCTCCCAATTCAGAATGGGAGATGCGGTATCCCGCAGTGAACTGAGAGCAGGCGATCTTGTATTCTTTAACACCACGGGTAAAGGCGTTTCCCATGTCGGCATTTACGTCGGCTCCGGTAAATTCGCCCATGCTTCGTCTTCGAAGGGCGTTACCATTACTTCCCTGAACGACAGCTATTATGTCAATCGTTTTGTTGGCGCCAAACGGGTTATGGCCTCCAGTGCCTATCAATCCGCAGCCGTTGATTCCGTAGACAATGATGATGTGCAGTAAGAGTGACCGCAGAACCCCTGCCTGGCTCAGCCCCGGCGAGGGTTTTTGTTTTTTTATAAGAACTATTAAAGTTGTTACTTGTATAATACCCCCTCCTGGATTCGTCAAACACGCCATTTCCCCCCGGCCATAACTCCTGAAATCACCTGCGCTCCCATGCTCTCTTTCCGGGCTGCAAAGTTTTTGCGTCGAAATCGCCTTTTTTTGTATATAATTTAATATATAGGTTTCCCTTACCGGGGAGAGGAGGTCGCTGAACGAATGATTAGCTCCAACGTCATCTTCCATGTCGGGCCCATGACATCTGCGCATGCCAGAGACATCTGCGGTTGGCATTACAAGGCGCCCTACAATATTTACGGCTGGCTGTCCTGGGATCAAATGGAGGCACTCGGCATTGAGTTCGGGGACCCGCGGATTCGGAGGGAGCAGTATGTCTCGGTCTTGAACGAAGAGAACGAACTTTGCGGCTTCGCCCAGCTCTTTCCAATGGAAGGCACGGTGCGTCTTGGCATCGGCATGCGTCCCGATTTGTGCGGGCAAGGCCTCGGCCATTTGTTTGTCGGAGCGATTGTGAAGGAGGCGCTGAAGCGCTATCCCAGCCGGGAGATCGATCTTGAAGTTCTGACCTGGAATCAAAGAGCCATCCGGGCCTACCGCAAAAGCGGCTTTACGATCACCGACACTTACGAACGCCGGACGCCAAGCGGTGAAAAACCTTTTTACTGCATGGTCTATGATAAGTCCTTCCTTGAAAGCTAAGCCCCGCCGCCCATCGTTCAATTTTTTGACACAAACCCTATGATAACGCTTTACCATCCGTTATAATTAGAGGAGCAGCTTACACAGGGGAGGACGATTGGGGATGCAAAAGTGGATCATGAGCGGATTATTTTTCGCTGCCTGCGCCTTCGCGGTTATCCTGATGTTCACTCTGCCCGGAAAAGAGCAGGTCTCCGAGCAGAACAATGAGGCCATGCCAAGCGTTACAGCCGATCCCGCCAAAGCCGAAGCGACCGTAAAAGCCAACTGCATCACCTGCCATGGCGATCAGCTTCAGGGCGGAGTCGGACCGAATCTGCAGAAGATAGGCGGCGAGAAAACGGCCGAGCAGATTTACAGCATCGTGACCAAAGGACGGGGACAAATGCCATCCTTTAAGGATAAGCTGGCCCCCGAGGAGATTGCCCACGTCGCCATGTGGCTGTCCGAGCAAAAATAAGCGCCGAAACAACAATACGCCGCTGCGCGGAAGGCTTCATGCTTCCCGGCACAGGGGCGTATTTTTCATAACATTCTTCTCTTGTCGTCTATTTAACGGGTCTTCTCGAACGCCTCATTAAACTCATGGGCTTCACGCACGTCAAGCGCGGTAATGCCGCCCTCCTCGTTTGTCGTAAGCCGCAGAATGACCGTTTTATAATCGATTGTGATATGCGGATGATGGTCGAACGCCTCCGAGATGGCAGCCACCTCGTCCACGAATGCAATGCCCTTCATAAAATCGTTGAACATGTATTTGCGTACGATGGCCCCGCTGTCCAGCTTCCAGCCTTCCAGCCTGCCCACCTGCTCCTGCAGTTCTCCCTCAGTTAATAACACTTTATGTTTCCTCCTTAAAAAAGCAGCCGTTTAGGTTCCATTCGCCTTCCCGTTAAACAAAACATCCCTCAGGTCTTACGTCCAAGGGATGCGCCAGGAAAAACGCTTATTTTCGGTTTAATGTATTCTTGAATCCCGGCAAATATACCTCAGACACTACCAATTTTAACATGGAGGGAGGAATGCGGCAAATCCGGCGTTGCTGCTTCTTCCTGCCTAGATCAACGAAACCGATTCCAAATCTTCTTCACCGACCAAAATATTGATGCGATGCGCATCCTTGTCGTATATGACGACGCCGCTGCCAACCTGGATTACCGCCTCATTTCCGAGGGCATAGAATAGATCCTCCGCCAGCGCTTCCCATACTTCGAGCTTGGACTCACGGGGCAGCTCCTGCCATTCGTCCGGTTCCATTTCGAAAAAAAGATAACTGTCCGGTATACGCTCAACCGCTTTGGTCAGGTCTCGTAAAATATCTCCGTAATCTCTTCCATGCTTTACACCCACCGCTATCACTCCGCTTCATAAACAGATGAATACCCTTTCCTCATCCATTATAGCCTAAATGCCTTCACAAAAAAGGGCCGGCTGTCGATAAATAAGAATAGACATAGTTGTTCTCCGCTAGTAAGCCCGCCGCCCATTCAAGGATGATAGACGCGGCATTCGCGAGATCACTTTTAATACTCATGGACGAGGTGTACAAATGCAGATTTCTTCAATTATTGGCCTAGTGCTCGGTATAATTGCGGTGGTTTATGGCATGTATCTTAAGGGAGCGCCGCTCATCGCCCTCAAGAACCCCGCCGCCTTTACCATCATTCTCGTAGGTACCGCAGCATCGCTGTTCATGGCCTTCCCGATGTCGGAAATCAAAAATGTGCCGAAGCTGTTCAAAATTCTGTTTATCGGCGGGAAGAAGCTGATCGATAAGGGAGAGGTCATCACCATGTTCATGGAGTGGGCCTCCATTACCCGGCGCGAAGGCCTGTTGGCGCTTGAATCGAAGGTGGATGAGATTCAGGATGATTTCTTGCGGAGCGGCATGCGGATGATCATCGACGGCAACGACCAGGAGTTTGTCCGGGATGTGCTGCTTGAAGATATCCATGCAACCGAAGAGCGTCATAAATCCGGCGCGCTGATCTTCTCTCAGGCGGGTATGTACGCGCCGACACTCGGGGTGCTTGGAGCCGTTATCGGGCTGATCGCCGCCCTGGCGGACATGAGCGCGATGGAGAAGCTGGCACACGCTATCGGGGCGGCCTTTATCGCTACGCTGCTCGGTATTTTTACCGGTTATGTCCTTTGGCATCCAATGTCCAACAAGCTGAAGCGGCTGTCCAAGCAGGAAATCCAGATCCGGATGATGATGCTCGAGGGTCTTCTGTCCATCCAGTCCGGCGTATCCACCATTGCGATCAACCAGAAGCTCTCCGTGTTTCTGACCCCTGCAGAGCGCGCCAAGCTGAACCAGAAGGAAGGTGGCTCCGGTGAGCAAAAAGACTAGACACGAAGACCATGAGGAGCACGCCGACGAATCCTGGCTCCTTCCGTATTCCGACCTGATGACGCTGCTCGTCGCCCTGTTCCTGGTACTGTACGCGATGAGCGCGACGGATGCAAAGAAATTCGAGGAGATGGCGCAGGCATTCAGCTCTGCTCTCAACGGGGGTACGGGCGTGCTGGATAATACATCCATGGCGCCTACCAATAGCGATTTGGATTCAGGCAAATCCACAAAGTTGAACACGATCGCCGAAAAGAACACCACCGAGGCCGACCTCGCCAAGCTCCGTCAGAAGGAGCAGGAGGAACTGGAGAAGCTGAAGAAGCAGTTTGACCAGTATATCAAAAACAACGGCCTGACCAACCTGCTCAGCACGAAGCTGAACCAGTCGCAGCTGTTGATTACGATCAGCGACAACGCGCTGTTCGCCTCCGGCCAAGCTATCGTGAAGCCGGAATCCCGGCAGCTCGCCAGATCGATCTCGCAAATGCTGCAGCAGTTCCCCGATTACGAAGTGGTCGTGCAGGGGTATACCGACAACATTCCGATTTCCAACAGCGAATACTCCTCCAACTGGGATCTTAGCGCTAACCGGGCGCTGCAGTTCATGAAGATTCTGCTCGTGAATCCTTATCTGAATCCGGAGAAGTTCAGCGTCATTGGATACGGGGAATACCATCCGATTGCCGATAACTCAACCGCCGCCGGACGGGCGAAGAACCGCCGGGTCGAAGTGTCCATTCTCCGCAAATATCAGGATAATAAGACTACACTGCCCGCCAAATGACGGCAAGACCTTGTAACCTCTACTTTCTTTAAAATAAAAGAGCTGCTTTCGCTTCCCGTGCCGGGGCCGAAAACAGCTCTTTATTTATATTCCGCCTTGATTCGCTGGAGTCTTTTACTGAAGCTTGTACCTTAGCATTTCGCCCAGCTCCTTCTTCTCGGCCGGGGTAAGATCGCGCCACTTGCCTGCCGGAAGGTTTCCTAGGCGGATATTCATAATGCGAATGCGCTGCAGCCGCCGCACTTCATAGCCGAAGGCGCTGCACATCCGGCGGATCTGCCGGTTCTTGCCTTCGGTCAGAATAATCCGAAAGACCCGCTCCGCCATCCGGGTAACCTGGCAGGGCAGCGTCTTTTCTCCAAGAATCTTCACCCCGCTGGACATTCCGGTGATAAAGGAAGGCGTAATCGGACGGTCCACGGTAACGATGTACTCCTTCTCATGCCGGCCTTCGGCGCGAAGGATTTTGTTGACGATGTCCCCATCATTGGTGAGCAGGATCAGCCCTTCCGAGTCCTTGTCCAGCCGTCCGATTGGAAAAATCCGCTCATGATGTCCGACAAAATCGACAATATTGCCTTTAATGTGGCCCTCTGTCGTTGACGTAATCCCTACCGGCTTGTTAAGTGCGATATAAACGGTTTGGGACTCGCTTTCCAGCCTTTTCCCGTCTATCCGTACCTCGTCTCCCGCTTCAGCCTGGCTGCCGAGCACGGCCCGTTCGCCGTTAATGGTCACCCGGCCGTTTTCCACCAGCTTATCCGCCTCCCGCCGCGAGCAGTAGCCGGTCTCGCTGATAAACTTGTTAATTCTCATGCTGGTCTTGTCACTCCGTTTCTTTTTCCGCGCCAACTTCCGCGTTGGCAGTCTCCGCGCTCTCTTCGGCGGCCGGTAGCGCAATCGTTACCGAGGTCCCCCGGCCGACCTGACTTTCAATCTCCATTAATCCTTTATGCGCTTGAATAATCCGCTGGCAGATCATCAGGCCAAGTCCCGTTCCCGTCTCCTTGTTCGTAAAGAACGGCTGTCCAAGCTTCGGCAGCATCTCCGCCGGGATTCCTTCACCTTCATCCGTAATAACAATAACGATTGAATCCTCAAGACGCTTCTGTTCCAGCGTTAACGTTCCGCCTGCGGACATGGATTCAATCCCGTTCTTGATAATATTGATGAATACTTGCTTCAATTGGTTCTCTTCACAGTGTACCATCGCCGGGGTCGTTTCAAACCGGTCCTTGACCTCGATATTGTGCAAATGGGCCTGGCTGTCCAGCAGGGAGATCACATCATGCAGAATGTGGCGGACATCCTTTTGCTGAAACCGTACGGCCTGAGGCTTGGCCAAGATCAAAAATTCGCTGACAATGAGGTTGATCCGCTCCAGCTCGGAGAGCATCAAATCCACATGCAGGGGGACAACCGTCTGCTTTTCCTTTTGCAGCTGTAAAAAGCCCCGGAGCGTCGTAAGCGGATTCCGGATTTCATGCGCCACGCCCGCAGCGAGCTGGCCAACGGTGGTCAGCTTCTCGGATTGACGGAGCAGCTCCTCCATCCGGTTCCGCTCCGTCATATCGCGCGAGACATGCACGAAAGACAGCGGCTTGCCCTCTTCGTCCCGGATGACGGAGGTGCTGATGCTGACCTCGACGACCGAACTGTCCCTTTTCAGACGTACCGTCTCCGTCGGAGGCAGATGCGCTCCCCGAATCAGCCATTGAAGCCGGGTCCCCTCTTCTTTGGCCGCGGATTCCGGAACGAGATTTATGATCCTTCCAATAACCTCGCGTTCTTTCCAGCCGTACAGCTCTTCAAAAGCGCGGTTCACGCTGATGATTCTGCCGGTCATATCCGAAGTATGGATCGCATCGGAAGTACCGTTGATGACTGACTCCAGATGCTCTTTAACCTCGCGGTTCTCATCCAGTGTCTGCCTAAGACGGCTTGTGTGAAGGGCCAGATTCCGTGTCATGGCGTTGACGCGCAGCGCCAGCTGCCCGAGCTCGTCCCGGCTTCTGACTTCAAGCGGGGGCTCGAACCTGCCCCGGGAAACATCCTGCACCTTGGTGAGGATCGCCTGAATAGGCCGGATAATAAAGCCAGCCACAATGTAGCTTCCTACGAGGAACACGGCAAGCAGCACCAGGGAAATCCGGATGTTGTTCCACAGTTGATCCCGGATAACCGACGTAATGACCGAGTAATCGATCACCACGCTGATCACATAGGCGCCCGAATCGGGCAGAGTCACGGGAATAAAGCTCTTCAGTACCCTGACCCCGCGCGCCGTCGTGTCCAACATGACCGGCTCTTTTTTAACCAGCGCTTCTTTCACCGCCCATTTATCCCGCTCCAGGTCTCCGAACCGGTAGGTTCCGTACATGATCGGCCGGTTGCGCAGCTTGACATTCACGCTGTCGGTTCCATCCGGAGCCATAGTGGATGAACCGAATGTGGAGGGATTGATGCCCGTGATCTCCAAAATATCAGGGTTGACCTCCATCGTCTGCTTCACAATCTCTTCCGGACTCATAATTCTTACATAATTGCTAATCGACGTGCTGCGAATATACGGATCAATAATATAATTGCTTCGCCCGTCATAGTAATAGCCCCACTTCTCGATATACTCGGGATTGGAGGAGGAATACTCAAAGGGACCAGACCAAAAATGATCCATGCGCTGCCCTTTGGTTACCGATACATCCCGTCCTTCGAACAGATCGACAAAAGCCGTGTACCAGAATCCCCAGCCTTTGGTCGGCAAGCCCAGTTCTTTGGGATCGGAGGACTTCTTCACCACAATATCGTCCTCGGTCCTGACCAGCAGTGATATGTTGGAGACTCCTACTTTTGCGGCTAGCGCCTTCAACTCAGCGTTGCTTACGTTCGCTATATCGGGGCTCAGTTCATTCGATATCAAAATAGCGGCCATCCGCAAATTTTGCGCGATCAGTTGTTCCGCATAATTGGAGCTGTAATTGCTCTGTTCTACGGAAACGGCAATCTGACTAGCCGCCGTCTTCATGTTTCTCTCGGTCTCGTTCCACAGATTATTACGGGTCGCATAGGTGTTAAGAGTTAAATTCAGTGCCAGAATAAGCAATACGGAGCCGAATATAATTGCAGAAAGCTTCGTTTTTATAGACAAGCTAATTTTTCACCTCTTGGACGGCTGGCCGTTCCTGTCGTTCTCAATAATAATCATACCGTTTGCCCTTCCATTTGAAAAGCGTTTAACCGCATTTATATGAAGCATTCCGGCGGCTTGTCATTGAAAATCAATGGGCACTTCTCTACAATAGGATAGAAAAGAGTCCACAGGTTATACACATACGAACAGAATCAACACCCCGTATGTGTATAATATTGTGGATAACGACCAGGTTTTCCACAGAGTTATGCACAACTTGTTAAGAACGAATACTCGTTCGCAGAACAATCCGGCCCGGAGCGGAAAGGAAGAATCTTTTGGACAACTGGGATAATGAGACAAGCCCTGGGCGGCGGGAAGAACATGAGCGGTGGATGGCCGAAGCCATCGCAGAAGCGCAAAAAGCGGAAGCGCTGGGCGAGGTTCCTATAGGTGCGGTTATCGTCAGGAACGGCGAGATTATCGGCAGAGGGTACAACCTGCGTGAAACGACGATGGATTCCACGGCCCATGCGGAAATGGTGGCCATTCGCGAAGCAAGCGCCGCGATGAACTCCTGGCGCCTGCTGGAATGCACGTTATACGTCACACTTGAGCCGTGTCCGATGTGCGCGGGAGCCATCGTGCAGTCCAGAGTTCCGCTTACGGTGTACGGCACGCCTGATCCGAAAGCGGGCTGCGCCGGGACACTGATGAATTTGCTGGAGGAACCGCGGTTCAATCACCGGACCGAAGTCCTATCCGGCATTATGCAGGCGGAATGCGCCGGACTCTTGACCTCTTTCTTCCGGCGGCTTCGGCAGGAGCGCCTGCAGAAAAAAGCCAGGGAGGAATAGACGGTAATGTCATTCATTCTAACGAATCAATCAGCCGGCATTTATCTGGCCCCCATCCGGTCTCAGAATGCGGAAGCCCTGCTGGATTTGCGCCTGCGCAACCGCATTGTCCACAGCCGGTACGAGCCTAAGCGAGACGAAGAATTTTTTACTCTGAAAAGCCAGAAGCAGCTCATTCTTGAGCGAATGAAGGATGAGGAGCAGGACCGGGCGTACATGTTCGGAATTTTTTCCTCCGAAGAGGAGTATTTGATCGGACAGATTACCATCAGCAATATTGTACGCGGGGTGGGGCAGTTCGCCGATCTCGGCTATTTTATCGACTATGAGCATCAAGGGCGGGGCTATATGACGAGCGCTGTCGGCCTTGCCGCGGAATATGCCTTTCAGGCGTTGGGTCTGCACCGGCTGCAAGCCGCCATCCTCCTGCACAATGACGCTTCCAGAAGGGTCTTGGAGAAGAACGGGTTCCAGGCGGAAGGCATCGCACGCCGCTTTATTAAAATTGACGGACAATGGCAGGATCACCGGACTTATGCCCTTTTGGCCGACGAGGTTTCCTCTGAGGGAAATCCGCCCATGTAACCCTATCGCACCCAGCCGCTGCAAAATGATTAGTAAAAACCCCGCTATAAGCGTATGAGCGCTTAAGCGGGGTTTTTCGCTGGGGCAGACTCTTTTGTTAAGAGCCTGTATTCGATTCTTCCTGGTTAATAGGAACCAAGCGAGCCAAACTGCTGCTGCAGCTCTTCCTCGGTAATGACGTCACTGCCTTGGGGGATACCGATTTTGAATGCCGGTTTTTCATTAATCTTGCTGTATTGATTGCTGCCGGTCAGCGACAATCCCACTTTGGTCCCGTCATCCGGATTGGTAACCTTGATATCGAGCGCCAAATCCTGATAGACCGGGAACTCGTCTTTGTTGATCGCAGTGTTGAAGCGGAACTGATTTACGGTCAGATACTGATCCAGCTTCGCCAGAGTTTTGTCGAACTCCGCCTTCTTCTCGCTGTTCTGCAAATCCGCCTTCGCTTCGTCTAGCTGCTTCTGGTCGATCTGGAGCAAATTCTTGTACTCTTCCTTGGACAGAATATCCAAAATTTTCGGAAGCGCATTGTTGACAAAGATCGTGACGGCTTCTTTAACATTCTCATTGGCGATCTGGAATTGAACCACCTGCTTGGCGTCTACGCCCTCCGGCAGATTCGCATCTTTGGGATCAATGTTCTTAAAATACTTGCTCTCGTCATATTCGGCCAGCAGCGTACCCAGCACCTCATTGGACAGCTTCTGGGTCTTCTGCGTATCCAGCATGCCCGGATTAAACTCAGTGCCTTCCTGTTCCGCAAGCTTCTTCAGGTCAAGCATCACGAACTTGCCTACGACATTTTCCGGAATAGGGAGGAACGGAATGCTCGGAATCTTAACATACAGCTTCTCCGTCGTCATCACCATCGGAACGGAAAAGCTCATTGTCATATCGCCTTTCAAATTCAGCACCAGTGTCATTTCCGTCTGCATCGGATCGGCTTGATACACACCATCAATCGAAATGTCCGCGTTCTTGAGCATGCTCAGCACCTGTGTCGTCATCGCAGAGGATTGTTCGCTTGGCGCATCAATCGTCAGGTTGTTGATAACGAACTTGCTCTTCATTTCATAAGAAGTCATGGCAGCCGCTTTGCTTGCCGCACCCTGCAGCGCTTCCTTCGGAGCTTGCTTGGTTCCGCACCCCGGCAGGATTACGGCTGTCGCGAGCAGCAATGCTGCTGTGGAAATTCCCCACTTTTTAAACATTTTTTCTCTCCTCTCCCAATTAAAGAACTATCTTCCCCCCATCTTATGATAAACGATTTGCTTCCCCAGATAAACCATTTCCAATAAAATGTTATCCTTGCGGATTGTTATGGCTGACATGATTCGCCTGCTTTACCTTCTTGGAGCCGGAAAGCGGCTCCGGACCGTCACTGTTATGACGCGTCTTCATTTCGTCTATCGCGGGCTGTGTTCCGGGAACCTGAATGGTCTTCGGTTTGCTCATGTTCTCGTCCTCCTTTAAAATTAGGGATTGGTCAGATCCTTAAGGTCCTGAGCGCACTCGTGGATCTGCCGTGTATACCGCTGCGCCAGCTGCTGTACGGCGTCGGTTCGTTCATCGGTATGCAATCCGGCCTGCTCGACATCGAGAAGGTCTACCGTGACCTCCCGGCTGTCTACGTACGTGCAGCGAAAATCCAGAGAGTAGTTCTGACGTCCCGCCGCGTTAAAATGAATAAGCAGGCTCTTCCGGTCGGCTCCGTCGGGCTGTACGGAATAGCTGTCTCCATCATCCATAAATGAGGGAAGACGTTCCTGCCAAGCGGATACGAGCTGCTGCTGGTCCAGCTGTAATTGTTGTTCCATAAATGTGATCAGCCTCCTTCTCTAATACATTGCGGAGAAAGCGGGGTTTTTATTCTCTGCTTCCTGTCCACCTCGCATCCTTTGAAAAGGGGCCTTAAGTGAATGCTAAAAAGCCGTTCCCCGAGGGAAACGGCTTATGCTCTCATATACATATTCAAGATAAAAGATATGGCGGAGAGGATGGGATTCGAACCCATGTGGGCTTGCACCCTAACGGTTTTCAAGACCGCCCCGTTATGACCGCTTCGGTACCTCTCCATATGCAGCAAATATCACATGCATTAGAGATTGTACCATATGAGACGGTGCCGAAGCAACTCCATTTACTGGTTCGTCTTTGGCCGTATCGCCTTCACGTTGCCCATATAAGGCTGAAGACGTTCCGGAATAAGCACACTGCCGTCCTCCTGCTGATAATTCTCCAGAATAGCAGCTACCGTGCGTCCTACCGCCAAAGCCGAGCCATTGAGCGTATGCACGAATTCCGGTTTGGCCTTCGGTTCCTTACGGAAACGAATGTTGGCCCGCCGTGCCTGGAAGTCCTCGGTGTTCGAGCAGGACGAAATTTCGCGGTACATGCCGCTTTCCGGCAGCCACACTTCGAGATCATAGGTTTTGGCTGCGGTAAAGCCCATATCGCCTGTACAGAGCGCCAGCACGCGGTAAGGCAGCTCAAGCAGCTGCAGTACGCTTTCGGCGTCTGCTGTCATTTTCTCAAGCTCTTCATAAGAGGTTTCCGGCGATGTCAGCTTGACCAGCTCGACCTTGTTGAATTGATGCTGGCGGATCAGCCCGCGGGTATCCCGTCCGGCCGAACCAGCTTCCGATCGGAAGCAGGAGCTGTAAGCGACAAAATATTTCGGCAAATCGGAAGCGTTCAAAATTTCTTCTCGGTAATAGTTCGTTACCGGCACTTCGGCCGTCGGAATCAGGTAATACTCCGTGTCGCGCAGCTTGAACAGGTCCTCTTCGAATTTGGGAAGCTGTCCTGTGCCATACAGACTGTCTTTATTGACGATATATGGCGGCAGCATTTCTTCGTATTGATGCTCCCCGCTGTGCAGATCCATCATAAAGTTGATTACCGCGCGCTCCAGGCGGGCGCCAAGACCTTTATAAAAGACAAAACGCGAACCCGTTACCTTAGCGGCGGCTTCAAAGTCGAGGATATCCAGATTTTGCGCCAGCTCCCAATGGGACTTCGGTGTAAAGCTGAATTCACGCGGCTGAGACCAGCGGCGCACTTCGACATTCTCTTCCTCGGATTTGCCGACCGGCACCGATTCGTGGGGTATGTTCGGAATGCTCAGCATCAGCTCGGAAATTTGATTTTCCAGCTCCCGCACTTCATCGTCCAGCTCTTTGATCCGGTCCGATACGTTCCGCATTTCGGCAATCAGCTCGTCGGCCGGCTCGCCGTTCTTCTTTTTCCTGGCGACCTCGCCCGAGACGGTGTTGCGGCGGTTCTTCAAGCTTTCCGTCTCTTGCAGCAGTTCACGGCGGCGAAGATCCAGCGCCGGAAATCCGGAGATCAAATCCTGCGATTTGCCGCGTTTGTCGAGCGCCTCCTCTACCTTGGCATAATCGGTGCGCAATATTTTAACATCTAACACGACATTTCCCTCCTGAAACAGCCCTAACTCTTCCAAATAGCCGGTGAAGGCTTTGAAAGAGTCAGGATGTTTAAATATGCGGTTACTGTTCGGTTGACCCGGCAGCCTGCACCATATCCGCAAAGTACTGATGCAGCCGGTAATCATCCGTTAATTCCGGGTGAAAAGAAGACACAAGCAGGTTGCCTTCGCGCGCGGTTACAATCTCGTCGTTATAGACGGACAGCACCTCGACGTTCGGGCCGACTTTCTCAATGAGCGGAGCCCGGATAAATACGGCACGGACCGGTTCATCGATTCCTTTGACATCCAGATCGCATTCAAAGCTCTCCCGCTGTCTTCCAAAGGCATTCCGCTGAACGGTAATGTCCATCAGCTCCAGATGCGCCGATTCACCGCCCACAATTTCCTTCGCCAGCACAATAAGTCCGGCACATGTCCCGAAGACCGGCTTGCCTTGGCCCGCGAACTCGCGAATGGCATCGATGAAGCCGTACTTGTGCATCAGCTTGCCGATCGTCGTGCTCTCGCCTCCGGGAATGATTAGCCCTTCCACTTCATCCAGCTGCTCTACCCGCTTGATCGGCGTTCCTTCGGCACCTGTCTTGCCGATGCTCACAATATGTTCTGTTACGGCGCCCTGAAGCGCCAGTACACCAATCTTCATTTCAAAACCCTTCTCTCTATTACCAGCCGCGCTCGGACATCCGCTCGGCAGCGCTCAGAGTTGCAATATCAATGCCTTTCATCGCTGCCCCAAGGTTCTTGGATACTTCAGCGATCAGCTTGTAATCCGTGTAATGGGTCGTCGCCTCAACAATCGCACGGGCGAATTTCTCCGGGTTGTCCGATTTGAAAATACCGGAGCCTACGAATACGCCATCCGCTCCCAGGTGCATCATCAGCGCGGCATCAGCCGGTGTAGCTACGCCGCCTGCAGCGAAGTTAACGACAGGCAGCTTGCCGAGCTCATGAACTTCAAGCAGCAGGTCGTAAGACACGCCAAGATTTTTGGCTTCAGCATACAGCTCGTCCTTCGACAAATTTTGAACCTTGCGGATTTGGCTGTTGATATAGCGCATATGACGAACCGCTTCTACGATGTTGCCGGTTCCCGGCTCACCTTTGGTGCGGATCATGGACGCGCCTTCGCTGATGCGGCGCAGAGCTTCTCCCAGATCCTTCGCTCCGCACACGAAAGGCACGGTGAATTCACGTTTATCGATATGGAACACTTCATCCGCCGGCGTTAGCACTTCACTTTCGTCCAGGTAGTCGACACCCAGGGATTCCAGTACTTTCGCTTCTACATAATGGCCGATACGGGCTTTTGCCATAACGGGGATGCTTACGACCTTGATTACCTCTTCCACGATGGTAGGGTCGGCCATACGGGCCACGCCGCCTGCCGCACGAATGTCGGATGGCACACGCTCCAGAGCCATAACGGCTACAGCGCCTGCGGCTTCGGCAATTTTAGCCTGTTCCGCATTCATGACGTCCATGATGACGCCGCCTTTCTGCATTTCTGCCATACCCCTTTTAACTCGCGATGTTCCTGTTTCCATCTCTTCAAGCCTCCCGATAATCTATCTTAATCTAACTTTTTATTTTACCGCATGGCGGCTAAATATACAAGCCATTTACTCGGAATTAAGTCGTTATTCTTAAAATTTAGAATAAATTCTTGATTCCCGAAAAAATGTCGCTAAAGAAACTCCCAATCGCCCGGAAGAGAAGCTTGAACCAGCCGGCTTTCTCCGCTTCTTCGGATGTGATGAGATTGACTGTCTTCTGCTGGGTCCCTATTCCGTCCACCTTATACGTATAGGTGACCTTTCCGACTTTCGTGCCTTGCTTGATCGGCGCAACCAGCGTCGATGCATCGTTAACCTGGACGGTTGACGTAATTTGCGGAGAGGCTGTCCCCTTCGGAACGACAAAAGTCGCGCCTGCGTCGGTTACCACCGGCACTGTGCTCTTCTTGCCTTTCTCAATCGGAACCGTCTCGTGTCCGGCAATCACAGCTTTGGCCGCAACGACCTGCTTGACTTCAAAATTGTTAAATCCAAAATCAAGCACCTTCTTCGTCTCCGTGAAGCGGTGGGCTTCGGAGTTGGCTCCCATAACCACGCTAATCAGGCGTATGCCGTCGCGCACAGCAGTGCCCGTAAAGCAGTTGCCCGCGCTGGAGGTATGTCCCGTCTTCAGGCCGTCCAGGCCGGGATAGGCGTACGCTTTAAAGTTAGGGATATTTTGGTTCGCTTCCAGCATCCAGTTATAGTTTACCATAGGTGCCGAATCCCGTTCGCGGAATTTATACGATTGAATGGTCGTATATTTCGAGAAGTCAGGATGATCGGTAACAATATGCTGGGCAAGAATCGCCGCATCCATTGCCGACATTACCGTTTCCTTATCCGTATCCGGACGGAACTTGGCAGGCATATCTTCACGGCTGAGCCCGGTAGAGTTGACAAAATACGCTGTCTTCATCCCCATCTTCTGGGCGGTCTCGTTCATCAGCTTGACGAATTCCTGTTCCGAACCGGAAAGCGTCTCGGCCAGCGCGACGGTAGCATCATTGGCTGAGCCAACCGCCATGGCTATGTACAGTTCTTCAATGGTATGTTGATCTCCCGCGGCCAAAAAAATACGCGAGCCAATCTGCTCGGCGGCATTTTCACCAACGGTTACTTTCTGATCCCAGGACAGCTTGCCATTCTTGACGGCGTCGGCAACGAGATATTCCGTCATCATCTTCGTCATACTGGCTGGAGGAAGCGGCACATCCGCATTCAGCGACAGAAGGACTTGTCCGGTCGTCGGCTCAAGCAGCACGGCCGATCTCAGATTCAAACCAAGCGATTGAACCGAAGGAATGGTTACGGGGGTTCCCGCCGCAGCCGGTGCCGCGGATGTATTCGCCGTTGCCGGGACCGGCGTCTGAACGCTTTCTGCCAACGCCGGAATAGGGGATAACACAAGCATATTTAAAAGCAGACCCGCTGTTGCTGTCTTCACTGCCATTTGCTTCACACTGGATTTACGCTTGAACTTCAATGGATTTAAACTCTCCCTTTTAAACATCATCTAGAATTGCTTGTTCTATTCTAACACAGGGGTACAATCAAAAAAAGACAGACAGGGCGAAATTCGTCCTATCTGTCCGTATTTTCAATAATGTTCTCTTATAGGGAATAGTTGGGCGCTTCCTTCGTAATTTGCACATCATGCGGATGACTTTCGCGAAGCCCCGCTCCGGTAATCCGGATGAAGGAGGTTTCTTCGCGCAGTCCCTTCAACGTCTCCGTACCGCAGTATCCCATACCGGAGCGCAATCCGCCGATCAGCTGATGCACCGTATCGGACAGCGGGCCTTTAAATGCTACACGGCCTTCAATACCTTCCGGAACAAGCTTCTTATCGTCGTCCTGGAAGTAGCGATCCTTACTGCCCTGCTTCATGGCGCTCATGCTGCCCATGCCGCGGTATACCTTGAATTTGCGTCCTTGATAAATTTCGGATTCTCCCGGGCTCTCTTCCGTGCCTGCGAACAGGCTTCCCAGCATGACGGCAGACGCGCCGGCTGCAATTGCTTTGGTAATATCTCCGGAGTATTTAATGCCCCCGTCCGCGATAATCGGCACTCCGTATTCACGCGCTACAGAGGCGCAATCATAAATAGCCGTAATCTGCGGTACGCCGATACCTGCAATGACACGGGTTGTACAGATCGAGCCTGGACCAATGCCGACCTTGACGATCGAAGCCCCAGCTTCGATCAGATCGCGTGTAGCCTCGCCGGTAGCCACATTTCCCGCTATAATCGTCAAATCCGGGTACAGCTCACGAACCTTGCGGACCGCATCGAGGATATTGATGTGATGCCCATGGGCCGAATCGACAACAATCAGGTCAACTCCGGCCTTAACCAGCGCTTCTACCCGGTCAAAGGTATCTTTGGAAATACCGACAGCGGCTCCCACCAGAAGACGTCCTTGAGCGTCTTTGGCGCCGTTAGGGAACTGAATCGCCTTTTCAATATCTTTTATGGTAATGAGTCCTTTTAAAATGTAGTTATCGTCTACAAGCGGAAGCTTCTCGATCTTATGGCGCTGCAGCAAAACCTCAGCTTCGGCCAGAGTCGTGCCAACAGGGGCGGTGACCAGATTTTCCTTCGTCATGACTTCGCTGATCGGAATATCAAAATCGTGGATAAACCGCAAATCGCGGTTCGTAATAATCCCTACCAGTCTATTGTTCTCATCTACAACCGGCACACCGGAAATACGATATTTGCCCATCAGACGCTCAGCGTCGGAAACCATATGTGCCGGGGTAAGCGAAAAAGGATTGGTAATAACGCCGCTCTCAGAGCGCTTTACCCGGTCCACTTCTTCCGCTTGCTGCTCAACAGACATGTTCTTGTGGATAATGCCAACGCCGCCCTCGCGCGCCATTGCAATCGCCATAGCCGCCTCGGTTACGGTATCCATACCGGCGCTAATCAGCGGAATATTCAGTTTCACATTCTTGCTGAGCTCAGTGGACAAATCCACTTCCTTAGGCAGCACTTCCGATTTACGCGGCACCAGCAATACGTCGTCAAAAGTCAATCCCTCTTTACCAAACTTATCTTCCCACACCTGGGTCATTCCTCCTTGTATTCTTTGTTCTCACGGCCCGCGAACTTTATAAAAAGAACAACCTTCGTCTCAAGTCCATCCACGGAGGACAGATATATTGAACAGAAAGTACACTGGTTCTAATCGTCAAGTAAGTTGGAGCGGCATGTCCAAAAATATATTATTGCCATCTTAGCAAAGGCCTTTTGTACTGTCAAGAACATTACATGAGAAGGGATTTCTTTGAAAAAATCGGCATAACCGCAAACCAAATCCCGGTAATTTGTCCATCATCAGCGTACAGTTGTATCCAATACAGTTAAAAAGTTAGGATTGGCCCTAGCCAAATAAAATATA